>JASFYO010000091.1:0-18316 GCA_045047305.1 Planctomycetota bacterium | reverse complement strand
GGCTTGCCCAAGGGGAGTAAGGCCTCCAGGGTTGGCATCAGGCGTTGCAGTTGTTCATTTGCAGAAACCGCATCGGCACCCGGCCGTGTGCTTTCTGCACCCAAATCGAGGATGTCGGCCTTTTCGGCAAGCAAGCACTGCGCGTGATAAAGCGGACCCATGGTGCCGCCGCCAAAAGTGCCGCCCTCCGCAAAGGAATCTGGCGTGAGGTTGAGAATGCCCATGAATTTCGGCGTTTGTAGCCGACGTGCCATCGCAGCCCGCGCACTCCATAAGCGTGCAGCAATCCAGTGCGCACGGTAAGCCGGGTCACTTAGGTCCCCATGTTGCAAGTCGGGCAAAAACGCTGGCAGGTGGTGGATGCTGTAGCTACCAGAGCCGTCGGCCAGAGGAGATAAAGGAACAATTCCAAACCCCTTTAATACTGCATCACAAGCGGAACCGTTCGCCGCGGGCGCACGCCAACAGCCCTCACCCAAAGGAAAGGAATGATGTGGCATATCCGCCCACGGAAGCTCCCACGGCTTCAACATGAAGCGCAGTTTATCACCGAGGGCAGGCCTAAGCCACGTTCACTCGTTGGAGTCCGTGCTCGCGGAAGATTCACCCGGTACTGGTGGAGGCGTCTTGCGCTCCTCGCCGGCATCAGGTTCTCCGGCCGGATGGAGGTCTTCTGCTGCAGTGCCAGCGACCAAAAGTTTGAAATCGTCCTTGCTGACGTTCTCGTAACGAATTAAGGCTTGAGTGACGCGCTCCATCAGATCGCGGTTTTCCTTCAGCAGGTTGAGTGCGCGCAGATGCTGCTCGGTAAGGATTTCACCGACTTCTTCGTCGATGACCTTGGCCGTCAGTTGTGAGTGGTCCTTGCTAGTGCCGTATTCAGCACCGAGGAACCCAGAACCAGCCTTTTCACCGAAGTTCACCGGTCCAAGCTTGGCGCTCATGCCCCAGTGGGTAATCATGCGCCGCGCCAGGTCAGTGGCGCGTTCAATGTCATTGGACGCGCCAGTGGTGATGTCGTCGAGGAAGATTTCCTCGGCCACGCGTCCACCGTAAAGGGTGCAGATCTCATCCAAGATACGGTTGCGCGACCAGTGCATCCGATCCTTCTCCGGAAGGAACATGGTGGCGCCAAGTGCCATGCCGCGCGGGATGATGGTGATCTTGTGCACCGGGTCGGTGTGCTCCATGAACACGTTAACCACGGCATGGCCCGCCTCGTGGTAAGCGGTGATGCGTTTGTCATCTTCTTCCATGACCGCCGATTTTTTCTGACGACCAAAGCGTACCTTATCGCGTGCTTCCTCGAGGTCGTCCTGGGTGACCCAAAGGTGTTCGCGCATAGCGGCGAGGATGGCAGCTTCATTGGTCAGAGCTGCAAGCTCGGCACCAGAGAATCCTGGAGTTCCGCGTGCAATGACGGTGAGGTCCACACTCGGGTCAATCTTCACACTGCGCGTATGCACGCTGAGGATTTTCTCGCGGCCTTTGACGTCGGGCAGGTCAATGGTGATTTCGCGGTCGAAACGTCCAGGGCGGAGTAGTGCGCTATCCAGGACGTCGGGGCGGTTGGTTGCGGCAATGACGATGACGCGGTCATCGGAGCTAAAGCCGTCCATTTCCACCAGAATCGCGTTTAGGGTTTGTTCGCGCTCGTCGTTGCCACCACCCATGCCGGAGCCGCGTTTGCGTCCAACGGCATCGATTTCATCCAAGAAGATAATGCATGGAGCTTCTTTACGTGCGCCTTCAAACAGGTCGCGCACACGGCTTGCGCCAACACCAACGAACATCTCGACGAAGTCGGAGCCACTGATGGAGATGAAGGGGACGTCGGCCTCGCCTGCAATCGCTTTTGCGAGCAGAGTTTTGCCGGTTCCGGGAGGGCCCACCAGCATGACGCCGCGAGGGATGCGTCCACCAAGCCGGGTGAACTTCTCTGGGAACTTGAGGAATTCGGTAATCTCGGAAACCTCGGCGAGCGCTTCTTCGATTCCGGCGACATCATCAAAGGTAATGCCGGTGTGGTTTTCCTTGTTGTACACCGTGGCGCGAGACTTGCCAAAACTTAGCAATCCTTGGCCTTGGCCTTTCATTTGGCGCATAAACAGGAACCAAAACAGCACCAAGAACAACAAGATGGGGCCGAAGCTCAACAACATGGTGGTGAGGCCGCTGGTCTTCTCAGTAGCAAGCCCCTTCGTGGTGTCGAAGGTAAGCCCTTCAGCCAGAGGAACCTTGTTTTCTGGATGAGTCTGATTCGCAGCGAAGGCAGCTACCACTGCAGCAACATTGAAGCTACTGTCGTCGCCGGCTTTGCCCTCGATTTCTGCGTAGTGGATGCCAGTGGCATCGGCGTAATCAAGGAAGAAGCGCTGACGTTCCACGGTGTCGCTGTCTTCATTTTCAGGGTCTAACTTAGTCCGAATGAGTAGGGGATAACCCTTGAGCGGGGTAATGGTGCCATCCGCAATGCGCGTGGTGAGCTCATCAATCCCAATCGTGGGCGCTTTGGTCAACCCCTTGGCGAGCACTTGACGCACCTCCCCCCAGATCATGCGCGCATCGGGAACGGCAACGACTTCGCTGGTGGTGGCCCCCTGGAGTTCAACATGGAAAGCTTTGGAGGTGTCCGCAATGGACACGCTTTCCACGGTTCCGGAATAAAGTTCCACCCACAACTGGTCCATAGTCATAGGGTTCGTTGAGTGCCCACCGCCAAATACGGCAAGTAGGATGAGTCCGCCAGTGAGCAGGATGATGAAAAGGCCGCTGTTTTTGCGCTTTGGTGCCTTTTCTGGGTCCTGGGTTGGTTCAGGTTTTTCTGGATTCATGAATGACGCGCGGACTTCGGGGGAGCGAAGAGAAGTCCATGGGCGGGAAGGCCTAATTAGGACTGAAATCGCCGATTACCAGGGCCGTCACCTAAGATGGGGGGGGACGACGTCTGGCTAGTGGTGCATGATACAGCAAGTGCCCCATCTGCCGAGTCGGTGCAGCCCTTCGGTTATCCTTATCACTCTCCGCGTCAGAGCCCTTTCATGCCGATTCATTCCATCCTGCTTGCCTTTCACGTTTTAGCCGCCTGCATCTGGTTTGGTGGCCACGTGGTACTCTCTTTTGTCATCCTTCCCAAAGCTAAAAAGGATAAGGATCCGAGCCTGTTGGTGGATTTTGAAGCGCGTTTCGGAAAAATTGGGATGCCTGCTTTGATCGTGCAGATCCTCACTGGGCCAATCTTGGCCATGCGTTTTGTGCCAGATCCTGCAGAGTGGTTCCTTTTCCAGAATACTAACCAAGACCATATTGCAACCAAGCTGGTCTTTCTGGCAATCATTGTGTTGCTGGCCTTTAAGATGAAAACTAAGGTCATCCCGCGGTTGAAGGCCGAGGAGGATGGCGCTTTGCGTAGTGCCGCTAAGTATGTGCATACTGTGACCTTTCTCAGTTTCCTCATGGTGTTTACTGGTTTGGATCTCCATACCCTTGGCTTTGCCTACTAAAAAAAGTTGCTCTGGGCAATTTCCGTGTCACAAGCTTGGCGGGTGTGCGAACCCCGTTCCAATGGCTAAGTTCCCACGGTCCTTCATCTCCTTGCAAGCCCTTGGGCTACTTCTGCTACTTGTTTTCATGGGCTGCTCGCAGTCGGATGGAGAGGCCGGGAGTCGTTCTGATTCCGAGACGCGTTTGGTGTTGACGGGCTCTAGTACCTTGGCTCCGCTGATGACCGAGCTGGCCGCCCAATATGAACGGAAGCATCCACAAGTACGTATCGATGTGCAGTCTGGTGGATCCGGGCGTGGAATTGCAGATGCACGTAGTGGGGTCTCCAACTTTGGTTTGGTCTCGCGAGCACTCTACGCGGAAGAATCGGATTTGATGGCTTGGACCCTAGCGCGTGATGGCATTGGTCTTATGGTCCATGCTGAAAATCCGGTGCGGAATTTGAGCTCCGACCAAGTGCGGGCGATTTATCGCGGTGAAATTGAAGATTGGTCCGAGGTCGGTGGTGATCCAGGACGCATCATCGTGGTGAACAAGGCGGAAGGTCGCGCTACATTGCAGGTATTTTTGGACTACTTTGGTTTAACCAATCAAGAAATCCAGGCCGATATTTTGGCAGGCGAAAATGAGCACGTGATTAAAACAGTTGCTGGAGACCGCCGCGCCCTAGGCTATGTTTCTATCGGTACCGCCGAAGAAGACATCTTGCATGGGGTCAAGGTAAAGCTTCTGGCTCTGGATGGAATCGAGGCTACATCGGAAAGCGTGGCGAATGGCAATTTCCCGATGACCCGTGCCTTGAATATGGTGGCCACGCAAGCGCCCGTCGGCTTGGCTTCTGAATTCTTGGTCTATGTCATGTCATCTGAAGCCAATGAACAGATTCGTGCGTTTTCATTTACCCCGCTCACGCCTTGATGGCGTTTTGCGCTGGGGACTGATTGCGGCCGCGCTTGCTGCTGGATCAGTTTTCTTGCTGGTCTTCCTCTTTTTGCTGAAAGAGGCTGGCCCAGCCTTCCATACGCCTGGAGCCGCACGCTTCTTTAGCGACGGAGAGTGGTTCCCTAACTCGGGGTCTTTCGGTCTAACCCCAATGTTGCTTGCGACTTTGGCCACGACCTTTGGCGCTCTCCTTTTGGCTACCCCTGTTGGGCTGGGCGCCGCCGTTTTTGCTCGGTTCTTCGCGCCGCGATGGTTGGCCCCGATTTTCCACCGGTTGATCGAGTTGCTCGCTGGTATTCCTTCGGTGGTTTTTGGCCTTTGGGGGCTGTTGGTTTTGGTGCCTGCAATCTCAGGCAATCTCGGCGGTCCAGGGCAAAGTTTGCTGGCCGCTATTTTGGTTTTGGCTTTGATGATTTTGCCCACCATCGCGCTCACCGCTCATGCGGCTTTGCGCGCGGTCCCAGCTCCGGTTTTACTCGGTGCAACCGCTCTCGGCTTATCTCGTGGTGCTGTGGTACGACGCATCGCACTTCCCACTGCGGCACAAGGTATTCGTTCTGGGATTTTGCTGGCCTTGGCGCGTGGTCTAGGCGAAACCATGGCTATTTTGATGATTGCCGGGAACAAAGTGCAGCCACCTTATGACCTACTCCAGCCGGTGCGTACCTTGAGTGCAAACATTGCGTTGGAGCTTGGATACGCCAATGAAGCGCACCGTTCCGCGTTGTTTTTTGGTGGGCTGGTCCTGACCAGTACGGTGATTTTATTCCTGATCCCGCGCTTGCAGATGCAAAGAGGTTCGCAATGAGATTTTGGCTCTCTAGCGGCCGGCCGGTGGTGATGATGGCCTGGTTTAGCGCCTTACTCGTGGCCTCCACCCTAGGTTGGGTTCTCTGCGATGTCATCTACCACGGTGTTCCCGAATGGAGCTGGGAGTACTTCACTACTGACCCAGTGAACGCCGGGCGTGAAGGTGGCATAGCTCCCATTCTTGTGTCTACGCTGCTGATACTTCTGGTTTGCCTACTTTCGGCACTCCCCATTGGTATTGGCTGTGCACTTTTCTTGAGTGAGAGCCGGCTTGCGCAAGGACCTGGTGGTCGTTTAGTACGCGCCTCACTCGACGCCACTGCTGCAGTTCCATCCATTGTGTTCGGTTTGTTCGGCAATGCCTTTTTCTCGCACTATCTTGGCATGGGTTTTTCGCTGTGGGCTGGCGGCTTTACTTTGGCCTGCATGGTGCTTCCACTTTTAATCCGTAGCTCCGAAGCTGCATTGCGTGCGGTTCCAGAAGATGTACGTCTCGGTGCTGCCGCATTAGATTTGTCCCGCTTCACCACGATTCATAAGTTGCTGCTCCCAGCTGCCGCGCCGGGCATCGCGGCTGGATTGGTGCTTGGTATCGGTCGTGCGATCGCGGAAACCGCTGCGCTCTTGTTTACCGCGGGTTATGTCATGCGTATGCCTAGCGGATTGGAGGACAGTGGGCGATCCTTAGCCGTGCACATCTACGATCTCGCGATGAACGTCCCAGCCGGCGACGTTCGCGCTTATGCTGCAGCCGCTACCTTGGTCATCCTCCTCCTCATATTCAACAGCATCACTGCAAAACTCACCGCATCCAGCGCTCATGAGGAGGTGCGTCTGTGATTAAGGTACGTGGGTTACAGTTGCGTTACGGCAAGCATCAAGCGCTTGCTGATTTGGACTTAGACATGCCCAAGGGCAAAGTCACAGCCTTGGTCGGCCCATCTGGGTGCGGGAAATCCTCGCTGCTGCTGTGCTTGAATCGCCTCATTGAGTTAATTCCTGGAGCGGTGGTCGAAGGCTGCATCTGCCTCGACAATCAAGAAATTCTACGCGACGTCAAATGTGCACCGGTTTTACGTCGGCGTATCGGGATGATTTTCCAACGTCCAAATCCGTTCCAGATGTCGGTGCGTCGCAACTTACATTTGGCGCTGCAGGAGCATGATATGGGGGCGAAGGAAGAGCGTAATCAGCGGATGCGCCGTGCTCTGGAAGACGTGGGCTTATGGGAAGAAGTAAAGGACCGCTTAGACCAAAGCGCGATGCAACTATCGGGTGGCCAACAACAGCGTTTATGCTTCGCGCGTGCGTTGATGTTGGAGCCAGAAGTACTGCTTTTAGACGAGCCTTGTAGCGCGTTGGATCCCTTGGCGTCGGAGGTGGTGGAGCAGTTGGTGCTGCAGCTACGCGGAAAGTACACCATTGGTCTAGTCACCCACAATCTTGCGCAAGCACGGCGCCTTGCTGATTACCTCGCGGTGTTCTGGGTGCAAGATGGCGCGGGCACGATTTTATGTTCCGGCCCTGCCAAGGCCATGTTTCACAACGCAGGACATCCTACTGCGGTTGCGTATTTGGAAGGGCGTCGGGGCTAAGGCTCTAGGGCTGCGGAAGGTGCGCTAATAAGGCACCAACTTCCAAGGCAATCTGTTGCGAAATCTCGACAAAGATTTCATCAAAGGCGCTATAGGCATCCTCATTCAAATCAGTGAGGAACTCGAGATTTCTCCGGATCACACCGCTGCCTAAAACTTTACCTTGAGCGTCGAGGAATTCCCACTTTACAGAGAGCTGGGCAAGGCCGAGTGCGGCGCCACCAGAACGCAAAGCCACTCGCGCACGTCGCCCAACGTCGTCAATCTTGGTATTGAGGGTGAAGTCGGAGCCGTTCGGCGAGACTAAGCGAATATCCAATTGCCGTTGCAGGTCGGCGCGGACTTCGCGGGTCAAGCCAACTTCAATCCCATACCAAATGCTGGCGTTGACTGTGGGTGGAACTGAAATTGTGCGCCCACCTCCGACATCAGGGCTTATTATGCGATATCCGCATCCCATGACGGAGGCGGAAAGGCAGGCAAGCAGGAGCAGAAAACGCATCCTAGGTTCTAGGAATCGATGTCCATGTCTGCGAGGAGACTCTTTGCCTTATCCGCGGAAGGGGTTCCGTCAACCACCCCAACCGTGGAGGTGTCGCCCATGGAAGCCTCGCCTGCAGCAAGTGCAAAGTGATGACGTGCGCCGAAGGTATTGTCGATCCGCAGATAGTACTTCGCCACCATGATGTGGTACTGGCTCAGTAAGTCGCGGCAAATGTCGTACTTGTGTTGAGCTTCCACCCGATGCAAGCCACCGGGAAACTGCTCGAGGTAAGCGCGGAACTGCTCTAAGGCAAAGCGTACGGCAGGACCGTTGATGCTCTTTAGCTTGATCAATCCGTAATGGCACATGGCGAGTTGGAAGGAAGCACTATCTTCCCAGCCTAAGCCTTGAAAATCGGGCTGCAGCAGTCCGGCGTAGAAGACCATGGCATCGTCGTAATCCATTTGCGCATAGTGGTACTCCGCCACCCGGGCCATCGCTTCGGCACGCATGTGCGGGTCATTGCCGAGCAAAGCCAAGTTCTCCAAAGTGATGACGCCACGGCTGCGGTCGTTGAAGAACCAGAAGACTTTGAGCTCGCCGTCTAGAAGCGCGGTGCCGTAATGCAGCAGGCGTTGCTCGGCTTCGCGTGCGCGTTGTGCGGGACCGGTCTGCGCCATATAGGCTTCGTAATAACGAATGGCGGTGTTCCAATCGTTCAGCTCATCGCTTACCTGGCCATAAAGAAGATTGTAATCACGTTGCGTAGGGAGGTCGAAGTCATCCGTTTCGAAGTTATCGAGGAGGTCTTCAGCTTCATCATAGTCGCCCAAATCGGCAAGGCGATGGGCCTCATCGAGATCGTGAATGGAGAGTTGCTGCGGCGGACCGGCGCAAGAGCCAATCAGAGTTGCAGCAAAAAGGAAATGGAGAGTGGTTTTCTTCACGGACCGAGGACCTGTTCGCCGCTTTGCCGGTGCAGGAGTTGCCATGCTTTGGGCGGACGTTCCAGGTGGTAGTGCAGGAATTCGCCCAAGATTGTAAGGCAGCCTTCGGTGTTTTCGCAGCCCGCCTCTAGGGCGAATTCTGGCCGACAGCGTAACTTTTGCAACAAACTCAAATCTTCACTCGAAATGCGTCGGGCATTCTGCTCTGGCCGACGTCCGGCTGGAGGCACCACCAGGCCTCCAGCTGCTGGAGAAAACCACAATATGGCGCCTGAAGGGGTGCTTGGCGGCAATTCTAGGTTTGGTTGCAGACCCAATTCCTCCAGGCTTTCGAGAATGGCGGCGCACAGCACCGGGGTGACGGCAGCTCCTTCCGCCAGGTGCTGGAGCCATCGTTGCAGCCATAAAAACAACCTCGGTGCAGGCTGTCCGGGAGGGGAACCGAGTTCTGCGAGCTCTGCCATGACCCCGGCGGCGGCAAGACGTCTGGTGTCGCGTGCAAGCCCAGACATGCGATCGAGCAGTTTGCCGGCGTAGAGGTTGAACATTTCAGCGCCATCTTTGCCACCGAACTCGATTTCAACCAAAGCCCAGGTGTCGTAGATACCGATTTGCCCACTCTTCAAGCGGTTCACCCCTTTTGCAAGGATGGAAATCGCACCCAGTTTGGGAGTGAGCACGTGCAGGACTTGCGAGTTTTCGGAGTAGGGCCAGCGTCGCAATACGATTCCCGGTGAAGACATGCGTTTCACGCGACTTCGGCTTGTTGCTCGTCGGGTTGGATACGAGTCAAGCGCACGCGGTGAATACGGCGATCATCGGCCTGTAAAACTTCGATGAACAACCCGTCTAGCTTGAGGCTTTCCCCGACCACCGGAATGTGCCCAAAGCGGTCGAACAGGAGTCCAGCAATGGTGTCATAGTCTTCATCTTCAGGGAGGTCGCTGCCAAAGAATTCATTGAGGTCGTAAATCGCAACTCGGCCGTCGGCCTCTACCTTGTTTTCATCCACGCGCACCAGCTCCGCGGATTCTTCTTTGTCATCATGCTCATCTTTGATTTCGCCGACAATCTCTTCAATCAGGTCTTCAATGGTGACCACGCCTGCCGTGCCACCGTATTCATCGACCACCACCGCCAAGTGAATCCGACGCTGCCGCATTTCCTCGAGTAGGTTTGGAACCGACTTTGTTTCTGGCACGAAATAGGGTTCACGCATGTGTTGCGAAACCTTTTCCTGCTTTAAGTCACGGCCTTCTACAGTGAGTTGCATCAAGTCTTTGAGGTAGATCACACCCTTGATGTCGTCAAGGTTTTGTTCATAGACTGGAATCCGCGAATGGCCTTCTTCTAGGGCAAGCTTGAGGAAATCAGCCAAATTGCAGTCTTGGGCAACTGCAGTCAAAGCTGTGCGCGGCGTCATGGTGCTTGCAGCATCGGCTTCTGGAAGGTCTAGTACACGACCAATCATGTGTTGTTCGGTTTCGCTGAGCTCTTTCGCGCGTAAGTGCTCCGCCGCTACGTCCAATAGCTTGGTTGAGAGGTCGGTGGTACTGGTGTCGTTTTGCTCTGCGCCCATTAGGGCGAGTAGTCGTTCGAAAACCAAGGTGAGTGGACGCAGCAAAAAAGTGAATGCAACGGCAAGCGGCAAAAGGCTAAGCACAAAGCGGCGAGCGCGACGACGTTGCACTAACGCTGGAAAGGCCTCCAACATCAGCCCTCCAAAAAGTGCGCTGATTAATCCAATGCCCCAGCGAGAAATGCTTTCTAGGTTTGCTATGCCATTGAGGAGGAGGACGGATGCTGCAGCCAGAAGGAACAAGCGTGCTAATCCGGCGGCCGAGGGAAGGCTGGGATGCTGTTCTAATGTCCGCTCAATCCGCTCCTCTATGGTGTCGTCCAGGCCATCCAGTAGCATCGGGCGCACCGGCGATTGCAACAGGGTGCGTAGTCCACCCAGGATCGCGCCAATCAAAATTAGCAAGATGGGTAATAGGAGCAGGAAGTCGGTGGGAGCAGCGACTTCCGCGGCAGAGGGAGGGAGCTCCGCGTCGGTCAGATCCGCGGAGGCCTTCAAGACCGCAAGGAGGACAGTTGTGTTCAAGGTATTTCGCCGCAGGGTGCGACTCAACCTAATGATACAGCCCAGAAAGTGAATTGTTTGGGCATTCTCAACACCAGCTAGCCTCAGGTATGCTCTAGGCATGTTGTTTCCCTTGCTTTCCCTAGCCCTGACAGCTTTCCCTGCCCCGCAGAAGGATCTCCCTGTGGTCAAAGTGACTCAGGACAACACCGAGATCACGGAGTCCTGCTTGGTGGTCATTCCCATGGGAAAAGTCATTCCTGATGTCGACGGCAACGGTGTGATTCACATTCTCACCGATGGGGTGGAGGTTACCTTTGAACAGGGCTCAATTTTAAATGGTGCGCCACTAGGAGTCGATGGAAACGCCCTGGAAGGGATTGGTTTGCGAGTGCTGGGGGCAAAGAATGTGGTGGTGCGTAACCTGGTGACTCGCGGCTATCGCTGCGGCATGTTGGCGACCAAGGCCGATGGACTCCGTGTCGAAGGCGCAGACTTCAAGCGTAACTTTCGCCAGAAATTGCAGTCGACTTTGCAGGAAGAGAGCGTGGCGGATTGGCTGCGGCCTCATGAAAACGATGCACAAGAGTGGCGTAAAAATTATGGTGCGGGTTTGTGCATTGAACAAAGCGATGGCGTGAAGGTGAGCCAAGTGCTGGTACGGGAGCAGCAAAACGGGATTATTTTGGACCGCGTCACTCATGCTGAGTTGAGAGACAATGATTGCTCCTTCCTTTCTGGATGGGGCCTTGCCATGTGGAGAAGTAGCGATAACTTAATCGAGCAGAACCGTTTTGATTTTTGCGTGCGTGGTTACAGTCATGGCGTTTATAACCGTGGCCAAGACTCCGCAGGTATTCTTATGTTTGAGCAATGCTCACGCAATCGCATCATTGCAAATTCGGCATCGCACTGCGGTGATGGCATCTTTTCTTTCTCGGGCAAGCAAGCGCTCGGCGAAATCCCACCGCCAGATGCGGATTTTGATTATGCAGGAAGAGGGAATAACGACAACCAGTTTCTGGGTAATGTCTTGCACGATTCGGCGGCACATGGCTTGGAGCTTACTTTTGGTTTTCGCAATTTAATTCAAGGCAATAGCTTTTCCGGGAATGCCATCTGTGGAATCTGGGCAGGGTATTCGCAGGAAACTACCATCCACCTCAACACATTCCGCAACAACGGGGATCAGGGAGTTGGGCTTGAGCGCGGTGGAATTAATATTGACCACAGCCGTAATAACAAGATTCAGGCCAATGAGTTTTGGGAGAATGCCTGCGGAGTGCACTTATGGAGCCTTGAATCTCCTTTTGCCAACACCCCCTGGGGCCAAGCAAACGATCTTTCTGCCACAGGAAACCTCATTTTAGATAATAGTTTCCAGGGTGAAGGCTTAGCGATTCAACTAAGGGGGGATGTGGTTGCCGAGCATGCAGAGAATCGTTTTCTCGGCCCTTATTTAGATCAGGTCAAAGCGGAAGACGCAGTCTCCTTGGAGGATGGTGCGCAATGGAAAATTAGCGGTGAGAAGATTTCTCCGATTAAGATTACGCAATTTGTGGAGGCGCCAGAGGTGCAGTACATGGGGCGGGAACACATCGTTATGACGGAATGGGGCCCATGGGATCAAAAGTCTTCGTTGTGGCAATTGATCTCGAAAAGTGGAGCTGAACATATTTACCGCATGTTGCCTGAGGACGCCGAGGTGGCCTTGCGTTTTGTGGACGGCGGGCGCACGGTTTCCATTCGCCCGGTGAAAGGCGAGTCTTCCTTCGGCAAGCTCTACCGTGTTTTCGGTGGCCGCAACATGCAGTATTACTTACTAACCGCGAGGGTAAACAGAAAGTCCTTCGTCTCGGAGGGCAGCTTTTTGGCCACCACTTGGGAAGTCCGCAACTTTGTATCGCCGGTTGATCCACGTGAGGATGTGGATACTTGGCGCGCTGCTGGGGAGAGTGACGATGCCTCGGTTTGGAAAACGAGCAACCTGTTTTTGGATTATCAATTCGAAGGCCCCGATAAGGTCGCCGGTAATTCTGCAATGAAACCTTTGGATGTGGTGGACCATTTCGGCACCATCGCAACTGGAAGAATCGTCATGCCGGCTGGCAATTGGACCTTCCGCGTGCGCAGCGATGATGGCGTTCGGGTTTGGGCAGACGACGTCTTGCTCATCGATAACTGGACCATGCATGGGCCGACGTGGAATGAAGGTGTTTTAGAGCTTGAAAAGCGTAAAGCCGTGAACCTTCGCGTGGAGCACTTTGAGCTAGATGGCTTGAGCCTGCTGCAGCTAGAAGTCCTCCGTAAACGCTAGAATCCCCGACATGAGTCTCCTTCCTTGCCAGTTGATGGTGGTGCGCGCAAACAGCGTGATCACTTGGGACGATGTCCTTTCCACCCATTCTGATTGCGTGGTCATCGATGCTGGCAAGGTGGTTGCAGTGGGGCAGGAGGCCGATTTGCGCTCAAAGTTCAAGCCCGCCGTTGAACTCGATGCCCAAGGTGGACTGGTGATTCCAGGACTCATCGATGCCCACGTTCACCCTGTTTTTGCTGTTGGACGCGCAGAAGAATTTGATTGGCGTGCCCAAGGGGCGGAGTATTTGGAAATTGCCAAACGTGGTGGAGGCATTTTGTCGAGCGTACGCCACGTCCGCGCTGCCGACGAAGAGCAGTTGGTCGAAACCGTACGTTCTCATTTTCGCCGTATGCGTCGTCATGGCACCACGGCCTGTGAAGGGAAATCGGGCTATGGTTTGTCCACCGAAGCTGAATTGAAATCGCTGCGAGTGATGCAAGATGCCGCAGATGCAGAAGGCATGCCGCTGTACGCCACTTTTCTCGGCGCGCACATGTTTCCAGAAGAGCATCGCGAGAACCCCGAGGTCTACCTCGATTTGTTGTGTAAGGAAATGCTGCCAGCGGTCAAAGAGCAAGGCATTGCGCGCGCAGCCGATATTTTCATTGAGCAAGGTGCCTTCGACGCAAAGCAAGCTCGCCGTTATTGCGAAACCGCCAAGGAGCTTGGCTTTGCGTTGCGCATTCATGCCGACCAATTCCATGAAATCGGCGGCACCCAACTTGCGGTAGAAATGGAGGCGGAATGCGTCGACCACCTGGAAGCACTCAGTGACGCCGGCTTAGAGGCCATGGCAATGAGCGGGAAAACTTTCGCCGGTTTACTCCCAACCGTGCCACACTTTTTGCGCCAAAAGGTAGATGCTCCCGGGCGCAAGCTGTTGCAAGCTGGGGTGCCTTACTTCCTCGCCACTGACTTTAACCCTGGGTCTAGTTACACACCGAGTCTGCCAGAAGTCGCACATTTCGCTCGGATTCACCTCAATTTCACTGCTGAGGAAGCTCTTTTTGGCATGACCCTTGGAGCTGCGCGCAGCTTGGGCGTAGAGGCCGATAAAGGGCATTTAGGCTTAGGCGCCGACGCTGACTTGCTAGTTCTCGACCTTCCTGATTTGTTCCATTTTGGTTATGTATTCGGCGAGAACCCCGTGTCGCACATCGTGGTCGGGGGCAAAGTGCAATCTTGAGTTAGACTCGTAGGATGCGCTTGCCTCTCGTTTTCGCCCTTAGCTTTGCCGCGAGTATTTTTGTTTGCGCCACCTCTTGCGTGGCACAAACTTACACGGTGGAGGAGGCACTAGAGTGGACCAGCTTTTTTGATACGACTAGCGGCTGGACCGGCGCCGATGGCATTTTTTCTTTTCCGGTTGATGGGAATGAGCGGCCCGGGGGCGTAAACCGCACGGATACAATTTTTGTATTCAGTGATACTTTTATTGGCAATGTCAACCCGGATAAGTCGCGCAGCCAAGCCTCTTTGGTGAATAACACTCTTGGGTTTTTGCAACAGGGATCTTTCAGTTCTGGCGCGAAGTACTTTTGGGATCAGAGCGGTGCGACGCCTGCCGCGATGGTGGTTCCGAATACGCCGCAATCGCAAGCAGGTGATTGGTATTGGTTCGCCGATGGCGTAGTGATTGGCAATCAACTTCACGTCTTGGCGCAACGTATGCACACTCTCCCCGGTGGTGGTGGAGCCTTCGGATTCGAACGTGGTGGTATGGCCCTTATCAGCATGCCGACGACAGGGCCTTTCGTGTCCTCATCCATCACTCAAGTCGATGCTCCAGTTGGGCTTCCGCCTGTCCAGGGTGGACGTGGTGGTATCTTTTTTGGTGCCGGCATCTTTCCCAATACGGCTGCGGCTGGAGCGCCCAACCCAGATGGCTTTGTCTATATCTATGGTTCGCAAGAAGATCCCTTGGTCAAGAAGTTGGTGGTGGCCAGAGTGCAAGCGCAAGACTTCACAGATTTTGCGGCATGGCGCTATTGGGATGGCGCCAATTGGGTGCGCGACATCCGCCAAGTCCGCACGGTGACTGGACGCATTTCCAATGAGTTATCGGTGACCCCAACTCCGCATGGTCAATACGCGCTCATTTTCTCGCTCGATACCCTGTCGAATCAAGTTGCGATGAAACTCGCTGACCACCCCTGGGGACCTTTCGGCCCAGCGGAAGTCTTATGGCATATTGTCCCACCGCCAGGATTGGACGATATCTTCACCTACAACGCCAAAGCGCATCCCCATCTTTCAGAGCCCGGCGAGTTGCTGATTAGTTGGAATGTGAACACCTTCAACTTTTGGGACCACTTCACCTACGCGGATATCTACCGCCCGCGTTTCATAAAGTTGGTGTGGCAGTAGAATAGCTGTCGATGGCAAAGATTTTAGTCCTTGGGTCCGGCATGGTCGGCAGTGCGATAAGCCTTGATTTGGCTTCGCGTCATGAAGTTACGGCAACCGATCGCGATGCCGCAGTGCTGCAGCGCTTTGCTGGAGTAGATAATCTGCAAACGCAAGTCCTCGATGTTTCCGACCACGGTGCTGTCACCGCAGCAGTTGCGGGCATGGATTTAGTCGTGAGCGCGGTGCCAGGGTTTCTTGGCTTCGCTGCTTTGCGCACTTTGATTGAGGCGGGAAAAGACGTTGCCGATATCAGCTTTTTTCCAGAGGATGCGCTGGAACTGCGCGCCCTCGCCGAAGAGAAAGGTGTGGTGGTGGTCACTGATATCGGCGTTGCCCCAGGCTTGGATAATTTGATTTTTGGCTATCACGATGCGCAAATGCAAGTGTTGCGCTTTGAGTGCTTGGTGGGTGGCCTACCTAAGCAGCGCACTTTCCCTTGGCAATACAAAGCTCCGTTTTCTCCCATGGATGTGGTGGAGGAGTACTTGCGCCCGGCGCGGATGGTGGAGCACGGCAGAGAAGTCGTCATGCCGGCATTGTCGGAACCGGAATATGTGAATTTTGAAGGCATCGGAACCTTGGAGGCCTTTAATACGGATGGCTTGCGTTCCTTGATTCAAACCATGAGCCATGTGCCGGATATGGTGGAAAAGACACTGCGCTTCCCCGGACATCGGGATTTGGCATTAGCTCTGCGCGAGAGCGGTTTTTTATCGGATGAAGCAATTACGGTAGATGGCAAGACCGTGATACCACGTGAGGTGACTTCGGCCATTTTGTTCGATCAGTGGAAACTAAATCCCGGAGAGGAAGAGTTCACTGTGATGCGGGTCACCGTAGAGGGCAAGGAAGGCAGTAAATCGGTCCGTCACGTTTGGGATTTGTACGACGAATACGACCCTGAAACCGGGATTTCCTCGATGTCGCGCACCACTGGATATACCTGCACCGCGATGGTGGAGTGCATTTTGGACGCGGCGTGGAGTACTCCAGGGTTAGCTCCCGGAGAGGTGGTCGGTCGCAATGCTTCGGTTTTTGCGCGGGTGCAAGAACACCTTGCCGCGCGGGGAGTTACCTTGCGTCACGAGATCGTGGACTTGTCTGCATAATTGAGAAAGCCCTAATCCCGTGACGCACGAAGAACACTAGAGGTTCAAGCTCCGCACGGGCTTTACAAGTCAATGATTTTGGTTGCCTGATTGATCTCGTGGATGATGTCATCCATATTGGAAATCTTTCCGACAGCTGGTTCTACACCGTAATGCTTTGCACAGGTGCCGCAGGGCAGTATGTCTACGCCGCGTTCCTCTAACATGGTGAGCTCTGCAAGAACTGGTGAATCCGCGCATACCAGATTCACGCCGGAATTGAAGAACACAATGGTACTGAGGTTGTCCACAGCAATGGCCTTGCGTAAGAATGTGCCAAGTACGGCTTGTCCGAGGGCGGGGTCGCCTTCGCCGAGTTGATTGCGCTTGATGACGATGAGAGTGCTCATGGTGGAAGTATACGATGCGGCCCCGACGATGCAGGTTTGTGCTAAGCCAGCTCTGTCTTTGGTAGGGAGCGCCGCAGGAGAAGGTATCCAAGAAGTCCCGATGAGAAGGAGCCGAGGAGAATCCCGATACGTTCATCCACAATCAAATTTGCGCCTGTTTCTTCGAACGCCAAGGAGCCAATAAAGAGACTCATGGTAAATCCAACTCCGCAAAGCACCGCAGTCCCATAAAGAGACATCCAGCTGGCACCGTCCGGGAGTGTGGCAACTCGGAAGCGAATACCAAACCAGCACAGAAGCATGATGCCGGCCTGTTTTCCGAGGAACAAACCAAAGCCTGCACCTAGAGTGACGCCGTGTAGAAATTGTTCCGATCCAACCCCGCTGAAATTAATGCCAGCGTTGCAGAAGGCGAAGAAGGGGAGGATGACGAAGGCCACTGCCGTGTGCAAATCCTTCTCCAAATCCTTTAGTGGGGACACCGTTGGGCGCTGAGAGTCGCGCATCGGGATGAACATGGCCAGCAGGACTCCCGCTAGGGTTGCATGCACTCCAGACTTTAAGAGTGCGACCCACATGACTAGTCCTATCATGAGATAAGGGCTTTTATCCATGACGCCACGTCGATTCAAGACGAAGAGAACCAATAAACAGCTGCTCGCCACAATCAATGCGGTCATTGAAATCTTGCTGGTGAAAAAGAAAGCGATGATGAGGATGGCGCCGAGGTCGTCGAAAATGGCCAAGGAAGTGAGGAAGACTTTCAGGCTCGTTGGAACCCGCGACCCAAGTAAAGACAGGATGCCAAGCGCAAACGCGATGTCGGTTGCTGCCGGAATGGCCCATCCTTGAATCCCTGCTGGATCGTTGAAGTTAAACCATAAGTAAATCAAGGCAGGGACCACCATGCCTCCGACCGCGCCAAGCGCAGGAAGCACAATATTCTTCGGTTTAGAGAGTTCGCCTTCCAGGTATTCGCGCTTGAGTTCTAGGCCAACTAACAAAAAGAAGAGAGCCATAAGCCCATCGTTCACCCACAGCAGTAGTGGCTTGGCAAGGTCCATTTCGCCAACGCGCACCTGCACTGGGGTGTCAATCAGCATTTCATAGAAGACGCGTAACGGTGAATTTGCCAGAATCAGCGCGAGTACCGCAGCGCATACAAGAATAATCCCAGCAGCCGATTCTTGACGAAGAAAGCGGGCCAGCGAGGACTGCGGGTCAGCAGGAGGGGGAATCAACACCGTGCGAATAAGGTACCTGTTGCCGTCCCTCTATGGATGACGACTCGGCAAATACTCGATTTATTAGGTTCGGGTAGATTTGTGGAGCGCCGTGCGTTTGGCGGTGTCCTTCTTGATATGAAACAACATCAGCCGCCTAGGCGCGATACCGATTGGTTAGACCTGCAACCTCAGATGAACATCCCACAATCTGGTGGCATAGCTGCCTTCCGCGTTCCCGCCGGCCACTATGCCTTCAAAGTGGACAGCTTCACTTTTGGCGGACCCGATGGAATCGATTTCCCTGCAGGGCAACTTACCCGTTTGGAAGCTGATGCGGTTCCAGTTGATGCAGGGGAGAATCATGAATGAGCAACCCCTCATCACGCATGAAAAAGCCCCCAGCAGTCGAAGACTGCCGGGGGCTTTTTGAAAACCGCAAGCGGTTCTACATCACAG
>JASFYO010000090.1:0-6257 GCA_045047305.1 Planctomycetota bacterium | reverse complement strand
GCCGAACGGGCAGAGCGAGTGATGCAATTGCGCGCCGCTGCACAGCTGTTCGAGGATCGTCTTGATTATCCATCGGGACCCTCCGAGTGGCAAAAGTATCTCTATGAGATGGTGGAAAAATCGTCGGTCTCCATGCCTCGGCAAGAGAAGGCGACGGACCTTGGCATCTATGATTTCAAGCAAGTACGCTTTCCGGTAGAAGTTTCTGGAACTTACGCACAGATTTGGACCTTCGTTGATTTGATTGAGCGGGGTCCTCGCATCATGCGATTCGAAAAATTGCAATTAAACCTGGGAGATGACGGCACGCTAACTTTGAAGTGTGACCTGCTCGGGATATCCCGAACCAACCTGGGTGGCGAAGCCGACGCATCGATGGAAAATAAAGATTCCTCAACGGACTGGTCCGAGGAGGAAGACATTGCTTGAAAAGGTAAAACGAAACGCCTTCTTTATTGCTGCTGGGTTCTTCGTGTGGCAAGGATGGACAAGTGCCAATGCTACGCCTGATGAACTCATTGCCGAAGAAGGGCAAAAGGAGGAAGCGGTGATCAAGGTCCCAAACATTAGGGCAAGCTTTTTGCGTAGTTTGGACGACGAAAGCTCCGAGGCTCCGAAGGATCCTTTTGGCGCGCTGCGCAGTGCCTTGGCGCAACAGTCCGCTGCAATGGAGGAGTTGGGAGTGACCGACAGCGGAGGCCTTGACGAAGTTGTTGAGGCGACCTCACGTTTGAGCTTGCGCTTGGAATCCACGATGCATGCCAACCACACTTGGATTGCCCGGATTAACGGGCACAGCCTTCGTGTCGGGGAGATCTTGCCGGGATTCGATGAAAATCAACCCCCTGTGCTTGTATCGGTGGGCGGCACCGTTGCCAAGTTGCACTACAAGGACGAAACGATTGTCTTAGATCTCACCGGTCAGGCTTCGGTTTCAGTGGACTAATGGCCGATAGAAGGAAGCTTTAGCTCCTTTTGCCATGCCTACCACAAATACATCCAAAATGCCGCTCATCCTGCGGCTCCTCCTCGAGAAGGGGGACATAACTCAGGAACAGGTGGACGCCTTTGCGGTGCCCTATTCCGCGTGGCCGAAGAATAAGGAAGCCTATATGGTGGAGGAAGGGCTTGCTGAAGATCGCTTAATTGCTCAGCGCCTGTCGGAATATCTTGGCTGCAGTTGGCTGGACTTGGACCCCGACTTGCCAACCCGCGTCATGCAAGGAGTTGCAGGCAGTAATCCCCATGTGATGGGCGAGATCATCGATCTCATCGCAAGCACTGGCGAGGTGGTAGAGCGAATTCCAGAAAGCGTTTTCCGCAACCGTATGGTCGTTCCGGTACAAATGCGCGACGGACATCTTCACGTAGTTTGTATGGACCCGATGGATTTTAGTGCGATTGAAGAGATTCGCATGCTGTCGGGAACCTCAGTGATTTCCCACGTTGGCACACAAGCTTTATTTGAAAAGCTGAACAAGGCTGCCTTTAGTGGTCGCGATAAGTTAGGGGAAGTCATCGCCAGTGGTTCTTCTGCCGGGCAAGAGGGGCCACAGGCTGATCAGGTCGACGTTGATGTGCAGCGCGCTTTGCCGGGCGGAAGCGATAGCCAGGTTTTACGCTTGGTGAACACCATCTTGATGCAGGCGATTGAAGAAGGCGCAAGTGATATTCACCTTGAACCTTATGAGACCACGGTGCGCGTGCGTTACCGGGTCGACGGCCAACTGCGTGAGGTTACCCCTCCGCCATTTAGCATGTTTGGTCAAGTCATTTCGCGTTTGAAAATTTTGGCAAAAATGGACATTGCCGAAAAGCGTAAACCGCAAGATGGTGCCATCGCCCTAAAAAATGGTGAGCATAGGGTTGACCTTCGCGTTTCTTCTGTGCCTTGTGTGTATGGCGAGAAAATCGTTATGCGTATTTTGGAGAAGAATGCGATTCCTACCAAAATGGAGATGTTGGGCTTTGGTGAGCAGCAAGCCGCTGAATTTTTGGACGCGGCTCAGTCGCATCACGGCTTAATCTTTGTCACCGGGCCGACGGGTTCCGGGAAGTCGACCACGCTTTATTGTGCGCTTAACTTGGTCAACACTCCAGCCAAGAACATTGCCACGGTTGAGGATCCGGTGGAATACAAGATGACTGGAATGAATCAGGTGCAGGTAAACCCTGCAGCTGGTCTGGATTTCTCAAGCGCGCTGCGCTCATTCTTGCGCCAAGATCCAGATGTAATCATGGTTGGAGAAGTCCGGGATACTGAGACGGCAGGCATTTGTATGCGCGCTGCCCTCACTGGCCACTTGGTTTTGTCCACACTACACACCAACAGCGCACTGCAAGTGGTGACACGATTAACCGACATGGGGATTGAGCCCTTCTTGCTCGGTCCGGCATTACGTTTGCTTGAAGCCCAGCGTTTAGTGCGCCGCTTGTGCTCCGAATGCAAGGAGCCGATTGAAATCCCTGGCGAATCTGCGGAGCGCCACGGGTTAGAGCCTGGAGCAACGATTTATCGTCCAGGGAAAAACGACAACTGTCTTGCTTGCAAGGGGGCAGGGTATAAAGGTCGGCTTGGAATCTATGAGGTAGTCGTCATGGATGATGAGCTGATTGAAATGATTAGCACGGGTGCTTCACAAGCAGACATGGAAAAATATGTCATTGGACGCGGCACGGACCTTTTACCTCAATGTGGACGCAAGGGAGTCATGAATGGACTCACCAGTCTCGAGGAAGTCAGCGATTACATTCGGGTGGATTGATTATGACGGCAGTCGTTTTTGAAGGGCCTGGATCCATGTTCAAGCCACGTGTTGCAAACAAGATGCACGAAAAGTGCTTGCTTGGCGACATCTTGGCGTTTTTCCGTCAACTAAACACGCTGTTTAATGCGGGAACGCCTATCTATGAGGCGATTTTGATTGCGGCCGATCAAACTGAGTCGACCAAATTATCAGAAGTCATTTCTGCCCTTGGCCGTACTGTTGCATCTGGCTCACCTTTGAGCGAGGCTTTTGCAGAGCATCCAAAGGTGTTTAAAGAAGAATGGTGTCAGATTATTAAAGGCGGGGAGATCTCTGGTTCCCTTGGCGAAACACTGATTAACTTGGCGCGGCAGATTGACGAGGCGCAAAAGTTTAAAGCAAAAGTAAAAAGTTCACTAGCGTACCCAATGACCATTTTGGTGGTCTCGGTGATTGCTGTCATCGTCATGATGGTGGTGGTTGTGCCAACTTTTGAGTCGATGTTCGCGGACTTTGGCAAGGAACTCCCAAAGCCCACACAAATGCTTATTGCCATGTCAGATGACTTGCGTACCAATGGCATGAAATACATCATGTACATTGCGGCTGCGATTTTTGCATTTCGCAAATTCATTTCTACTCCTAAGGGGAGACTGATTTGGTGCCGATTCACAATGTCGGTCCCAGTGGTCGGGGACATGATGGTCCAGGCCAGCATGCAGCGCTTTTCGCAAAACGTAGCGATTCTCTTGGACGCGGGCGTACCAGTGCTAGAAACCATAGATGCGATGAAAGGCATCTACAGCTACAACCCGGTTTACCAAAGTGCGATGAAAAAAGTTGCTCAACATATCGGGCGTGGTGGAAACTTATCCGACGCTCTCGGGACCACTGGATTGTTTACGGCGTTCTTAGAAAATATGGCTCGCATTGGTGAACAATCGGGAACTCTGCCAGAAGTTTTGGAGGAGTTGTCTGAATTTTACCGTACCAAGGTAGAAGTCTTCGCTGGTCGCGTTGCTGCGCAATTGGAGACCATTTTGATCGCATTGATGAGCATGGTTGTAGGCGCACTCTTGATTTCTCTGTACTTGCCTCTGTTTGAGATGTCGGCATGAAAAAAATCATCACACTCATTTTCACGATTATGGCAACGGCATCCATCGCTTTCTCGCAAAGCGATTTGTCGGACTTAATCAACACTCCTTTAGATCAAGACTTGCCCTCGGCGTCCAGGGATGCTGCGAATGATCAAGCCCCCGTATCCGGTGATGGATTTGAATACACTGGATCTGGAACCTTGGAGTACCACGGAACCAACCTTGATGTGCGTGACGTCTTTGGAACCTTGCGCCTGCTGACGCAACGCAACATTGTGGTGGCGCAAGACGTCAAGGCTAAGTTTAGTGGTGATTTGTACGACATGACTTTCGAGGAAGCGATTGAAGTCATTTGTTTGGCAACCGGGCTTAGCGCAAGCCAACGAGGGTCCTTCCTGTTCATTGAGAACACAATGTTAGAAACGAAGGTTTTTGTGCTCAATCACTCGCGCGCTGAAGACATTAAGGATCTTATCGAGGACATGCTTATCGGAGATGAAAAAGTCACCGCATCAGCGTCAGCGGCAATCGGTATTGGAAGCGATGAGGAAAACGCTGGTGGCGATGCCTATGCAAGCAATGACGTCATTTTTGTCCGCGCCAACGCCGGCACCATGCGCGCCATTGAGGAAATGATTAAGAAGGTCGATGGCCCTCCAAGGCAAGTACTCATCGAGGCCACCATTCTTACAGCAGACATGGTGTACAGCAAAGAGTTGGGTGTCGATGTTTCTGTGCTGCAGAGTCTCTCCTTTCAGGACCTCAATGCGACATCCAATGGTTTCGGCATTTCTACAGGGAATATTACTGCGGATCAAATGGGGAACTCGGTGCACCAGTTGCAAACAGACTTCACTAGCGATGTTTCTGATGGCGGTCTCAATCTAGGGCTTTTTCGCGGCGATGTTGCTGCATTTGTGCGTGCTCTACAGACCGTGACTGACACTACGGTCCTTGCTCAGCCATCCATTATGGCGTTGAATAAGCAACGCGGGGAAGTGTTGCTTGGCCGCCGTGATGGTTTTCTGACCACCACAATTACGCAGACGGGCACGACCCAGCAGGTGGAGTTTCTTGAGACCGGAACACGACTGCTGTTCCGTCCCTTCATTGGTGAAAATGGGCTTATTCGCATGGAAATCCACCCCGAGGATTCCGAGGGTGGGCTTAACTCTTTGGGCCTACCATTTGAGATTACGGCTGAACTCACCACCAATATCTTGGTGAAATCGGGTCGAACGGTTTTGATTGGGGGCCTTTTTCGGGAAAAAAGCACCACAACCGAGAAAGGCGTTCCGGGACTCAGCTCGATTCCTTTCCTTGGGAAAGCCTTCGGCAGCGATGTCGATGCGGTGGAGCGGGAAGAGATCATTGTGCTCTTAACTCCAACCATCATTGATGCCGATACATATGGAGAGGAATTCTCCTCTGACGACCCTGTTGCGTTGCAAGAGCTGGTCGGTAAATCACCCAAAATACTACAGGACATGTACTTACGCGCTTCTAAGACGCTGGCCAATGAGGGCCAACTGGGTAGTGCTTTGGTCATGCTCAAGAGTGCAGGGAAGGCCGATTCGGACTCTCTAGAGGCGCGGAGAATCCGCGGAAAGGTTCAGGAGGGTCTTGTTCCAGAGTTTTCTGGCAGCGAGGTCGACCGCCGCATCATGGAAGCACTGCTTAACGAGGTTGGATCCCATTAAGCAAGCATCATGAAAAAGTTCCTGCAAGTATTCCTCATCGCCATTCTTCCGATTCTGGCCAGCTGCTCGATGTGGCCGGAGCCCGATCATAGTGGCCCGGAAACAGGTGCTTATGCGCGAAAACTAGACCAGGTGCACATGGCCAAAGCCCGGCGTTTTTTGGCCAGGGGGGAAAGTGCCAAGGCCCGTCAAGAGCTAGATCGCCTTTCTGAAAAGGCGCAAAGTGCGTCCATGCATTTGCTGGTTGCCGAGTCCTTTTTCCGAGAGGGCAATTCGAATACAGCGCAAACAGAGATTGGGTTGGCAGCTGAGTTGGAGCCTGAAAACCCCGCTGTCGACATGCTCCGCGGCATGGTCGCGGAAAGCATTGGCGATTGGAGCTCTGCCGGCAGGTCTTATCTCAAGGCATCCTCTAAGGACCGTGACAACATTGATCCGGTTCTTGCCTATGCCCGAGCCATGCATGCCATGGGCGATCCTGTGCGCGCCGCGACTTATCTCGAGAGAGAGATTGGCGCGCGCCCAGTGAACTTCGCCTTGTCGATGGCAGCGGGCGATGCGTACCTGAGTCTTGGAAGTCCCCACGATGGAGTGACTCACTTCTCGCACGCAACGGAGTTGGAGCCAGAAAATTTCCAAGCTCGTGAGGGATTAGTTCTTGCGCTATCACTTGCAGGTGCCCATCAAGAGGCACTCGCCCGGGTTGGAAA
>JASFYO010000089.1:0-3587 GCA_045047305.1 Planctomycetota bacterium | reverse complement strand
CTCGAATCCTTCCTCTGCGAATGTCGTCTGGCGCATGAAGAAATTCTACGGCCACCAGACATTAAATGGAATTCGGAAGGGCTAAATCAGAGTTTCCTTGATTGAGCAGTTAAAACTAGATCATGCTGACCTTTCCTCTGTTTTATGTGAAATCGTAAAGCTGGGGGTCACCACGCCCCATGGCCAGGCCTTATTGTTGAAGGCCAAGGCATCCTTGCTTGCGCACCTGAAAAGAGAAGACGAGGAGATGTACCCTACACTTTGGCAAGGTGCGGAATCGGACTCATCATTGAAGAAGATGTTGGAGGCATATGCAAAGGATATGAACGAAGTGAGCGCCTCGGTTCTAGCTTTCTTTGAGAAATACGAAGGCAGAGAAAGGGAGACAAGCTTCGCCAATGATTTCCGCGAGGTCTATTTGGCGCTGACGAAGAGAATCATTAGCGAAGAGAGCACACTGTTCCCCGAGTACGAAAAATTGGAGTCCTGTTGAGCCGTGGGGGCCATGGCGGGATAGGATTGCCTCGGCACCTATGGCCCATTCCCACCCTCCCTTTCGGCAGAATCAGGCTAAGTCTGCGACGTGCTTGTTACCTCGCACAGCCCATTGGGGCTCAGGCTTTTGTGCTTTGGCGCTATTGGTCGCTTGCAGTGGAAGGGTAGAGGAGCAGGCTTTCACGGAGGACATCTACATTGCTGTCGCGAGCAACTTCTCTCAGGCTGCCACCTCATTGGCAAGGACGTTTGAGGCAGAGAGTGGGAGAACCGTGGTTTTGAGTTTTGGTTCTAGCGGCAAACTCTGTTCTCAAATCCAGAATGGCGCTCCTTTCGACATCTTTCTCGCTGCCGATGTGGTTCGCCCCCAGCTGCTAGAAGAGGGTGGTTTTGCAATCGCAGGTTCCAGGTTTACTTATGCAGTTGGGCGCTTGGTTTTGTGGAGCCCTCAATCAGATTTAATCGACCCCAATGGCTTGGTTTTACACGCCTCCCAATTCGAACACCTTGCTTTGGCCAACCCAGACATTGCGCCATATGGAATGGCAGCACGGGATGTATTGCAGAATCTTCAGTTGTGGGACGACCTCGCCGAACGATTGGTGCTAGGACAGAACATCGCACAGGCATTGCAGTTTGTGGACAGCGGAAATGCGGAACTGGGCTTCATCGCTTTCTCACAATGGAGTGATGAAAAGAGGCAAACAGCGGGTTCCCATTGGGTGGTGCCGCAAAGCCTGCACGCCCCAATTTTGCAACAGGCTATTGCTTGCACCGAGAAGGACGGGGCCGCAGAATTCTTAAGTTATTTGCAGGGCCCAAATGGGTTAGGCGTCATCCATAGTTTCGGCTATGAAGCACCGTGATGTTGATCGCCGACGACCTCCTCGCTCTAGCCGTTTCGCTAAAGTTGGCCGCGATTACGGTGGTTTCGCTACTGGTGGTGGGCACACCATTAGCCTGGTGGTTAGCGCGCACAACCTGGCGCTTTAAGTTTTTACCGGAAGCTCTAGTTGCCATGCCGTTGGTCTTGCCACCGACCGTCCTCGGGTTTTATCTTTTGCTTGCCTTTGGGCCGCATGGTTGGATTGGCCAATCAGCCGTAGCTTTGGGCGGCCGGCCACTAGCCTTTACCTTCACCGGTCTGGTATTGGGCTCGATGGTTTACTCCTTGCCCTTCGTAGTCCAGCCTCTGCAGGTAGCTTTTGCAAGTATTGGGCAGCGCCCGCTCGAAGTCGCCGCCACCTTGCGTTGCTCACCATGGAAGAGTTTTTTTCGCGTGGTCTTGCCCATGACCCGGCATGGATTCCTGACTGCAGGCGTGCTTGGTTTCGCCCACACTTTGGGTGAGTTTGGCGTGGTTCTCATGCTTGGAGGAAACATCCCCGGCAGCACCAAAGTTGCTTCGATTGCCATCTACGATCATGTGGAATCCTTGCAGTATGCAAATGCTCATGCCTTGGCGGCTTGCATGATGTCCCTTTCGTTTTTGCTTCTAGTAATCGTTTACGCAATGAATGGGCGCTTTCGGGTGGTGCAGTCATGAGTTTGGAATTGCGCTTTCAATTAGATCGCGGCAGCTTTCATTTAGACGTCGACCTCGCTCTCCCTTTGCGTGGTATCACCGGAATTTTTGGTCCCTCAGGAAGTGGGAAAACTACACTGCTACGAGTCCTGGCTGGATTGGAGCCAACTTCTAAAGGGTTGGTTAAGGTTGGTGGGCAAGTGTGGCAAGATGGAGCCGCTTGGACTCCAGCACATTTGCGCTCCATTGGCTTTGTCTTTCAGGAACCGAGCTTGTTTTCGCATTTGAATGTACAGCGCAATATTTCGTTTGGTCTGAAAGGCAAGGCGGCCACGGAGTCGAAACTGGCGATGGAGCAGTGTGCTGCATTGCTGGGGATTGAGCATTTGCAAGAGAGATATCCGCACCAGCTTTCAGGTGGAGAGCAGCAGCGCGTTGCCATCGCAAGAGCCGTGGCCACGAGCCCATCGCTCTTGTTGATGGATGAGCCGATGGCCTCTCTGGATACAGCGCGAAAGCTCGAACTTCTGCCATACTTTGAATCCTTGCAGCAGGAGTTGCAGATTCCAATTTTGTACGTTAGCCATGCAAAGGAAGAGGTGTTGCGACTGGCTAATCATTTGGTGTTGTTGCAAAATGGCGTGGTTGAGGCCGCGGGGCCGGTCGCAGAGATTGCGTCGCGCTTAGATTTGTCGATGGCGCAGTCCCCGGACGCTCAATGTGTTTTGGAAACTAAAGTCGTTGGATTCGAGGCCGACTATGGCCTCGCTCACCTTGAATTCGCGGGGGGGCGTCTTGTTGTTGCCGACTCCGGCATGAAGCTAGGCGATGCGGTAAGGGTGTTGGTGCGTGGCAGCGATGTCAGCATTACCCTGCAGCGTGCTTCTGGGACTAGCATCCTGAATGTTCTCGATGCTACGGTCGAAGCTGTTGCGGAAGAAGATGCGTCGCAATGTACCGTCCGCTTACTGCTGAGCGGTGTACCCATGCTTTCTCGGTTGACGCGCAAATCGGTACAGCAACTTCAGCTGGTTCCAGGAAAGCAGGTTTTTGTGCAAGTGAAGAGTGTGGCGGTTCTAAACTGAGCTGGCATCTCTGCAATCCAAATCATCATGGCAAACGAAGGCTACCACGAACCTATCAGCGAACTTAGCGACGCAACACGCGACATGCACCGCGCCATCACCTCTCTTATGGAAGAGTTAGAGGCGGTGGATTGGTACAACCAAAGAGTGGATGCATGTAAGGATGCCGATTTAAAGGCCATTCTTGCGCATAACCGAGATGAGGAAAAAGAACACGCCGCAATGGTGTTGGAATGGATTCGGCGCCAGGACGCAACTTTCGATAAAGAGCTGAAGGATTTCCTCTTTACCGACAAACCCATCGCCCACAGATAAGCGGCCCACTGCTTTTTCATGGAGCGTTCACTCCCTACGCTTTACAGCTTCCGACGTTGCCCTTATGCCATGCGAGCACGCTTGGCTTTGGCGGTGAGTGGCCAGGCAGTCTTGTTGCGAGAAGTCGAACTCAAGAACAGGCCTGCGGAGATTTATGCTGTTTCGCC
>JASFYO010000088.1:0-19373 GCA_045047305.1 Planctomycetota bacterium | reverse complement strand
CGCATCATGCTGGACGTAACCCAAGCTGAACTAGATAACTTGGATTCGACCACCATCATCGCGTTGCGTTTTGCCTTCGACTTTTAGGTCGCTAAAGACGAATTACCTTCCTTCACCGAGGAACGCACGGGAGCTGCGTTCCTCGGTTTTTTTATGCAATGCACTACCCTAGTGCTGAACGCAGTGTTGGTCTGAAAGCGTAACTACAACGCCTTGCGTGGTGGCACCAAGATGTTCGAGACCAAAAGTCCTGTCACCAATGCGGTTGCGGTCATGCCTACGTGGTACAAAGCTTCTACGCCAGCCATGATGTCGCCTTCGGCAAAATCGCTGAGGGAAAGAAAACCGGTGGCGCCTGGGACTAAAATTAGTATACCGGGTAGACGCACAATCATGGATGGGCGATCGCGCCAGCGGGCGAAGACATTGCTAAAGGCTCCGGCCACCAGAGCGCCAAGGAAGATACTTGCCTCGAGACTGAATTCTTTCACTCCTGCCTGGAAAACTAAAAACGGCAAAATCACAGCAGCCACAGCCCATGGTAAATCGCGTCGGGCAATCTTGAACAGAATGCCTAGGCCGAGGCCAGCGACCACTAAGCCCAGCGGTTGCGCCCATTGCGGTAGCGGGGTGGGGATGATGTTGGGATTCAGAGTGACGCCAAAGGACTCCGCAAGTTGTCGTCCGAACATGGTGCCCATCGTCAGCATGAGCAAAGTGACGGTGGCCCCGGCCAATCGCGCTATTCCGGAAGTAGGGTGCTTTAGGGCTAGTTCGGTGGCCCCGATGGCGATGCTGAATCCGGGCACTAGGATAATTAAACCGGCAAGAGTGGCGAGGTCAGCTGATGCATCAAAACTTTGCGCAAGACAAACGGCCGTTAGGCTTACCAATAGCGCGCCGATGGGCTCGAACAAGCGTCGCAGAGGGACGAAGGTTTCTGTGAGCAAATAGAGTAAGCCCAAAGAAAGTCCAGAAACGCCTGCCAGCAAGGTCTCGGCAAGACCGCCGCCAAAGAAGTTCACGGCAGCAGCCGAAGTGGCTCCAAAGGCAAGAAAGCTGAGGCTGAGCGGATAAGGTGCCGGCGATGAAGTGATGACGTCGACCTTGGCAACAGCTTGCGCAATCGGAATCTCCCCATCGAGCACTTGATTGAACAATCGATCTAAGCGGGCTAACTTGGATAAGTCCAGTTCATGCTCATAAACGCGTTGCAAGCGTGCATAGCCACGTTCCTCCGGCAAGTCGTAGGCGTAAAAAATTGCGGATGGAGTGCTGAAAAAGCTAGCCTCCAAGCCCAATTCATGCGACATCAAAACCAACACCTCATCCAGCCGATTCGCTGGAGTGCCGAACCGATGCAGGGCCTCACCGAGCTTCTGAACGAAGTCGATGCCTTGCTGGCGGCTAACGGAGTCTTGGAGTGGAGACATGGGCCCTTATTCTATCCTGAATGGATAGATTTGAGTTCTTGTCGCCGCCCTTCTCCCTGCCATTTCCAATTACTGAATCACGCGCACGAGCCCAGGGCTCAAGTCCCCAAGTGGGATGCAGCTCAACGTAGCGCTAAGAACTCCACCGGGCGCGTACTTTTCCCGTGGAAGCACAACTCCCGCAGTACCTCGCCGATGACCGGAGCAAACTTGAACCCGTGGCCGCTGAACCCACACGCGATGGTGGTGTTCGGCTTGGTCGGATGGCGATCCACGATGAAATGGCTGTCGGCACTATTGGTGTAGCGGCAGACGGCTTGGCGGGACATGGGTCCGCTGAGAGTGGGGAATAGGGAGTGCATCATTTGTTGCACTGGTTGCAAGGCGTCGGCCTGGCTTTCTAGCAGACTGTGGGCATCCGCGCTTGGTCCAGGCCAATGCAGCGCTGCTTTCAAGCAAGGTTCTCCTTCAAAGGTCGGGAAACCATAGAGCAACCCAGGATTGTTTGGCTGCAAGATTTTGGCTTCTAAAGCCCAGCACGGAATTGCGCGCGCGGCAGTGCGCATCGCAGGCGCAACCTCGAACCAAGCTAGTTCTTGGCGCGTCACTTGTAGCTCTGCAGGCGCTAATCCAAGCTCAGCAACCGAGATACCGGCCCCCGCGGTCACGATGAGGTGCTTTCCATACACACGTTCGCCGTTGACGCTGCGCAAACAAATATGGTCGTCCTCATATTGAACCTCTGCAATCGGGAAGTGCTCGCGGATTTTTGCCCCCAGTTTTTTCGCTAAGGTCGTCATGCAAAGAATCGCGCGCTCTGAAAATACATAGCCGGCACATTCATCCCAAACGGCTTCACAGTCATCAGGAACGATGAATGCAGGGAACTCTTTGCGTAGGCGGTTGGCGGAAAGGCGGCGATGGGGGAGGTCGTGCAGCTCTGCGGATTGCACTGCGCCGCCTAGAAGGTCGCCGTCGGGTTGGCCGAGATACAGCCCTCCGGTTTGAGTTAACAACCCATGACCACTAGCGTCTTCCAAATCACGCCACATTTGCCACGCCTCCTTTAAGAGTGCCACGTAATTGGGGTGTTCGTGATACGACAATCGCATCATGCGGGTGCCCCCATGATGCGATGCACGTTGATTCGGAATCGTATGGGCATCGACTCCTAAAACGGAAACACCACAACGGGCTATAGCGTGACAGGCTGCAGCACCCATGGAGCCAACTCCAAGAACGAGGACCTCGGCATCCAAGGGCTTGTGCGTCATGCAAGCATCCTAGCGGTTAGCATGGGGGAATATGGGCGCTGCGAAATCTAGATCTGGAACACTCCTGCCCCAGACAATTCATAGGAAGTTGGATTTATCAAGGATCGCACTCAAGTGTCGGTGTCGATGGCCGCAAATAAGGCAACATGCGTCACCCCATCACCTGCGCAATCCTCATCGGAGCACTCTCAGGCTTGTCCCTGAGCAGCGCCGATGCATCCTCTGTCACTGAAACAGCACCCGATTTAGCCACATTAGTGGGCAATGCCGAGCGCATTTGCGAAATCGAAGTCTTGGACGCTACCAGCGTACTCCTGGACGATGGCACGATTGAAACGCGATACAGCTTTTCGACCCTAACGCCGATAAAAGGTGCAATGGCCTCGATTCAGGAAGTTCGAATTCCTGGTGGCGAGGTTGCCGGTAAAGGACTGGTCCTGCCGGGCATGCCCGACCTCAAGGTCGGGGATCGCAGCATCCTTTTCCTCAGCGAACCCTCTCAAACCAAACAATGGCGCATGCCTGTCGGACTTCAAGCTGGATCGATGACGGTCCAGGCTTCCTCCGTTTCTGGCGCTGCAAAAGTCATTCGTCGCGGTGGAGAGGAGGGTTTCGTGCAGGTCGATGACTATGATGTTCTTCTCGCAGAAATCTTCGCCGAAGTCCAGCGCCAAGGCTGAACCTAAAGCATCCATGTTTGGTCCTCGCACATGGAAAAGTGCGCTTGCCCTACTCGTAGTTTTTGGAGTGAGCTTCAGTGCTGCAGATGCGTATGTGCGCATTCGCATCAACAACAAAAACTTGGCGTGGTCGAACTCGAACATTACGTGGCAGCTCAACACTACGGGTTCGGATAACATCGCGGATGAGAGTTTTATCCCTGCGATTGAACATGGGTTTCAGGTGTGGGAAGACGTCACTGGATCCACGTTGAACTTCACACGTGGTGCCGACACGACGTCAGTGGATCCTGCACCCAATAGCACCCACATCGTTGCTTTTGATGAGAACAACTCATCCGGGTACTTCCCTGGCGGGAGTGGAATCGTTGCCATCACTCCGATTTCCTTCAATACGGCAAACGGGGCTATTCTTGACGCCGATATCTTGTTTAACGGTTCGCAGTTCAATTTCTCCACCGATGGCACACCTGGAACCTTCGATGTTCAAGATGTTTTGACCCACGAGATAGGTCACTTTGTTGGTCTCGATCATTCACCGCAAGTTGCCGGGACGATGTGGCCATTTGTGAGTACTTCTCAATGGTTGCATAGGTCTTTGACTCCCGATGAGGAGGCCGGAGCCATCGCCATCGCGAGTGCTGGTGGACAATCTCGTTTGACTGGAACCATCCGTCGCTTAACCGGCTCGAATAAAATCGTAGGTGCTGTCGTCAGCGCAATACGGGCTAGCGATGGCCGTTTGATGGGTATGGCTACGACCAACAATAATGGCATTTTCAACATTAAGGGCATCCCCGCCGCCAATTACTGGATTCACGTCACGCCTTTAGAAGGTGGAATGACGGCGGCACATTTGACTGGAAATGGTGCGGTGGAAACAGATTTCCGAGCAGCTTTCTACGGTGGATTTGACTCACCAACCACGCATACCTTGAATGCCGGCGCCACATTGAATGTGGGAATCTTAGATGTCGGTGACGATATCGCAATGCGCGATAACGCAAATGGCGCTGTACTGCTGAAGCGTGGCCAGGCCAGCATTGTGACCATTTTCGGTACTGGTTTTGAAAACGGTGCTATGACGATGACCACTAAAACTGCTGGTCTAAGCATTAGTAACGTGAGCAGTGGCACTTCTTTTGTGCGCGGTACGGTGACGGCATCGAGCGGCGCAACTCTGGGAACCTACGATCTCTACTTGCGAAATTCTGCCGGTGATTTAGAGGTCGCTAGTGGAGTGGTGGAGGTCATCGCGGATGCACCCACCATTTCTGGTTTGAGTGCTACCACGGGTAGTATCGTTGGCGGCGAAACCCTCACTGTGAGTGGCTCTAACTTCCAGAATGGGGCTTATGTCTTGTTTGGTGGAGTGGAGGCGGCAAACGTAACTTTTGTGAGTTCCACGACTCTTACCGTCACGACTCCTGTATCTTCTGCCGGTCTGGTCGATGTTGCGATTCACAATCGCGATGGACAGCAGACTACCTTGTCCAGTGGTTTTACCTTCACCGGCTCGGCCGTGTTCCAAGATCTTTTGCCAACTGCAGGGCAATCCTCTGGAGGAACGCGCCTTTACATCGTGGGTAATAACTTCAGTGCCCAAACCCAAGTCCTCATCGACGGAGTTTCCGCGACCACCACCTTCGTCACCACCAAAATCATGCAGGCTATTGCGCCCGCACACGCCGCCGGCCAGGTCGATATCATTCTGCGTAACCCGGCATCCGCTGACACTTTGGTGAGTAACGGCTTCACCTACGTGGCCACGCCAGACCCAAGAATCAATTCTTTTACTCCATCGAACGGGCCGAAAGCTGGCGGTACTTTGGTGCGAATTTTTGGTGTGTCGCTTTCTGAGATTGCTCAAGTCAAGTTCGGCGTCGACCCCACTAGTGGCCAAGGTGGCAAGGTAGCCACCTTAATGGACCTAATCTCCGCGACCGAAGTGGAAGCTATCACCGACAGCAATGCCAACGCCGGAAACTTTGGACTGATGGTTTTGACCAACAGTGGGCAAGGCGCAGTTTCTTCAGGTTTCACCTTTAATGGCACCTCCAGTCCTGCGACTGCGTCGGGTGGCGGTGGAGGCGGATGTTCTGCTGACTTCGAGCGGGAAGGGCCCTTTGACCTAAGTGGTGAAATCCCTGGTTGGGCAGTTTTGTTCTTCGGTTGGTGGGGCATTCGCAGACGTTTACGCAAGCGCCCAGTACCTGTCCGTATTCCGGTAGAATAGAAGCGTGTGCTTCTTCGCCAAACTGCAACCCACATACGGATTCGCGGCCTTGTGTCTGTTTTTCTTCACTGCATGCGGTGGGGATGAGCCCGCGCCAACGACGGTGGAAGCCGCAACCCAAGCGCCGATGGGGCCACAAGTGCGGCTTACAGAACGCCCGCCCGTCGTGGTACTGGGCGTGGATGGACTCACCTGGAATGTGATTGAGCCACTGTTCGCGCAAGGTAAATTGCCCAACCTAAAGAAGCTTAGCGATAGCGGAATCGCGGGAAATCTATTCACCGACCGCCCCACTTACTCACCGATTCTGTGGACTTCGATTGCCACGGGAGTCAAAGTCCCAGACCATGGTATTCGCTATTTCATGGAAATTGGGGATAACAACAAACCGGTCAAGAACGCGCTGCCTTATACTTCCAATTCGCGCAAGGTTCCTGCGATTTGGAACCTCGCCGGTGAGAGTGATCGCAGCGTTAACTCGGTCGCATGGTGGGTTTCTTGGCCTGCTGAGCATGTCCCACATAGTCGTATCGTTGCAAGTTATGCCGCGCAGGCCCAGGCCTCTTTGTTGTGGAAGCCCTTGGTTATGGCCGACGGCTTACCGGATTTGACCTACCCTGAACAGCTTGCCGATTCCATTTCTGACATTCTCTACGACGGACGTCCGAAAGGCCCCTTGGTTCAGGAGTTCAATCAACGCTTTGGTACCACTCCACAAGAATGGAAGTTCGCATTCCTACGTGATCGTTTCTTCCGTGGTGTCTTTCATGCCGATCGCACTCATGAAAAGATTTTCTTGCAGATGCTGGAAGGTGGAGAAATTGCCGACTTGAACCTGCTTTACTTCGGCTTGCCCGATGTCGCTGGTCACTACTTTTGGCGTTACCGTGCTCCACAGAACTACAACTACCTAGTTCCCGAAGATCAGGTCAAGCGCCTCGGCTCGCACATTGATGAGGCCTATGAGCAAATGGATGAGTGGATTGGTCAGGTGGTTGCTGCACTGCCGGAGAATGCCATCGTGATGATTATCAGCGATCACGGCATGGGTGTCGCGAATGTCAATGACATCGATAATGTGCAAAGCGGCGGTCACGATCTCGCGCCTCCAGGAGTCATGATTTTATCCGGCCTAGGAGTGCAAGCTTTCGGCCTACAGCCCCGGGGGGACCGCACTCTCGGCAGCATCTATGACATCACCCCAACCTTGCTTGACCTGCTCGGCCTCCCTAGTGGAAGCTACATGGAGGGTAAGCCCTTGCGGCATTTAATGACTAAAGCTTGGCAAGAGGCTAATCCCTCGCCAGCGCCCAAGGATTATCGTGTTGGTTATCGTGCTGCAACCCGACCGCTTTTGCCCACGGAAGGTGCAAATCATGATTTCCTGAGTTCTATGGCAGAGCTTGGCTACGTAACTTCCGGTGACGAGGAAGTGCAAAAGAAAATCGACGCTAAGTAGACCCAAGGGGTCGGCCCCATCTCGCCCCGGAAGCGGTATTCTGCGTGGAAGATGTTTTCTCGCATCCTTCTTACTACAGATTTCTCCACCCAGGCGGAGCACGCTTATCCATGGGCCGCAAAGCTTGCGACTCCTAATGGAGGCATCGTCCATCTAATCCATGCGCTAGAAGATGATTTGGTCGCCACGGCGCCAGTCTTCGCCGACTATATGGCACCGGGTGCACTTGATCTCGGCAACTACCGTGAGGAGTTTCGTGCAGGGGCTCGCAAAGCTTTAGAGGCAGCAGCTGAAAAGCTCCGCGCGCTTGGAGCAACGGTGGAAGCGCACTTGGTTGAAAAAGGCAAGCCGTCGGTGGCGGTGGTTGAGTCTGCAGCGGAATTCGATTGCTCGGTCATCGTCATTTCTACCCACGGACGTGGCGGCCTAGCGCATTTACTACTCGGCTCGACCGCAGAAAGAGTGGTGCGCATGGCTAAGGTCCCGGTGCTTTCTGTGCATGATGGCGATACTCCTCCGGAAAATGAGGGCGCGTAATTATGGCATCTAACGACTCTACTAGCGCGCAAGCCAACCTTCGTTCTCCCATTGTTGCTTTCGATATCGAAGTTGCGGGCCTGGAATGGGAAGAGGTCGACGAGGCCACGCGTCATTATTTAATGGCGCGCAAAAAGCGTGGTACTGAGGAAGATATTCAAAACCGTCTTGCCTTAGTGCGCGGTCTCGGACGGGTCGTTTCGATTGGAATGTGGAATCTTGCGAAAGATCAGGGCGCTGTTTTGGTTCACGGTTCGGGCTGCAAGTGGGAGGACTTTGATGAAGTCCCAGGCACCAAAGTGTTTCGCGGTAATGAGCGCGAATTACTTACGGAGTTCTGGCGTTTAGCTACAGAATGGGGGACGGTGGTCACCTACAACGGTCGCGGCTACGACGGCCCGGTACTACTTACTCGCTCTGCGATGCTAGATGTCATTCCAAGTCGTCAACTCGCTGGATATCGCTATAGCGTGCGTGACCACTGCGATTTAATGGAGGTCCTGAATTTCATGGGTGCCGCCCGTGAATCCTATTCCTTGGACTATTGGTGCCGACGCTTCGGCGTAGAATCTCCCAAAGGCAAGATGGATGGTTCCATGGTGGCACAAAAAGCACGCGCTGGTCGTTATGATGAAATCGCCGAATACTGCCTGCGGGACACCCGCGCAACCGCCGACCTCTTTCAGAAACTTCGGCCAACTTTGATTCCGTTGTTCCGCTAAACGATTGCCGCGACCATGAGTAGTCTTGCGCGCAACACTTTGTTTCTGACCGGTGCGAAGTTCCTCGGAACTTCCATCTACGCGATGTTCGGTTTCATCCTGCCGCGTTACGTCAATCCGGACATCAATGGCGTCTACACCCTCATGGGAAGCCTGCTGTTTTTAGGCAGCATGATCTCTAGTTTTGGCATTCCCCTCATCGTTACCCGCGAAGTAGCGCGTAACCCCAAGCAGTCTGCTCGCCTTTATGCAGACGCCCGCCTCGCGATGTGGATGGGAACGCTTGCCGCGGCTTTGGTGCTTGGTGGATTCCTCATTATCGATAGTCTGTACAACGGCGAGCCGCTCGACCAGCGCCTGATTCTTTTCCTGCTAGTCATGGGCATCACCCTCTCCGATGCCATGGGATCACTTGGTGAATCCCTCTTTCAGGGGCATGAGCGCATGGCGATGCCAGCGATGGTGGAAATCCTCACTGGCCTTTTGCGTGCTGGCGGTGCCACCATTGCGATGATGGTGCTGCCGGAGGACCAGCGCCTGTTTGGCATCTTCACCATGTTCTTAGTCGGCTCCAGTCTTCGTGGTTGGTTGTTGCCGCGTCTGGTACATAAACGTTTGTTGCCGAACGAATCGATTCCCAGTTCCACCCCAAAGCGTGCCTGGGATTTGCTTAAGAACTCCGGTTTCGTGGCTCTATTCCGTATTTTACGCATGTTGCGCAATCGCATCGACGTGCTCCTCATGGGCTTTTTGTTCGTGAGTCTCATTGATGGGAAGGCCGGAGATGTTGATTTTGCGCGGGGCCTTTATGGCCAAGCCATGCGGGTGGCGATTGTGTTCCAAACTTTCACCATGGCGTTTAACACCGCTTTGTTCCCGCGTCTTGCTCGCCTAACCGAATCCTCGGCCGGCGGCGATGCCAAAGCTGCAACGCATGCGCTTTATGGGCGTGCAGTTCGCTGGCAGGCTTTTTGGGTCATCCCCATGGCAGCAGGGATTTTCCTTTACTCCGACATCATCTGTGGATGGTTCGGTGAGTCCTATCGCTACGGCGCGCCAGAAATGGGAGTGCTGCACAGCACTGCAGAAGTGCTTCGTGTGTTGTTATTCGCCATGGTGGTCGATTGCCTCGGCGGCCCAGTCGGCATGCTGATGCTTGGCTCGAAGGAATTGGAGAAACGCATTCCACTGGTTGGCATCACCATTCTCGCCAGCAGTGTGGTGTGCAATATCATTTTGATTCCGCGTTATGGCATTCTTGGCGCAGCTTATGCATCGGCATTGACTGCTTGCTTAGAATTCGTCATCAAGATGGTTCTAGTCGGGCGTATGTTTGGTAATCCTCTTCCCATACTGGTCAGAACTGTGCCTTATTACGCGCTTACGGCTGGCATGATCGCAGTCCTTTTCGCCTTGAATCTCGATCAGCGAGTCTTTCTTGGTGCGGCGGTAGGTGGGGTGGTTTACGCGATTGCATGCCTTACGCTTAAGCAAGTGGATCCGGCAGTGGTGAATATCCTGAAACGGAAGCTAGGAAGGTCATAGAAAGTGTGCTCCGACGGAGTATCCTGCACTTGAGGGTTCTTTTGCACCCCTCCTTAACCGCATGACCTCGACCCCTCGCAAGCGCGTCATCATCGCCGGCATCGACGGCGCCACCTGGGATATCATCAACCCGATGATCGCAGCGGGCAAGTTGCCCAATCTGGCAGCCATGGTCAAAAATGGATGCTGTGGTCCTTTGACCAGCACGGTGCCGCCAAACTCTTCTCTCGCGTGGAGTTCCTTTATGACAGGCGTACATCCGGGCAAGCACGGAGTGTTCTTCTTTCGCGAACAGCGGCATGGTAGTTATCAACGCCCCGTGGTCTCCATGAAATCGGTGCAAGTGCCGAGTGTGTTTCGTCTTGCAAGTGAGGCTGGCAAGAAGGTCGCCTCGATTACGGTGCCTTTAACCTTCCCGGTAGAAAAAGTGAACGGTTGCATGATTGGTGGTTTGCTTACCCCTGATCGTCACTCAGACTTCATTCATCCGCCTGAATTGCGTCAGGAGTTGGAGGCCGCCATCGGCGATGTCCCTGCCGACAATGAGCCTGAAATGCTGTTTCACAGCGCATCGGAAGGTGCCGCGGTGAAGAGCATGTTTCACGTGATTGAGCAAATCACGCGCATGGGCGAACACGTCTTAGATCATCACGATCCAGACTTTTTCGTATTGGTTTTTCGCCAGGTGGACCTCACCTCGCATCAAGCCTGGTGCTACCAGGATCCGCAATGGCAGAAGGCCAACCCAGGCAAGTGGGAGGCGCGTAAAGATTTGCTCGCCGACGTCTACACCGCCGTCGACACTGCTTTTGGCCGGATTCGCGATCGTGCTCTCAAAATGGAAGGGGAGGCCGTCTTTGGCACTTGCTCTGACCACGGTTTTGGGCGCATTACTTATCGCTACTACATGAACAAGTGGTTGCTGGATAACGGTTACTTGGTACTAAAGTCCAGTGCCGAATCGATGAAGCGCAAGCTGTGGATGCAGAAGAAGTGGAATGGTGCCTTGCGCCGTAGTGGCATTTTGAAGATCCTCACCGAGCGTGGTCGCAAGTTAGGCAAAGGCCAAGAGGCGACCATCATGGAGATGATTGATTGGTCAAAGACCCGTGCGTATTCCAGTTTTTCTGGCGGAGAAGACATCGTTTTGATGAACTTGGAAGGTCGCGAGCCGGAAGGCATCGTCAAGGCTGGTGCTGAGTACGAAGCCTTGCGCGATGAAATCATCGCTAAGGTTGTAGAGATGCGGGCTCCTGATGGCGCCAAGATTATTGCGCGGGCCTTCAAGCGCGAAGATCTCTGGGAAGGGGAGCAGTTGCACATTGCTCCTGACATTCAATGTGTCACCAAGGAAACCGCGTGCAATATGTCGCCATCGCCGTTGCACCCGGTAGTTGCTGAGCCAGCAGTCGAGGGCCGCCCCGCGATGCACCGCACCCAAGGCATCTATGGCTGGGAAGGCAAAGGCATCATCAAGCAAGGGGAACGCGTCACCGGGCCACAAATCGCCGATATGGCCACCACCATGCTGCATTTGCTAGGTCTTCCGGTTGAGGATTACATGGATGGTCGCGTGATGGAGGATTGTTTCACTCCTGAATATCGCGCTGCCAACCCTGTACAAGTGCGCGAAGATTTCGTGCAACTCGCACCGCGCGAGATGGGCGGCGATGTCGAAGACGACGATGCCAAGCTCATTGAGACCATGAAGGCTCTCGGGTATATGGAGTAGATGGTTTGATGGGGCGCATCCTTCCGTGCCCGCTGCGTCGGCCGCAGAATATTCTCACCATGCCAGAGGTGGGGGAGTTTCTTACCACGCTCAAGCCTGGCTTTTTACATGGTGATCCGCGCTCGTGGATTCCTGGGGCATTTCAATTGTGTGAGGCTCAAGGGGCTGCCGCCCCTATGCCGTGGACAGCCGGTTGCGATTTGCTCATCGCTCCTTACCCGGCCCCGGGCAGCGAAACCGATTCGCTGCTGCGTATCCTCCGCGACCTATCGTCGAGCTTCCCTGTCGCTTTGTATGAGCGCGATGTACCGGTCTGGCCCAACCTCCTACTGAAGTCTGGCAATCAGGAAACGGGACTGGAGTTTGAAAATGCCGCCGCCGGATTGCGCGGTTATCGCTCCGCTTTCCGCCATGTCGGACGCGGTGGTGCCGAAGCCTTTCTCATCCAACCGGCACAACGCCTAGCCCATCTCCTGCGTGGATCGTGGCGCGCAGAGTTTCGCCCCAATCGCGCCGACGCCCTGCAATACCGCCATCATCTCGCAACTGCTTTGGATTACCAACGCAGTTTGATGCAGATAGATTTGATCCAATTACCGGCAGCCATGGCTCCGGTCGAGCGCGTGGCTGTGGTGATGCCGCACTTTGATGATGATGTGCTTCAATGTGGAGCCGCCATCGCCGAGGCCACCAAGGCGGGAGCAGAAGTGCGCATGATTTGGCTAACCGACGGCCGTAAAGGAGTGAGCACCGTCAGTGAATCGGAGTCCGCTGCGATTCGGCATAAAGAAGCTAAACGTGCGATGGATATTCTCGGAGTGACGGATTATCACTTCCTCGATGCGCCTGAAACCCAGCTGAAGGTGAAGGGGCCTTGGACTTTGCAGCTGCGAACCTTACTCGAGGATTTTCGCCCCCAGCGCGTGCACAGCGTGTGGTGGGCGGACAATAACCTCGATCACTTCGAGGCCAATCGCGTGCTCCAAGCAGCTTGGCCAACTTCCCTCAACCAGGTTGAAATTGCCGCGAGTGGCCTGTGGCAGCCTTTGCCCATCCCAGGAAATGTTGCCATGGATGAGGATTTACGCGCACGGAAGGATGAGGCGATGCGGGCCTATCCTTCGCAAATCACCGAGGTGGATTACCTCCGCGTCGACCGTGGCTTGAGCCGTTGGTATGCCCGCGAGATGGAAGCCCATTGGGCCGAATCCTTCTGGCGCTTACCGGCCGCCGATTACTGGAAATCCTTCGCCCTCTCCGGCGCGGGAAAACGTTGGTTCCTCTAGAGCTTGGCTTGCGGTTTCACCCGCTCTAATTCACGCGGATCCAAAAGCCAGCCTTCCACCTTCTCGGTAGAGGCGTAACCGGCTGCGAGCAAGTCCGCTTGCAAGGTCTCGGAGGAATCGGGGATGACGCCCTCAATTACCCAATCACCGCTGTCCGCAATCTGTAAATGCACTGGACGCAGCGCGGCTACATGGTGCAGTTCCAGCTCATAAAGTAAGCGGAAGGTATCGCGGGGATTGGAAGAGACATCGCCTTCTACTATGCAGCGTTCTCCTTCTGGAATCCTTTCGCTGCGCAAGATGCCATCGGTTTGCGGTTCAAAATCACGCGTCTGACGTAAACATCGTCGACTCTGCCGATGCAGAATGGCACTGCTCCAAAGCAAGGCCTGACGCCAAAGCTCTTCGTTGGATTCGCTCAAGCGCAAAGATTGGCGATAAGCATCCAGCATTGGGCGGGTGTAGGCGCGGCGTTGGATTAAGCTGAATCCACCGAGCAGGTGCACCCAATCACGACATCGGTCGGCAGGGGTGGCCGGAATGGCGCCGACATGGGCATGGCCGAGGTCGAGCGGGAGAAGGCGGTCGCAAGCATCGAGCAGTAAGTCTTCCGGGCTAAGGTCGACATCGGTCCATCCGAGTTGATGAAGAGCAGCCATGCCAGCCCCGACGGCCGGACAGTCCTCGAGCGTCCAAATGTGGCCACGACGTCCTTCGAACCAAAGTCGTGCAAAACAACCGCGAGAGGCATCCAGTTGCTCTGAATCAATCACCCCGAGGATCGTTTGGAGCTCAGGCCAGCGCTTACACAAGAGATTCCAGTTGCGGGCTTCACGGGCTAGGGGTGGGCGTCGTAATCGGGCCCGAATGGTTTCAAAGGAGCGCTCTGGAGCGTCTAGCTTCAAAATCCAGTCTTGCTTCCCATCCTTGAGGCGAAAAACCGAGCGCCGGGCGGAGAGGCGCAATAATTCGCCATCACCTGATACCGCCCTTTGCAGTAATCGACATAGCCTGGCGGAACCTGGCTTTTTTCCATCAGCGGTGAACCGCTCCATATTCTCTCGGGCCATTGGATGCACCGCACTAGAGTACCAGATACGATTCCCTCATGATTTTAGCTCGGTCCTATCTACGGGAGATCCTGCAGCGCCTGTTCGTGGTGCTGACTGGTGTGATCTTCCTGATTGGACTTGGCGCTGCGATCCGGGCCTCTGCGACTAGTCAAGGTGCACCGCTTTGGGTGCCATTGAGTTTGGTGCCGTTAATCGTTGGTCAGGCTTTGCCATATTTTTTCCCGGTGGTGTTGTTGATTGGGGTGGTGCTGACTTATGGGCGCATGGCTTCCGATTTGGAACATATTTCGGCCTTTGCAGCAGGCTATCGACCGTTCCGTTTGCTCCAAGCGGCCATGGTTGCTGGGGCGTTGGTGTTTGCAGCGAGTTACCCGATTACCGCAGAAGTGGTGCCTGGCCTTTACCAGAAAATGCGCACTTTGCTAAATCGCGTGCCGGTGGCCGCGTTGGAGAACACCAACCCCGGATCCAGTGAGCTGCAATACGCTGGCCTTTATCTTTCTTGGCAAGGGCGTAGTGGGCCGGGAGTTTTCCATAATGTGCTGCTTAGTCTGGAGAGTCCAAATGAAGGCAAGGGCAAAGCTGGAGAGGAATTGCGTTTACGCGCTAATACTGCACGCATGACGGTCGACGGCAGCAATCTCGGTTTTAACTTTGATGGATTACGTACTTTTCGTGATACTCGGGGGCTATTTTCTAATCCTGAAAAGACTTGGTTGGTGTTTAACTTGGATGAGATTCAGGGTGCGCACGATGACCGCGTGCGCGCCAAAGACCTTCCTTCCTCCCGGATTTTGCAAGTTTTGGCCGACGGTAGCCTCGCTCTCGAACGGCATGCACATTTTCGTTTTATCTATTGGCAACGATGGTCGATGTGCTTTGCCACCTTGCCGCTTGCCTTCATCGGAGCTTTACTCGGTTGGCGCCTGCGCAAAGGTGGTTTTCTGGCCGGGTTTGCAGCATCTCTAATGTTGCTTCTGTTCGTTTATTACCCAGTGTTCTACTTGTGTGATATCTTCGAAGAAACCGGAGCGCTCAACATTTACTTGGCAGCCTGGCTTCCCTCTCTGATGATGATTCCTATCGCCGGTTGGCTTTTCACCCGAGTATCGCGCGTCTAATGCAACGCTTCGATCGCTACGTGCTTTTCGCTTTCCTCATTCAGTGGGTTGTGGTCGCCTGCGCCTTCCTCGGTTTGTTCTCGGTGCTAGAGATTTTGGGCAAGGCCGATGAATTCCAGGAGGCCCTAGCCATGGAGTCGCTAGGTATTTCGGGGGGCGACATTTTCTACTACTACATGCTCAACCTGCCGTTTTTGCTGCTGCAGTTTGCGCCTTACATTACTTTGATTGCCGGGCTTGGCACGGTGGCGCAACTATTGCGCAATCGCGAGTGGACTCCGATTTTGGTTGCTGGCCGTGCCACTTGGCGCGCCTTTTTGCCCATTTTCTTTGCCGCTGGATTGATTTCTTTTGGGCTTGGCCTTTTTCGCGAGACGCATTTGCCCAATTATTTACGCGCGCATGAATCTCTCCAGCGCCAACTGTTCAATCAAATTCAGTGGCAGCCGTTAGATCTGTGGACTCGCGGTGAGGGCGATGTCCGCCTGCATGCGGCACGCTTTATCCCGGGAGACAAGCCTGTCATTAATGGCTTGGAAGTCTTTGCGCTTGATGCTTCGGGCAAAGATGAACGCGTTTTAGCCAAGCGTGCAGTCTGGGAATCTGGAGCCTGGCAATTGACCAAAGGTGTGCGCATTTACGATAAGGGTGAAGAGCCTATCGCTCGCTATTTTCACGCCGGCTTGGCGCCGCGCGACTTGGAGCGATCTTATTTTGCCCACAAGAGACCATTGGAATTGAGCGCAGTGGACCTAAAAGCGCTCCTCAAAGGCGACCCCGACCACCGCCAGGCGGAAACATTACTGTGGGGATTGCGTATCTGGCCCCTGATTCCCTTGATTTTGTTGGCCTTAGGACTGCCTTTTGCCCTCAGTTTTGAGCGCCGTAGTTCACTGGAAGGAGTTGCTACTGGATTACTCCTGTGTGCCTTCTATTTCGTGATTGATTTGCTGATGCGTGACTTCGGCGGGCGTGGCGCCCTGAGCCCTTGGCTTGCCGGAACGGCTCCAGTACTGTTTTTTGGCAGCCTTGGTCTGTGGTCCTTTGGCCGGATGCCGAATTAACCCAGATTTCAGGCAGGACATCTAGGTCCGCGTGCGTCAAAATAACTTCATGCGACGCCTCACAGTCCTCATCCTGGCCTCAGCCTTGTCTTGCCAAGGGGTCACCCTGGAAGAAGGGGATCAGCAATTCCGTATGGCGAATTTCAACCGGGCGTTGGATATCTATACCGGAATGCCCGTTGAGCAGCAGGATGCGCGTCGAATTGAGCGCACCCGCTACTTTTTGCTCGAGCAAAACACCCGAGAGTTATTGCATCTTGGCCGCCCCGACGACGCCAGCGAGCTGCTGAATTATTTGGTCACCATTGCCCCAGCTGATCGCGCCGAAGAGTTGGTCCGCTTGCGTAAACGTACGGACTTGCAAGTGGCAGAGCGTCATTACGCCGTGGGCTATGAATACTCTGAGGAGAATAACCCAGAAGCCGCGGCTTTGGAGTTACGTCTTGCCTTGAGTTGGAATCCCGAGCATGAGCATGCGCAAGCATTGCTCGACCAAACCGAGGAGTGGTTGTCTTCCCAGGAGCAGATGGGCGAGGACTTTTACTTTCAGGGTATGCATCACCTGCGTGCGCATCAGGATTTGCGTGCACGAACTTCCTTTATGCACGCGGCTAGTTTGCTCGGCGATGATTCCTTGGCGCAATCGCGCTTGGAAGGGATCACGCTGGAACTCGCAGACGCAAGCCGCTCTTTAGGTCGTATGTATTTGGAAGCAGGATTAATCGGTCCGGCTTGGGTTTCGATTCTTGACAGTATGCATCTTGATCCTGGAAATGCAGAGACCATGGAATTACTGACCTCGATTGAGCATCGGGTTCACGGAGAGGCACTTCTAGCCTCCGTGGATATGGCCACGCGCGGTGGTGCCATCGAAGCTGCCGACGCCCTGCTTGATGAGGCGCGCCGCTTGGGCATTGGGCAACAGTTGCAACGTCTGAAAGAACTTTCAGAGGCAAACCAGGATCAGGCCAACCGTTTGCGTTATCGTCGTGCTCGTGCGTACGAGTTAGATAACCAAATGGTGCATGCTTACCAGCTTTACGAGGCTATCCAGGCAGATGAAGGCGGATTCGGATGGGAAGATGTTTTACTACGCATGCAGGAGCTAAAGACCCGTCTAGCGCGTGCGGAAGTTGCCTATGATCATGCCTTGCAGGCGGAGTCCAATGGGGAGCAGGCGGCCTACGTTGCGGCATTAACGGAAACATTGCAGCTCGCTGTCGATTACAAGGATGTGCGCGCACGCTTCCTTGCTCTGGCAAGCGCCTCCGAGTAGTCACATAAGGCTCGATGGCTCCGATTCAGATTGCCGCCTTTCCGTTTGATGTTCGCCCAGGTCAGGTCGACGTCAACCTGAGGGCCGTGTTTGAAGCGATAGACCGTTGTGTCGGTGCCGACGTTCCACTTTTAGTCCTCCCCGAAAAATGGACAACGTCTTTCTTGTCGCATTTTTCTGCAGCGATGCGAGAGGAAAGCGAAGCCGCCTTGACTGCGGTTCATGCGCGCGCGGAAAAGGCTGGTTTGATTGTGGTTGGTTCGGCTCCGGGAGGCCAAGGCGAAAAGCCGAGCAACGAGCTTCACTTTTTAGGTGCTGCGGGGAATCTACGTCCTTATCGAAAGCGCATGCTGTTTTCGCCGACGGGGGAAGGGCGTCAGGTCGAGCGCGGGGAAACCCAACCGCAAGCTGTGGAAACGCCCATCGGCAAAATCCTCGGCGTTATTTGCTACGACCTACGCTTCCCTGAAATCTGCCGCGAAGCCATGTACCAAGAGGCGGATTTGCTGATTTGCTGCGCACAATGGCCGTGGCCGCGAGTGCCGATTTTTGATCTCATGAGCCAAGCCCGCGCGGCTGAAAACCAAATTTGGACTCTGTCGTGCAATCGGGCCGGCGAGGCTTCGCTCGGCGATGGCCCCCCAATGCGCTTCCCGGGCTCCGCCCTCATCATCGATCCTCTCGGGGAAGTGCACGAATGCGTGGACGACGGCACCCTCCTCATCTCAGAGATCGATTTAGAAGTGGCCGCCAAGGTGCGCAAAAATGTACCGCTAGCCCGCGACTTAAAGAAAGCTGGGCTTTGGCCGGAGTAGGCTTCGGCAACCGCAGGCAAAGATGTCTGTACAATGTCTGGTCAAGATTCCCTCCATCCCCGGAATAAAGAATGTCTGAAGTCTTCCTCGTTAGTGCTTGTCGCACACCCATCGGCCGCTTCCAAGGCGGTCTTTCCAAGCTCCGCGCCCCGGAATTGGGCGGTTTGGCGATTAAGGAGGCCCTTTCCAGGGCTGGAATCGAAGGCGATGTCGTCGATGAAGTCATTATGGGCAATGTGCTGCAGGCTGGAGTTGGGCAAAACCCGGCTCGTCAGGCCATGCGCGCAGGTGGGATTCCCGATTCCGTTTCGCCTTACACCGTGAACATGGTTTGCGGTTCTGGTTTGAAGGCAGTCATGTTGGCCGCGCAAGCCATCAAGGCCGGCGATAAGGACATCATCGTTTGTGGTGGTATGGAATCGATGAGCCAGGCGCCTTACTTGCTTCCTTCCGCACGGCAGGGTGCGCGCCTTGGCGATGTAAAAATGGTCGACGCCATGGTCCACGATGGCCTGTGGGACCACTCTTCCAACAAGCACATGGGCATGACCGGCGAGTTGGTTGCGAATGAGTACGGCATCACCCGCGAAATGCAGGATGCCTTCGCTGCAGAGTCTCACCGTCGCGCTGCCGATGCGTGGAAAAACGGTCGCTTCGATGCAGAAACTTTCGATGTGGAAGTACCGCAACGTCGCAAGGATCCAATCGTGGTTTCCCAAGACGAAGGCATTCGTGCCGACACCACGGTGGAGTCCCTCGGCAAGATGCGCGCAGCCTTCACCAAGGATGGCACGGTGACTGCGGGTAATGCATCGCAAATCTCCGATGGCGCTTCTGCGGTTGTGGTTGCATCGGCCGCTGCAGTAGAGAAGTACGGTTTGAAGCCACTGGCGAAAATCACTGGTTACTCCGAAGGTGGCATGGCTCCGGAGTGGGTCATGATGGCGCCAAAGGTCGCGGTGGAGAACTTCGAGAAGAAGACGGGCATGAGCCGGCATGATTTCGATCTTCTCGAGATCAACGAAGCCTTTGCATCGGGGGCTTGCGCACTCACCAAAACTTTGGAGTTGGACTCTGCGAAAATCAACGTTAATGGTGGCGCTACTGCACTCGGGCACCC
>JASFYO010000087.1:0-13949 GCA_045047305.1 Planctomycetota bacterium | reverse complement strand
CCAATGATTTCTGGATACAAGCTAGTCTCTACTGCGACGCCAATGTTCTCGCCTTGATTAAAGGCGCTTACATATTCAAAGGATGGGTATGTGGCCAACCGGTTGCCTGCTAGCTGCATATTGCGGTCGGTCAGGGTGATTTCAACCGTATTCGACAGCTCGAATCCACCTGGGAATGCGGGATCGGTGATGGCCGCAATCACGTACAACTTTTGTAGGTGCAAACTTGGCTTGTTCGGCAACGTGACCTGGAGGTCCAAAACACCTCCTCCAGGAATCAATCCCAAAGGAATGCTATGGAATGCGGAGGTGAGCCCAAGCGGGACACTAACGCCGCGGAATATGGAAGGGCCGGAATCCACGTCGAGCAACAAAGTGGCTGGTTGCCCGGGTGTGCCAGTGATGTGTATCTCGACTGGAGATCCCATCAGCTTGGTCAGCGAGGTTTTTCCATCTATCTCGAGGCCAGTACCGACCGTCGTTGTGAGGATGAATAGAGAGGTGAGAGTTGCAAACATGAATTACCCAAAAGTATCAGGTATCTGACCGCGGTCACCTACAAAGGCGCTTTCTTTATGCCACCTACCTCATTAGGGCGCGTAGAAGATCGCGAAAATCCTGGGGCCTGAGTAACCAGGTGACCCATGCTCCAGCCATCGCGCCGGCCACAATCGCCAAAATCAGCCCCGGTAGCGCATAAGGCGTTGGGCCAAAATGAAGCATGAAACTAGCCCCGGCTCCAGCTGCAATTCCAGGTAGCAGGATTCCATGTAACTTCTTCCATCGCAAGGGGAAACGCAACCCTATGCTCGACATGCTCCAGAGTAAAATCAGTGTTTGAACCAACATCGAAAGGGTCGTGGCTATGCCGGCACCAGGCACTCCATAACGCGGTAAAAGGACCACATCCAACACCAGATTGACTGGGATGGAAGCCAGGGCGGCCAGGGCCGGTAAACGATAGGAGCTCAAACTCTGATGCGCGCGGGTCAAGAGTCCACCGACCGTGGCAAATGGCAGCACCCAAAGATAAGCATGGAGAGTTGGCGTGAGTAGGTCGACGTCTTCGGCAGTGAATGCGCCACGCTGAAACATCAGGGTGAGCAATGGATGGGCAATCACGGCGAGACCGATCCCGGCAGCGCAGATGAGCAGAAGGGTGCTCTCACATCCTCGGTTCAGGGCATCTCCTAATTCCTTTAACTTGCGTTGCGATGCAAGGCGCGAAAACAGTGGCATCGAGCCGGTCATGGCCGCAACTCCCACCAAAGCCAACGGCAAGTGCAGCATGCGGTTAGCGTAAAAGGAATAGTTGTTTGCCGAGTCGTCGACCAAGCTCCTCACCAGTACTTGGTCCATCGCAACATTGATTTGCAGTGCCGCCATGCCGAGCAATGCTGGCGCGAAGGCCTTGATTGCGCGATTACGCCGCACATCTCGTAGCTGAAAACGAGGCTTCACTGGCCAACCCATGCCATACAAGCCGGTCCACTGCAGGGCCCATTGCAATAGCCCACCGACGAGAATGACCGTACATAGGCCGTTGATCACACCTTGGCTGTAGTCCAGGGAATAGGCAAGCGTCCACAAACCCAAAATCCATACCACATTGAGCATCGCTGGCGCCAGTGCTGGGCGCCAGAAGCGGTTGCGCAGATTCTGTGGTGCAGCGCAAAGAGCGCACAAACAAATTGGAATCACATAAGGCAAGAGGAAGGCAGAAAAGTAGAGAGTGCGGCGAAGATCGTAGTTGGCCTCGACTGCTGAAAGCTGTGAGCGCCAACTCCAGATGATGATTTCTCCAAGAACCACCAGCCCAATCAAAGCCACCACCAAAAATCCCTGGAACGACGCGAAGAGTGCCTTCGCCGCCTCTTCTCCTTCCTCCGTTTCGGCCTTCATCAACGCCGGTTGCACGGCTGCGGAGACTGCGCCCTCGCCTAAAAGCTTGCGGAATAAATTGGGAATGGTCCAGGCAAGCAAAAACGCACCCTGCCCGGCGCTGGCTCCAAAAATCGAGAGCATCATGGCGTCGCGGACGAAACCGAGGACTCGTGAAACCAAGGTCCAGGCCGACATGACTAAAGCACCGCGCAAAGCGTGACGTCCTCCACCATCGTTTCCGGAAACCGTAGTCATGTAGGGGATTATGACTATCTTCCCATGCCCATGCCAACGCCGGAATTCCTAGACCAAAGCATTGGGCCACCCTAATCTTGTCAGCTCCGTTTTCATCCCATGACATGCGCCTCCATCATGACTACCGACTTGGTCACCGTATCGCCTGATACGACCCTCGGTAGTACCATTCGTCTGCTCACTGAGCGGCGTTTTCGTAGCATCCCCATCGTCGACGATTCCGGCATCCTACTGGGACAATTCGGCGTACAAGGCGTACTTGCACTCGGCATGCCGCATGTTGCTGCTATGGGGCTGAAGGGTCCGATGGCGGATATCAGCTTTGTGCACGACAACATGAATGACATTCGTCGTCGTCTCTCAGACAACTGGAATGATCCGGTCGGCGATTACATCGATGAGGATTCTGAAGTCCTTAATCCAGAGGACGATCTCACCAACGTAATGCAGTCGCTATACCAAAGCCGCGGCAATATGCCGGTGGTGGATCCGGATAGTGGCAAACTCGTGGGCATCGTCTCTTACTGGGATGTTCTTGAAAGACTCTTTGCAGGCCTCGACGCATGAACCTAATCTCCATGCTATTACAGCATGGGGCCCCCGCCGCTGGCGAAAGTGGGCCTCATGTACTGTTTGGACTTGATCCTCTCCTAGTCGCCGGAATCATTTTCGGGCTGACCTATGCCGTCATCATGGCCGAGCGCTTCAACCGCGCGGTGATAGCGATGCTCGGCGGCGGTGCCATGATTCTGGTAGGCGTGCATACGCAAGAGACTGCCATCATGGGGATCGACTGGAACACCATCGGCCTCCTAACCGGAATGATGATCATCGTGGCCATCACCCGGCGCAGCGGTGTCTTCCAATATCTGGCCATTTGGTCAGCGAAAAAGGTGAAGGCTAGCCCTTGGGGCATCTTGGTCATGCTGGGCCTAGTGACTGCGATTCTTTCCGCATTGCTCGACAACGTCACCACCGTGCTTTTAATTGCGCCCGTGACCTTGCTGATTACCGAGGAATTGGAAATCAAGCCGTACCCATTCCTCTTCGCCGAGATTATGTTCTCCAACATCGGGGGTACAGCCACCCTGATTGGCGATCCACCCAACATCCTGATTGGCTCACTGGTTGATTCCATCACCTTCAATGACTTCATCACGGAGGTAGCGCCTATCGTGCCGGTCATTCTCATTGCGACTTTCCTGCCGATTTGGATTGTTTGGGGGCGTAAAATGAAAGCCACTGCAGAAGCCCGCCAACGGGTCATGAACTTCCGTGAGAAGGAGGCCATTAAAGATGTTCCTCTGTTGAAAAAGTCCTTAGGTGTCCTTGTTCTCGTTTTGATCGGTTTTGTTTTCGGTCATGGTGCTGGCTTAGAACCTGCAACGGTAGCCATGTTTGGTGCAGCCTTGCTGCTACTGCTCGATAACTTAGGCCGGTCCGTGGAAGAGAAAGGAGAGAACGTACACAACACTTCGGGAGAGGTGGAGTGGGTCACCATCTTCTTCTTCGTCGGACTATTCGTGATTGTTGGTGGGCTTGAACAAGCTGGCGCACTCGACATTTTGGCCGGCCACGTAGTTGGCCTAACCGATGGCATAGATAGCACCAAGGAAATCAGTAGCGTGTTGGCCCTGTCCATCATGTGGGTTTCTGCGATTGCATCTTCGGTCGTCGACAACATTCCCTTTGTCGCCACCATGATTCCAACCATACATGGAGCCTTGGATCAGCTGGCTGCGAACGGCCATGAGTTGAACCACGCCGAAGAGCATGCCATCTGGTGGTCGCTCTCGCTTGGAGCGTGCCTTGGTGGCAACGGTAGCTTAATCGGTGCCAGCGCAAACCTGATTGTGGCTGGCTTCGCAGAACGTGCAGGACATCCGATTCGGTTTGTCACATTCCTTAAAACGGCATTCCCAATGATGATCATGAGCGTCATCATTGCCACCATCTACGTGCACTTTAGGTTCCTAACTTAGGCCTGCGAACAACGCGAAGTCTTACTTCTCGACTGTCTGCTCAACCGAGGCTTCTGCATCTAATGCAGGAGCCTCTTTTTCATTCTGGTTTTCACCGTGAATGTAATCCGACATCTCGCGCGCCTTTTCTTCGCCGAGGAAACGCCGTGTTTTCTCGATTTGGTAGTTAGCAAGCTCCTGTGACTTATCGAAAGCCTTCTTAATAGTGAGCTGAGAAAGCCCCGTTAATATTGCCAAGTACACAATGCCATAAGCAATGTAGCGCTTTTGGAAAACCACTTTTTTGGGTTCACTCATCCGAGCAATCCCCGCACGATTCCGGAAATCGCACCACCTTCCGCGCGTCCAGCGACTTCGCCTTGGACCACTTTCATCACCTTGCCCATATCAGCCATGGAGCTAGCTCCGACTTCGGCGATGGCTTTGGCGACGATGGCCTTGAGCTCCTCTTCCCCCATCGCTGCAGGCAAGAACTCCTCCAAAATGCCAAGTTCCTCTTCTTCCTGAGCAGCAAGTTCCGGACGATTTCCCACCGTGAACTGCTCGGCGGCTTCACGCCGACGCTTGGCCGCACCCTGGAGGATCTTCACCATCTCAGATTCGTCCAAGTACTCCGCCGGAGATGCCACTTCTTCAGTCAGGCCTTTCGCGCCCTTCTTATCAATGCCCCCATTCTTGAAGTCGTTCATAATCGAACGCAAGGTCTGCAGGCGCAACTTAGCTCTGTCACGCATGGCCTGTTTGATTTCATCGTTGAGTCTTTGCAACATGCATCTACCTCCTATTCGGAATCTTCCGAAGAATCATTTCCCTCTTCACGAGGAATCGCAGCCAGGCTGGCAATCTTGTCACCATCCTTGAGGTTCACCAAGCGCACGCCTTGAGTGGCACGACCTTGCTTGGAGATTTCGTCGATCTTGGTACGCACCAACATGCCGCCAGTAGTGGAGAAGATGACTTCATCACAACGGCTCGCATTCCGCGCATTGACCACAAGGCCGTTGCGCTCATTAGTTTTAATACCCACTACGCCCTGAGAACCACGCTTGGTCAAACGGAACTCGCCGATGCGGGTCTGTTTGCCATAGCCGTTCTCACACACGAGCAGGAGGTACTCCTCTTCACTACCGGTGATAAGGTCGACGACCTTGTCATCGCCGCGCAAGGAAGCACCTTTCACGCCAGCTGCGTTTCGGCCCATGGCACGTGCATCGTCCTCGCGGAAACGCACAACCTGACCGCCAGCAGTAATCAGCATGACTTCATTGCTCTTCGAGACCAAACGCGTGCCAATCAAGCGATCGCCCTCTTCGAGCTTGGTCGCAATGATGCCAGCGCTACGCACGTTCGAGTAAGCCTTCAGCTCGGTTTTCTTCACCTTGCCTTTCTCGGTTGCGAATACCAGGTAATCGCTTTCATCGAAGTTACGGGTGGAAAGGATGGAGCGGATTTCCTCATCTGGCTGAATGCCCTCAATGAGGTTACGAATCGAACGTCCCTTCGCGGTGCGCTCTTGCTCTGGCAAGCGATAAACCTTGAGCCAATAGAGGCGTCCACGGTCGGTGATGACCAACAAGTAATCGTGAGTGCTACACACGAACAAGTGCGAGAGGATGTCGCCATCTTTCGCCTTGCCGCCTGCGATGCCACGTCCGCCGCGCGATTGTGCGCGATAAGCATCCACCGAAGTGCGCTTAACGTAACCCTGACTACTCACCGTAACGGCCATCGTCTCCTCGGTGATTAAATCCTCGGTTAAGAAGTCTTGCACGCCCTCGCCAATCTCACTGCGGCGCGGCTCGGCATACTTCTTCTCGAGGTCATCGAGGTCTTCACGGATGATGTTGAACACCAACTCGTCTTCCGCCAAAATCCGGCGGAACCAAGCGATGTCTACCTTGAGGCCATCGATCTCGACCTGCAGCTTCTCGATTTCCAGCCCGGTCAAACGGCCAAGGCGCATGTCCACAATGGCCTGTGACTGAATCGGCGTGAGGCTAAACGCCGCCTCCAATCCTTGGCGAGCCGCTTGCGTATCCGCGGACGCCTTGATGATTTCCACCACTTCGTCGATGGATTGAATCGCAATCATCAAGCCTTCGAGGATGTGCAAGCGATGCTCTGCTTTATTCAGCAAGAAACGCGTGCGGCGGCGGATGACATCGAAGCGGTGATCGCGATAAGCCGCAACCAACTCCTTCAAGTTCAAGGTGCGCGGCTGACCTTCAATCAACGCCGTGTTGCGGATGGCATAGGTGATTTGAAGACTGCTGTGCTTGTACAACAGGTTCTCCACCACCACCGGATCGCCATCTTTGCGCAACTCGATGACGAGCCGCATGCCTTCACGCGAGGATTCATCACGGATGTCGTGAATGCCCTCAATGCGCTCATTCTTAACCTCTAGAGCAATCTTCTCGATGATTGCCGCCTTCTCACGCTCGTAAGGGATCTCGGTAATGACGAGGCTATCGCGTCCGCGCCCGCCGGATTCTTCTAGGTGCATCCTTGCGCGCAGGATGACTCGACCACGGCCAGTCAGGTAGGCCTCTGCGATGCCACTACGACCACAAATGATGCCGCCAGTAGGGAAATCGGGGCCGGTGACGATTTGCATTAAATCGCGCACATTGCAATCCGGATTATCCAACAAGTGGCGGATCGCGTTCAGCACCTCCAACAAGTTGTGCGGCGGCAATGCGGTGGACATGCCCACTGCAATACCTTCCGAACCGTTGACCAACAAGTTTGGAAACTTGCCCGGGAGCACCGTTGGCTCCATCCGCGTTTCATCGTAGTTCGACTTAAGGTCTGCGGTGTCCTTGTCCAAGTCGGTCAGCATTTCTTCTGCTGGACCGGTCATCTTGGCCTCGGTGTATCGCATAGCAGCCGGTGGGTCGCCGTCGATAGAGCCGAAGTTACCTTGGCCATCGACCAAGCAGTGCCGCAAACGGAAAGGCTGCGCCATGCGTACGAGGGTCGGGTAAATCACCGACTCACCGTGCGGGTGGTAGTTACCGGATGTATCACCGGCAATCTTCGCGCACTTTCGATACTTGGCTCCAGGGCGCAAGTGCAGGTCATTCATGGCCACAAGGATGCGGCGTTGCGACGGTTTTAATCCGTCGCGGACATCCGGCAAAGCCCGGTCATGAATCACGGAAAGGGCATAGGTGAGATAACTCTCACACATTTCCTTCTCGATCACCGTATCCGGGATGGGCTGGACTACAGGGGCTTTTTCGTCGGCCATGGGCTAAGGTCCGGGGGGCACCGAACAGAGCGCATATTGCACCATTTCCGCGCCCTTCATGGAAGCTTTAATTTCCCATCCATGGGCCCGCAAAGTCTTTTAATGAAAGGCTTTGCGCTCGCCACGAAGAAGCTCTGCCAGGCTTTTGCCGGGACCGGTTCTAGCCGCCCCGCGCAGCCGAATCGAACCATTCAAGGCGCGCTCAATCTCAAGCCTTCCGCCAGGCATTTGCACCCCGATGCGAGCACTCGAACCGCCCTCCCAGGCCGCTGCAGCCACCGCGAGCGCACCACTGCCACAAGCTTGCGTCTCTCCGACGCCGCGCTCATCAACGCGCATGCGGAGCTCGTCGCAAGCGCCTAAGCCCTCCACCACTTCCACATTCACGCCCGTAGGGAAACGCTCCCGTTTTTTACGTGCAAGCGCTGCGCAGGACGGCAAATCAAACTCTGCAAGCTTGCACTCCTCTGCCTCTGCGTCAAAAGCAAACACCGCATGTGGATTCCAAAACGCAACCGCATAGCCCTTGCGTCCATCCGGCAAGGTGAGCGCCTCGACTTCGAGATCGGCAAAGGTGGTGGGTAGCTGCAATTCAAAACCGCCTGACACACGCCGCCAGCCCACAACGCGGCCAGCCATCTCTAGGCGTCCGCGGTCGGCAGCACTAAAACATGCAGCGACCCGTAATCCGTTAAGGCATGCGCCACCATCGCTGCCATCGGGGTTAAGGATTTGCACCGCTTGTGCGCCAGAGGTGTTAGCCCCGAGGACCAAAAGACCGTCGTAGGTGCCACCGCACAATCGTTGCGCCAGCGAGCTTGGGGCTTCTCCTGCGGCAAGTGCTTCTGCTTCCCGCACGAGTAAGAAGCGGTTACCGCATCCGTCGCCGGGGAAGAGTTGCAACATAATTTACTTCGCGGCGTAGGCGTCGAGACCTTTTTGCAGCAAGGCTGCGAATTTGGCAGGGTCGGAGTCGTAGCCGTTATAAGTGGCGAGTACCGAATCCGTACGTGGGTCCAAAAGTACGTAATAAGGCTGCGAAACGCGTCCATAGCGCTCTGCCTGCATCTTTCCGTACTCAGGATGCAAATCCACCCATAGCTCAACCCGGGCGAACTGTTCCAGCAAAGGACGCACCGCTTGGTCAGGAAATACACCGTTCTCCATCAAGCGACAGTTCACACAAGTGACCCCAGTGAAGTCGACAAACAAGGGGCGGCCGGTCACTTCCGCCGCCTTAAAGGCTCGGTCGTAGTCTTCGTACCATTCCAAGTCGGCAGGGCCAATCTTCAGGCCGGTCGCCTCATCGAACTCGTACAGGCCGTAAGTCGGTGGTGGCATGTAAGCCACCAGGCCACCGAGGTTGTAGCTGCGATTAAATATCCCTGGTGACAACCAAAGGCCGGTTAGCAAAATGATCGCACCGAAAATCTTGCGTTGCATTCCTGGCTTTGGCTTTTCGTAGTCGTAAGGCAGCTTATAAAAGCCAAGCATATACGCACCCCAAAGCAGCATGATGATGGTGGATCCTGCCAAAACCACTGGCCAGGTCAGGATTTCTAGTTGCCACATTTGGTCCGTGTTGGAGAAGAACTTAATCGCGGCAATGAGCTCAACGAAGCCAGCGCAAACCTTCACCGTGTTCATCCAGCCACCTGCCGTCGGCATTTTTTGCAAACGCGAAGGCAAGAGTGCGAGAAAGAAAAATGGAAGCGCAAAAACCAAACCGTAAACGAACATGCCGCCTACTAAATAACCAGCACCAAGCTTGAGACCAGCTGCAAAAACCAATCCCACGAAACCGACGGTACAGGTGAAAGCGGTAATGCTGAACGCAATCGCCATCATGAATACCGGCACATACCCACCTTTGGTCTGCCCTTGCCTCTGCGTCTTGGAGGCAAAGTTTTGCATGAAGCGGGGAGCTTGGATTTCAAAGAACCCCAGCAGCGAGAATGCCATGACCACGAATAAGACTCCGATGGCGGCGTTAACCCAGGGATTCGAGCCAATCGCATTCGCGCCAGTCGCGCCCATGGTCAAGGCTGCTCCCACGCCAATTCCAGCGAAGGTAAAGATGATGCCACAGGCATAGGCCACAGCATTCCCAAACGGAGTCCCTTTTCCGGTCTCAGCACGCTTGGTGAAGTAGCTGATGGTCACCGGAATCATCGGAAAGACACATGGAGTGAGCAGAGTCAACAAACCGGCAGTCACGGCCGCGAGCATGAAGGCCCAAAATCCTTCGGGGAGGCCAACAATTCCAACTGCAGAGAAACTCGCGAGGGAATAGGTTTGGCGTTCAACCTGGAGACAGGCTTCTTCGGTGCAGGCCTGCCACAGAATGCGCACCTTGGCGTCGGAAGGGACTGGCCCATCAAAACGCAGCTTGCCGCGAAATTCCAAAGAACCGCTTTGCCACCAATACTGTTGAACGTTGCCGCCATAACGAGTGACATGGCTTTCTGGCTCAGCAGTAGTCGCAAGCGGCTCCACCATGACGAGGCCATCTCCAAACACCACGGCGGTGACTGGGACGCCTAAGGCAGGGTCTTGCTTGGGGTCGTAAACATGCCAACCCTCTTCAACTTCCAGCTTGACCACCACGTCGACCGTTTGTCCTTCTGCCACTTCGCCTTCGAGTGCAAACTCAATCGCGACTTTATCGTAAAGCACGTCTTCACGATCCAATTCGAAAATGGGGCCATCTTGCGCCTCCTCCACCCCACCCTTGAACCCATCTTCCACCAACGCTTTTGTGAGGTTGATGCGCAGCGCGATTTCCTTTTCCGCCGGCTGCAAACACACCTCTTCGTCGCAGATTTGATAGTGCACCTTCACTGTGATGGTGGTCGCACCGACATCTCCGGTTACGCGCACCGGCAAAACCAACTCCGGCTTACCCGCCAGCCACAAATAGGTGGCGTGAAAACTGCCTACGTTGAGCTCGTGGATCTTCGGCTCTTGCAGGGATTTGAGCGGGCCAGCAGCCTCGACGCCGGGGCTGAGTATCTCAACCGACACTGGAATCCCGTTTTCATCCTGATCCGGGTGGTAAACATGCCATCCGTCTGTGATCTCAAGATTCACATGTAAATCCACCACCTGGCCAGAGGCAACCGCCTCAGCAGCAAACGCAGCAGTGACATCTACACTCCCTTGGTCCATGCCGAACTGTGGGAGAAGCAGGGCGGACCAGAGTAGTAGGGCGCTCATCGCAGTATTTTCGTCCAGAATCCTAGGATTGGAAGCAAAAATCGCGGTTCCTGCGCAATTCCCTAGGGGCTATTTTCGGGAATAACCATCCCGCAGAGAAAGATGGTGGGCGTTGAGGGGCTCGAACCCCCGACCCCCTCGGTGTAAACGAGGTGCTCTAGCCAACTGAGCTAAACGCCCGAAGCCGCAGATTCTAGAATGTCGGGCCCCAAAGGGGAAGCCCTACCGGCAAGAACCATGACAGATTCCTTCACCTTGCTCATTCGTTACGGCGAACTCGGCCTCAAAGGCGGCAATCGGCACATTTTCGAGAATGCCTTGTGCCACAACCTCAAGGCTGCGCTCGGTCCTCTGCCGGGATTGAAGACCCAACGCGTGCGTGGTCGGATTTTGGTGCATGCCGATGTCCCGCTAGAGGATCACGTCGAGCGTGCGGCTCAGGTTTTTGGCGTGACCAGTGCCTCGCCGGTGATCAGCGTGTACTTGGATCATGATTTGATGGTCAAGGCCGCCATGGAGCAACTTGATCGCAGCATGGCAGAGGACTTCCCTGGACAGGATAAAATTCCGTTCCGCGTCACCGTCAACCGCTCGAATAAGTCCTTCCCTTATCGCAGCCGAGCCATGGTGTTGACCTTGGCCGACCTGGCGCTGACCAAGTACGACGCCCTGCAAGTCAACCTCAAGCACGCGGAGTTGGAGCTGGAGGTTGATATCCGCGAAGAGCAAGCGCTGATTTTCGCCCGACGCATTCAGGGGCCAGGCGGACTGCCCGTCGGCACCCTCGGGCGCGGCATGACCTTGCTCTCTGGCGGCATCGACTCCCCGGTGGCTGCCTGGATGGGCATGAAGCGCGGATTGCGCATGGAGTTCATCAGTTTTTACTCCTTCCCACATACTGGGCCGCAATCGCGTGAGAAAATCATTCGCCTGGCGGAGAAATTAGGGGAATGGCAACCGCGCACGGTACTGCACATCGTGCCTTTCGCGGCCTATCAAGAAGCCATTCGCGATTACTGCCCACCGGCCTACCGCACCGTGCTCTACCGCAGAGCCATGACCCGCATTGCCTGCCGCCTTTCCGCCCGACGCAAGTGCAAGGCCCTCATCACCGGCGAAAGCCTCGGCCAGGTTGCCAGTCAAACGCTGCAAAACATTGCTGCGATTGAAGATGCGTCGACCTTGCCGATTCTGCGACCACTGATTGGAATGGACAAAATCGAGGCCATCGCGCGTGCGAGAGAGATTGGCACCTTCGATCTTTCCATCCTTCCAGCCCCAGATTGTTGTACCGTGTTCCAACCGGATAGCCCGGTGCTCTTCGCAACCCGCGAGGAGGCCCGAGCCGCAGAAGCGGTCCTCGATTTAGACAAACTCACCCTCGACGCCATCCACGGCGCCGAAAAGCTCGAACTCTCACAAGACGCATGAGTCCCCGTTTCCTTTTAGTTGTCCTTTGTGGCGCCATCCTCGTTCTTCCTGCTTGCTCCAAGAGCACCAAACAGCAAAAAGACGTCATCTCCTCCACCGTTTCCGGCTCCGGCCCGCAGGTTTCCGAAAACGCACCGCCACCACCGAATCCGCCGATCCCAAACGCGGAACAAACCATTTACGTAGCCCACATTGTGGATGCTGCATCCGGCAACGTCATCGGCGGCGTGAACACTTACCTTCTGCGCGAAATCCCGGACCCGTTGTATATGCGTTCCCCTATCCGCAGAACTGTGATCGCTGAGTATCGCACGCCTAGACATGGCCAATCCGCACTCACCGCAGATGCCGACGGCACCATGAAATGGTGGCTGATTTCCGGTCCTGGCTTTGATCCTTTCGTCACCGAAGCAGGCCTTGCGATTCCTGGCCAAACTCAAGAAATGACCATCCGGGCCACCATCGTTCCGGTGTGTAAGTTCATCGTGGTTTTGCCCAACGGCGACCGCGCGGACAACGCAGTATGCACCATGGCACCGAACGTGAATCAACCCAAGCTCGAAGGCAAAATGGCTGCTCGCGGCAATGGCTCCGGCAACGTGGGCACCACCGAACGCGCCGACGACTTCGGCAAGGTTGCTTTCAACCGCTCACCTGGTTCTTATCGCCTCACGTTTAATGCTAGCAATGGTCGCTATAAGCACTACCAGATTTTCGATTGGGATGGCACCCAAGACAAAGCCATCACCATTCAGCTTCCGGCAAACTCCATGAAGAAGCCCTGGTAGTTCTCTGCCTAGATAATTAAGAAACGGTGGATCTCGCGAGAGATCCACCGTTTTGATTTAGATGGCGAGGAAGACGGGACTTGAACCCGCAACCACCAGATCGACAGTCTGGTACGCTAACCAATTGCGCCACTTCCCCGCACTTGGGCGGAAAGTATAAGGCTCACCTAGTCAAGCGGTCAAGTCCCGGCAGCCTTAGTTTTCGCCTCCTCCCAAAGAACATCCATTTCTTCGAGGGTGGCGTCGGCCAAGTCTTTATCGAGATGGCGTTCGACGTAGCCAAAGCGCGAAGAAAAGCGCTCAATCGTGCCTCGTAGCGCAAGTTCTGGCTCGATTTTCATCTTCCGCGCCACATTGACCACCGCAAACAGCAAATCGCCAAGCTCCTCTGCAGCGCGGTCCTTATTCCCGCTTGCAACAGCTTCCTGGAATTCCTGCCACTCCTCCTCCACCTTGGCGCTTGGCCCCTTCAGATCTGGCCAATCAAATCCGGCATTCGAGGCTTTAGCCCCAACTCGGTAGGCGCGCAGTAAAGCTGGGAGTGAGCGCGGTACGCCAGAGAGGGTGGACTCATCCTCACCCTTATCGATTTTCTCCTGCTTCTTGATGGCCTCCCAATTCTGCAGGACCTCGTTAGTGCCTTCGACTTCCACCTCTCCATAAACATGCGGATGACGACGTATGAGTTTCTGGCGGATGCCATCGGCCACTTCCGCTAAGCCAAATCCGCGATCCTCCTCTGCAACGCGAGCCACCATCATCACCCCCATCATTAAATCCCCAAGTTCCTCACACGTATCCGCAGCACTCTTCCGCGCGACGGCATCGGCCATCTCGTGACACTCTTCAATCACGTGCGGTGCCAGCGTTTCTACGGTCTGCTTGATATCCCAGGGGCAGCCGCCGGGGGAGCGCAGCTCATCAATGACTTGGTAAAGGTTGCCAAGTGCTTCGAGAACTTTCGGTGGAACGGGCTTGGTGGTCGGCGGCATGGGAGGAGTTTAGCCCACGGCTTCGGTTGCCAAATGAGCTTCTCGTGTTAGCTTGGGATGTGCCTATGCCATCGTCAAAGCTCCTGTTGCTTATTTCAATCCTGATTTCCTCTTGCGCGGTGCCGCAATCGAAGCCCGCCCCCTTGCC
>JASFYO010000086.1:0-19411 GCA_045047305.1 Planctomycetota bacterium | reverse complement strand
GCGACATTCACAGCGCAATAAGGCGGGAGACTACGCCTGACCTCGACGCGACTTCCGAAGCGCGGCCCGTTTTGCGGCCGCGCTTTCTTTCTTAGGTGCGGTGGTTACGGGAGATTCCGATCCATGTTCGCTAATCAAATAGGCCGCAAGAGTACGCACCGTAGAGTGACGGAACAGGGCGACGAGCGGAACATCGAAGTCAAACTGCGCTTTCAAAATGCGTTTCAAACTAATGGTGAGCAAGGAGTGCCCGCCTAAGTCAAAGAAGTTAGCGTTGCGATCAAGGGATTCATGCCCCAGAATGTCGAGCCAAATGCTTTCGATGGAGGATTCCAATTCTCCAACCGACTGACTGAACTTGACGGACCCTGCAGTTACTTTCGCACTCGCCACCGGAATGACAACCGCTACAGGCTTTGCAGCACCGCGCGCTAAAGCCTTGCGATCGGTTTTCCCGTTATTGGTTTGCGGAAAACGTTCGTGTGCATGGAATTCACGCGGCACCATGTATTCGGGCAAGCGGGTACGCAAAAAGGAACGCAGCTCTTCCACTTCCAAATGACTGCCTTTCTGCAATACATAATGCGCGACAATCACACGTACTCCAAGCTTGTTCTCCACCACTAAGGCGATCGACTGCACGACCTCTTCATGTGCCAGTAACGCCGCTTCGATTTCACCCAGCTCAATGCGATAGCCATTGACCTTGACTTGAGTATCCCCACGTCCGAGGAAACGCATGCTGCCGTCTTCGAGTTGACGCACTTGATCGCCACTCTTGTAAATCGTGCCTCCAGCAGTAAACGGATCGGGCAGGAAGGCTTCGGCAGTGAGGTCGGGACGTCCGTGATAACCGCGCGCGACACAAAGCCCTGCGATGTAAAGCTCTCCAGTGAGTCCTGGAGGCACCAGTTGTAGGTGCGGATCCAACACGTAGAAGCGATTGTTGGCCAAGGGTTGCCCCAGGCTAACCATGGTGGTGTCGGAGAGAATGTCGGCGGTGGAGGACCAAATTGCAGTCTCGGTAAGACCGTACATATTCATCACCCGACCGGGGACAATGTCGCGCAATTGCTGGGCAAGATCCTCCGTGAGGGCCTCCCCACCTACCATCATCACATCGAGACTTCCAAGCGCCGTTGCAATCGCCGGCTCGGCAAGCAACATGGTTGCCATGGAAGGGGTGCATTGCAGGTGCGTAACCCGATGCTCGTCGATGAGCTCCTCCAGGTTTTCGCGGCCATCGGCCATGCTGGTTGCGGATTGGGTTTGCGCCTTCAGTTGTTCCAGATACGGAAGTTGCTGCAAAATGATCTCCGGATCACCGCCGAAGTCGATCAGGCAGGCCACTTCATCGACCTCCAAATCACGCAGCTTTTCAATCATCTTGCTGCAGGATTCTGGCGTACCGAATAATGCACTAGTTTCAAAGTAGCGTTCATAAGCGAAATTGAGCAGGTCCTGAATATCCTGCGCCTCTAAATCATCGAGATGGAAATCGGTATCCAACTTACCCTTATTCATCGGCGTACGCACCGCTGCCCAAGCCGACATGTGGTCTTTCAACAAATCCGCTGCCTTCGCGAGGTAAGAGCACATCGGACCACGTGCCATTTCACGCATAGTCTCGCGGTCTTCGCCTAACATGGTGTGCAACATCATGGTGACGTGCCCCGATCCCGGGTGCCCCGCCTCGCGCCATGCCTTACGGTAAATCGCAATCTTGACGGTGATCTCTTCCGTGGTTTGACCGAGCAAGTGCGTGAGTACATGCACCCCCATCTCCCCTGCCAAACGGAAAGTGTCGGGATTACCCGCCGCGGTTAGCCAAATCGGCAACTCCGCCTGCACCGGACGTGGACGGGTGATGATTTCGGGAAACTCCCCAATCGGATTCTCCATCACTTGCGGTTCTCCGCGCCACAAACTGCGCAAGGTTCCCATCCGCGTTTTCATCACTTGCTTGCGATCCTCGAAACTTGCTGGATCCAAAACGAAATCATTGGGATGCCAACCCGAGGCAATCGCTAAGCCAACTCGTCCGCCAGAAAGGTTATCCACCATGGACCAATCTTCTGCCATCAGGACTGGATCATGCAATGGCACCACCACACTCCCAGCGCGTATCCCAATGTTCTCCGTCACTGCAGCAATCGCGGAAGCTGCGACCGCAGGATTCGGATACGGCCCCCCGAACTCATGAAAATGCCGCTCCGGTATCCAAATCGAAGTGAAATTATGTGTGTCTCCAAAACGCGCCGCATCAAGCATGAGCCTATACGGATTTTCACCGCCGGGCCCTCCACCTTCAGCCCCCCAAAGCATAAGACTGAATTGCAACTGCCCGGCTTCATGGGGTGCCGGAGCTTGCACTGCTTTGGTGCCACGATCAAAGCCTTCAAAGAGCACTATTTTGTATCCGACAGTTAACGTCCACAGTAACTCCAGCACCGAGATGTCAAAAGACAAACTGGTCACTGCTAGCCAAACCCCGGCTTCCGTACCCAAGCGTTCATCCATGCCCAAAAAGAAATTGGTCACTTGCTCATGCTCCAACATGACACCTTTGGGATCCCCGGTGGAGCCAGAAGTGTAAATGGCATAGGCCAAGTTTTTCGGTTCTGCAGCAATCGGTGTCACCGGCGTGAACGCGGGCAGTGGATCATCCATCGAGATCAAGCGCTCCACACTTTCGGCAACCAAACTGCGCGACCAACGATCACTGAGCACGATATTCACTCCCGAGTCTTCCACCATGTACTGCAAACGCGAGGGCGGAAAGTCAGGGTCCAACGGCAAATATCCCGCGCCCGATTTCAATATGGCAAGTAAAGCCACCATCATGTCAGTGGTGCGCTGCATGCAGATCCCAACCATGACATCGGGGCCGGCGCCGAGACTTGCAAGATAGGAAGCAAGATGATCTGCGCGTTGGTTGAGTTCCGCATAAAGCAGGGTTTCACCAGCCGCAACCACCGCGACTTGATCCCCCATTTGTGCCGCGCGCTCGGCAATCATTTCATGGACCAAGCGCCCTTCAGGCAGGTCACGCGTGGAGTCATTCCAATCCTGCAATAAAAGCTGACGGGTGGCGTCGGGGAGCAGTTGGAGTTGGCCAATCGGAGTCTCGAAATCATCGGCAAGGGCCAATAACAAGGTTTCGACTTGTGCTGCCATCGCTTTGACCGCATCTTCCGCCAAACGATTTGCCGCATATTCCAGCCACATAGAACCATCGAGGTCGAAGCGATAAACCAAACTGGAGCCTTCTGGGTCTGGATCCGTCGGCCCGCAAACCACACCGATTTCCGCCAGGGTGGTTGGTGCTTGCGAAACCTCATCTGGCGAACGCCCCTGCAAATCCTTCAAAAACGGTGGCAGCTGACGGCACGCATCCAACTGCATATCTACGGATTGCAGAATCTGCTCAAAGCTATCCTCGCTTGCAAACTCCACTCCTAAAGGAATCGAGGCCGAAAGCAGAGCGCCGAAGCCGTCGATACGCTCGCACAGGGCCTCATCCGCATAACGCACACGGAAGCAAGCCTGGCGCGAGAGGCGAGACAAATGCACCAAGCATGCAGTGCGTAGAGCGGCCCGAAGGTCTTCCGCGGGGAAGGCGTCGATGAAAACATTCGGCACATGAACCGAATATTTCTTGCGCTTGGAGTCAGGGGCAGCGTCGGGGGCACGGTCGTAACCGAGTGACAAAGTGTCGCAGGCGCGCAGACGATGCAACCATGCGGCCTCTGAGGATGCAATGTTGGGCAGTAAGGCGCCAAGGCCAGTCAGAAAGCCTGCATGGCGTGGGCTCAGGACTTGACCGATGCGGAGATTAGAGGACGCCATCCAGTCCATCACTTCCAGATCTGCCCCGCGCAAGCTGGTGAGCTCGGTCAGGCGCAGGTTGCCGTCGGCAGTGGCCACGACTAATCCACGCTCCGAGGCCGCCAAAATCGTGCCCGCAGCCACTTTTTCTTGGCTCGGCTCTGCAATCGCACTGGACACGCCAACCGCTTCTTCGCCGAAAACCACTTTCGCCATGCAAAAAGCGTTGGTGTAGCCGCCAAAATCCAGAGCTCGCACGGTAGCTTCCAGCTGTTTAGCACTTTGATTCCAGTCCAAACACCCCCAGTGCTCTGGTCGTTGGTCCGCGCCGAACCGAGAGCGCGATTTTTCATCGACAGCGATGGTTTGCAGATTTTCCGCGGCCAAATCTGGAAGCAGCTGCTCAAATCCGGCTAATGCGGCCTCAAAACACTTCATGTTGAGGCTCAGGGAGGTGTCGTCGGCCTCAATCGCGACCGGAATCCGCTTGAGAATGCCTCCTTCACCTACCACGGCTTCCGCGAGGTGCCAACACACCCCGTAATGGCGTTCTCCCGCCATCAGCGCCCAGGCCGGACCGTGCGGCCCAGAGTAGCGTGGCAAGGGACTGTCCTGGATATTCAACGCCGCAACACGGGGCAAAGCGCGGAGGAACTCCGGCAATCCCTTGAGCCAGGTAATGCTAAATAGGTAGTCGCATTGCAGATGTTCGACCTGCGAAGCCAGTAAGTCTTCTGCCTGCAAAACCTCAATGCCCTGGGCCTGGGCCCAGTCACGTACCCGCGGCGCATCAGAGAGCACGGCGACGACTTCAAAATTTGCGCTCAGAAGTCGCTCAGCGCACTCCAGAAGAAGTGAATCCACGCCGATGAGTACACAGCAGAGCTTGTCCAAGTGGTGATTCGAATCCATAATGTCATGGGGGCGGAGAGTAGGATTCCGGCTTTTCCCTTGGGAAAAATACCACGTAAAGGTCCGGTTTTCTGCATCCTTTTCCCCCTCCTTCTGAAGCCACATGTCTTCGACCCCCAATCCGGCTGACGCATTTCCTGAAACAGCAATTGCTGTAGTCGGAACTGCATGCCATTTGCCGGGCGCAAACAACAGCGAAGAGTTCTGGCAAAACCTGCGGAACGGGATTGAATCCACCACCTTCTTCAGCGACGAAGAGCTGTTGGCCGCAGGTATTCCGGCAGCAAAATCAGAAGCACCTGGCTATGTCAAGGCCAGCCCTGTCTTGGATGGTGTTGCTGCATTTGATCCTTCCTTCTGGGGAATCTCGCCTAAGGATGCCGCGATTATGGATCCGCAGCATCGCCACTTTTTGGAGTGTGCGTATGAAGCACTCGAAGATGCCGGACATGACTCGCAACGCTTCGACGGCACGATTGGTGTCTTCGGTGGCTGCGGTGCCAACTCCTATCTAATGTTCAACCTGTTGACCAATCCCGAGCTTGTGGATTCGGTCGGCATGTTCTTGTTGCGGCACACCAGTAACGACAAAGATTTCCTCACCACCTTCACTTCCTACAAGATGGATTTGGAAGGGCCAAGTGTTGGCATTCAAACTGCATGCTCGACTTCCTTAGTCGCAATTCATGTGGCCGCGCAACAACTCATCAACGGCGAGTGCGATATGGCGCTTGCTGGTGGCTCCACCATCGAAATCCCGCATGTCACTGGCTATCGCTATGAGCAGGGCGAGATTCTTTCACCGGATGGACATTGCCGCCCCTTCGATGCCGCGTCGCAAGGAACCGTATTCGGCAGTGGTGCTGGCATGGTCGTGCTTCGGCGCCTACGCGATGCTCTAGCAGACGGCGATACGATTCGTGCCGTCCTGCGTGGCTCTGCCGTCAACAACGACGGTTCACGTAAAGCTGGGTACCTTGCGCCAAGCGTTGATGGTCAAGCGCATGCTGCTGCCGAAGCCATGGCCGTCGCCGAAGTCGATGCCGACAGTTTGTCTTATGTCGAGACCCATGGAACAGGAACTCCAGTTGGAGATCCAATCGAAGTCGCTGGATTAACTCAAGCCTTCCGCGAGACCACCGACGCCACTGCCTTCTGCGCAATCGGCTCGTGCAAATCCAATATCGGACACGTCGACACCGCCGCTGGTGTCGCCAGCTTGCTTAAGGTGGTGGAGTCATTACGCCATGAAGAATTGGCACCGAGTTTGTTCTTCGAAAAGCCCAATCCTTTGATGGAGTTGGAAGCCAGTCCGTTTTTCGTTCAAGCGAAACTCGGAGCTTGGCCGCGAGGATCGAAGCCACGTCGCGCCAGTGTGAATTCCTTAGGTGTAGGCGGGACTAATGCCCACGTAATCCTCGAAGAGGCGCCGCTGCAAAAAGGCAGTGCGAGCACCCGCTCGGTTCAGGTTTTACCTTTGTCGGCAAAGAGTCCTTCTGCACTCGATGCCATGTGCACGCGTCTCGCCGATCGCTTAGAAAACGATCCGAGCCTAGACCTGGCCGATGTCGCTTTCACCCTACAACAGGGACGCCGCATGTTCTCTCATCGTCGGGCTTTTGTAGTCCAAAACCCCGACGATGCAATCCAGGCGCTACGTGCATGCAAGCCGCCGCAGATGCGGCAAGGCAAATCATGCGATGGAAGCTCAGCGAAAGAGCTTGCCTTCTTGATGCCCGGCGGAGGTGCGCATTACCTCACGATGGCGCGCGATATTTACGCACGGGAAAGCTCCTTCCGCAGCACCATGGACGAAGGCTTCACCCTCCTTCAGTCAAAGCATGGCTTAGATCTTAAACCACTGCTTTTTGCTCAAGATGATGCTCAGGCTGAGGCCAAGTTGGCACAACCATCCGTACAACTGCCCGCAATCTACTTGGTAGAAATTGCATTAGCGCGTTTGTGGATGTCTTGGGGCATAAAGCCGAGCGCTTTACTCGGTCACAGCCTGGGAGAGAACAGTGCTGCGTGCATCGCCGGCGTGTTCTCCTTTGAAGATGGATTGGGCCTCGTTGCATTGCGCGGGCAACTCTTCGAATCGCTCCCACCCGGGGGCATGCTCAGTGTAGAAATGATGGCTTCGGAGCTGGAGCCGCTGCTGCAAGACGGATTAGTGATTGGGGTCAACAACGCACCCAACTTGCAAGTGGTCTCGGGTAAACCCGCACCACTACTACAGTTGCAACAGAAACTGGATGGTCAAGGTGTCGAATGCCAGGCGGTTGCGATTGCATGCGCAGCGCACTCGCCAAGCTTGGATCCGATTTTGGATAGCTTCCGTACTTATCTCAAGAGCATCCAGCTACATCCACCGCAAATCCCAATCGTCTCCAATAAGAGCGGCACTTGGATGACCGATGCGGAGGCGACGAGTGCCGATTATTGGGTGGAACATTTGCGCCGGCCAGTTCGTTTTGAACAAGGCGTCGGTTTGCTGCTGCAAAACCCAGAACGAGTGTTGTTGGAAGTAGGCCCAGGTAAGACTTTGGGATCGCTTAGCCGTCAACATCCAAACGCAATCGCCGAACATACGATTCTTTCTTCTTTACGCCATCGAGAAGAAAAAGCCGACGACCTCGACTTCCTTTGCGGCGTACTTGGGCAGCTTTGGATCGCAGGAATCACTCCCGACTGGGCAGCATTTCACGGCACTGATGTGCGCTTGCGAGTGCCATTGCCCACCTACCCTTTTGAACGCAAGGAATATTGGATTGAACCGGGGATTGGTCGCGCCCAACAAACAGCCGAACCAAGCGCTTTTCGCCGCTTAGATTCCATCGACGACTGGTTCACTCAATGCAGTTGGCGCGGTGTCCCACGACCATCAGCCACTCAAAATGCACTTGCTGAAAAGCAGCGTTGGCTGTTGTTCCTAGATCGCCACGGCTTCGGCACTGCGCTGGCTGCCCGATTGCGCGAAGCAGGGCAAGAGGTCATCACTGTACGCGAAGGTGATACTTTTTACCGCTTCGCCGATCAGGAGTTTGCGTTATCGCCAGAGTCTGGCCGGGTTGATTACGACGCGCTGATTGGGACACTCGCAAGTGAAGAGCGTTTGCCACAACGCATCGTGCACTGCTGGGCAATCTCTGGTGCTATGGAAGCGCGCCCGGGATCGAGCATGTTCCACCACAACGAGGAGCGTGGATTCTTTAGTTTGTTCTTCTTAGCACAAGCCTTAGGCGAACTCGACCAGCAGCCGAACATGCAACTTGACGTGATTTCAAACGGCGTACATAAGGTGCACCCCGACGATTGCGTACAAGCCGAAAAAGCTTTGTTGCTTGGGCCCGTGCGTGTCATGCCGCGCGAATACGCATTCTTGGAAACGCGCAGCATCGACATCGACAACCTCTCCGGCGAAGGTCTGCCCTCCGCCGAACAGGTGGATCACTTGCAGAACTTGCTGCTCAGCCCATTGGCAGACCACATGCTTGCCTCGCGCAAGGGTCAGGTTTTTACTCCCTGCGCAGAGGCCTTGGAGTTAGCGCCCATGGAGGATGCTCAACCTGTTTTAGCGCAACAAGGAGTCGTGCTTATCACCGGAGGATTAGGTGGATTAGGGCTAACCATTGCCACGCATTTCGCCAAACAAGCCAAGGCAAAACTAGTCTTGATCGGGCGTTCCTCTTTCCCGCCTGCAGCCGAGTGGGACGCTTGGCTCGAGACGCATACGGAATCCGACCGTACCTGCCGTCGCATTCATCGCTTGCGTGCTATGCAGGAAATGGGTGCGGAAATCTTAGTGCTCCAAGCGGATGTAGCCAATCTAGAAGACATGCGCAACATGCTGAGGGTTGCCAAGCAACGTTTTGGCCAAATCGATGGCGTGATTCACGCTGCCGGCGTGCTTGAAGACGGCGTGATTCAAATGCGCACTCCAGAAGCAATCGAACGCGTGTTCACACCCAAAGTGCACGGGACGGTAGTACTGCACAACTTACTGCAGCAGGAAAAACTGCGGTTCTTTGTATTGTGCTCTTCCACTTCCGTCGCGCTTGGCCCTGCAGGACAGGTGGATTACGTCGCGGCAAACGCTTTCCTCAATGCTTATGCAAGTGCTCAGGCCGAAGATGCGCCGAACCGCATGATTGCATTGAACTGGGGCATCTGGAGTGATGTAGGTATGGCGCAGGAACTTGCCGCGCGCTTGCACGGTGCAGAAAAGGAATCTGGGGAACGGCAGCGTATCGATACACCTTGGTTTCAAGAGCGTTTGCTAGTTTCAGAAAGGGAGCAAATTTGGCGTGGACATTTGGATGCACGCAGCTGCTGGGCACTAGAGGAGCACCGCTTGCAAAGCGGGCTAGCAGTACTTCCCGGCACCGCTTATCTTGACCTCGCACTGAGCGCTTACCGAGATTGGAAAGGCCACGCTGCGGTCACTTTAGAGGATGTGCAATTCCTTACTGCATGTGAAGTTCCGGATGATGCGCCGCGCGAGATTAGCATCGGCATCAAGTCTTCAGGTGTTGATTTTAACTTTGAAGTTCGCAGTCGAGATGTAGAGACGAAAGATTCTTGGTTGCTACATACGACCGGGCGGATTCATTCCTGCATAGCGGATGAACCGGAGCAACAAGACATCGCGGAGTGGAAAAAGCAAGCGGACAAAGAGGTGCAGGAAGTTCAGCAAGGGTCTTTGCCCGACCCACAGGAGCGCTACCTCGCCTTTGGCCCGCGTTTTCGCACCCATCAGTACATCGGATACGGCACAGACTTTGCTTACGCACGTTTGCAATTGCCGCAAGAGTTTGCCGATGACCTCGCTCAATATCCGCTGCACCCCGCCATGCTCGACATTGGCACTGGATGCGCGATGGAACTACTGCAGAACTACAACCCAGCAGATTCCATGTTCGTGCCGATCCGCTATCAGCGCCTGGAATTCTATGCACCGCTGACGTCGGAGATGCACTGTCACCTGATGGCACATCCTGGCAGCGATGCCAGTCAAGAGCTGGTCAGTTTCGATATCAAACTCTGCGATTCCGACGGCAAGATGTTGGTTACCATTCAAGGTTTGCAGTTGCGTCGGCTCAGCCACAACAATCGATTTGCCAATGCGACGGTAAAACCGAAACGCGCCCGAAATACGGATTCTCCAGCAGAGCGGGCATTTCTCGATTCTCTAACAGCAGGCATCGATGCTAAATCTGGGATGCAAGCTTTGGAGCGCGTGCTGCACAGCCAAACTCCTGCGGTGCTTACGGTGAGCTCGATGGACCTGAAGCAACTGCACGTCATTCAAGACCAGGCGATGGCGCAACTGGAATCAAAGCCTGGCGTTAAGTTTCAGCGTCCAAATCTTTCCAGTGCATACTCCAAACCAGCCGACGCGATAGAACAACAACTCGCCGATTGGTGGGAAGATTTGCTTGGAGTGGAAAAGGTTGGCGCCGAAGACGATTTCTTTGAAGTTGGCGGACACTCGTTAGTTGCCGTCCGCCTATTCGCTCGCATCAAGAAAAAGTGGCAACTGGAATACCCACTTTCCTTCCTCTTCGAAGCGCCGACCATACGCCTTTGTGCCGACATGCTACGAGCTGAGCTCAACGCCGCCGCCGAAGACGAAGATGAAGGCAATAAAGGAGCTGCGAGCTTGCGTGCGCAGGGCACTCCAAGTCGTTACTTGGTTCCACTTAACGATGTGCGCAAAGGCTCAAAACCACCGTTCTTCCTCGTTGCTGGCATGTTTGGCAATGTGCTGAACTTACGTCACCTAGCCGCACACTTGGGTAAGGACCAACCGATGTACGCCGTGCAAGCACGTGGCCTACACGGCGACGACCGCCCTCACCGGCGCTTTGAAGACATGGCCCGCGACTATCTCGAGGAAATTCGAAAAGTTCAACCTGAAGGTCCCTATTTGCTAGGTGGCTTTTCGGGAGGCGGCATCACTGCAATGGAAATGGCGCAGCAGTTACAAGCATCCGGCGAGGAGACTGCGGCGCTCATTCTTCTAGACACCCCCATTACCCACGCACCAACTGCGAATTTCCTGCAGCGAATTCTCATTCTTGGTATGCGTATCAAACGTGGCGGCCTGGGTTATCTCTGGGAATGGCCGCGCAAGCGTCTAGCCTGGGAACGCCTTAGGAGGCAACAACAGGAATCGCCGGCAGAGCGTGATTTAGCGCCTGCTGAGTTCCGTTCCGAGATGATTCAGAATGGTTTTCTCGAAGCCTTAGAGCACTACAAGCTGCATCCCTACTCCGGGCGCATCACCTTGTTCCGCCCACCGCTCAACGCAAGTTTTAAGCTTCCCGGCGGCGTGATTGCTGATGATTACCGCGAGATCCAAGATTCGAACAACCATTGGGGGCCTTATGCAAAAGGTGGTATCGATTGCTTTGAAGTTCTCGGCGATCACGACAGCATGGTTCTGGAACCTCATGTGCGCGTACTCGGTGGCAAGGTTTGCCAAGTTCTAAATCAGGCGCAGGAAGACCTCTCCCAAAACAAGCATTCATGAACTCCTCCTTGGCTGCGCTTAGTTCGCAACTTCCAGCGGGAGTGAAACTTTCTGTCGCGCCAGTACGTGATGCGATGCAGGAACTTTGCGCTGAAGAACAAGCCATGGTCGAGCAAGCGATTCGTAGTCGGCAGCAAGAATTTGCGTCGGCACGGATCTTGGCGCATCAAGCTCTACAGCAATTGGGTTTCCCCTCAACGCCTCTCTTGGCCAACGAGGACCGCAGCCCACAATGGCCTCAGGAGATTCTCGGATCGCTTAGTCACAGCCGCCACTGGTGCGCAGCACTGATAGCGCAAAAGACCTCCTCCTTACTCGGGCTTGGCGTTGACGTTGAAGATGACCGTCCATTAAAACAAAATTTGTTCGCCGAGATTCTCACGGGGAATGAGATGGATGCCATGGAAAAACATCTTCCGCTAACTGAGCATTCCATTTTCGTTCTCGCCGTCTTTGGCATGAAGGAGGCGGTTTACAAAGCCATGCACCCCTTAGGGAATCACGGCCTTGGCTTTCATGCGATGGAAGTGGATGGATTTGCACAAGGCCAACGACCAAAAGTGAAACCTTTGCAGGATCTTGAGCGCCGCCTGCCCGCCGGATGCTTGCTACAACTCCACCACATCAGGCAAAATAAGACATTATTAAGTATCGCGCTTCTCTTGGAGCCCACGATGCCTACCGCCTGAACATGGAGTTCGCCACCACCCTCCCACTTGCATCCAGCCTTATATGCTTATTGCTGATAGGCGCCTTTGTTTGGCCCGCATGGCGTTTTCTCTCCATCGGAAAGGCTCAGAGGCGGCAACCTTTTTACCAAGATTTAGCCATGGCCTTGGTGTATGCCTTTGGCGCGTTTTCCATCATCACCGGCCCACTACTTATTGGACACGCCGAAACACTAACGGCGATGCTTATGGTCGGCGTGGTTTGGGTAGTAGCTACGGCTGCTGCTGAGGTCTTTGCTCGCAAGCACAAGAGACTGCCTGTCCAACAGGCGCAGGTCGCTACAGACACGCTCTCCGCGGCCCCCATCTTTCAAAATATCCGCGGTCTTCTTCCAGCACTCTTACTTAGCCTTGGAGCGACAGTTAGCCTAGCACTCGACTTGGTGCCAAGGGTTATTGCCCTCGGCTTGATTGGAATGAGTTTTGCCGCCAACCTTTACCTCTTAGCCCGCGGCAAAAGGACCGATGCAATCGCACCAATCCGCTCCAGCCGCGCCATAGGTCTTCTATTCATTGGATTGCTGGCGATGGCCATCATTACCCCAACCTTGCATCATCGTGCCGATGCCGACGACAACCTATACCTTTCCGAATCCCTTCTTTTACAAGATTCACCGGCCATGGGGCAATTCGCTCCGACTCACCGTGGCGAAGAGCTGCCCGCGAATCCGGTATATGCCTGGCAATCTTTTGAATTGTGGGGCGCCATGCTTGGGCGGCTTTCTGGCCTACACACTCTCATCGTACTACGCAGCATTGTCGGGCCTATCCTGCTTCTATTTAGCCTCGCTCTATATGCCAGCTTACTGCGCTTATTCTTGCCAAAGCAATTACTTACGGTGGCGATGGTGTTTTTACTGGCCTACTTCCTTTTCGGAGTCAGCAGCCATTGGACTCCAAACAACTATTTATTAACACGGCCTCAACAAGGCAAGACTTGGCTCATGCACCTTGGAGCCCTTGCGCTCATTCTGCACAGCCTGCAATTCCTTCGCTCCAGCAGCAAAGGTAGCTGGGCGCTTCTATTCCTTATTTCCTGCGCCTGTATGGGGTGGGCACCAACCGCAATCCTGTTGGTCCCTGCAATCTTAGGCACCCTTTCCTTAGCGTATTTTTTCCTAAAGCGAAATACTGATTCTCTCAAGCAGGGCCTCATCCTGTGCCTTGCCGCGGCGCCACAGATTCTATTCGTGGTGTTTTTACGTCTACAGAATGACCACGGTTTGCAAGAAGCAACTCTGGGAGAAAGTGTCGACACAAGTTGGGCAGATCTTTTCTTCTTCATTTTTCTTCAACTTCGTTCTGGCGGTGGAGCCTTAGAACTTTTTTCTCTCTTAAGTACCCCGCTGCTGCTGTTGCTTCTTCCGCAAAGCCGGAAACAAGTCTTTCCCATTTTATTTCTTGGCGGTCTCGCGGTCTTCCTCTTGAACCCCCTGCTGTATGGATTTATCCAAGATCTCGCATCCGGAAAGTGGGGGTACCTGCGCATATTCTGGTTACTTCCGATACCGTTCCTTTTTGCTGGAATTGGCGCTAGCCTTTACGCGTCCCTGGAGCAGAAAAACCATGGCCGCTGGAAACCCATTTTCGGGGTAGCTGCGCTGCTCGCAGCCATGCCTTTGAGCGGGGCGCATTATGTCTGGAGTAGAAGCAATCTCTATTCCCCACCAGACAAAGGCATCGTTATGTTCAAGGTTGAAAATCCGTATAAAATTCCAAGCGGGCTCCTCGATCTCGCAAGCCACCTGACTCAACTTCCAATGGGACCAAAGCATCGTGTGCTTTGTCACCTGGATGAAGTCACCCACCTCGCGCCTCTAGTCTTAGATTTCGATTTTGTTTATGCCCGCGATTTCCAAACCCCACCCCCGCTCATTGCGCTAGGGCGAGAAGAGGAAGCCATGCGCCGCGAGCGCCTTGCGTTCGAGTTCCTGCATGGCACCATGTCGAATGAAGATGCTTCCGCTCTGTTGGCATCGGAACTTGCGGACTACGTCATAGTGAGCCCCTATACCGCGGACCTAAGTTCGCAGCTCACAGAGCTTCACTACAGCTTGCGCTTTGGCAGTGGGCCGTATGAACTGTGGGTAAGGGACTGAGCGAATTCCCCCATCGGTAGTACTTCGAAGGCTGCAGCATAGAGATCGAGGTAGTGGCCAACACGCTGCAGCTTTTTCTCTAGCGGCATCTTCATGCCCGGAAAAAAGTCTAGGCCTTGCACATCTTCCGCGCTGAGGAAATCCAGCGGATGTAACAACAAAGAAGGGCCGAATCTAGCCATACGACAAAAGCGTAAAGCCGTGCGGAAGTAAAGGCTGGCCACTACAGAAGAAAAGGTGCTGAGGTAAAGCACATAACTCAAGTGGAAAGGTAGCTTCAACCACGGCATGGTTGTGACCGGGATTTCCAGTAAGGGGCCATCATCGAGTTGCCACTGATAAGGCTTAACCGGCTTTACCCCTTCCTTCCATGTGCCAAATAACTTAGCACGTTTTTCCCGTTCCTCGCCCTCGAGCTTGGCCGAACGCAAATAGTAAGCACGAGCCAAAGGGCCTAGGTAAGTCGGCATCGTGGATGCATCAAAACGGTAGTTGCGCGCTTTCAGGACGCGCAAAACGCCGGGCGACAAACTAAAGCCTGGGCCGCGGAACATGTCGGGGCAAATGCCGGTGGCGTTTTGGATGACGCCTTCCGCTTGTTCCAATTCTGCATGCACCTCTTCATCGGAATAAAGATGCAGCCAAGGTTCATGATGAAAGGAGTGATTGCCAATCTCATGTCCGTCTTCCGCAATCATACGCAGCGCATGATGGTTCTTTTCGAGTGCTGCATCTTGACCGACAATGAAAAACGTGATCTTCAAATCCCGTTCCTCCAGCATGGCAAGAATACGCGGCACCACTACGTCCAAATAGCTAGGGAAACTCTCCCATCCGGAGTCGCCGTGGGTCTTCATGTAGGACCACTGGTTATCTAGGTCCAAAGACAAGCTTGCTTTGCGCTTCATGCTTCCACTTCCAGATGCATACCATCGTGGGCGAGTAATGACTCGGCACAACGCTCGGCCAAGCCCACGGTTTCATTGACGTTCAAAGTTCCGTTCAAAATCTGCGACGCATTGACCAAATGCAAACCGGGCAAACTAGTGTGGCTTGGTGGTACTTTTTCAGAATAATTCAGCACTGGCAAGGGGAAGACCTCTGCTACTCGGGAAATCCGACAAGCGAGGACGTCGTCCAGGTGAAAGTTGGGGTACACACGCTCTAGGCCAGCAAGGAAGGTAGATTCAACCTCGTCATCCGACATCTTGAAGCGCGGGTCATCTGCGTGCAAATAGAGCGGTAGATAAATCAGGTGATTGCCATGCAACTGCTCGGGCGACACCATCGCTGTCATCTCGATGACCGCGGTGAATGGCAGATCGGCATCCATCAGGTAAGTCAGGTAGTAGTCTGCAAGCGGTTTCTTCAACACCAAAGAGGCGCAGACTAACCCTTGAAACTCGACGCCCTGCAACAATCCTAATTCCTCTGGCTGCAAACTCGGGCACATCGTTGCGGCCCGACGTGGAGTCATGGTTCCGACGACGCGGTCAAAATCTTGCGTCGACCCATCCGTCATCCGCAAAGTCAATCCTTCTGATATCGCGCCAATCTCTTCTACCGGCGCCTTGAGTTTCACCTTCACCCCTAGCTCTTCGAAGCGACGTGTAAACCCGCTCACTACCGAGTCATAGCCACCCGCGACGTAACCGAACTTCTCTGTTTTCAATCCGGATTCGCGCGCGGCATAAAGGCGTTTAATGGTTGCCCAAATAAATGCCGCCGAGCATGCGCTGTAGCGGTCACCCAATTTCGCACGTAGCAAAGGGCGCCATAAGCCCTCCATCACTCCACGACCGGAAAGCTTAGTCAACCACTCCTCCACCGGAATCGCTTCCAGCTTTTTCCAATCCTTCAATTTCGACGCATAAGTAATCGTCCAAGCCAAACGCATTTTCTGCAGCAAGTTGAGTCCTGGCAAGCGCAAGTACTCCCAGGCATTCGACATCGAGACCAACCGCTTCTCACGGTAGTACCCAGTCTTGGTAATGCACCACTGCAATGCATCTTCCACCCCAATGTCGCGTAACACTTTGCGCGTTTGGGCATCAGAAAGCAGGGTCACATGATAGTGCCGATCCCAAGTGAGATCGCCAACTTGCCAGGCGTCGGCAAGACCACCTAGGCGATCGCTGGCCTCGATGAGGGTGACATCATGTCCCGCCTCCGCCAAGCGCAAGGCCAGAGTCATGCCACACATGCCTCCGCCGACGACAGCCCAACTCCGACTCTGGGGGATCTCAGACATGGCGATTTAGGAAGACGAGGATTCCTCAACCTCTCCGTTCTGCAGCGCATAACTACGAGCGCAGGAAGAGCAGGTGTAATCACCACGGAGCGGAGCATTCCCAGCTTGAAAACGGGCAAGGGGCTCACCGCAGCGGCACACGAATCCGACTGAACGTGCAGGGTGTCCAACTACCAAATGAAAATCAGGGACGGACTTAGTTACGACAGATCCCATACCGACCATGCAGAAGCGGCCGAGAGAAAGGTCATTGCCAATCACGCAGCGCGCACCAACGGTGGCACCCTCCTTAACCAAGGTGGGCAAGGTGTGCTCGTCCGGTTCGGAACCACGCAACTGCTTTAGGTCGGGTGTGGTTGCACGCGGGAATCGGTCATTGGTAAACACAGTTCCAGCGCTAATCATCACGCCATCTTCTATGGTCACCGCAGCGCAGACGTAAACGAAGGCGTTGATCTTTACGCGGTCGCCAATCGTCACATCGTAAGCGATGTAAGTTTTCTCTCCGATGATGCAATCGCAACCTATTTTCGAGGGAGCGCGTAAGTGCACATTGTCCCACACCGAGGTGCCTTCACCAAGAAGGACGCCATCTTCTACGATCGCGGTTGGGTGGATTTTCAATGCGTAGCGTGAGCGGGTGCAACCGTGGCCCAATCGTTCGCATCGAGCGAGCGGTAAGCGGCCGCAATGACCTCCACCGAGTCTAATGCTTCATCTGGGGAGATGCGCAGTTCTTCCGTCCCCCGCATGGCACCAATGAAGTTGCGTAGCTGAGCCTCGAAGGCTCCAAGCTTCGAGTAACCACTTCCAAACACGTGCTTACCCCCATTATTCGGTCTTTCAGAGAAAGACTCCTTCCATCCAATGCGGATGATGCCTTCAGTACCATAGATTCCGATGTAGTAATCGAGCTGCTTATTGATGCTCCACGATAGGTCGATACTAGCTAAAACACCAGCCTCGCTGCGCAGGAATAGGTGCACCGTGTCCTCGACATCCAACTTTTGGAAGCGATTTCCTTCGGTCGCTTGCACCTCACGGACTGGGCCAAGCAGGTAGCGCACGATGTCGGCGGAGTGAGTGCCATTGTCGATTAAAACGCCGCCACCACCAATCTCTGGAGTTGCATTCCAACGCCCAGACATATCGACACGTGCTGCGAAGGTGTTCTCCAACAAAACGATCTCGCCAAGCGTGCCTTCTTGAATGAGATTGCGCGCTTTCTCGACGTCATCGACGTAACGGAACTTCGACGCCATGGTGAAAACTACCCCTGCAGCTTCTGCTGCTGCGAGCATCGCACGTGCATTTTCAGGGCGTATGCTTAACGGCTTCTCGCACAACACCGAAATCCCACGATCCATCATCGCCATGGCGAGCGGTGCATGGGTTGAGGGAGGAGTGCAAAGAATCACCGCATCGGGCTTTGCTTCACTGAGGAAAGCGTCTAGATTTTGGAATGCTTGGCAGCCCACTTGGTCCGCCATGGCTTGCGCCGCAGTTGCATCTAAATCGTGAATTCCAACACATAGCGCAAGGTCATTCAGGGATTGCAGCGCCTCTAAATGAGCGTTTGCAATGGCGCCTGCACCAATCAGGCCAAATCGAATAGGTTGAGTCATGACTAAGCTAGAAGTTCGCTGACTGATTCTCGGATCGCAGCAGCAATAAAGAGGACGTCGTCGGAGGTGAAACGTTCATTCCACGGCAGGACGAGAACGCGACTCAAAGCGTCGAAAGTGCCCGGGAAATGTGCAGGGGTGTAATCCACTGCATCCTTCGAGGCTAAAGTGAACGGCCACCGGCTAGTGCCAAAGGTGCGCTGTTCGGTGAAAACCTGACACTGGAATGCTGGCTTTTGAATGTAGCGTGGCGCACACCCGATGCCTCGAGCACGCAACGCGGCGCCAAGAGCATCGGTTCCTCCTGGGATAACATCGGCATCGACGTCCAAGCAATAGCGCCAGTAGGTGTGACGCCTCCCATTTCCCGCAAGTGGTAATGCAATCCCTTCCACGCCATCTAGGGCTGCCGAAAGCTGCTCTGCATTTTGAATCCGTGCGGACACACTGCCTTCCAGTTTGTCCAACTGCGCCAATGCCACGGCACCGGTGATTTCATTCATGCGGTAATTCAGAGCGAGGAAGTAATGGTCGGGATTTTGATCGCCGTACCCCCACGCTTTATTGATCAGCAAAAACAAGCGACGCGCCAAGGCATCATCGTTGGTGACCACTAATCCGCCTTCACCGGTCGTGATGTGTTTGCCTTGTTGCAAACTAAAGCACCCAATCGCACCGATCGTGCCGACGGGCTTACCTTGATCGGATGCGCCAAAGGCCTGGCAACAATCTTCAATCACCGCGACCCCTTTGGCTTCCGCCAACTGCATGATGGCCTCCATCGCGCAAGGATCTCCAAATAGGTGCGTCGCAAGGATCACTTTGGTGCGCTCACTCATGACCGCTTCAATCGATGCGGCAGTCACGTTTAAGGTGTGGGGGTCGACGTCGGCAAAAACGGGAATCGCGCCCTGCGCCAAAATCGGTGTCAGTGCACCCATGTCGGTGATGGAAGTCGTAATCACTTCATCCCCAGGCTCCAAATCCAAGGCGGCTATCGCGACATGAATCGCGGCCGTTCCCGAGGTGCAAGCAAAAGCATGACCGACGCCAAGCTGTTCCGCGAAACGAGCTTCTAGCTGTTTTACGAAACTACCCTTAGTACTGGTAAGAGTTCCGCTGGCGAGCGCGGCCAAAACGGCGGTCTGCTCTTCCTCGCCAAAAGTACGCCCAGTGATGTTTTGGTCGTTTGGCAGAGTACGAGAGAGTGTTTTCTTCATGGCAAATGGATGGCGGCGGTGTGGCCTTGTGGCCTGCACAGGTACTTTCGGCAAATTCAGGGTAGATTCCCGAGGTAAATTTTAGTGATATCCTAGTATTTCCCAGGCCCAATAAGGGAAGCTCTGATTAAGCCCAAAACCCAGCAAGCATCTTGAGATTCAAGACAGATCTCTCCCGCCAGGATCACAAACCGCGCAGCTTTAATGCCTTTG
>JASFYO010000085.1:0-7835 GCA_045047305.1 Planctomycetota bacterium | reverse complement strand
GCGCAATACTTCCACTTGCTCCGACGCCAAGGTCATGTCATCGGAGAAACCGGTCGCAAGGCTTTGGAGCGTCGCCCGATGGTGGTGTTCACACCGAAATCGCTATTGCGCGATCCACGTGCAGCAAGTCCGATTGAAGACTTCCTCTGCGGTGGATTCCAAACCGTGCTGGTGGAAGATGCGGTGAAGGAGCCACGGCGGATTGTGTTCTGCAGTGGAAAAGTTGCGCATGATCTTGCGGATTACCGCACCGAGCACAAGATTGAAGATGTGGTGCTGGCGCGCGTCGAACAGCTCTACCCGTTCCCGCAAGACAAAGTTGCTGCACTCATTGCGCAGTATCCCAATGCCGAGTTGGTGTGGTGTCAAGAAGAACCGCGCAACATGGGACCGTGGGCTTCGATGTTGCAACGCTTCCGCGACTTGCATTGGAAGATTCTCTTTGTCGGCCGCGCATCAGCTGCGAGCCCTGCAACGGGAAGTTATAAACGCCATCACGTCGAGCAGGCTGCGCTGGTAAAGGCGGCATTTACTGAGATGCGTTAAGCGTTAACCAAATGAAAGGGTTGCGAGGCCTTCGCCACTCCATTCACAATGACCGTGACCCGATGTTCGCCGACATAATGTTTACGCGTGCTGCGGTCGACGAAGGAATGTCGCCGCGTGATTTTGCGCTGCGAGTCGAGAGAATCCGATTCAGATATTTTGAACACCTTGCGTGCGCCGCGCCCATGAGGTCGTGCGAATTCTAGGAGGTACTCCAGTCGCACTTTGCCTAGAGCTTCCGCTGCGGTCAAGGTAAAGGAAAACTCAAGCGCACCCCCTAGTGGGATATGGGCCTCGGCAATCTTTAAGCGCAGCACCTCCATGCGGGATGGATCGCGAAATCCAAACAGCCGCATCGCGCCAGCATCGCCATTCTTCAATAAGGTGCGGCATGCATGCTTTACCAATTGATCCACTGGCTTGGATTTCCCCTTCCACGTTTGCGCAATTTGCAATACCAAGGCAGGGTGGTCTTTCGCGATGTCATTCAAATTATTTGCAACGCTTCGTCGCACGTATTCGCTCGGATCTTCATGCAGTGCTTCCAGGATTGGAAGCACTGGCAGCGGATCTTTCTGAAACGCAGGAAGGTTCATCGCCCACGGCAGCAACGGGCGACTCCCTTCTGAAGCGAGTCGTCGCACGTGCTCGTTTTCATCTTGCGTCCACGTCAACATGGTCTTCAGCATGCGCGACGCATCCAACTTTAAGAATGGACGCACTGCAAATTCAGAACTTCCAAAACGCGTCATCCACCACAATGCAGCGACCGATTCTTCCCAATGCGCCATGCCGTACATTTCGACGAAGTCTGGGAAGAACATCGACAAATAGCCATCGAACTTTTCCGCCGCATCGCGCAGGATTGGGAGAGCTTCTAGGTAATCGTCGGGGAGAGCACCGTGCAGACACTCGGTAATCCGACGCATGCGTCCTTTCAATTCCAGTTTTTCCCAGCCGTCAGCAAACACGGCTTGGGTAAACGCGAGCCGATCGAATCCTTTCGGCGTGCAGGCTGCAACGACCGAGGCAAGCTCTTCCAGGTAGGGGCTGTCATATTGGTTCTTTAGGGGCTCGGCCATAGGTTCAAACGCATGATAATCAGGAATCATGGCGCGCGCACTCCCGAAGTCCGTCCTGGTAGGATTGGCGGATGCACTCTTTGCGGAAATTCAGAGTCATCTCTGCAACCGACCCCCATGCGAATCCCGTACACCCAGGCATGGAAGGCAAGTTGCCTGAGGAGATTCCAGCCCTGCGTGCCTTCCTGCGCCGGCTGGTTGTCGGTTGCCCAGGCTTAGAGGTCGACGATCTGCAACAGCAAACCATGAACCGCGCTCTTCAGTTTCAGTGCCGCTACGATGCAACGCGCCCTTTGCGGCCTTGGTTGCATACGGTTGCGTTTCGTGTGTTCTTGGATGCGCGCGCGAAAGCTAGAGTGAGTCCGCTATCGATGGGAGAACAGAATCATCTTTCGGAGTCAACTAGCGGGGCAACACCGCCGACCCGTGAAGAGATCGACTCCTTGCTCAACCAGATCCCTGCTCCTCAGGGTGAAATCTTGCGTCGTTTTCATTTGCAGGGCCAATCCGTGGGCGAAATAGCATCTGCGCTTCAACTTCCAAGTGGAACTGTGAAATCTCATCTCCATCGCGCGCGCCAAACTTTAGCCCGTGACGCTAACGTGGAGGCTTGGCTATGAGCCACTTCGATGACCTTCTCGCGCAAGCCAATCGCTTGCTAGATCAACGCCAAGATCCATTCGACGACGAGGTTTTTTGTAGGCGTCTAGTGGAGTGCCCAGGAGCAATGGAGGAGGTGGTGCAACTTCGTGCCGCCCTTTTGCAGATGGAGCAAGGGAGGCAATCAATTCGGCGTAGGCCAATCTTTTGGATGGGGGGTGGACTCGCTGCAGCTGTGCTATTAATTCTCATGCTTCCACAACCAAAGCAGGAGATAAATCTCTTAGAGCTTGGGTCGTCCATGTTGAATCCATCTTTCCCTTTGCTGGTTCCAGAAAAACCAACCGCGCATCACCTTCGAATTCAAGCACAATCGGTTCAGTTGAACCCCAATCCTGGCAGCAACCGTTTCCGAGTGACTGTCGTGACTACCCGAGCATCCTCTTAAGGCATTAACATGATTTTAGCCATCGCTTTAGCCGCTTCATCGCTTCTCCCGGCCTTTGGTTCTCAGCAAGGAGAACCATTCGTATTGCATCTGCATGATCTCGGTGATCTTGTTTGGCCAGAAGCTGAAGAGGGAAATGATTCGAATGCAAACGTGAAGGGAGCGTTTAGTGATATTTTTCCGGCGCCTAATCTTTTACCAACAACAACTCCAGGTTCTCCAGCCCAAAGAGAATTTGGAGGAGGTCAGGGCTTTGCCAAAGTCGAGGATTCCTTTCCGTTTGATAGCTACGCAGAGCTTTTGCATATGGTGAAGACTTATATGGAGCCACCATTTGGAGAGAGCGGCGGGAATATCACCGTGCAAGACATGGATGGCAAGTGGTTTTTGATATCCAATTTGTCCGCAAGCCAAGATTCATGGCTTGCACAATTCTTAGCGTACCAGCGAGAGAGAAACAGTTCTTGGAGAGGAGGACTTACGGTGACTATTTACCGTGGTGATTCTAGTGATTTGGAGTACTTAAACGCCATGGACCGCATTGAAATTCTCTCTAGTCCTGAAAGTGTCGAAGAAAGAGGAACCCGTCTTTTGGACAATCGTTTTGAAGTCATTCACCAATCACAACTCAGTCTTTTACCTCGAGTGGAGTCGAATCTAGGCGTTACCAATGAGACAAAATATGTAGGGGGTTGGAGCCTTGTCAGCGTCGAACCGGGGCCAAGCGTGATTGAAGTTCCCTCAATAAAAGCAGTGAAGGTTGGAACAAAAATCAATGCCCGGGTATATAGGATTTCAGAGGAGGACTTCGTCGTTTCGCTTCAAATGGAGTACAAAGAGATTCGTAGGCCCATTCCAGTTAAGGTAGATATCTTGGAAGGGGAAAATGGTCCAATTTCGAAAGATGTGGCGCAGCCAGTATTGGACACCACTTTTGTGGAGGGTGATTTGCGCATGACTTCTGGTTCCGGTGTACAGATATTCACCCCGTCGAATGGCGGCGGAAAAGACACAGTGATGGTGCTTTGGTTTGAGAAGCGTACGGATGGAGTCATAAACCGAATTTCTCCTCCACCTACTGGCTTGGACTTACGCTGAGGCCATTTCGATTACAATGACGTCCCGTGTTGACCCTCCTCACTAACGCCGATGTCTTTGCTCCAGAACCATTAGGTCTCTGTAATCTCCTTCTTGGTGGCGGCCGCATTCTTGGGATTTCGCCCGCAGGGGAAACGCCACAACAAGTGCCGGCAGGCGCTGAATTGGAAGTCATCGATCTGCAGGAGAAGCGCCTGATTCCTGGATTGGTGGATATCCACGCCCACATCACCGGCGGTGGTGGCGAAGACGGGGCGTCGACCAAGGTTCCGGCGCCCATGTTCTCCACTTACATGGATGCCGGCGTGACTTCGGTGGTCGGTCTACTCGGCACCGACGATGTCACCCGCAGCACCGCCGAACTTCTTGCTGGTGTACGCGGATTGCGTGAACAAGGTATGTCGGCTTGGTGCTGGACCGGAGGTTATCACCTACCCTTCACTACCCTCACTGGAAGTGTGCGCGGCGACATCGTGCATTTGGATGCTGTCATCGGTGCCGGTGAGGTTGCAATCTCGGATCATCGTTCCAGCCAACCAACCCTGGACGAAATCCTGCGCACCGCCAGCGATTGCCACGTTGCAGGACTCATTGCTAGAAAGGCCGGCGTGTTGCATTTGCACCTGGGCGAAGGGGAACGCGGCCTGGAACTCATCCACCAAGCGCTCGATCAAAGCGAATTGCCGCCGCGCGTGTTTCAACCGACGCACGTCAATCGCAAGAAAGCGCTTTTCGATGAAGCCATGCAGCTCGCCGAACGTGGGTGTCACATCGACCTCACCGCCTTCCCAATCGAAGATGGCGAAGATGCTTACCCCGCATCCGAAGGCCTTTGCCGTTATCTCGATGCCGGCCTTCCACCAGAACGCATTAGCATTTCCAGTGATGGCGGCGGATGCCTCCCGCATTTCGATGAACACGGCCGCATGATCTCCTTCGATGTCGGCACTAGCGCTGCCTTGCCGCAAACCATCGCTGCACTGGTGAACGGCGGCACTCTCTTAGAGGACGCACTTCCAGCCTTTACCTCCAACCCCGCGGATCACTTGCAGCTGGATCGCAAAGGCCGCATCAAACTCGGTGCCGATGCCGATTTGGTAGTGCTTAACGAGGCTTGCGAAATCGATGGCGTGATTGTTGGTGGAGTGATTGTCGAGTGAGGCTTAGATTGCAGAAGGCATGAAAATTATTCTTAGCCTTTTGATTTGTCTGGCCAGCGTCGGGTGTCAAAGCTCAATCCCATACGCTGCTCGGCCTGGGATTACGGACTATTGGCATCCGGTACGCGCGCAAGTTGAGGATTCTGGCAAGCTCATGACTTGCTCTGGATATATGGGTCGCGACGAATCAGGCAAACTCTATGTGAGCGTGTATCCCGTGGATCATTATCGGGACAATCTTGAAACCGGCAAGCCGAGCAAGGTGCGTTGGCTGATGCGCGAATTTACTGACACAGAAGCTAGCTTCCTAAGCTCCACTTGGTACGCCGATAGCGAGCCAGCCATGATCCATTCCGCTTTGATGATTATGGAGAATAATCCAGCCGCAGGAGAGGGTCCTGGCTTGTTGTGGGAGCTTTGGTTGCACGATTTCATCCAGGATTGGACCCTGGAGCCGAATCAGAAAGAGTGGCGGATCAGGCGGTCGTACAAAGATTTCGATGAAGTCGCCATCATCGGCCGCGGTGGTCCATGGAAAACGCGACCAGTGGACGCTTTTCCCGTGCTGAAGGAAGTCAGCCCGGGCAAGTTCACCTTGGATGGCGTCCCATTGATGCAGCCCTATTGGTCGATCATGGATTGGCGTGGAGAAGGCTCGCCGTTCTCCGATTCTTAGTGGCGGAAGCCTGCGCAAGGACTCATATTCTCGGTGGCCTTGGTAGAATCACCATGAACCCATGTCTCGCGGCTACCTCATTCCCATTGGTGGCGCGGAAGAGAAATTCCGCGACCCTGCCATCCTTAAGCGCTTTGCCGACGTCTGCGGCGGAAGTGAAGCGCGCATTGCCATCATCCCGACGGCCTCTCAACTTGAAGAAACGGGTCCACGCTACGTGGAAATCTTCAAGGAACTTGGCGTTGCTCATGCGGTCAACCTACCCTTCGAGGAGCGTAAAGATTGCGCCCGCGAAGATTGGTTGCAGGAGCTAAAGGAAGCCACCGGTGTATTTATTACCGGCGGCAACCAACTGCGCCTGTCGACTACGATTGGTGGAACTGCGGTTGCCGATTTATTGCGTCATCGCAACAATCATGAAGGCTTAACTGTGGGCGGGACTTCTGCTGGCGCGTCGATTTTGAGTGAGCACATGATTGCTTATGGAAATGAAGGCGGCACTCCGCGTTGCGACATGGTTTCTCTCGCGCCAGGTTTTGGACTCACCCACGAGTTCATCGTCGACCAACATTTCCAACAGCGCGATCGGCTCGGAAGACTCTTAACCGCGCTTGCATTTAACCCGCGGCCGGTCGGCATTGGGCTCGACGAAGACACCGCGGCGTTCATCTCCCCAGATGACCTCATCGAAGTCGTCGGCAGCGGCGCGATTACCCTGATTGATCCGTCCAACATGGAGTACTCCTCCATGGATTCGGCACGGCGTCACCAACCCGTTAGTGTGCTCGGCATCCGCCTGCACATTCTCACCGACGGATGCACATTCGACATCCGCACCCGCGAAGCCAGTCACCCTTCAGCGCAAGCGACCTCCTAGCAGTAACCCCCAAGATGAAGATCCTCGACCGTTCGGTATACCTCGGGCCTAGCCTTTACGCCCACTTTCCGGTCATTCGGATGACCTTGGACCTTGAAGAACTGGAGGAGTGGCCGACGGCAAAGCTGGGCGCTACTTTTATCGATAGTTTGCTGAAGTCGCTTCCGGGATTAGAGAAGCACGGTTGCTCGTATAGCGCGGAAGGTGGTTTTGTTCGTCGCATGCGCGAGGACGAAGGCACTTGGATGGGGCATGTTTTTGAGCATGTTGCGATTGAGTTACAGAGTATGGCTGGAAGCCCAGTTACATTCGGCAAGACTCGTGGCAATGGAGAGCACGGGCAATACGATGTGGTGTTTCAGTATGAATCGGAAGAGGTTGGCCTAGAGGCAGCCGCGCTTGGCTTGCGCTTGCTGCAACACTTGTTGCCAGTGGAGTTACAACCAGAGTCGATTCGTAGTGAGGAGTTCGATTGGGAAGAGGAGCGAGAAGCCTTTATTCGTTTTGCGCAGCGTCGTGCACTTGGTCCGTCTACAGCATCTTTGGTGCGTGCAGCAGAAGAGCGCGACATTCCTTGGATTCGCCTGAACAAGTACAGTTTGGTTCAGTTGGGTCACGCTTGTTATGGCAAGCGCATTCAGGCAACCATCACTTCTGAAACGCGTCATATTGGTGTGGAGATTGCTTCCGATAAGGAGGAAACGAATAAGTTATTGGCCGACTTGGGGTTACCCGTGGCAAACCAGGGTTTGGTTTATTCAGAACGGGCTGCGATCAGAATGGCGAAGCGTATTGGATTTCCAGTGGTGGTGAAACCACTGAATGCAAATCACGGTCGCGGAGTTTCGATTAACCTGAAGACCGAGGAAGAAATCTGCACAGCCTTTGAGAACGCACGCTTGCATAGCCGCGCCGTCATCATTGAGAATTTTCTTTCTGGTTTCGATCACCGCTTACTGGTTGTAAACGGCACTCTCGTCGCAGCATCCAAACGCGTTCCAGGGCATGTAACTGGCGATGGGAAACACACGATTGAAGAGCTGATCGAAATCGTGAACTCCGACCCGCGCCGCGGCATTGGGCACGAAAAAGTATTGACCAAGTTAGAGTTGGACTATCAAGCGAACCGCTTGTTGGAGCTCAAAGGATTTACCAAGGAAGACGTACTGGAGGAGGGCAAAGTGGTTTACTTGCGCAGTACCGGAAACTTGTCGACTGGCGGTACCGCAGTCGACGTCACCGACATCATGCACCCTGACAATCGCAGCATGGCCGAGCGTGCCGCGCGCGCGGTAGGGCTCGATGTCTGCGGCGTGGATTTCCTCACCGACGACATCTCCGTTTCCTA
>JASFYO010000084.1:0-19369 GCA_045047305.1 Planctomycetota bacterium | reverse complement strand
AACGCGGTATCTTTCGTGGTGACATTGACGCGAATGATGAAATCTGGACTTTCTTCTCGCAGTTCTAGTTTAGTTCATAAGCACCTGGTCAACCAGTTCTGCAAGGTGGGTTGCATCGTCATAATCTTCGCAGGATCAATGAGTTTCGATGCTCACTCCATGCATGAAATTTGAAAATACTTTCTAGGTCAAAGATTTGCTTAGAATCCGGGCATGCGTTTTGCCCCTCTGGCCCTTTTGGTCGCGGTTCTGCTGCCACTTTCCTGCGCGTCTTCCGCTTCAAGAACGGAGCACGGCTATGGAAACGTGCTGATCGAATTCGAAACTTCACCTGAGCCCATTCAGGCGAATGTTAAATTCGACTTATTGTTGTCCATTGAAGGGGTGGATTTAGAGCAAGTTTTAGTCTCCGCGGTACAGCCCAAAACACGCGTTGCGCTGTTGGACAAGCCTCGCATAGAGCAGCTCCCCGATGGCCGCTGGATTGCACGAGACATGCTCTTGCATTTACCCGGAGTATGGGAAATCGCGGTAGACCTGTATTACAACGGACGCGAAAGGCATTACACCTTTCCGGTTTCGCTTTAGGTCGTGGCGTCCAAAGCCCCACCACAGGTGCGGCAGTAACCGGCCTCGGCAGCATGCCCGCGCTCACCGCAGTGATCGCAACGCCGCTCATCACGGTGCGCAGCAACCGTCATTTCAGCCGTCACGATTCCTGTTGGCACCGCAATCATGCCATACCCCAACACCATGACGAGTGAGGCCACAAATTGTCCAAATGGCGTTTGTGGGGAGATATCGCCATATCCAACCGTAGTGAGGGTGACCACAGCCCAGTAAACTCCGCGCGGAATGCTGTCGAAACCATTGGCTTCACCTTCGATAAGATACATCAAGGAACCAAGTACCACGGTAGCGGTGAACACCGCAAAAAGAAAGACGGTGATTTTTCGTCGGCTGGCGACCAAAGAGCGCATCAAGACGTTGGCCTCGCGTACGTGCGCTGCAAGTTTTAATACGCGGAAGGCACGGAGAATACGCAGAACACGAATTACCATGAAGTAATGCGCGCCGGGGAAGAACACCACCAAATAAGTGGGCAAAATGGAGAGGAGGTCCACCACCCCAAAAAAGCTGAAGGCATAGCTGAAAGCACGCCGTGCGCAAATGAGCCGCGCGATGTACTCGGCCGTAAAAAGAAGGGTAAAACCCCATTCGGCTATCCACAGTAAATCGCCCCACTGCTCACGGATATGCGCCACGCTTTCCAGCATGACGGCGCCGACACTCGTCAAGATGGCAACGATAAGGGCAACATCGAAAGCACGGCCCTTGGGTGTGTCAGCGAGAAAAATGACCCTCCACAGATTTTCACGCCAAGGTGCCCGCGGTTGGTTGGATTTCTTCATGCCCTAAGTAGACCCAAGGATTTCACGCATCCTGGGGAGCTTGCAGTGTACTTTCCCGCCTAGAATGAATATATGCTCAAGTGGATGCTCTTACTCGGATTGCTGCTCCCCCCTGCGAAGGTGGATCGGGTGCTGTTTGTGGTACCTCTCGGCGAGCAAGCCTCTTGGCAGGACGACGCCTTCCTCGCCGCCATTCCAGCCGCATGTGCTTTAGGCCGTGGTGAGCCGATGGTTCTAGCCATTTCCGAGCAAGGACCTTGGAGGCCGGAAGTTTTGGATTTCATCTCCCGCTATGCACCAAACCAAATTTATGGCATCGGTGTGAGCGAAGCGCTTTTGCAAAACCCGGCGGTGGCTTCCATTAAGAATTTGCGGGCCGAAAACGCCACCGATGCGGCACTGGCCGTATCCCAACTTGCCTGGACTCAAAGCGCAGGAGTGGTGTTCTACGATCCGCAGGAAGTGGGCTCCGGCTTGGTGGCATCGGCCCTTGCTGCGCGACTCAAGCAGCCGCTATTCCCATGCAGAAAAGGGGTGTTCGCAAACTCGGTGCGTCAAAGGTGTCAAGAACTCAAAGTCCAACATGGGATTTTTGTGGGGCAAGGCAAAGCACCCAAGTTGGGCAAGCTTGTGATCAAACGCTTGAAAGACGCCGTTGCCGTCACGCAATGGATGAGAAGAAACAACCTGCCAGTGGAATATCTGGCCGTTGTCAATCCGACACTCCAAAGAGACGAGAGAAATCAAGCACTGGCACTATGCGCACCTTTACTGGCCGCCGGGCGCAATGGAGTCGTGGTTCCGCTCCCGACGGAAACGCGATGGAAGCTTCGCTTTGATGCTGAATCGTCTAAGGGGCTCATCCAAATCGGCAAAAGGAAAACTACTTTCGAGCTTGGCCAACAGGAAGCCACCGGCAAGTGGTGGGCGCGAATCGGCAAGGCAAAGGAGAAGCTTCACACCGGCGATGTCATCAAAATTGGCAAAACAAGCTGGACTGTCGATGTCGATGCCGATGAAACTGCACGCGGTCAAGCGCTGTGGCTGACTTCGCCCACGACCGCTGAGATTCAAGCCGAACTGCAACGCTACATCCATGCTGCCAAACAACCTCCGCAATACCTTTGCCTAGTCGGCTGGCCCGAAGCCATCCCCATGGCCATCATCGCCGACGGACAGGGGATTGATGCCGATCTCGTCTCCGACCTCCCCTATGCACAAACCGACGACGACCCTTTCTTAGAATTCGCCCACGCGCGTTTTCTTTCCACCGACATGGCCGCTGCCACCCTGCTCGCCTGCCGTGGATTTGCGCGCGACGATTTCGCCGACCGCTCTTGGGAGCGTTGCTTTGCGACCGCAGAATGGGAATCCTCCGGGCGCGGATCGTTAGAGGCTGCTGGATTTCGATTTATCGGCCACCACCCTGGAGATGCCCCCATTCAGAAATCATCACCACTCACTCAAGCCGGCGTCATCGTGCATGGCTCCCACGCCATGTGGACGGTGATGGGGCAAACCTATGCTTGGAATACGTCGACCTTGTTGGCTCCTGCCATCGTCGAAACCGCTGGATGCAGTACGGCCTCCTTAGACCAAGATGTGGAGCACCGTTCTGTTGCGGCACAACTTTTACGTAACGGTGCCGTGGCCTTCGTCGGCAACACCCGGCGCGGCATTGCCGAGCAGGATTTGTTTCGTAGCGAAATCTGGAATGCCCTACTTAGCGGCAGCACCCTGGGAGAAGCGCAGAGAAAGGCCCTCAATCGCACTTTGGTAGCCGTTTTGGAAAAAGACCAAAGCCAAGGCGGCGCCTATTTTTATCAGTATTACAACCATGCTGTATTGGGTGATCCAGCCTTGCAGTTGCACCTGCAAAGCACTCACCCCTCTGCTTCCGCACACAGCGAAATCAACGGCAAAAGAGTCACTGTCTTTTCACCCGAGTCATGGATTCGCACCGCTTATGCGCCTCTTGAAGAATGGGGCTGCAAGTTTTCAAAACTCTATTCCTGGCGCGGCGCTGGAGTTGGAGTCGAGAGCACTTGGTATGACCCTGAGAAGCGCAATCAAGAAGCTCTGCTCTATACCGTGGAAGTGCATACGCGCAGTAAAGTCGATGCCGTCAAGCCGTTAGAAGACACCGAAGCCCCGCTTGGTTGGACCGGATCCTGCTTTATCGACTACCACGCAGATGGCAGCCGAACTCTCTATTGGCGGGTACGATTTATCGATTTCGACATGACTAGTGGCGAAATAAAGGCACAGTTTAAGAAACTAGAGTTTCGCCTCATCCAATAGATCGGCCAACTGATCCCAAAGCCTTATGCGGGCATCAAGAGACTTCCGAGCGGCCTCGAAGGACTCCCCCCACAAAATCGGATGATTTGCGCAAAGTCTTTGGACAAGCTGCTTCGCTTGCGGTCCATGTTCCTCAGAGTCCAATCCAATGTGGCGCTCAAGATAGTAAAGATACGTATCCCAAGAAGTCTGGGATTGATTTGACAACTGCGCCACTAACTCCAAAAACATAAGTGGAACAGCTTCCTCGCGGCCATACGCAAATGCTGCCGCGACCTCATGCACTTGATGCGCTCCAACGATGTCCATGGTTGACATCACAAAAGACTCGATGCCTCTCGGTATATCCTGACCTTGCAGCGCTTCTCTGACCGACTCACCGGATTCAATTTTTCGCACGAACTCCTGAATAGGCCCGGTTGAGGCTCTACATTCCTCCATGGCTCTAATGTAAATCTCATAGTGAGACGCATAGCCACCTTGCGGATCTTCATCGCTCTCTTCGCTCAATACAATCTCATTGATCAACCTTCTAGACACTGTATCCCGAGTCGGTACCCACGGCACTTTCACACAAGTCAAATGCCCCTGCAAGGCTTTCAGCAATGTCTGAAAATCCCACACCGCAAAAACGTGAGTTTCCATGAATGCGCAAACGGCACTCGGGTCAAGAAGCAACCGGTAAAGGCGATGTGACTTGAGGCGACCGTAGTAAGGCTCCAGGGCTAGCTCCAAACTAGTCTGGTCGACACACAAACAAGAAGACCTTGAGGCTTCAATCGGGAGCATACTCAAATGGTGCTAATGGTTTTTCCGTTCACGGCCATATTGTAACCAAGCGCGAAAAAAAGAAGGCCATCAACCGACCTCCCGCCTCAGAGTTTCAAGACCCACATCCCATGGAGCAAGGTGGGAACCTCTAAAAAACTCCAAGCATGGATGCGTCCAGTCTCCATGGATTCTGCGTGGATAAATAAGGCGCTCCTAAGAGTTGCGGGCGGCAAGAGGATTTCGGTTGCTTGATGGGCACTGGTTTCGAGGAAATACCTCTCAGGCGGACGCAAGGTGGTGTGGGCATACTGACCAAAACGATAAGAAGCAGCGGCAAACTGAAACTCCACTTGCGCGGCCACCGGATGCCCTCCTTCCGTCACTTGCAAAGGAATGGCCTCGAGACGATGCATGGGAACTTCAAACTCTCCTTGCTCAAAGATACTCACCACGGCAGGAAGGTAGCCTTCTGCTTCGATGAGCAAGTAAGCCATACCTGGATACTCCAGCCGGTGTTTCAGAACTCCCCCTTCACTCAACAGCTTGGCAGGCAAGTTAGCAAGGGGTTCTTGAAAAGCGAGAACATCTGGGTTTTGGTGGCGCGAGGAAAAACTTGCGCTGGGAATCAGCTTTCCAGAGACAGCGTCGACCGCCCGTAGATGAAGGCTAACCGGGTATGGCGTTAACTCCACCACATAAGATTCTCCATTGCGATAGCTATCTAACTTCGTGGTGCGTCCGGAACCCAAACCAGGGGCTTCGCAGGAAAACTCCCAAGGTCCTACAGCAGGAAGCGCAACAAGGGCCGTGCCTTGAGCACCGGTCGTTCCGACACGGACCTCCCATGAATTCATAGGGGTGCCCCAAAAAGGAACCTGCGCCACCGGAGTGCGATCAGGCAATAGGACCACGGAGACCAAGGCTTGTCTTGGGCCCTCCGTTGCAAAAACTTGGCCATCGAGCACGAAGTCCTTAGGCCGGGAAAGGATGCTGCGCGGTGCCGGCTCCACCATAATTTGGGACCGGGTCAGGCCACGAGACGGTGACGGATCCTTTGAATCTGACGACCCAAAGTCAAAGGATTGCAGAAACAGAAGAAAACCCCCACATCCTGCAAGAAGCAAGAAACCAAGTGTTTTCTTCGTCGGCTTCCTCAAGCAACCACCACGTCTAACATGCGCTGTAAAGATCGCCGCGCAGGCTCCATGTGCTCCGCCGCAACCGTCACTTCTGGGCCACGATCATGCAAACACTGCCACAATTTTTCAGGAGTGTTCAGCGCCATATAGGGGCACAGATTGCAGGCGCATGATGCACCCGGAGCCGGCAAATAGGTGTTTTGCGGCGCTTCTTTTTCAAAGCGGTAAATCAGGTTGGCCTCGGTGCCAATCAGGAAGGTCTCGCCTTCGGCAGCCTTCACCATATTCAACATGCCAGCTGTGCCAAGAATATGGTCGCTGGCATCGCGCACTGGCTTCGGACATTCCGGGTGCGACAAAACAATCGCACCGGGGTTTTCAGCCTTCATCGTATTCAGAGTTTCCACCGAAAATAACTCATGGACCTCGCAGGCACCATCCCAAAGGATCATGTCGAGACCAAGGGTTTCATTTAGCCAACCACCAAGATGCTTGTCCGGCACGAACAGAATCGGATCCCCTGCTGGCACCGACTCCACCACTTGGCGTGCATTGCCGCTGGTGCAAATGATGTCGCAAGCAGCTTTGACTGCTGCAGTGCAGTTCACGTACGCAATCGTAGTCGGACGCTTGCCCAACTTCTTAGTGAGGTGCTCCTGATAACGAATCAAGTCCTCTGCTTTACATGACTCAGCGAGCGAGCACCCAGCATCCATATCCGGCACAAAAACCCGCGCCTCCGGGCACAGGATCTTCGCGGTTTCTGCCATGAAGTGCACTCCTGCAAAGCAGATGGCACTAGCCCCGGCCGATGCAGCTTTACGCGCCAATTCCAGGCTGTCGCCCACAAAGTGAGCCGCTTCCTGTAAGAATCCATCCTGATAGCTGTGCGCCAGGATGAGAATTCCATTTTCGGTTGCCCAGTCACGGATGACTTGGGGCTCAGGGACTTCCAGCAGGGTTCGTTCTTTGCTTTGCATGCTCAGCACCAAGGAGAATCGCGGATTGTAACAGTACGGCGATTCTCTAGGACGACGGCAAGTAGATATCAAAGCGAGTCGTCTTTCCCGGTATCGCCGAGGCCACGCCAGGTAACAGGGGTTCGGAGTGGGTCGGGCGCTTCACCACCACGCGCCCGATGCCAGCTTGGAGCGCGGTTTCGAGCAACTCCACCTGATCAAGATCCTCCCCCACTAGGTCGCGAAACAAGCGCATTTCCAAACGCGGCAAGGCGCTTTTTTTGCGTGGTGGATGCATGGGGTCTAGGTAAAGAACGTCGGGACGAAAAGTGGCGATGGGACCATCGCTGGATAGGCGTAGCAGCTCGAGCGCATCGCCTTGAAAGAGTTGTAGACGCCCCCCTAAGGCATCGGCCGTTTCCTCATCAAGCAAGGCTCGGGCCAAACCGTCGGCGCATAGTGCATGAATATCTGGATGGCGCTCCATCGCAAGCACCGGGCACCCAAGCGTGGCAAGGATAAAGGCGTCGCGGCCTAGGCCTGCAGTGGCATCTAAAACGCGGGGTGGAGTTTTTGCACCCTTATACCCAACCGCCTTCGCAACGGCTTGACTACGGCCACCTCCATGACGTCGGCGAAAAGCCATGGGGCCGGCAACAAAATCGACACATACGCGGCCGTCGGCCCCAACTAGGTAGAGGCGGTTATCGATGCGCTCTAAACGCGGCGCGGCAGATTCTGCCATGTACGCCTACTTGGTCACGCGATAAGCAATACGATCAGCCACGCGGCCCGCCATCTCCAAATCTGGAGCCATATCCGCCCACTTTCGCGCCTTCACCACCATTTCGGTGGTGTTGTCGGTGATTTTACGCAAGAAGATTTCGACTTGTACATCTTCCACTTTAGCGCTCATAAAACTCTCTTGATTACCTGCTTCGAGCATTTCCAACGAACCACGGTCTTTGAATTCCGCTTGCGCCGCACTGAATACATCCGTCATCGGCGCATCGAGGTAAATCTGTTCGGAATCTTCGCCGACAGAGTACATCGCGCCCGCGCCAATCGCTGCCCCAACTGCTAGTACGCAAGAAGGCAAAGCGACTGCGCAAGCACTCAACAAAACAGCAGGTAGGAGTTTCTTCATCTTGGTGACTCTACGGTAGATGGCAGTGGAAGTTGGACAGCTTCTTCTGCCGAAGAAGTGGAAGTTGGCACCGGAGCAGTGAGACGCAGCTCCAATAGCTGGCGATCGGCATCAGCTAAGGCCAAGGAATCGTCTAACCAGCCTACCGGAAGCCGAAGCCGCAAGCGAGTGAGGCCATCTGGTTCTGAAGATGCCGACAAGATTTTGGTGGGCATCCAACTAGAACGCTCTGGCCGACGCAATCGCGCGCCGCCGACAAGATAGGCAGCATTCCAATCCGCGGTAGCCAAAACCGCCTCCAAGTAGCCGCCGTTTTGGGGGCTCAACAGCGCAATCACTTCGCCGGCATGACAGACTTCTCCCGAAGCGAGCAAAGGCTGGAATTCACCCGCTTGCGTCATCAAGACCGGTATCTGAATCTGAGTAGATTCTGCTTCTTCCAACTGTACTTGCAGCGCTTGCGTTTGGGTATTCCAAGAAGCTTGCTGGGCAGGCCGTGCAGGCCCACTGGCCTCAAGCTTTAAAACCAATTTTTTTGCGTGGGTTGCTGCTTGCCTCGCTTGCTCAAGGTCTTCCTCGAGAGCAATGAGTGCATCCCAATCCGGGCGCACTTCGCGAAAGCTCAAGACGCCTTCTTCAGCTAAGGCCTTAGACTGCGCATAAACTTCTTGGAGGTTGGGTAAACGGCGCAATAAATTATTAATAGTCCAAGTCATACGCCCTTCTTCCTCACGCGCTTCGTGGAGCTGCTTTTCCCACTCCTTTTTCGCGGAGGACTCTAGTAAAACAAGTTCCTGTTGCAACTCCTGCATTAAATTTTGCAGGCGCTCCCTGCGGTCCACTCCGGCAACTTGAGTGATGGTGCCCACTTGCCCTCCCGCCATGACCGACACGTTCTCTTCCACACTCCATTGCACGCGGCCATCGAGGCTTGCGTGAATCTCAAGCAAAGGGCGCATTAGCCGAGCATCCAAATAGAGTTCCGGCAAGGAAGGTATTTGCTTTTTTGAGACCACCACTTCCGGCGGATCCTCTCCCTTATGCGCAATCGAATCTTCTTGAACGCTATCGTTATTGGAAATTTCCGAGGTAAACCAGCTACCAGCCCAAGTCACTCCGCCGGCCTTATCAAACAGAAAAACCACCAATGCGAGCAAGGCCACAATCGTCGCCCAAGCCAACTTAGACCCACGGTTTCGCGCAGGTACAGTTGCCGACGGATTGACCTTTGGCTTATGCGCAGTCTTAGGCTTTTGTAAAACCGCAACGGCTTGCCCGGGCGGTGTCAGGAGTTCATCCACGTGCAGTCGCTCACGCGCGACAACATCAAGCAAACCGTTGGTCGCTTTTAAGTGCTGCACCGAGCCATGGCACCAACCCCGCTCGGTCCAGCGTCGTAAGGCGGCATGCGGTGCCTTCACTCCGAACTCTTTGGCGTCGGCTAGAGAAGCGGTACCCCGGGTTGCGAGAAAACGCAGAAACAGATGTTCGCGTCGATCGCCTTCTTCTGCCTCTGCCACCTTCGGAAAGGGCAACAGTCGTTGCAACCAGAGCGCTACATCGGAGAGCCTTGCTTCACCCCAACGCACCACTGAGCCATCCCATCCTGGAGGTGTAGTTGCCGTGCTACCCCAACGGAAAACCGGTAAACATGCCGTAGTTTCATGCCGACGCAGAGTTTGAATCAAGACTTGCCCGCCGACTCCAACCAAGAGGTCTGGAATGGGGAAACCCATATCAAGCTCGGCAAAAAACGCATCCAATTCGCGACCGTCGACCACCATCGATGGGTGCTCTAAAAGCTTGACCACGGCCTCCGGCGGCGCCTCTCCTTCTGTAAGGAAAACGACGCGCAACGGCTGCTCAGGTGACATGTCCAACGAGCGGACAAGGCGAGGGGAAGGGGAATCAGCCAATTTGGTAGGACTGTTCTACCAAACGGCGCGCCTCATCTAAACCTTTGTCTGCATGCAGAATCCGACACAAGGGCTGACCTTGCTCCACTCGGTCGCCAACTTTGCACGCGACCTTCAATCCAACCCCAAAATGAACCGGGTCTTGAGCGCGTCGACGCCCTGCTCCGAGCACGAAGGCGGCACGTCCAAGTTCACCGGCATCGCAACGTTGAATGATGCCGGCATGGGGTGCCACATAAACTTCTTCGGCCACTGCTCCACCGTGAAGCACGGCTTGTGGATCTCCACCATGAGCACGCACCATCTGCAACCAAGTCGAGTAAGCGTTGCCGTCGGCCAGAACCTTACGCGCAGCTTCTCCTTCTCCGCTTAGCGCCACAACAAGCTCCACTAAGTCCTCAGGCCCCTTCCCCTGCAAGGTGGCTATCGCCTCCTCCACCTCGATGGCATTGCCGACCGCAACGCCAAGCGGTTGCGACATAGGAGTCAGCACAGCTTCGGTGACCACGCCAGCAGCGTTGCCGACCTCTTGCAAGGAGTTGGCCAAGATTTGCGCATCGGCTCTAGTTTGCATGAAAGCACCGCTACCAAATTTCACATCTAGAACCAGGCGGTCAATCCCCTCTACCAGTTTCTTAGACAAAATGGATGCCGTAATCAATGGGACCGATGGCACGGTTTGAGTTTCATTGCGAGTGGCATAAAGGATGCGGTCCGCCGGGGCGAGGTCGGGAGTCTGGCCGTTGATGAAACAGCCCACCTCATCCAAGGCTGCGCGCAGTTGCGGCAACTCCAGATCGGTGCGATATCCCGGAATGGCCTCTAACTTGTCCAAAGTGCCTCCGGTGATGCCAAGGCCACGCCCCGACAACATCGGCACACGTTTCCCCAAATAAGCCCACAGGGGAGCCAGTACGAGCGAAACCTTATCACCCACCCCGCCGGTGGAATGCTTGTCCACAAAGGGGCCGCTGAGTCCTTCCCAGGACAGACGATTCCCGCTCTCGGTCATGGCGGTGGTGAGAAAAACCGTTTCTTCGGCGGTCATGCCGTTCACCATCACGAAGGCCAGCCAAGCCCCTCTTTGGGCATCGGTGATGCTGCCGTCGACCACCCCGGAGACGAAGCCACGGATGGCCTGCTCCCCCTGAGGTGTGCCTTCTCGGCGCTCTGCGAGCCATAAATCGATCATGCCAAAGAGATTACCCATGCCGAGGTCGCCGTTTTTGCCTGGAAAGCCAAGATTTCGGATTTGGGCTTGCACCAACTGCACGACTAGATATCCTATGCGCCCCACTAATGAGATTGATTCTCATTCTCAATAATAAACCGGATTCGTGACAATACGCCTGCTCCTGCCCATCGGTCTCGCCCTCGCCTCAACCACTGCGCTATACGCCCAACAGGGAGAAACCGCGCCGTCCAACGCTGAGCTCGCACGCCGTATCGATCTCTTATCTGAGAGCATGGACCCGCTGTCTCATGACGGCGACAGCAACCAACTCTCCATCGGTGGATACGGAGAGGTTACTTATCGCAATTTTGCAGCCACAACCGACGGCGGCGCCCCTTCCGGCATGGCCGATGAGGTCGACTTGCACCGCTTAGTGCTGTACCTCGGTTATCGCTTCGACGACACCTGGTCCTTCCATTCCGAAATCGAATACGAACACACCAATCAGCTTTCGGTGGAGTTCGCCCAGATTGATGGCCACTTCAGCGACGCCCTCAATTTTCGCGGTGGAAACCTTTTGATTCCGATGGGCTTCATCAATCAAAACCACGAACCGACCACCTTTTGGTCCGCGCAACGCCCTCTGGTAGAGCGCTTCATTATTCCCACCACTTGGAACGAAAATGGTGCTGGAACCTTTGGTCAGGCGGGTGATTTCAAATGGCAAGCCTACCTCGTGAACGGTTTTGAAGCTGCTGGTTTTGAACCTGCGACTTCCGGTTTGCGCCAAGGACGCCAAGGTGGCGGACAGGCAACCGCCGAAGATTTCGCATTCACCGGACGCTTTGATTGGCGCGGTATCGAAGGGCTCTTGCTCGGCGCATCGTTTTATCAAGGCAACTCCGGTCAAAGCAGTACGGTGAGTGACTTTGGCGTCAGCCTGTTTGATATTCATGCGCAATACGATCACGGCCCTCTGCGCCTGCGCTTCCTCTATGCCGATGCCACCATCAACGACGCTGCCCTGCTCAACACCCCATCGCCCAGTGATAGCCTCGTGGGCTGGTATCTCGAAGGCGGTTACGACGTCCTCGCCGGTCACGAGTCCGGTCAATCCCTGACCCCTTTTGTGCGTTTTGAGAACTTCGACCTACTCGATGCCACCGCCGCATCCACCGATGTCGATGTCTTAGTCCTGGGACTTGCGTGGCAACCGCAAGAGAACCTCATCTTTAAGCTCGACTTCCAAAACCAATCCACCGACGCAGACACCACCGTCGATACGATTGAATTCACCCTCGGCTGGTCCTTCTAGAACCCGTGAAAACGCTTGTTCTAGCTCTTGTTTGCCTATCCCTTCCTGGGACAGGTAAGACCTTCCACACTCGTGAAGAAGCCCTGACCATCGCTTATGGCAAGGCCGAGGTTGTGCGTACTCCGCATTACTGGACCAAGCAGGAACGCGCGAAGATCAGTGCACTTGCTGGTATTCAGAAGGCGAGTGGCACGCATGCGGAATATCAGTCCACCACGAAAAGCGGCAAAGTCATCGCTGGCCGCAGTGTTTGGTTTGATACACGTAAAGTCCGTAGCAAGGCGCAAACCATCATGCTCATTATCGATGCAGAACAACGCGTGGAAAAGATTGTTGTTTGTGCTTTTGATGAGCCGCTGGATTACAAACCGGTGGATCGTTGGTACCAGCAATTTGAGGGCAAACGCTTGGATAAAAACTTGCAACTCAAGAAAAGCATTCACGGTGTCAGCGGTGCCACGCTAACTTCTCGCGCAACCACCGCTGCAGTGCGTGAAATGTTAGCTGCTCATGCCGTCGCGCATCCGAGCAAAGTGAAGAAGAAAAAGGGCCTTAAGAAGTGAGTCGCGCACAAGCCTGGTTGCAACACATCTCCAACCTTCTAGTTGGCGGAACTGGCCTAATCTACGCGTGGATGCTGTATTTCGCCACTTCCGCAGACGAGTTCTCGATTTGGAATCACCCTTGGCAAGGCCAGGTGCACGATTTGCATTTGCTCTTCGCACCACTGCTGACCCTATCTTTTGGCATCATTTGGGTCGTGCATGCATCGAAACGAGTACGCAGTAAACAAAAGTTACGTCGCGGCACCGGGCTCGCCCTTTGCCTCTCGTTTTTGCCGATGCTATTCAGCGCCTACCTTCTGCAAATCGCCGTCGACGAAGATTGGCGCAGCATTTGGAAATGGGTACACCTGGCAACTTCCGTTTTGTGGCTGGCCAGTTATGTCGCACATCAGTTGCGGCCGAAATCTAGAGCTTAAGCGAGACTCAGTCCTGAAGTTCAAGCTCTAAATCTGGAGTGATCCCTGGCTCCACGCCAAGCACGATGACCTTGGGCTTGCCTGGCACGGAAGCCGTCACCGTAAACACACCGGAGTACAGTCCCTCAAAGCGAAAGCTACCATCGGCGCCAGTGAGCACAGCGTTACGTCCGAGGAATTGCTCTGGCAAGCGTGCGTTCATAAAGGTTTCATCTGGAACCGAACCTTGAATACGCATCGCAGCACCACTGACCGGATCCCCAGATGCATCGCGCAATACGCCTTCAATCACCAATCCACCGTCGAGGACGACATCGAGAGAAGGCATCCCCTCTTCGATTGCCATCGGGCCGAGAAGCTTCATGCCATAGCCTGGTCGGTAGACAATGAGATAAACCTTTTCCATCTCATCTAGTCCACCAAAAAGAAACTGGCCTTTCAAATCGGTAAACTGGGTCGGTTCACCTTCATCCGTGAGCATCCAGATTTGCGCCTGGGATAAAGCTCTGCCATCGCCATCGACAATCGATCCACGAAGATCGGCTCCCTTTTTCAACTCCACCCAGACATCAATCTGCCCGGCCTCAAGCGTGGTGATGCTGCGCTTGAATTCCTTGTGAGTCACGTTGATCAACCAATTTTGAGATTCGGGAACCCCAACCAATTGGAAGGTCCCATCCTCCTCGGTTAACACGTTGATTCCGCGAGGATTATAGAGAAAGACGTTGGGATTCTCGGTGCTGCGTCGGTTCCGCCGACGATTAGGACGTCCTGCAGTGACCTTCGCTTGCTTGATCGCAACCCCATCCGTATCCGTAACTTGGCCATAAACAATGATGGCTGGCTCCATCATAATTTCGAGGCCGGTAATTTCCTCTTCCTTACCAATCACCCCGCATGGACGCCAAATCGTGGTTTTCCCCTCGTAGGAAGCTTCCAATGAAAAAGGTCCCGGAGCAAGTCCACCCAAACGGAACCGACCCTGCTCATCCGACGTAGAGAAAGAACGTACCGAGGGGTTCAACTTGGATTCTAGACTTTCGGGAGTTTCAAAAAATGCGAGCACGTTAGCGCCGGGTAGAGGGTTCCCTTCCACATCAAGCACCACACCACTCACGATACTGCACGGCTGCAGCTCTACCTCCATGGTGTAAGTACGGTTGCCAGTGAGCAGAGTTCCGTCCTTGACGCTGCGCGGCGCAGTTCTGGAACTAGGGGAGAAAATCAGACCTATCAACTGAGAACCATGGTCGAAAGTGACAGTGTGCTCCCCTGTTGGGCCAACATGGCTACTGGTTTTGGCGGGATTCCCCTCCTCTAGCCACTGTATATCGAAAGAAATATTTCCAACCGGTTTCCCCTTCAGAGTAGTCACAACGCGTAAATACGCTGGTGCTGTGGGGTCGATTTCTGGGAGTTCCTCCTGAGCCGCACCCGCGGATTCCAAATCTGCGCTAAGAGCTTGGGTAGTAGACGTTTGCGTCTCAGAAACGGATTCTTCAACCACGGGAGCCTCATGGCCTCCACAGGCAAATCCAGGTAGGAGGGCCAAGATGAGCAATGACAGGGTGCGGTAACGCGTCAACATAGGCTAAGGATACAGCCAAAATCGCGGATTTCAGGAGAAGAAAACGGCAGAAGGGGTGGCAACATGAGGTAGGATTGAACACCGTTTAGCCACCGGACCGTAACCATGACGACACCTCGCCATCCCCTACTCACCGCCCTCGCATTGGGTGCTTTGTTGACTCCTCTCTCTGCGCAGCAGGATTGGGTCCAATGGACCGATGTTGCTGGGGTCAATCCTAGTGATCAATTTGGCACCGCCATTGTTGGCCTAGGCGACTTAAACGCAGATGGTTACGACGATTACGCCGTATCCTCTGTAGGCTCCGACCGGATGGCCCAAAATGCTGGCCTGGTCACAATCTTCTCTGGCTTCGATGATTCCATCCTAGATGAGATTGACGGCCTTGCCGCTGCCGACCAGCTGGGCTTCTCGATGGCCTTCCTCGGCTCCCACAATGGAGACAACCTGCCGAAGCTCGCCATTGGCGCGCCTTATGCCAGCACCGTAAATGGCCCCTTTACTGGCCTGGTACGGATTTATTCATGGGACAATATTGCTGGCAGCATGAGCCTCAACACCGAGTTGCTAGGCCCCACTCCTGGAGCCTTGTTTGGTTTTAGCCTCGCGGCCTATGAGATGGACGGTGACAACGATCTCGACCTTGCTGTCGGCGCGATGGGGACCAACTTCCAGGATGGCGAAGTACTCACCTACACCATGAGTTCTGCTGGTGCAGCTACGCCAGCTGCGGATATTTACACTGGCTCGACTGGCAGTATGGAAATGCTTGGCTGGTCTCTTGCGCGGGGTGGCATTCCTGGCGGAGCTGCAATAGGTGGCTCTGGGTCGACCGCGGAAACCTTGATTGCGGGTGCGCCTTTTGCCGATGACATCGCCGCCAACGCTGGTGCTGCCGTCGTGCTCGATGAGTTCGGCAATCAAACCTTGCTCAGCAACCCACTCGCTGCAGTTGCCGATGCGCACCTGGGCTACAGCGTCGCTGGTGGCTTCAACGCCGCTGGAGGTGCAAGCAATGATTATGCAGCCGGCGCTCCCGACACCACCAACGGAGCGGTTGTGGTGTGGAATGGAAGCAGCCTTAGCCCCATCATGCAAATCAATGGACAGGGAGCAGGCAGTCAGTTTGGCTACTCCGTCCTGATGATCCCAGACAGCAACTTTGATAGCTATGGTGATCTTGCCGTCGGCTCCCCTGGAGCTTTAGGCCAACGCGGTGCCTTCAATGTGTTCTCAGTGGCGAATGTCAACGCCCTGGGCCTTTACGACCAAACGGGCCCTGCTGGTACCACCGGCAACTTTGGCTGGAGCCTTGGCGTCGTCGGTGACCTCAACCAAACCGACAAAGCAGAGATTGGCGTAGGCTCACCGCACAGAGGTAACGACGTCGGTGCTGTAGACATTTTTGCCCCACCCGCGCAAGACATCGGTCCGATTGCTTTAACCCTCGCTGGTGCCTTTGAATGGGAAACGGATGTTGAAAGGACCGTAACCAACCTGTCGCCAGGTGGCGGCGGTGAGATTTACTGGTACGTCGGCACCACTTTGGCTCAGACCACCTCGCCTCACGGCTATGACCTAAACATTGGTGGCCTGATTGACTTCTCCATCGATGCGAACCCAGGCGATACCGCGCAAAGCCTCTACCGCATCCTGGATACGCTTCCAGATGGAACCGACCTCTACTTCCAAGTAATCGAGGATCGCAATGGTTTCGTGCGCAACTCCAACACGGCGACCGGAACGGTTTCCGACCCAGGTGTAACCTTGTTTGTCATCGGCAATACCGCTGGTCAACCGATTACTCTAAAGACTCGCTGGGGTATCCCCAATAGCCCGGTTTACATCTACGGCACCAACCGAGGATTCACTCCTGGCGCGGTGAACGTGGTTCCAAATGGTGGCTGGAAGATTAACTTGGTAAATCCACGCTTCCTCGGCCAACCTGGAGACAAGTCTGGCGATATCGGCACGGCAGATGAAGGAGTCTTCACCAGTAGCCCGATTAACGTGCCTGCAGGATTCGCCGGAGTCACAGCGCACTTTCAGGCCTACGATTGGGACCTGTTTGTGCCAGCGCTCACTCGCGTAGTCGCAGTGACCTTCCAGTAAGCTGGAATCCGACCGCACAACCCGGCAGCTCTTAACGAGCTGCCGGGTTGTTTTTGCTAGACAGGTCCCGGAATGGAAGTATATTTCCCAATGCTATGGCTCGGACCTCCACTCGTCTTTTGCGCTCCTTTGGCAAGCGCGTGCGCCAACTTCGCCTCGAGCGAAAGCATTCCCTGCAATCGCTAGCAGACCAAGCTGGGCTCAGCCGACGCTTTCTAGTGGAGATTGAAGCAGGTAGAGCGAATCCATCCCTGGAAAAGCTTGCCTCCCTAGCGCAGTCCCTGCAACTCCCACTTGGACAACTTTGCGACCTTCAAGTCAAGAGTATCCCCAGCGATCGCATTGCTCTTTTAGGGATACGGGGTGCAGGAAAAAGCACTCTTGGCCCCCTGCTTGCATCGCGTTTAGGGGTGCAGTTTCAGGAGCTGGATTACATTGTGGAAGAGACTTCCGGCATGCCTACTCGTGAGATTTTTGAAACGGAAGGGCGCGAAGGATTCCTCAGGCGTGAAGCAGTTGCCCTAGATGAGTGGCTGATCAAGCACGATCAAGGCGTACTAGCTCTTCCCGGCAGTATTGTGAGTCACACCGATGCCTACTCTCGGTTGCTCGCCACCTGCACCACCATTTGGCTGCACGCGGATTCTCTGACCCACTGGAATCGGGTAACCAAGCAGGATGGAAAACGTCCACCAGAAGGACAACATCAAGCCATCTCCAATATGGAGCAACTGCTTGCACAACGACGCAATGCCTATGAACGGGCCGAATATGCGTTAGATACAACCCACCTTACACCTGAGGACGCCGTTGCGCGGGTGCTCAAGTTCGTAGAGGAAATTCGCGAAAACTAAGTCGCTGGCTACTGCGGAAGACTATCGAAGTTGGCTTCTGCAGCCACTGTGGCGGTTCCTTCTTGTGCGCTACTGGTATCCATCATCATGGAGACCAACAACATGGTGCCAACAAGAAGCGCGATTGCGAACAAGGCGGGGAGAGGACGAGGTGCGGATTGGCGCACGTTACGGAGAAAATCTAGGGGGGGGATGAGGGGGGGGATGGAGGAATCGGCGAACCGATATCGGACTCTATCACGCGTTTCCAACTGCGGAGGCCCAATTGTTCGAGATTCAGCCGCGATTAGGAAGGTGCTAATACTTATTCGAGGACGCGCGCACCAAGCTGAGAAACTCATTGCGGGTCTGCGCATTTTTACGGAAACCGCCGAGCATGCAAGATGCTGTTGCGCGACTGGCTTGCTTGGAGACACCACGCATCATCATGCACAGGTGTGATGCTTCACTGACAACAGCAACACCTTTAGGCTCCAGGACTTGCTGTAAAGCTTCTGCAACCTGAACGGTTAGGCGCTCTTGCACTTGCAGGCGGCGGGCGAACATATCCACGATGCGCGGGATTTTACTCAGCCCAATAATCCGCCCCTTGGGCAGGTAGGCCACATGGATGCGTCCGAAAAATGGCAGCATGTGGTGCTCACACATGGAATAGAACTCAATGTCGTGCACCAAAACCATTTCGTCGACCTCTTCCTCGAATAGTGCCCCATTCACCACTTGGTCAAGCTTTTGCTCCTGCCCACCAAGTAAAAAGCGCATACTTTTCGCCACCCGTTTCGGCGTATCTAGCAAGCCTTCACGGTCAGGGTCCTCCCCCAGTTCAGCCAACATGGCACGTACTTGGGCTTTCAGTGGATCGTTTTCTTGTGCTTGTTCCATCATGCTTGAGGGCCATAGTAATGACAGGAGTAGTCGCGGCTTTCTCCTAAGGACAGAGAGGCCAAGGCGACAGCTTGAGGCAAACCACCCTCAAGTTGTTCCCAGAAGGCTACCAACAAATTTTCCGCTGTGGATATCTTTCCACTTAGAAAGGGGACATCGAGATCCAGATTCCGGTGATCCACCCAACGCAAAATGCGTTCCTGCACCAGTGCGGTCAAAGCAAGGAAGTTCATCACCATGCCAGTTTCCTCTTGGATCGGGCCACGCACGCACACCATCAGCTGATAATTGTGACCATGGCCATGAGGGTTGGCGCAGATGCCAAAGACTTCCGTATTGCGTTGCTCCGACCAGTCTTCACGAAAGAGGCGGTGCGCAGCGCAGAACTCGGCTTGGTAGCGGATTTCCAAAAGGTAATTCTTGGGGAGAGAGGATGCAGTGGAAGGCCATATTCTAATCCTCCGGGCAAGTAGAATCGTGGAATGCGTCCCGAATCCCGGCCGTTCCATCTGAAAAGTATTCTGTTCGGCGCCTTCTGGGCGGCGGTGGGCATTCTGGTTACGCAGCACTTCCTCGGCCCTTTGATTGAGAGTCGAACCCAGGCTACCGAAGAGCAAATCCTGGCGACCGTGCACCGCACCATTCGAGAGGATTATGTGGAGCCTCTTTCCGCGGCGGAACTGATGCGCCAAGGTGCCGAGGGCATGTTGCAATCCCTGCATGACCCCTATGCCGATTTCTTCGGTCCACAAGAACTACGTCGATTTCAGGAAGGGAACTCCGGTGTCCTGGTGGGCATTGGCGTCATGATTAA
>JASFYO010000083.1:0-25828 GCA_045047305.1 Planctomycetota bacterium | reverse complement strand
GCCAGGTCCTCCAAGCGTTTTCCTTGTGGTAAAACCCGACTGTTGTAGGACCGTACTGCAGAGTTAAAGGCTTTGACTGCTGTGTTCAGTCCGGAACCCGTTTTCGACATGTGTTCTGTGAATTTGCTGACACGCGCATGATATTCCTTAGCTAAGCTTGCGATTTCGGCGGCATTCTTTGCCAATTTTTCTTGTTGCCAATAAAGCGCGACTGTGCGCAAAAGTGCAAGTAAAGTCACGGGAGTTGTAAGTAGAATCTTTTTCTCCATCGCTTCTTCCTGAAGTTGTGGATTGGCCTGATATGCGGCTTCGAGTAAATGGTCACCTGGAAGGAACATGACGGTGAAATCTACGTTGCCTTCCACGCTTGCAGCATAATCCTTTCGCTGTAGCGCGCGGACGTGGGTGCGTAAGTCTTGCGCATGCTGCACCAACAATTCCTTTTTACGGGTTGGATCCTGTTCGGCTTGCGCATCCAAATATGCAGCCATGGGGACTTTCGAGTCAACCGGGATGGCATCGCCTCCAGGTAGCATGACCAAGAAATCGGGGCGTTGCCCATCCGACGTTGTGACTTGCGTGCGAAAGTGCATGCCTTCTGTCATGCCAGCAAGTTCAAATACTTTCTGCAAAACATTCTCGCCCCATTGGCCACGCGCTTGTGAACTTCCGCGTAAAGCCACTGTGAGTGATTCGCTCTTCAACCTTAATGCGTGGGTGGATTCTTGCAAATCCTGGAGTTGATGCTTCAAGGCGCCTTGAGCTTTGCCGCGTGCCTCCTCTAATTCGCGTGTTTGCTTCGCGAGATCCTTTAGTTGCTCTTGAAAAGGCTTCAGTTGTAGTTCCGTACGTTCCAGTAAGGATTTACTGTTATCCTTAAGCGCATCACCGGCGATGGCCTTGAAGTTCACCTGCATCTCCTGACGCAGTTCTTCCGTCGTGCGCTTTTCAGCTTCATATGTGGCGCGGAGCACTTCTTCTTTTGCGAGAGCCGCGGCAAGCTGCTTGTCTAGGTCAATTGCCTGCTGCCGCAAGTCCGATTCCCGCGTCTGGCCAAGATTGGCTTCGGTTTGCGCAGCTTTATGGGCTTTTAGGCGGCCGATTAAGAGGCCAACCCATGCGCCGATTGCAAAGGTAACCAAGGCAAGAATGACCACAAAAAGAGGTTCCATCGAGGAAGTGTAGCACGACATGCAGCTAGCCATTACAACCATGACATGAAGCTGCGCTTCACTACCCACCTCCTTCTCCTGGCCATAATTCTCCTGGCCTTAATCCTTCTGCCTGCTTGTGCTGCTCCCGGCGCACGTACCGATGGCTTGATTTCGGGGCCGATGCTTGGTGATTTGCGCCCTCATTCTGTACGTCTTTGGGTTGCCGCCAAGGCGCCCGGTGTGTATTCGATTGAGTTGGCACGGGAGGACGCGCTGCACACATGGGAGCCAGCATTGGATGCGGTAGGGCACTTGGTGGAGCTGCAAATGGATGGGCGGCGACTTTATGCCCAATGTCAACTCACAGGCTTGCAGCCGGAAACGGCTTATCGGTATCGCTTGGTAAAGAACAAGGTCGTTTTGCCCAGCCTGCATCCACAAAGATTTCGTACACCAGCTGCCGACGGCAAGGCTTTTTCATTCCGCGTTGCTTTTGGCAGTTGTGCCGGGAACTGGGGCATTGATCCTTCGCAGCCTATTTTTCGCGCGATTGAAAACATGCATCCAGATGCCTTTCTTTGGCTTGGAGACAATGTTTATTACGCATCGAAGGGGAAGGAGTGGAATGATCCAGCTGCCATGGAAGCACGCTGGGAATTGCAGCGGGCCATGCCGAACTTACAAGGACTACTTGCAAGCTGTGCCCAATACGCGATTTGGGATGATCATGATTATGGTCCCAATGATTCGGATGGTACTTATCCCTTGCGCGATTTTTCTTTGGATTTGTTTACCTCTTACTGGCCCAATCCATCCGCGGGTTTGGATGGCCCCGATGGAGTGTTCTTCGCATTCAAAATCGGACGCGTGGAGTTCTTTATGTTGGACACTCGTTACGCTCGTTCCCCCAATCACGATGCGTTCACCCGAAATAAAGTTCTGCTTTCATCCGTGCAATGGGATTGGTTAGAGCAAGGACTTAAAAACAGCACCGCTGATTTCAAAGTCATCGCATCTGGCATGCAAGTGCTGTCGACTTACCATCGCTTTGAGACTTGGAATTTGTTCCCCTCTGAGCGCGCGCGCCTTTTGGATTTTCTCTCTGCCGAAGCTATTCCTGGCGTTCTCATGATTAGCGGGGACCGGCATATCGGCGAGGCCTTGCGCTTGGAGCGCGAGGGCACCTACCCCTTGGTGGAGTTCACCAGTTCCCCCCTGGCCGCCGGCATTGGTGAAGCGGAGCCGGATTCCCAAGTAGCGGAACGTATTCCTGGAACGCTGGCCGTGGCGGAGAACTTCGGCATCCTTGATTTTCGCTTCCAAGGTAGCCATCCGGAGCTAAGTTTCCGCCTCTACGACGTTTATGGGGAGCCACTTGGGCGCGAGGTTGTGCTTCGTTTCGATGAACTGCAACCGTAAACTGGTACTTGGCCATGTTTGTATCCCTCCTCCTTAGCGCAACTTTCCTGGCGTCGCCGCCGCAACAGGAAGCCTTTCCTTACGCCGAAATCGCATCCGACGATGCGGTGCTGTTTGCCTTCTACGATAAGAAGTCTGCGCATGTATTAACCTTGGAAAAAGGGATGCCGGTACAGGTGGTAACCGAATACACCCCATGGTCTAAAGTGCGTGTGCCTGGTGGGCTGAACGTGTGGGTGCACAAGGATTATGTCACCTGGGAAGGCGGCGTTGGCGCCATCACTTCCTCACACGTGAGGATTCGCCCACGCCCTTCTACCGATGCTTCATCCACCCCACTTGGGCACTTCAGCAAGGGGGATAAGGTTTTACTTATGGGGCAAAAAGATGATTGGTTTGAAGTTCGTGCTCCGGAGACCGTTTCGGCATGGTTGTTGACTAGTCAGTTGAAGACGCCTTCTCGAGATGCCGCTAGTTGGCAACGGATATGGAAAGAGCATCAGAGCAAACGCGCTGTGAAGCCGGTGATTTTGCAAGGTGAAACCCCGGTGGTGGCATCGGAGGAAGAGCCATCAGAGGGCGCGAAAGACACAGTCGTGGAGGCGACGAGTGAGAAGATGGGGAATGCCTTGGCATCGGTCGAGGTAGCGGGCGATGAAATGGATTGGCCGCTGTTTCGTAGTGTGGATGTAGCGAAGGATCCAGAAACCGAGCGCGCCCATGCGATGAAACGGTTGCAGGAATTAGCCTCTGCAGTGACAGCGGACAATCAAGCTTGGGATCGGCGTCGCTTAGATAACTTGGAAATGGTGTTTGGCAATGTGATTTGGCATAGCACCGATTTACCCACGATCAAGCAAGCGCGCAGCTCACTGACTCGGATTGATGGATTGCGGCGTTTTTACTTTTCAGCCTTGGCGGCCGATGTGCGCCGTGCGCTGGCAGCGAAACAAATTGATGAGGCGTCACGGTTGGACCAGTTGTTGACGGCCGAGAAGAAACCGATGGTTTACGCAGGGGAGGGGACCAGTGTGGAGATTGGTTGGGTCGAATACCGCCCGTCGGTGAATGCCAACATGCCGTACCGATTGGTGCGCGGTGGGCGCGAATTGCCTATGCATAGCTTTGATGGACATCAAGACTTGCAGGAGTTCGTCAACCGTGAAATCGTGGTGCGCGGTGTTTGGCGGGAAGAAAAGTCGTTGGCTGCCGGACGGGTTCTAGCCATCACCGAACTGCGCGTTCTGCCTCCTCGCGAGTAGAACTCCAGAACCTTCTTTGGGACCAGAACTTGTCACTGCTTTAGCCCTTGTCGGCTATTTCCTCGGCTATCGCTATTACAGTGCATGGTTGGCCCGACGCGTGTTTCAACTTGACGCTGATGCAGTCACGCCTGCGCACGCATTAGAGGATGGAATCGATTTCGTCCCGACGCGCCCCATTGTCCTTTTTGGTCATCATTATGCATCCATCGCCGGTTTGGCCCCGATGCTGGGGCCAGCAGTGGCCGTGTTTTGGGGATGGCTTCCAGCTTTGTTATGGGTGGTTCTAGGCGCAGTTTTTATTGGTTGCGTGCACGATTTTAGTGCGCTCGTGCTTTCCGCTCGGCATCGCGGCGAAAGCATCGGCACTTTATGCGAAGACATTCTTGGCGGCAAAGCGAAAGGCCTTTTCCTGGCTTTGATTTTCTTCGGTGTTTCCCTAGCGATGGGGGTGTTTGTCTTTGTTATTTCGAAGCTGTTTTCTTGGGGCGACGATTTTGATCCCCATGCACTAGATTTAGCAACCACTAGTTTTCCAGAAGTGGTGATGCCATCTGCCGGATTGATGGTGGTGGCCTTAGCCTGTGGTTGGTTGCTGTATGTGAAGAAGAAGCCGTTGCTACCTGTCACCGCGGTAGGCTTCCTTTTATTGTTGGCGCTGATTGGCCTAGGTTATTTATTTCCAACACTAGGTTTTTCTCGCGACGCCTGGCCGGAGCAATCCACCTGGATTTGGCTCCTGATGACTTATGCCTATTTGGCTAGCGTGCTTCCAGTTTGGTTGTTGCTGCAGGCGCGGGATTTTCTTAACTCACTTCTGTTGGTGTTGGGCCTGCTGCTGATGTACGTTGGCTTCTTTTTGCAAGGTCCAAGCTTTGATGCGCCGGCCTTTAACCCTAACCCTGAAGGCGCACCCCCGATCCTTCCGTTTGTCTTCATCACCATTGCGTGCGGTGCAGCAAGTGGTTTCCATTCTTTGGTGGCAAGTGGAACCACGGCCAGGCAACTGGACAAAGAAACCCACGCCCGTCCGATTGGATATGGCGGTATGGTGGCGGAATCCTTGCTTGGTTTGATTGCGGTACTCGCCTGTACCTGTGTCATTCCAGGGCGGGATCCTTGGGCATTGCACTATGCTGATTGGCATTCCGCCAGCGGCCTAGGCGAGAAGTTGGGATTTTTTATCAGCGGTTCTTCTGCCTTCATCGCTGGGCTCGGGATTTCACTGGAGCTAGCCACCACCTTGGTTGCGATGGTAGTGGTCTCCTTTGCGCTCACGACCTTAGATTCGGCCACTCGGCTTTTGCGATTCAACCTAGAAGAAATCGGCGCGGCATGGTCAAAGTCACCTTTGCTTCGAGGGCTAGGGTTGGTTTTGCAGAATCGATTCGCTGCTACTCTCACTGCGTGCGCATCGATTTGCTTCTTCGCCTTTTTTAAGATCGACGGACTTCCAGCCGGCTTAACCTTGTGGACTCTTTTTGGCGGCACCAATCAACTGATTGCAGGCCTGGCTCTCTTGACCGCTACGGTTTATCTGAAACGTAAGGGGCGTAATTATTGGCCGCTTGCACTGCCCGCGGTGTTCATGGTGAGCATCACCATGTTCGCTCTCATTTCCAAGTTAGTCGACTTCTACCAAAGCGATCAAACCCTATTGCTGACCCTCGATTCCATGCTGGTTTTGATTGGAGTCGGCGTCGGGGGAACCGCTGTTAAGGCTTTGGCTTTCGATAAACCGCGTTAATCCCAGCGCGAAGGGTTTCAAAGCTGCCATCAGCGATTGCGCTCCGAATTTTCTGCATGAGGTGTACTAGATAATGCAGATTGTGATGCGCGAGCATGGAAGCAGGCAGGATTTCCTTTTCCTTTAGACCGGCACGCAAGGCAGCACGCGGCACACCAGTGAGGCAGGCGTCGCAGGTGCAACCGGGAACCAATGGGTTTGGATCGTCCTTGAAACGAGCATTGTGCAAGTGCTGATTACCTTCATCGCTGAGGAAGGTGCCGAAGCGCCCAGTGCGAGTAGGGTAGACACAATCAAACATGTCGATGCCGCGCGCAACCGACTCCACCAAATCTAAAGGGGTACCGACGCCCATTAAGTAACGCACCTTCTCAAGCGGCAAGTCCGAAGTGCTGTGGCGCACTCCATCCATCATGGCATCGTGCCCTTCACCGACGCTCACTCCACCAATGGCGTAGCCATCGAATTCCATTGCAGTTAATTCACGTGCACACTGCTGTCGCAAATCCTCAAACACGCCTCCTTGGACAATGCCAAATTGGGCCTGTCCGCAATCGACGCCACCGCGCGCATCATGCATATCGCGCTGAAGTTTGGCCCAACGTAAGGTGCGACATACTGCAGCGGCAACTTTGTCGCGCTCACGTGGTTCTGCAGGACACTCGTCGAGAATCATCGCGACATCGGGCCGTAGCCCAGCCTGCACATCAAAGGCCATCTTGGGAGTCCAATCAACCATGGCGCCGTGAACGGGGTGGGCAATTTTCCAGCCGTCGTCATTTAGTTTGGAGATTTTCGCTAGTGAAAAGGCCTGGAATCCGCCTGAGTCGGTAAGTACGGGGCCATCCCAGGCCATCATCTTGTGTAGCCCACCCATGGCTTCGACAATCTCCACGCCGGGCCGCGCAAAAAGGTGAAAACTATTAGCCAGCATCATTTCCACGCCCATCGGACGCAATCGATCCGGCCACGGTCCGCGCATCATGCCGCGAGTTGCAACCGGCATAAATGTGGGCGTAGAAACAGTTCCACGAAGTGTGGTCAAGGTGCCGAGGCGTGGTCCATTGACCGTGCCCTGGTGAAGTTGGAAGCCGAATGTCACTGCAAGGGTGGGAGCAAGTATTTGAGCTCACTGGTGAGTGGCACCAGTTCTGCACCAGGATAATAGTGCTGCAGGATGTCTTGGAAAGACTTACCTGAGCGCGACATCCTGGTGGCGCCGGTTTGGCACATGCCAATGCCGTGTCCCCAACCGTGACCACGAAAAACCGCGGATCCATCTTCTTGAACTTGGACTTCTATCAATTGCATTGATGGCAAACTGAGTGCCGCGCGAAATTTCTCGCCGAGTAAATCAACGTGTTTTTTCTCGCCGAGCAAACGCACCTGCATTAGGCGTCCAGAGGCATCCCTTTCGATGGTGCTGATGCCCTGAAGCCAATCACCAATGCGGTAGCGGGTAGCCAGGCTATCCAGTTTCTCCGCGGAGATGGTGCGCTCCCAGATACCGCGTGGGGTGCGGCAAGCGGGCTCTAGGATTCCCTTCAGGGGAAGAATATCCGTTTTGGAAAAACCGGCTTCCATCGCGTTTGCCGTGCCGCCCCCGCAATTCGCGTGGAAGAATGCGGGCAGCAAGGAGTGTTCCCATTGCAAAACTAATCCTCGGGTGGCGTCGATGGCTGCTTCGGCTTCTCTCGTGCGGTAGTCTAGGCCAAGGAAGACTTGGTCAAAGGTGTCATCGCGGAGGCCACGTTTACTGCCGCGTTTTTGCAAGGCATAGGTGCGTGCGGCAATCGCTTGTGCGCATAAGGCGGCATGGACGCCTTTTTGCTGACTAGACATTTCACCGCAGACCACGCCCATGACGTAATCTTCGAGTGGCATCTCCAAGGAAAGATCGAGTCGAGAAACGCGTCCGGATTTTTCGCGCTTGGTGCGGATATGCAGCTTGCCGGGATACAGAAAGGTGTTTAGCCATAACGCTTCAGTTGCTTCGGTTGTAATCACAACGTGATCGCGGTTGGTGCGGAAAGCTCCAATTTGTGGCCCGGTTGGATCGATGAATAAGTTGCCTTCAAATCCACCACTGACACTGTGCAGGATGGGGCGGTCAGGTTTAGTGCCATCGAGTATTTTCCAATGTCCGGCAATTTGCATCGGGATTGGTTCGGACCCGCTTAAAGACATTAATCGCACCTCAATCACCGGATTCAGCAAAGGCGCAACAGTGAGTTCATCTTCGATAACCGGATTGGGGTTATCAAGCAGATGTCCCATACCCCAAAACGTGGCGACTAACACCATGGTGATGCTAAGGCGCTTCGCCAGTGGGCTCATACTCCTGATTCCGTGCCGTCGGCGGGTGGTTCCAGTCCGAGCACCCGCCAGCCTTCTTCACTCAACATGCGTCCTTGAGGAGTGCGCAACAGTAAGCCTTGGCGCATGAGCCACGGTTCGATGACGTCGGCCAAAGTGTCTTCTGCTTCTTCCACTGCAACCGCTAGATTCTTTAGCCCAAGCGGACCGCCCTTAGCCTTGGCCAAAGCTTGCAGTACGTGTCGGTCAGGGCGCTCCAATCCGCGCGCATCGATTTCCAATAAATCGAAGGTGCGTTGAATAACTTCGTGGTCGATCTTGTTTTGATTTTCCAGCTGCGCAATGTCGCGCGCTCGACGTAAGAGGCGATTGGCGAAGCGCGGCGTTCCACGTGCATGACGCGCTAGTTGTTTGGACGCTTTGGCATCCAGTTCCGTTTTTAGTAATTTCGCGGAGCGGTGGAGGATGAGGTCGAGCGCATCATCGGAGTAGGGCTCAAAGCGTAGGTGGTGACCAAAGCGCGAACGGAAAGGAGGCGTTAGCAAAGCCTCGCGGGTGGTTGCGCCAATCAAAGTGAACGGCTGCAAATCTAGTTTCAGCAGGCGTGCGTGGACACCACTATCGAAGGTCCACTCGATTTGGAAGCGGTCCATAGCTCCATAAAGATATTCTTCGACCTCGGTGGGGAGGCGGTGGATCTCATCGATGAAGAGCAGAGTGTTGGGCTCCAGTTGGCTCAGAATTCCGACCAGATCTCGAGCTTTGGTGAGGGCAGGGCCACTGGTCATCTTGAGTGGGTGGCCAGACTCCTTCGCCATCGCGAGTGCGAGAGATGTTTTCCCAAGCCCTGGAAGCCCGGTGAACAAAAGGTGTTCGAGAGATTCCTCACGTTGGGACGCCGCCCTGAGCATAAGCCGAAGTGGCTCTAGTAGCGATTCCTGCCCTAAGAACTCTGAGAAGTCCTGAGGTTGGAGCCCTCGCTCGAATTCGCGCTCACTACTGGCTGCGAGCTTCGCGTCGAAGGTGGAAGAGGAGTCCATGGACTTGATTTTGCCGCGTAACGACGTTGAATTCCACCACAAAGGAGATTCTGTGCTCGGGTGGTAGGGATGTGGGCCTATTCGCAACGGCAATTGGGGGTGGAGGCGATTTTTATGGCGGAGTTGAGCGCAATCGAGTCCCGCGTGCCCTTACAATCTGGTGGTCCTAGAGATTCGGTGTGCGTTTCCGCCCGGAATGCTGCCAAACTCACCAAAAGCGGGACTAGCCAGGCCGCCTAGGCTTTGGCATGATTGTTGCCCCACCTAGGTGCCGGACGCTGTCTAGCCCCAGTTAAAAACCCATGAGTCGAAGCCTCTTCACGAGAACACTGGTACTTGCCACCTTGGCGAGTTCCTTTTCCTGTTTCAATCTAGACCAGGGCGCTAGCCCACTGGATAGCGATCCCTACGCAACCTCGGATACGATGAACATCCTTGAGGTCACTAACGGCTTCGGGCGTTTGTTGCCCTACGTGGTACCTGTTGCTGATCCGATTTCTGGCTTACCAACTGCGCAGCTAGTCGAAATCCGTACCATCGATGATTTACTGAACAACCCACCAACGGTGTTGAACCCAGTGCGCCCGCCGTCCGCATGGCCAGTGGCATCGATCAATCCTGCGAACCAAACTGGAAACCACTTCGTTGCAGTTAAGTTTTCGCGCTCTTTGTCGCGTAACTCGGTGTTGGATAAAACGGCTGCTGGCCTTGCCAACAATGGCTTGACCGGCGCCATCACCGTGGTGGCTTACGACCAGGCAACTGGGCAAAGTGAACCGGTGCAAGGGCGCGGTTTCATCAACGGTCAAACTTACTTCGGTACCGGCCCAACCCTAGAGCGTTGGGTTCGCAAAAATGGCAACAATGGTGTCAACGCCCAAACCGTAACCCGAAATGGCACGACTTCCCAACCTGGCATCGGCTTTCCAGGAACCGACGACAGTGAAAATGGAGTCGTCAATGGCGGTTTCGTTGGCTCTGGTGGTTTAATCAGCCCTAACACTTTCGTCTTCGTAGTCGACACGGACGAAAACCTGGCCACCTATGAGTCCTTCCCTGAGAATCGCGTGATCCGTGTGGTCATCAAGGGAGCGGAAGACGGTTCCGGCCCTGGGACCATCATTGGTGGTGTGCGTAGCTCGGACGGTCGTTTTCTCGCTCAGGGCGGCGTGGGAACCTCCCAAGTCTCCTTTGATGGGATTCCTCCTTCTCCGCTGCTTGATGGCCTCGGCGGTGTTCCAGTGACGGTTCCAAAGGATCTTTCTTCGGACCTACCTTGTGACCAGGAGATTCGCTTCAGCTTCGATGAAGCTTGTCAGCCTTACTCAATTGGTCCACTTCCAAGCTTGGTGGCACCGGCACTTTCCAATGAGTTTACGGTGGAGTTTTTGCCACCAGTCGCTCCAGGCTCCCCACCTCCGGGCTCAACCATTCAACTCCCATACACGGTGTTGCCTGTTAGTCCATTCAACTTCACCGAGTTCATCGTGACTCCGGTCGTGAGTTTTCCAGGAAGCGATCCTTTCGGTGCGCAAGCCCAGGCGACGGTCACTTACTTCCATAACTCGGCAGTGGATTTGGCGTTGAACAATGATGGTTCTTCGCAAGAGTTTTCTAAGGTGGACTTTTCGGTCGGTTCCGCATGTCCCGGCTTAGTCAACGTGCCCGTCGCTCCAGGTGCAATTATTGCAGCCTCGAACGGGGGTGGAACCACGGGTGGTATTCGTGTCATCGACCTTGATGGTTTTGGACAAGGCACCGGCGATCCGACTCACGATTCGAGTAATCCGTTCTACAACGTAACCATTGTGGATGGGGTACCAGTCGCTGGCGACATCTCTAAGTTCCCTTTTAACCCGAACCTTGCTGTACCAGGTATCTTCCCACCGCTTTCGGCGGATACCACGTCTTTGGCTGGCGGTTCCCGCGGTGTGTTTACTCTCGCACAGGACTCGACTTTACGCACCCAATTGGTCACCACCGATGAGGTCGGAACTGTCATTGACATGATGCTGGGCCACCCGTTGGATATTGCATTCAATAACTTTGAATGTCTCTCCGGTGGTCAAAACTTGTGTGCCAACGCTGCATTCCAGACGCACCCATTAGGAGGCACTGGAGAAGGCAACAGCATTTCTACAGCACCGCACCCGAACCCGCCTCGCATTCAGTTAGCGCCATCTTGTTTCTCGCCGTTGATCCAGACGGAGGAGCCAACTCAGACCGGGCCAACCAACCTTTTGATTACCAACGGAGACGCCTTTGGTAATGCTTTGACCGGCAGTAAGCCTTCTGGGCTGCTGACGGAGCAAGACGTATACAAAGGTGTTGCTTTCTATGGTCCTGCGCCAACGCAACCGGGCTGTCCGGCATTCACCTTGCGTCAACAAGTTGGACATTTCCTTTATGTCCTAGATGCCGCAGGCGAACAAGTTGTGGTTTTGAATAGCAACCGGATGAATGTGATTGCCAGGATTCCTGTATCGAGTCCACGGGACATGGGGATTGCTCCTGACTTGGACATGCTTGCTGTGTCGAATAACGGCCCGAATACGGTTACCTTTATCGATACCAACCCGAACTCGCCAACTTTCCATCAGGTGGTTAAAACAACCAGTTTGGTTGATATTCCAAACAACCGTACAGGCCTAGGCCCTACGAAAGTTGTCTGGCAGCCAGATGGTGAGGATATTTTGGTGATTTGTGAACGCTCCGATTCCATGGCGATCATTTCTGGTGCTGGTCTCAACATCCGCAAAATCATCCCAGGTGTTGACAACCCTAGGTTCCTTGCTGTTGGAGACCGGGCGAATAACTTCGGGTTCAATTCTGGTCTTTACTACGCCTATGTGATTTCAGCTTCTGGAGCCATGAACATTTTTGAATCTGGTCCTGATGGAATTCAGGGCATTGGTTTTGATGACTTCGTAGGAGCTCCAGACTTGGATGGCCGTTCTGGTTTTTCGAATCCATCGGCAATCATGATGGATCCAGGTAGCAATCAGCACGGTGTTTTTGTGGCCTACTCGGAAGGCGGCCAAGGTCTTGTCGACGTAATTTGGTTGGAGAATGCGCCGACTGGTGCTGTTTCCATCCGTATTCCGCCAGGGCAAGTGGTTGACCCTAACCGCCGCGACAAAACCTGGAAGATTCAAATTCAGTACTCCGGATTTTCGTCTTCTGCCATCATCGATTTGGCGTTGGATGATTTGTCTAACCAAGGCGATATCACCCAAACCTTGGCAGCACTCATCGGCGGCTTTGTGCCTCACTCTGGTAAAGGAATGCACCGGGGGCCGAATGCACCGGTATCCTTCGTGCAGTACCTGTTTGCAGCCAACTCGACTGGGCTAGTGGATGTTTTGGATTTGCGGACTGGCTTGACATTGCCAAATGTGAGTCCAATCCGCGTGCCAGGCGTGTCTGTTCTTGCTCATTACTGGCGTCAGTAAGCCAGGATTCGTCCTGCTCCAAGGTACGGCATCTTCTTAACGGGAGGCGCCGTACCTTTTTTGATGGACGGCTTTACCCAGCCACTTGGATAGGGGAGAATGGCAGCGCATGTCTGCCCCTCCTGGCCAGGAAATCCAGGCGATGTTCGGTGAAATCGCCCCGCGATACGACTTCCTGAACCGCCTATTGAGTTTTGGTATCGATCGTTCTTGGAGAAAGCGTTTGATCCACCGCCTCGCGTTGCCCCATGGGGCTTCGGTCTTGGATCTATGTTGTGGTACAGGAGATCTTGCGTTTGCATTTGCTGAAAGTGGCGCAGAAGTTTGCGCCGCTGATTTCACCTTGCCGATGCTATCCGTTGCGCAACGGCGCAAGCCATCTTCTGCGCAAAGCATTCCGTGGATTCAAGCCGATGCACAAGCATTACCTTTTACTGCGCGACAGTTCTCCGCAGTGAGTATTGCTTTCGGTATACGCAATGTTGAGGACCCGCAAAAAGCCTTGAAGGAATGTCACCGAGTGCTATTGCCGGGAGGGCAAATTGCGGTACTAGAATTTTTCCCTATTCCTAATCCACTCTGGCGTGGCATGTTTCGTTTTTACTTCCTGCATGTTTTGCCATTATTGGCCAAAGTGGTGCGTGCTGGACGCACCGGCGCTTATCGCTACCTGCCGGAAAGTGTGGATCAGTTTGCGAGTCCTGCCACGTTCTCCACCTGGATGGAAGAGGCTGGATTCCGTGTGGTGTGCAACCAACCACTCACTGGTGGGGTGGCCCGTTTACTGATTGGAGAACGCGTTGACTAAGTCAGAGATGCATCGCCTAGGCGAAGCCCGACGTGATCCCGCGGTCACCTTGCTCGCTCTCTTGCCGCTGGTTCTGATTCACTTATTTGGTCGCGCTCACACCGCGGTAGATTCCTTTTTCCTGGTGGAAACCACCTTGCAGAAAATGGGTGGAATTGGCACCGCGGCACTTTGGGGTTTCTTGGTTTTAGGTCTGCTCTGGGCACTTGGTCGCATTCGGCAATTGCAACTTGCTTGGGCCGGGGCGAGCGCCATGATTCTCATGGAGGGGCTTTGCTGGGCGTTATTACTTGGCCCGGGGCTTTCGCAGCTCACCCAGTGGCTACCGCTGGAGCCAAGTCCGTTGATTTTTCAAGGTGCCGAGGCTGATGTTGCATCTTTAAGTGTGGTACACCATCTCGCTGTAGCAGCTGGAGCTGGGGTTTATGAGGAGCTTTTGTTTCGCGGGCTGGGCGTAGGTGCAGGAGCTTTCTTGCTGAACTTCCTGTTCCGTCATGTTGCCGGAGAGGTGACCGCCACCCGACTCTCGCTGCTTTTGGCGGTGCTCTTGTCCTCGGCCGCATTTGCAATGGCGCATGGATGGAACGGCCATGCAGAGGCTTTTCAAGCCGATGTCCTCGGCTTCCGTATGCTTGCTGGAGTGGCATTTGGACTCCTGTTCCTGACTCGAGGCCTTGCGGTCGCGGTTTATGCCCACTTCGCTTACGACGCCCTCTACCTCCTGACCTAACATGCCTGTCAACGCTCCTTCAGCGCGCCGAGTCTTTCTCGGAGTCAGTGGTGCCAGCGGTGCCGTGTACGCGCGACGTTGCCTGCAAATGCTGCATGCGGCGGGAGTTCAGGTCGACCTGGTTTACTCCGCTGCAGCCCGACGCGTTTTGCGCGAAGAGCTCTCCATTGAACTAGAAGATTGCCCTTCGGTTTTGCTTGAGCCTGGCGTGGATCCCAAAGGGATACATCTGTGGTCGCATCGCGATATCGGGGCGCCTCCTGCCTCGGGAACTGCCATCGGCGATGTGGTGCTTTTAGTCCCGTGTTCCTTAAGCACCTTAGGTGGAATTGCACATGGTTCGGCCTCCAATTTGATTGAGCGTGCTGCCCAAGTCGCCTTGAAAGAAGGCAAAAAGTTGGTGGTGGTGCCGCGTGAAACGCCTTTGTCACGCCTGCATCTAGATCATCTTTCGCGCCTTGCCTGGGCCGGGGCCACGGTGCTCCCAGCATCGCCTGGCTTTTACTTTCGCCCGCAATCCATCGATGACCTGGTGAACCACCTCTGCGCCAAAATCCTTGCTTGTTGTGGAGTCGCACAGGATTCGATTCCAGCCTGGGATGGCGGCCAAGGAGTGCAGCAATGAATTCATTCAGCACCACCATGCGCATGATTAAGTTTGAGCATACGCTGTTCGCGTTGCCATTCGCATTGTCGGGCGCGTGGATTGCCGCCCAGGGCTTGCCAGATTTTGGAGACCTGATTGGGATTTTGATTGCAGCCGTTGCAGCGCGCAGCGCAGCCATGACCTTTAACCGCGTCGTCGACCGTGATATCGATGCGACTAACCCTCGCACCGCAAATCGCGAGTTAGTCACTGGAAGCTTAAGCGTGCGTTATGCACGGGCTTTTACCGCTATTTGCAGCCTAGCTTTTGTGGCCAGTGCAGCTTGGTTGTCGCCTCTCTGTGGTTGGCTTTCTTTGCCGGTTCTCGGTGTGTTGCTCGGCTATTCCCGACTGAAACATTACGGCTGGTTTTGCCATTTGGGTTTGGGCCTTGCCCTTGGTATCGCACCCGCAGGAGCTTGGCTAGCAGTGGCTAAAAACTTTGATGGCGACTGGGTGATTCCGCTGTGGATTGGGGCAGGCGTTTTGACCTGGGTAGCCGGCTTCGATTTACTCTACGCCTTGCAAGACGTAGAGCATGATCGCCGCGAAGGGCTCCATTCTTTCCCTGCACGCTTTGGTAGCCGTGCCACCCGCATGGCCTCGATGCTGTGTTACGCCCTCGCCTTATTGGCTTGGATCGAGGTTGGCCGTTTACTAAGTGCCGGCGTGGCCTTCCAGGTTGGGCTTGGCGTGGTTCTCGCGGTGTTTCTGTTTCAGCATTGGCTCCTACGCGGAGACCGGTTGCGGAACGTGCCGATGGTTTTTTTTCGTGTCAACGCGTGGGTCGGCGTGGTTTTCTTCCTGGCCTTGTGGCTTGACCTGTGGATGCTTAAATTAGACACATGAGCGCCGCCACGCGTAAGAAACGAGCAGCCGACCCGGGCACAACCTGCCGCGAGTGGTGTTCGCGTTTAGAGCAAGGCGAAGCGCCGCGTTGCCTCTTAGTGCTACCACCAACTTCCGGTGAGGAAGAGGTGTGGTTTGGAGAACAAGTTTTACGCGCGGCACGGCAATATGGCCGCGCTCAAGAAGGCCTTGATTTGCTTGATATCGACGCCAGTTCGCCTGATTTTCAGCCAGAAATGCTAGCGGGCTTCCTTGCATCGAAATCCTTATTTGCAAGTCGCCAAGCCTTGATCCTGGGACGTGCCGCGAAAGCGCTGAACAAGTGGCCGCGATTGGCCGAGGCCATTCTTGCAGCAGCCACCAGCGCCGATGGTCCCGAATGGATGGTGATCCAAGCCGCTGGCAATACTGGGAAAGGTATGAAAGCCTTGGCCGCCACCAGGAAGAAGGGCATTGAGAAGGTGCGTTTTCGCGGCTTGTATGGTGATCCGCCGCCGTGGAAACCGGACCCAGATGCCAGTGAAGCCGCACTGTTCGTAGCCATGGAAGCGCAGGTGCGCAAATTGAAACTACAGCGTGGTGCGTCTGGTTTGCTGGTTGAGCTAGCTGGCGCACGTCCCAATGACCTGATCCAGGCACTCGAGCATTTCAGCATGCTCGGCACCGACAGTATTGGCGAAGAGGAAGTCCGTCAGGTGGCAGCGCAAAGTGCAGAAGGTTCCGCCTTCGATTTTGCCGACGCCGTGCTTGCCGGAGATGGTGCTAAAACCTTGCGCCTCATCGGACAACTTTCACGTCATGGATTGCGCTCCTGGGATGGACGTCGGGTGAGCGCACGAGATGCCTTCAGCATGATTGTGGGGGCGGTGACACGGGAACATAAAAAGACCGTTGCCGTTTTGCAGCAAGTTCAATCCGGACGTAGTTTGGAAGATGCCCTTACCGCGGTGGGATCACGCCCGAGTATGCCGGTGGTGCGTCGTATGGAGAAACGTTTGCAAGTGGCGAATGAACAACATTTAGATCAAGTTTTATCTGCATTGGTTGAGGCAGAAACCAACGTGAAAATGGCGGGCTGGAGAGATAGCACCGCTGCGCTTGAATTCCTTGCCTTTCGTACCTTACGCAGGAGGCAAGCATGAGTCGGATTCATCGGCTCGCCCCGGTTGTCATCGACCAAATTGCTGCAGGCGAAGTGGTGGAGCGCCCAGCCTCCGTAGTCAAGGAGATGGTGGAGAACGCGATTGATGCCGGCGCCACTCGGATTGAGGTCTCGCTCGAAGAGGGCGGCGTGCGCAAAATTGAAGTCCGAGACAATGGCAGCGGCATTGCAGCGGAAGACTTGTTGTTAGCAGTCACTTCCCATGCAACGTCGAAGTTGAGCGTGCCTTCTGATTTGGAAGCCATTGCCTCCTTAGGATTCCGTGGCGAAGCCTTGGCCTCGATTGCGTCTGTGGCGCGCTTGAAGGTGGTTTCTCGCCCGCATGATTGTCGGGTCGGCACCGAGTTAGAAGTGAATTTCGGTCGTATTGGAGAACTGCATGAAGCTTCCTCGCCCAAAGGCACGCGGTTCTTGGTCGAAGACTTATTTGCAGAGCTGCCAGCCAGACGGAAATTTATGAAACGCGCATCGACCGAGGCTTCGCATGCGCAAGCCTGGGTGGAACGCTTGGCCTTGGTCCACGAAGGCATTGGCTTTCGCTTTGAGCACGATGGCAAGCTCACCTTTGAGGTGCATGCGGAAGATGATTTAGAAGCCCGTTGCGCTGCCGTGTTTGGTAAAGGCCTCTCCAAAAACATGGTGGAGATTGATGCCCCAGGTGATCCTCTTTCTTGCTTGGCACGCATTGGGCCGCCTGAAAGCGCTCGAAGGGATGCGCGCAGGGTGCATTTGTTCCTCAACGGACGCTGGGTTCGCGATGCACGGCTTTTACGTGCGGTTCGCGAAGGCGTGAAGGAGTTTGTCCCCATCGGACATTACCCCACCCTTTTTCTCTCCCTGCACATCAATCCTGATCGAGTGGATGTCAACGTGCACCCGCAAAAAACGGAAGTACGTTTTCGCGACGATCGATTAGTCTTTGGAACCGTAGTCAATACTCTGCGTAGAGGCCTAGCCTCGGCGCCATGGGCTACGCGTGCGGTTGGCGCCGTGGGTTCTAGCAGTATGCAAGAGGGACGCTCCTTTCCTGCACCCTCATGGCAACGTGCCGATAACCTGCAAACGGACCCCTTGCCGATGGGAGTGACTCCGCATTTGCCGATGGAAGTCGCCGCGGAAGATCGCGGCAAAGGCCAGTTCCTTTCGGTTGCCAATACTTTTCTTTTTCGTGCCGTTGCCGGTGGCGTGGAAATCGTTGATCAACATGCACTGCATGAACGAGTCAACTTAGAGGAGCTGCGCAAGGAATTGCAAAATGGCGCTGTAGTCATGCAGCCTTTGTTGGTGCCATCATTGGTGGATTTGTCGCGCACGGAGTTGGACTTGCTGTTGCACAAGGCGGATACCTTCCGCAAATTAGGGGTCGACATTGAAGCCTTTGGCGAGACGACCCTCGCGATTCGTGGAATCCCTGCGCGTCTGACTCGATTGCACCCGGAAAAACTGGTGCGCGATTTACTCGATATCGCGTCTAGCTTTCGAGAAGCCTCGCCGGACCAAATCCAGGAAGAGATGTTGTTCTCCATGTCCTGCCGTGGCGCGGTCATGGCAGGGGACCACCTCGATGCCACGGCCTTAGAGGATCTCATCAAGCGCGGCTCTCACCTGCCGCAAGACCGCACTTGTGCCCACGGACGTCCAGTGCGCGTGTTTCTCTCGATTGAAGATCTGGAACGCGCCTTCTACCGGCGTTAACAGCTCAGTGGCTGCTCCAGGTGAAGCGCTCCAGCAGGATCTTCTGATCCGGCATGGTGCTCTTCCTGGAGTTAAAAACGCGAATGCCTTGCGCCACATTGCGTCCGGCGAAGCGTTTGTAGGCAATCATCTCAAAACGTTGATAAAGCACCTGAGGTGCTTCGATTTCAACGCCATCGGCATCGAGCTTCGCGGCAGTCACGTGTTGGACCTCCAGCCAGGAGGGCTGCAAACTGTCGCCAGGAATCGCTAGGCGATAATCCCACAGCAATCCATCACTGAGTTGCTTGGCGCCAAACACAATCCGCGTGCCGTCTTCAAGAGTGCTGAGTCCTTGCGGCGAGTCGTAGCGAATTAAGCTGCGCAGGTCGACCAAGAGCAGCAAATCGGAGCACAGCTGCATGGCTTCATCGATAGCTTCGCGGTCCTTGGTGTACTCGTGGCCGGATAAGGTCAAGCGCTTGTTGTCGCCTTCACTCAGCCAATAGTCGCGGCCGGAGAAGCCTTTGGCTACACGTCCGCCGCGGTCCGGGTCATCAATGATGAGCTCCAACTCCTCGCCGCCTACGGTGGTGTAAAACACATTGAATTCCACTAGGCGCGGATGCTCACCCAGCTGATTCGCTTGCACCTTCATGTTCAGGCCGTCGACATAAACGCCCTTTTTGCTAGGAAATTGGGCCTCGGCCACAGCTTGGAGCAACTCGGCGGCTTCTTGCGCAGGGTCGGCCGCTTCGATGGCGGGCATGACAAGCTCGGTTTGAGGCTCGATAGGGGGTTCGACAACCTCAGGCACCTCAACAGGAGCAGGTTGTTGAAAAAGAAGCAGGCTAAGTAGGCAAAACAGCATGGGAATCCGGTGCGACAGAATAGGATACGCAACACATGGGCTTTTTGCAGACCATTCCTGAACTCCGTGAGCCAGCGGAAGGGGTTGAGCTTTTATGCTTGCCCGAGCCGCGCTTTAAGCGTGCGCAGCTGAGCCTCACATTCGACCTTCCTCTGGACGGGGGACGTGCTGCACGGACTCTGCTCGCGGAAGTTTTAACTCAAGGCACCGACACCCTTCCCAGCCGACTGCAGGTCACACGCGCCTTGCAAGACCTGTACGGGGCAAACTGCTCTCTCTATGCCGATCGTTCCATGGAATACCACCGGGTGACGATGAATCTGGGCTGGGTGGGCGATCGTTTTTTGCCACCAGAAGAGTTAGTTCAGCCACGCTTACTGGGGCTCGCCCGAGGCCTTTTGGATAAGCCACGGCGCGGCACCAACGGCTCCTCATTTGATGTGGAAACTCTGGAAAGAGAACGCAGCTCGGCACTGAAACGAATCCGCGAACGCAAAGATGATCGCTCGGCCTATGCCGAAGAGCGCTTTCTAGAAAAGATGTGCGATGGTGAGCCCTACGGTTTGTTGCCTTGGGAATCCGAGCAAGCGGTTCATGACCTCACTGCCGACGCCCTCGAAGCCGCGCGCCTTCACTTATTAAAGCAAGCCAAAATCACCTGCATTGTGGTTGGCCCTTGCGACGTTGACCTGGTTGAAACCTGGCTCAAAGATTGGTTCGGCCGCCGCGCACCGATTGCAGCGCTTCCAGAAATCGTGCATCGGACCCCCGGAGAACTTCGCGAGTTTCGCGAAGAGCTGCCTATGGAGCAGGCGCAGTTTCACTATGGATACCGCTTTGAGCAGCCGCAAACGCCGCGTGCGCATGAAGCGCTTGGCCTTGCGTGCAGCATCTTAGGTGGCGGCGCCCACGGCCGTCTTTTCCGCGTGGTGCGGGAAGAAAAGTCGCTGGCGTACGGCATTTACTCCATGTTGCGTTCGCAGAAAGGATTAATGACCGTGTCTGCAGGCATCGATGCCGATGCTTATGCGGAAGTTCGCGGCGAAGTGGAAACGCAACTGAAGGATTTGCAGGAGAACGGTCCCACCGCCGAGGAAATCCAGTTTGCGCTAGTCAACCGACTCGATCGCTTGCGTGGACTCTCCGATTCCGGTGCACGTTTGGCGAATTATCATTTGCGTGAACATTGGGCCGGTTTGCGGCGGACGCCAGCGCAACGGGCGGAGATGTTGCAGGATTTGAAGCCAGATGAAATCGCAGAGGCGGCACGTCGCTTCCAGGCAGATTCGGTTTACCTTTTGGCGCCTAGTGCAGAGTTGGTGAAAGCATGAAAATTCTCGAAACGTTGAAACACGAGCAAGCGGGTGAAGAGGTTACTTTCGCGCGTAGCAGCAATGGCGTTGATATCGCATTGTGCCGCACCCCAGGATTTACCACGGCAAGTGGCTACTTTGGTTTGCGCTTTGGTAGCACTGATATGCGTTTCCGCATGCCTTCGGGAGAGGTGGTGGAAGTGCCTTCCGGGAGTGCGCATTACCTCGAACATAAGTTGTTTGAAGGGCGCGAAGACAAAGTTTTTGATCGCTTTGGACGTTTAGGCGCTGAGTTCAATGGCGGCACTTCCTTCCGTACGACCAACTACCATTTCACCACCACCGATCATTATTTAGATTGCCTGGAGGTCCTGGTGGACTTTGTGCAGCACCCAATCATCACCGATGAACGCGTCGACAAGGAGCGTGGCATCATTGAGCAGGAAGTGCGCATGTATGGCGATCATCCTGGATTCTGCGGTACCTTCCTACTGCACGAAGCCCTATACGAGAATCATGGAATCCGCATCGAACCAGGTGGTTCGGTGGAGGATGTGCGTAGAATCAATGCCGCGGAACTACAGGCGTGCTTCGATGGTTTCTATCGTCCGCGTGCGATGCGTTTGGCGCTCACCGGAGATTTCGATATCGACAAGGTGTTGCGGCGCTTAGAGAATTTGCTCGATGCACCGGATGGTCCACTCGCGGAAAAACTCTATCCGCAAGAGCGTGCGTTGCCGGCAGAGGCGTGGTTGGAAAAACCGTTTTCCGTCACCCGCCCACACGTATGGATTGGTTGGCGTGAACCGGCGGGTTTAGCCGATGGTCGTGCGCGTTTGCGCCAACGCGTTTTGAGTAGTCTTGTTTTGGATTTGGCGTTTGATTCTTCCAGCGAGACTCATGAACGCCTCTATCGGAATGGGGATATCGACGATAGCTTCAATGCTTACTGGTCAAGTGATAAGGATTGGGGGCACGTCATCGTTTCGGGCGTGTGTGATGACCCTAAGGCCTTTGTCAAAGTCGTGCGCAAGGCGGCGGCTGATTTTGTTGCAGGAGGCTTAAACAAAACGGATTTCTCACGTCTGAAACGTGCAGCTTGGGGAGGCTTGGTAAGCGGCTTGCAAACTCCGAGCGCTCTGGCTGGCAGCATTCTGAATGCTATGTTGGAACGCGTCGCGCCTTTCTCAACACTCGATATCTTGGGTGAGATTGAGTTTGAAGAAGTAGTCGCCCGTGCCGAGGAAATGTTCCTCCCGAAGCGGTCTGCGGTGGCAGTACTGATTCCGGAGGCTAAAGAGGCCTAAAGTGCAGCGTTATTTCTTACTCGGGCCGACGGCTTCTGGGAAAACCAGTGTGTCTTTGGCCTTGGCAGGAATGTTAGACGCAGAAATCGTTTCCTTAGATTCGATGTTGGTGTACCAGGGTATGGATATCGGTACCGCGAAGCCTAGCCATGAAGAGCGGGGTACCGTGCCACACCACTTGATTGATGTGGTCGCCCCCTCCGAAGACTTCTCGGTTAAGCATTATTTAGACGCCACAACCGCAGTCGAAAAGGATTTGTGCGCCCGCGGAAAAGCAGCGCTGTATGTCGGTGGTACCACAATGTGGTTCAAGGCTCTCATGTTTGGATTGCTGGAAGTTCCCGAGGCCTCGCAGGATATCCGTGATGCAATCCAGGCTTCCTTACAGCGAGGAGAGGTAGAGGCCTTACGTGCCGAGCTTTTGCGGGTTGACCCTGCAGCGTGGGAACGCATTCATCGAAACGACACCCGTCGCCTGCAGCGTGCCTTAGAAACCTATCGTCAAACTGGAAAGGCCTTGAGTGATTGGCAATCGCAGTGGCAAGTGCAGTGCGCTGTGACCGCTCCGGTTGCGCTTTTAGACTGGCCACGCGAAACTCTACGTGCGCGGGTGGTGCAACGGTTTGAAACCATGCTTGCTGCTGGTTTGCTTGAGGAAGTGCAAGCGATTCGCGCTGGCGGAGGATTCGGACGCACTGCTGCCAAGGCGATTGGCTACAGCCAAATCCTGGATTATCTAGATGGTAAATGTAGTTTGGAAGAGGCGGTGCAGAAAGGCATCACTAAGACGCACGTTCTGATCCGACGCCAAATGACGTGGTTACGTTCTTTCCCAGGGATGGTTCAAATTCCCATGAAAGAAGGCGGCGATCCGCTAGAGATTGCTCGCAGCCTTGCGCTGACGTTTTCCACCTAAGAGGAACTTCCCACGAATGGGGCGGTGATCGCTGTAGGTCCAATCCATTAATTCAAAGTCGGTCATTTCAATTTCGCCTTTGTACAACATGTGATCAATCGGCAAAGGTATCCAACGTCTGGGACCGAGCGACCAAGTGTTGAGAATGCCGCGGCCTTGGCGCCCATGTTGTAAGTCCGCATCGCGGCACAGACGGCGGAATTCCGCCGACCAAACGGTGGTGTTGAAGTCGCCAATCAAAATCGCTTGGTCGACCTTGTAGGCAGTTTCTGCAATGACCTGCATTTCCTGGTAGTGCGAAGGGTATACCGGCTGCCGCATGTGCACCGCTACCAAGTCAAAGCGACGGCGGCCAACCACCACTCTTGCGCTGGGCTGTTCGCGCCCACGGCTTGGCGTCTGCACGAGCTTTGCTCTTTCCAACGGGAACTTGGAAACGATGAGAATGTAATCCTTGGCGGAGCGCAACTGATAGGGGTAACCAGGTAGGCTGACCTCTGTTTTGGGGGCAATTTCGCCCAAAGCGATGATATCCGGCAAGTCGTCGGCCAAGATATCTTCTAGTTGCTGCAGGGCGGTGGGTTTGAACATCATGTTGAACCACACGATGTCGACCTTATCTGGAGATTCGAGGTCTGGTGCAGAGCCTGGCAGCCAAAGACTGGCGATAAAAAGGAGGTGCCCGAACAGAAAAAAGCACGCCAAGATGGGAATCCGTTGGGGGCGCCAAAAGGCACGTGGGAAGGCGGGTAGGAACTTGAAGAGGAGTAAGAAAACCAGCCAGGCTGCAGCGGAATAGAGCTGGAAATGGCTAAAAAGGCTGAACCATGGGACTTCTGCACCGACAAAGCTGAATATAGAGCTGGTGGTGAGGCCAAGTAAAAAAAGGCGTGGCAATAGCGGTGCCTTGCGGCGATTCCGAGAACTCATGCAGAGAAGCATAGGATTGCGGGAATCTTCCTTCAAAGTCGTTATCCTGCGCGTAATTAACATCATGAGTTCCTCCTCTGACTTTCCCGACTTGGGTGGCGGCGGCAAGCCCCCGCGCCCTCCCCAACCCCCGCGAACACCAAATTTTGGTGGCGGTGGTTCCATGCCTCAGCTTCCAGAAGTGAATAAGAAATTACTCGTGACTGGTGTGCTGGTTTTGACTGTTTTGGTGGTGCTCGTAGGCGCCTTCATTTCGGGCAAGGGCGGCATTATTGAGGTGCAAGACACCGAGGTTGCGGTGATTGTGAACTACCTCACCGGTGAGGTAGAAATTGTAGACCGCCCGGGCTACAAAATATTCCTTCCCTTTGTGGCGCAAGCTTTCGTGTTTGATAAGTCACCAAACAATTTCCTCATGGAGGGCGAACAAACCCGTTCCGCCAACCATGTACGTAAGTTGACTGTGCGCGCGAAGGATGGCTCGAACTTCTGGTTTGAAAAACTAGAGATTCAGTATCGCTTGATTCCGGGTAAGGCAAATATCGTGTTGCACGATTCTGGTCCCGGAGATCGTTTTAAGGAGAACTGGGTGAAGTCCTATGCTCGCTCGGTGTTACGGGATGAGTTTGGTCGTTTCTCCACCGAGGAGATTGCCGATTCGGGAAGTCGAAAGATTGCTACCGATGAATCGCGGATACGCTTGAATGAGATGTTAGATGCACATGGTATTTACATCATGCAGATTCTTACTCCAAAGCCAAACTTCGAAGCGCAGTACGAGCGCGCGATTGAGCAACGCAAAGTTGCTGATCAGGAAGTGGAGAAATTAAAGGCCGAGGCCATTCAGTTGCAGCGTGAGCGCGAGCGCCGTTTGGCGGACATTGAGCGTGACAAGGCAACGGAGTTCGAGGTGTTAGTTGGCGTCATGGAGATGGACCGCATTAGTGCCGAAAAGGATGCCGTCCGCACCACAAAATCGGCCGACGCCTATCGCATCCGTTTGGTTGCTGAAGGCCAAGCGGATGAAGGTGAATCTCTACAGAAAGCTCGTGGTTTGACCGAATTGGCACAGAAGGAGGCCGAAGGGCTGCGTGCAAAGGTAGAGGCGCTAGCCGCGCGCGGCGACATTCTGGTGCGTGAAGCATTGGCCAAGAAGTTTGCCATGATCGAGTTTGAAATCGTGCCTTACCGCCGTGACCCTTCACCAACTAGGATTGAGCATCTGGGCTTAATCCCCGGTATTTCCAATGGAGGAAATCGATAATGAAAAAGCTCGTTACCGTTCTTGTCATTCTCATTCTGATCCCGATTGTGTCTGCCATCATGTTTAAGCGGGTTCCCCCTGCCGTGATTGGAGTCAAGCAAAGCCAGTGGGGTGGCGGCATCTTGCATCAGGATTACGCCACAGGATTTCACCTTGGAATCAGTGGTTATCATAAGTGGCACTTTCTACCAGCGACCACTCACTTTGTTCACTTTACCGGCGCTCGTGGGAACACCTCATCGAGTACGGATACTTATGAGAATTCATTGTCGGTGCGTACTTCTGATAACAACTTGATTACCTACGAGGTGTCGATTGCTTATCGCATTAAGCCGAATGAAGCGTGGCAAATCGTTTCCGAAGGTTTGAAGTTGCAGTACCGCGAGCGCGTGAATTCACGGGTCACATCCTTTTTGCGCGATCAGTTGCCGAAGTTGTCTTCGGAGGATTTGCAGGTTACGGACCGTCGCATGCAGTTGGTTACGAAGGTGCTTCCGCAGTTATCTGCAGACCTCGCTGAATTCCATTGTGTGGCAGAATCGATTTTGATTCGCCGTTTCTCATTCCAGCCCGAGTATGAAAGTAAACTGCAGGATAAGCAGTTCTTGCGCCAGAAGGCTCTGCTGGATGTGGCTCAAACCAGAGTCGCGGAAGAAGAGAAGGTGGTGAACCTGATTGAGCGCAAGATTGTTGCGGCAGAGAAGGCTTTGGATCAAGAGTGGGAAAAGCGTATTCAGATCAAGCGTTCTGAATACGATGTTTTGGTTGCGACGATTAATGGCGCCGCTGAAGTTTACGCTGCAGAAACCATGGCAGAGGGCGGCGCCGAAAAAATGATCTCTTCTGCAAATGGCAATCTTGCTGTGGAGAAGGCGGAAGCTTTACGCAATGAATTGCGTACGGCTGCGCTGAACTCTGAAGGTGGCCGCATTCTGCTGGCTCTGAAAGCTGCCGAAAACCTGCAAATGA
>JASFYO010000082.1:0-79580 GCA_045047305.1 Planctomycetota bacterium | reverse complement strand
GCGAAATCAAGGTCGTCTTCAATGAGGAGGATGGAGCGTCCCATGCGTGTTCCAACCCCTATAACAGCATGATTTTCTCACGTAAGGTTCACAAATACAATTTTTCCATAAGCTTTCTAGATCCATGCTAGCCTAGGACTCGGAGCCGCGGGGCCATATGTTGTTACCGCCCGAATTCAGCCGTAACAATCAGACCATGGCGCGAATTTCTATCAGCGCAGGGCTTCCTGCCATCCTCCTTTTCTTGCTTTCGCTTTGCTCCCAGCAAGAACCCGCGCAGAAACCCCTAGCTCATGCGGGTACTCTGCTTTTCTTTGACACCAATGGCGACCAGAGACTCGATCCCTTCGAGGCGCAAAACGCCGTGATGCTCGCGGAAGAGCATTTTCAAAAACCGACCGGGAGCGGAGTCAGTGCTGCGGAATGGCGGGAATTTATCACCCAAACTGGCGACGACAAACCCGATTACACCACCGAAGCGCGCTGGCTCCGTGCCCTTCTAGTCATGGAAGAAGATGAGCCCACTAGCTTTCAGGTCGGCGCTGATGACTGGGCGGAAATGAACGGTGTGATTGGCCCCTGGTCGATGCCCCAGTTTCTACGTCTGTTACATGAAAACCGTCATCTCAAAGGGATTCGCATGGTTGAGGTGCCCGGCTCCATGGATGACGACACCCTGGTCCGCTTAGGCCGACTCATGCACCAATCCGGCCTCGCGGCCCATGTCGCCGCCGATGGCATGATCGCCTCAGGTGGAGTTGACTTTTTCATGAGTGCCACCAAGCGCAGTTACGATGAAAGCGCGAAAATTGGAGTGCATTCCTGGGACGGTGACGGTGTCGAAGGTGCCAACCTGCCGAAAGGCAACCCAGCACACCAGATGTACCTCGATTTCTACCGCGAGATCCAGGTGCCAGAAGGTTTTTACTGGTTCACTTTGCAAGCCGCTCCGGCTGCTGGGATTCACTGGATGACGCCCGAAGAGCTAAAGCTATGGTTGCTTTGATAGAATAGCGCCCCATGGCCCGACCCGTCCCCGACATGAAATCCCTTACCGCCGACTTCCCACAGTGGGAGAAAGTTGGCGACATGATGGACCAGTGCATCGACCTGATGCTCAACCTCCGTCAGTCCGGTCACCCTGGTGGTTCACGCTCCAAAGTGCAGACCATGGTGGCGCTCACACTATCCGGCGCCATGCGTTGGGATGTCCGCCGCCCGGACAAAGCCTTCAGCGACAAATTTGTGCTGATTGCAGGCCACTGCGTTCCTGTGGTCTACGCCATGCTTGCGGTTTACAACGAAGCTCTGCGGCGAATGTACGCGAAAACCGGCGACAAGAAGTACGCGGTTTATGGTGGTGAGGAGCGCACCTTGGTGTGGGAAGACTTGTTGAACTTACGTCACAACGGCGGGCTTTCTGGCCACGCAGAAGCTGAAGGCAAGACCATGATCTTCGCCGCCAACACTGGGCCTTCCGGTCACGGCGCTCCAGTCGCTGCAGGAATCGCACTCTCTTTGAAGCATGCTGGCGCCGAAGAAGTGCGCGTGTTTGCGGTGGAAGGCGAGGGCGGCCACACCGCCGGCTGTCATCATGAGACCAAAGCAACTGCTTGGGGCCTTGGTCTTGGCAACCTCAACTACTTGTTGGATTGGAATGACAACGGCATCGACCCACGCCCCTACTCCGACATGGTTTATGGCGAGCCGCAAGAGTGGTTTGAGTCTTACGGGTGGATTACCAATGGTGCTGAGGATGGCGCAGATTATGCGCAAGTCACCAAAGCGATGCTCGCCAGTGTTTACGCGACCGGTGATCAACCACGCTGCACTTGGTTTAAAACTACCAAAGGACGCGGTTATGGTGTAACCGGTTATGCCTCGCACGGCGCAGCGCACAAGCCAAACTCGGAAATCTTCTGGCACACCAAACAAGAATTCGCCAGCAAGTACGACGTTTCTTTTGCCGGCCAAGATCAGCCTCGTCCAGAAAGCAATGACGACTTCCGTCAGCAGACCTCCGACAACCTTGAGGTTGCCATGTCTTTGCTGGACGATGACAACTTCTGCACATGGCTCGCGGACCGCTTGGTTGCACTCGGCGATAGCGTTCCAGAAAAGGCCGACGGCTTCCGCCTCAGCAACATGGACCCGACCAAGGATCCAGAACTGACCGATCCAGCGCAACTGCCAGACCATGTGTTTATCAAACCGGGCACCATGGCGCCGAACCGCAAAGGATTCGCCATGATTGGTGCGCACTTGAATGCGGTTTCGAAAAAGAAATATGGCCGTCCAGTGGTCATCGCCTGTTCTGCCGACCTTGCAGACAGCACCAACATCTCGGGTTTCGCCAAGGATTCGGATGGCGAGAAAGGATTCGGCTGGTATGACCGCAAGGGAAATAAGGAAGGTGCGCTGCTCCCAACCACCATCACGGAGTTCAGCAATGCTGGCCTCATGTGTGGTCTTGCTGCCACCAACATGGCCGGTGATCCAGAGAAGAATTTCGTTGGGTATTGGGGCGCATGTTCCACCTACGGAAGCTTCTCCTACCTCAAATACGGCCCGATGCGCCTGTTCTCGCAACTTGCGCAGGATAGCCCGTTGAAGCTTGGCAAGGTGATTTGGGTGGTCGGTCACTCCGGTCCAGAAACCGCAGAAGATTCGCGCACTCACTTCGGCATTTTCTCGCCGGGTATCACGCAGTTCTTCCCACGGGGTCAGGTCATGGACATCCACCCGTATGAGCCCAATGAAGTCGGCCCTTGCCTGCTTGCTGCGCTCGCGACCGATGCGCCGATTGTTGCGATTCACCTCACCCGTCCGAACATTGAAGTCCCAGACCGCGAGGCTTTAGGCATGGCATCGCACATGGATGCGGCGAAAGGCGCTTACCTGATTCGCGATTACGATCCATCGCGTCCTGCTGACGGATGTATCTTCCTACGCGGCACCTCCTCCTCGGCATCGGTGGTGAAGTTGCTGAAGGATGGCGCCTTTGATGGCGATGGCCCGAACATCAAAATTGTGGCTGCTGTCAGTCATGAGTTGTTCATGTTGCAGTCCGAGGCTTACCGCGAATCTGTCGCGAGCAAGGAGGATTGGTTCAATAGCACCTGCATCACCAATGGCGCACGCCAAATGATGTGGCTGTGGACCGCGCACCAAACCAGCTTTGATTACGCGATGGGTTCCGATTGGGACAACCGTTGGCGTAGCGGCGGTTCGGGCGATGAAATTCTCGAAGAGGCCCATCTCAATCCAACGCATTTGTTGGCAGGCATCAAGCACTTCGTCGCCAATCGCGACAAGCGCTTTGCCGCTGCTGGTGCACCGGCTACAGCGCACGCTTAAACAGCCTGCTTACTCGGCCGTGACCTTCGATTGAAAGGTCATGGCCAGTCCACCTGGAGCGAGCAGGTAATAAATGCGCTCGCCATGCGCTTCCATTGGACCCTTCGGATTTAGGCCTTGAGTACGCGCGTGCTCGGCAACCGCATCGGCATCTTCGACTTCCAATTGAAGCATGATCCCTGGAGGCATTCCCTCACCCTCCGGCCAAATTTCGACTCGGCTATCGCCTGCATGGAAGAGGCCCCCCTGAGGAGAGTCCGGATCATCGGCTTGTAGCGGTTTCGCAACGCAGGGTAAGCCAAGTCCGAGGCCGAAAAATTCCACCAAGGAATCAGCGTCGGGGGTAACAGCGACAAAGCGGATGCCTTTCAAACTCATGCGCGCATCCTACATGCTGCGGCGTAACCACCGACGAGCAAGGTCGGAAAGGATGTCGGCAAGCATCACCAAGACGCCGCCAAGCAAAACGAGGAATATCAGTTCATCGTATTGATCATGCGCGCGGGCTTCAAAAATGAAATAACCAAGGGAAACTATGCCCAACATACCTAGTACTGTGGCTTCGCGGACGCAAGTTTCAAAGCGATAGAAGAAATACAGCAGATAGCGCCCGAGCGCCATAGGGAAGACTCCAGCAACCGCGATTTCTTTTCGTGTTGCGCCTGCCATCGACATAGCGCGTAAGGGCTCCGCAGGTAAGTTTTCGATAGTCTCCCCACCAAGGCGACCTAAGATGCCAGAGTTATGAATGGCCAAGGCAATGATTGCCGGCCACGCGCTTGCGCCCAACATGGCAAGCAGGAGATAGGCCCAAATATATTCCGGAATCGCGCGCAACAGGATGCAAAGAATCCGAAACGCTTGGCCGACTCGATCCAGGGCATGACTACATGCGCCATGTCCAGCGGTTGCATGAGGTACAAACGGGTGTGCACTCATGAGATTACGAGCACCGAATGCACCCAGGAACGCGCCAATGGTTCCAGCCATCACGATGGCCATCACCGAGATTCCAAGGGTGGTTGCCATGCCGCGCCAGCCATAAAGAGTCATTTGATTTCCAACCCATGCACTTAGCGATTCGCCGCTCCCATCTTCGCGTAAGGGGTCGGGCAGGGCGCGCATGCAAAACCTTTCTAGATTTTCCATACGCCTAGCACTGAATAAATCGCCGAAGTCGATATCCGACAAGCCCCAGGCCATAACAATCATGCCCAACACCACCCAGCTGGAGACCCACAGCAATTTGCTCTTCGGACGCTCTTCCCAAAGCTTGCGTACTTGGCCGGTGGATGCACTCAAACCACAAACCTCCGCCGTAACTGTGAACTCCAGGCTTCCAGGACTAAAACCACGAGGATCAATCCGTAAAGATAAGTCCAGACCTCGTGGTAATGCAGGTTCTCGAAAGATTGCTTGAGGTAAAGCCCAATGGTGGTGAAGCCAAAGAAGCCAAGCACCGCCGACGAACGTACTGCACATTCAAAGCGGTAGAAGGTGTAAGCCGCGATGTCGGGAAGGGCACGAGGCAGGCGTGAAAATAGAAAGACGCGGCTTTGGGTGACGCCTATTTGACTAAGTGCGTGCGAAGGGGTGGCGTCGACCTCGTCCAGCATTTCGGAAAACACTTTGGCGAGCGTTCCCGTGTAGGGAATTAATATGGCCAAAACCGCGGCTGCGGGACTGAGGCCGAGTGCCGCCAGCAGCAAGAGCGCCCACAGCAATTCATGAACGGAACGCATTGCGGTAAGAAAAAAACGAAGACTCCAACGCAATACACCCCAACCTTTATTACGCGTGGCCCAGAAACTTTCTGAGGCAAACACACCCAGGACGAGGCCTAAAACGAATGAGACCGAAATCGCAGCAATCGCGTAAACCAAAGTCCCCCACAAGCCTTGACCTACCTTCCATAAAAAGGGTGGTGCGGCCTCTGGGACAAACCCACCTGGCTCATAATCCCAAGCCGGTTGGATTGCGGCGGCAAAAAACTCTTTCACCAAACTCGCTCCATCGCCCTTGGGAACGAGGCCGGATGGGTCTAAACCTAAGCCCCAAAAAGCCAAAAAGCCTGCCGCAACAATTCCAGTCAGAATACGTGCACGCCGGGTGAAGACTCTGCCTCCCAAAGCTGTGCGCTCACGCATCGGCAACAGATTCGGTTTCCTCTAGATTGTAAAGCTCTTTGATTTGCTCTTCACAAAGTTCCGACGGCGGGCCGTCATAAGCCACTCTTCCATTGCGTAGTCCTAAAACGCGCGGGAAAAACTCTCGAGCTAAATCAAGATCGTGCAAAGAAACGACCAAGGTCCAACCATCCTCCTCCGCCAGCTCCACCATTAAGCGAATGAGGCTCCGCGCGCGCGCTGGATCGACCGAAGCAACCGGTTCATCTGCGAGTAAACACCTTGGCTGCTGATAAAGAGCTCGTGCGAGAGCAACCCGTTGTTGTTGACCACCAGAGAGCGAGTCGGTGCGTTGAAACAACTTATCGCCGATGCCAACCCGTTCCAAAATACGGTGAACCTCTTCTAGGTCCGAGTACCGAGTGCGAACCATCGAGCGCAAGGCCGACCAAAACCCTCGTTGGCCGAGACGGCCGGCGACCACGTTTTGCGACACGCGTAAGTTCGGCACGAGAGAGTGGTCCTGATGCACAAATCCAATTTTGGCACGTAAAGAACGTAGGCCTTCAGGCTTCAACTGATCAAGGCGGACCCCCCCCACCTCCACGGTTCCCTTACGCGGGCCAATCACGCCAGTAAAAGCACGTAACAGACTAGTTTTTCCGGCACCACTCGGACCAACTAATGCAACGTGCTCGCCAGCCTGAATCTCCAAGCTGAGATTTTGTAATACCGGTCTGCCACCAAGCTGAACATCGACTCCTTCGAGACGAAATGCAGCTGGTAAATCATCCATGAACAATGAAACCGCAGCTTAGTTGAGGAATCCGAGCTTAGAAGCCAGCGTGGCAATCGGCTCAAAGTCTTCGTTGGTCGCTGGAATGAGACCTTCTTCACGATCGATGGCTTTCAACAGGTTGGGCTCGGTCATGTTCAGCAAAGCAGCTTGTACCTTGTTGGTGAAATCTTCGCCATAGGTTTGATCCAATAACGGGTGCGCACTCCAGTTGTAGTCAGGATAAGTCGGGGTCACCCAAACTACGCGGCACTTGTTGGCATCGAGCTTTCCCTCTGCAACCATGCGATTATAAGTTTTGAAGTTCACCGCGCCGGCTTGGAAGGTTCCGGCTTCTACCAACTTGGCCGTTTTATCATGCGATCCAGAGAAGGAGGCTTCGGACCCAAAAAACTCTTTGGGTGACCGCCCGGTGTTTTCCATGATGTAATACTCCGGCATAAGCCGTCCAGAGGTAGATTTTGCCGAACCGAAGGTGAAACTCATTCCTTCAAGGCCCATTGGAAAACTGTCTGACTTTTGCACCTCAACATCGCCATTGACGATGAAGTAAGACATGAATTCGGGATCCGACTTGCCTTGGGCAATCGCCCGAGAACCGCTCACAGAAGCGCGTGCTTGCACCCCACTCAGGCCACCAAACCACGCCAATTGGACATCTCCGTTGCGGAACATCTCTACGGAAGCACTGTAATCCGCAGTTGGAATGTACTTCACTGGCACACCGAGCTGCTCACTCAGATAGGCTGCCACAGGCTGAAATTTGGCCTCGAGCTCGGTGGAATCGTGATCTGGAATCGCTGTGAAAAACAGGGTCTTCTGGGCATTGTCGGACTCTGGGGCGCCACCACCACATGCGGCCAAAGACAGGACTCCTGCGAGCACAACCGCACCGAGAACTGGATGTAAAGACTGAGAGTTCATGCGCGCAATTTAGCACCCCCAGATGCGACTTGGGAAAATACTTTGCGCTCTAAGTCTGTGACCAGCGCTTCAGCACGTCTTCCAAAACGCCACGGTGCACTGGCTTTGCGATGTAATCATCCATTCCAGCGGAAAGGCATTTTTCGCGGTCACCCTGCATCGCATTAGCCGTCATCGCGATCACCGGAATGTGGGATTTCCCCGCCTCGCGTTTACGGATGACTGCAGTTGCTCCATAGCCATCGAGCACTGGCATTTGACAGTCCATCAGCACCGCATCGTAGTGCTTGTTAGCCACGGCCTCACAGGCATCGGCCCCATTGACTGCGACATCGACCGTGCAACCTAAGCCTTCCAGCATTTTGGTCGCCACTTTTTGGTTTACAAAGTTGTCCTCGGCGAGAAGGATATTCACTCCTGCAAGCGGCTTGAAGCCCTGCTGCTTTACGCTAGCCTTGGGTTTTGCTTTCGCAATCGCATTTGGCATATCGCTATTGCGGATCTCCGCTTCAACAGCAAGTGCTGACTCTACTTGGGCTAGTAGCGATTCAACTGCTTCGGAGTCGGTGGCCGTTACCGCCTCCTTGTTCGAATCCGTCAACACCGCGGCTACAGGTTTATCATGTAGCAGAGCCTCGACCAAACGCTGGCGCCGCGCAGGCTTCACCATAGAATCATCGATGACCTCATGGTAGTTATCCGGGAATAAACTGCGGTCACAAACCGAAGAAAGAAGGACAATCTTTATGGATGCAAAACGCTCATCGGCACGCACTCTCGATGCCAAGCTAATGCCATCTTCATCTGGCATCTGATAGTCCACCACCATGCGATCAAAGCGGCAACCATTCACATCGGATTGCTCCAAAAGCTCCCATGCGTGAGCAGCGGAATCCGCTTCCGCAACAGCGCAATGAACGCCTTCCAGCTGCTTGCGCAGAACTTTCAGATTGGTACGGTTATCGTCCACAATCAGTGCATTCAGCCCGGAAAGATCGGCTTCAGAGTCCTGATTCTCTTCTGCCGAAGCCGCTGGAACTTCCTCCAAACGAACTGTGAACCAGAAGGTGGAGCCCTCTCCGTAAACACTGTCGACGCCCATCTCGCCACCCATGAGCTCGGTTAACTGACGAGAGATTGTCAGGCCAAGGCCGGTTCCTCCGAAGCGTCGCGTAGTCGAGGCGTCTGCTTGGGTAAAGGCGCAGAATAAATTTTCAAGCGCTTCTGCTCGGATACCAATACCGGTATCACTCACTTCAAAACGGATACGCCCGGCTTCAGCCTGTGTCACGCGCAAGACGACCTCTCCACTTTCTGTGAACTTGATGGAATTGCCAATCAGGTTCGACAAAATCTGGCGTAAGCGCACGGCATCGCCTTTCACTTTCTGCGGCAAACCATCTTCCATGTCGAGCAAGAGCTCTAATTGCTTTGCAGCAGCGTTAGAACTTAGCGAGGCCGCCGTGTCTTCCAATAGGGTTGCTAAGGAAAACGAAACCGACTCTAACTCAATCTTTCCAGCTTCAATCTTAGAGAAGTCCAGAATATCATTGATGATGACCAACAGTGCCTGACCAGAACGCAGAATCGTTTCAGCAAAGTCCGACTGCTCTTCGTTCATCTTGGTTTGACACAATAAATCTGCCATGCCAATGACCCCGTTCATAGGAGTGCGAATTTCATGGCTCATATTGGCCAAAAACTCGCTCTTAGCCTGGTTTGCTTTGGTCGCGGTGCGCGTGGCCCCCTCCAACTCCCCTATCTGGCTTCGGATTTGGGCCGACATCCGAGAGAAGGAAGATGCCAGTTGGCCCACTTCATCACTACCATCGTCTTGAAACTCCGCATTAAAATTACCGGATTCAATCGAGCTCTCCATTTGTGCCGCAAGGCGTCGAATGTGGGCTAAACGTCTCCCAATGACCAACAATCCAACAAATAGGACCAGAACTGCGAGTCCTGCGGTGGTGATAATGTAGCTTCGTGTTGAGGCAGATAGCGCTAGGGCATGCTGAGTACGATCGGCAATGACTTGGACTAAAATTCCTGTCGAGACCTCAAAGGGGAAGATTTGCGCGAATCCTCCATGCACAAAATCCTCTTGGATGCCTTCTTGCTCCGAATCCATCATTTGGAGACGCTTTAATTCCAATGGGTCCGATGAGATTACGTTGCCATCCGGTGTGGTCACCACCACCGTATTCCCAATACGCTCTTCAAAAAGTTCGATTAAGGCACTGACATCGGCCTCAACCGCAATCCACCCAAGAGTTGTTTGGGCATCGTCAGTAATGGGCTGCAGCAAAACCGGCGCACCGGATGCGCTAGCCTGAATTTGCGATTGAGTGATTTGACTCAAATCAAAGCCGTCGCGTAAAAAGAACGGCTGGCCTGGTTTGGGCCGCGCCCCAACAAGAGCAGCAATCGGCTTGGCATCGGCGTCGATAATGCGCACCTCCTGGATCGAGGCATCAAGCTCCTTGCCACCGAAAGTGGAATTCAAGGCACTCTGCAGAGCTGCGTCATCGTGATTGCGCAGCAAGTCCTGCACCGTTTGGTTGCGCCCAAAATCTCCGACCAAATCTGCGGCCTGGCGCTCCCACTCACTTTCCTGACGCGACCAAAGCGCGGCATAAACCTCGGAAACTTCTTTCCGATGCAAGGGGTCCATGCGGTCTTGGACAGCATTCCATTCCGACCACGAAATGAAAGCGGTACCTGCTACGAGAAGGCAGGCCCACACGGCAGTTTTGAAGAGGAGGCTTCGATGCATGAGGGTAAAGCGGAGTCCATTCCCTATCGACACATGGGAATCTCTCCCTTTAACCGTAATTTTGCTCCCCAGCGGTAGATAATGCGCTTATGCGAAAGCCTTTGTCCCTACTGTTCACTCATGCAGTCGCTGACGGCACCATGCTGGTCGACGGCAGTGTCCTGGTCAACTCTGGGATTCCTCAAATGAATTGGCGCTTGCTAGGCTTTTTCAGCCCCACCTGAAGCCCTTGTGTGGCCGAGGTGCCGCATCTCGTGAAGATGCAGAAAGAGTTTCGCGGAGAGCCATTCTCGGTTATCGGCCTCAGCGAAGGCAATGCGCAGACAGCACAGCATTGTTCACAGACCCAAAAGCTAAACTACCCTATATTCGCTGACGGTTTAGATGATGCAAAAGCCATCCTTCAGCAACACTTTGCCAAATGAATTCCCTTCACTCTCTCGTCCTTTACGGCATAGCATGCTTCACTGTGGGCACCGCTGGGGCCTTCGCGCAAAACTCTGTAGAAAAAATCCGCGAAGCACCTAGCGTTCAAGCGAACTCTGTCGGTACTGCAATTGAATGGCGCACGGATTTGAAGACCGCAGTTCAAGATGCGAAGAAAGCGAATAAGCCTATCTTTTGGTACGTCCACACCTTGGATGGTAGCTTTATGGATCGCAAGTCCGAGCTTGACCGCTATATGATGGGCGGCCCTTTTAGCTGGCCGAGAATGATTCAGATGTTGCAGGAGGATTACATTCCACTGCGACTTGCGGCAGACCAGAAACTGTGCAAAAAATACAACCTCAAGGTGGTTCAGTTTATTGAACCTGGAATCCTCATCCTAAGCTCTAGCGGCAAAGAACAATTCCGGGTCGACCGCATCAGCACCATGCATCCGGGGTGGTTTCAAACGCAGTTTAAGCGCTCAATCAAGGTAGCTTCCAACTTCCCGGGCCTCCTTTCTCCGGAACTTTGCGAGCAGTTTTATCGCACTTTCCCAGCCCTCGACAAGGGTGATAAAATTTATTCTGAAGCGCTGGCAAACCTTTCTCCACAACTGCAAGTCGAAGCTCTGTGGCTATACGCCGCCGGCCTGCATGACTTGCACAAAGAATCGACTGCTCGAGAAATCTTGCAACAGATGCAAGACCAATTTCCTGAACACCCTATGGCCGCCAAAGCAGCGCTCGAGCTAGAGGGGCATGGACCTTATTGGCGTGGCTTTGAAAGTTACGATGAGCTCCCCGCCGAAGCTCTCTCAGCCAATTTCTCTGGCACCCTTGCTCCAGCAGGAACCTTTGACCGCGAGGAGCTGGAACAACGCGCCGTTGCCTTTTTACAACGTACTCAAATGGAGGATGGAGCTTGGCGCGATAGTCGCTATGACTTTGGTGGAACCGACAGCATGCCCAATGTATATGCTGCGATTACCGCCATCAATGCGCGGGGGCTTCTAGGCAAGGATGCGGCAACGGAAGCAATGGATCAAGCCCTCAGCTTCCTTGCCTCGGATAAGAACCTCAACCTAGAAGATCGCGATGAACTGATTTGGGTCTACCTTTATCGCATTCAACTTTATTGCGCTTTGCTTGACCGTCCGTTGCAGGATGGGGATGAAGCGAATATTCATGAACTTCTAGTCCATAACGTGGATGCGATGGTAGGCATGCAGTCAAAGAATGGTTCCTGGTTTCACGAATACGAGAACCCTTTCGTAACGGCCTCGTGCCTGCTCGCGCTTTTCCAGGCGTCGGAGCACGGTGTAACGCACCCCGATCTTGATAAAATTGTGGAGCGCGGATTGATTCCACTTGAAAAATCTCGCTCGAAGAAGGGTGCGTATAGCTATTACCTCGGCAATCGTAGCTCCCGAATCGAAGCGAGTGTCGGACGTACGCCAGTTGGCGAGTTGGCTCGATTCGTTTGGGGAGAAGCTAAGAAAAAGGATCTGATCCATGCCGTCAGCAACAGTTTCCGCGATCAAGAGCCATTATTCTTAGCACGCAAGTACGACGACCACACCAACATGTATGCCTACGGCGGTTTCTTTTTCTGGTACAGCATGTTGGTGCGCACGCAAACCATCGTTGCTTTACCTGAAGGCAAGCAACGCGCCAAATTTATGCAGCAACAGCGCGAACTGGTCCTAGCATTGCCCGAGATCGATGGAGCCTTTATCGACTCTCACGAGCTCGGGCGCAGTTATGGCACCGGCATGGCGTTGTGGTGCTTGGATTTACTTAGCGACTAGCTGTCGTCGACTGCGCCGGTCAACGTGTGGTTGCCAAAGCGGTTCATCGACACGAACTCTTCCAAATCCAGCAATCCCATGCGCCCATGCGCCGGACTGAGAGCTTTGCCGATAGTGACCATCATCAAAGGCGGATGGTCCTCCGGCAAGCCGACCGCAGCCGAGACCTTGACTGGATCAAAGCCAATCATTGGACAAGAATCGTAGCCCATATCCTTAGCCAGCAGCATCATGGTCATGCCAGCTAGGCCAATCGTGCGTACGCATTCATCGCGCTGGATGGCGTCGTTGGAGTAAAAGCCCGGCACCATACCTCCAAACATTTCTTTGACCGCATCGGGAGCCTTACGCAAGGTGCGCTCCATGTTGTTATGGCCATCAAGGTTGCCAGCACAAATGATGGTCGCCGAAGCATCTTTCACCTGCGCTTGATTCCACGACGCCGCACACAACTCATCTTGCACCGCTTGATCGGTCACCACCACAAAATGCCAGTTTTGCATATTGAAGGACGTCGGGGTCAGAGCAACATGCGCCATCAAATGGCGAATCTCGTCTTCGCTTAGCCGGTGTTCAGGATCGAAAGCCTTGACAGACCGACGTTGACGGAGGGCATCGAGCAATTCCATTGCGGCATATTAGCGTTCCCGCTTAGGCCACCTACCCAGGGGAGCAGGCCTCTTTCTTAGCCTTCAAACTGCCACCGAGGGACTTAGGGTGTGGAATCCAGGTGAAGGAAGTTACAGCAGGAAAGAGGCGTGTCAGAGAATGCTCTACGCAGAGCCTTCAGCCTCACAAGATTTTGCGCATGAGTCCTAAATCTTGGTCCCCCGAAGCCGAACTTCCCGCCGCTCTCCAAGGTTCTCACTCTGGACCTCTCTCGCCAAACCCGCACCAGAAGTTCTCTTTACCGTGGTGCCGCGATCTCGGAAATACAAATCAAAGGCCTTCCTTGACACTTTCGTCTATCGTGGTGGCGACAGCGCCGTATCCTGGATGTACGACTTCTTCTCCCAACTTCTTGATCGCAGCAGGATTGCACTCGCAGTTGTACCCTTCGCTGCCATCTGGACTGAGTCCGCCCTTCGCCTTGGACGCAAGCATGTGGAACTCGAAACCTCGAACCAAACCTTAAAATGAAAAAAATCGCACTCTTTGCTGCCTGCATGGCACCTCTCCTCGGATCCTGCGTGCTTGCCATCGGCAATGATGGATTCGCTAACAACGGCCAGTACGACCTCAATGTCAAGCAAGCCATTTGCGTGATTCAAGGCACCGAGGGAAATGAAAATGTCCACGGCACCGTCACTTTTACTCAACGTGAAGGCGGGGTCTTCATTGAAGCACATCTGACTGGACTCGCACCAGGCGCGCATGGGTTTCACGTTCATCAATACGGTGACCTATCGACCACCGATGGAAAATCAGCCGGCGGCCATTACAACCCAGAAAATCATGAACACAGCGGCCCCTCTGCCAAAATGCGTCACGAAGGTGATCTTGGCAACATCGTAGCCGACGCCAGTGGAGTTGCTGAGTATTCACGCTTCGATGAGGAGCTCAAACTAGGCGGCAAGTACTCCATCCTAGGTCGGGGCATGATCATTCACGCTGGCGAAGATGATCAGCGCAGCCAGCCAACGGGCAATGCCGGCGCCCGAGTTGGTTATGGCGTGATTGGAATCGCCAAACCTAAGTAGAGCGACTGAGGGAAGCGCTGACCAAATCCGTGTTTCCTTACCTTAATTGAGCGGTGCTCCCACCAGCACCGCTCATCCAATTCCCATCGACAGAATGGAAACCAGTCAGTGTGTTTTTGGATGATTTCCAGTGAACCCCATCAACAGAAACATCTGTGCCTGTGGGGCCAACGGCAATCCATAACTTAAGCCGTGGATGCCAGGAAACTCCGGAGCGATATCCGCCCGGCATGGTTTCGGCAGGATGCCAAGAAATGCCACCATCGTGAGTCCATGCTGCCACGCTAAGCACCTGGGTCTCGCGTTCATAATCGCCCCCCACCAACACTCCATTTTGAGTGTCGCGGAAGGCCACCGAAAAGACTCCGCTGCCGGCAGTCCCGGCAGATAAAGGCGCGCTCTGAACCGACCACGTTTCGCCGCCGTCGGTCGTGCGATATACCCGGGAAACCGAACCTCCAGTCGCAATCCAAGCTAGCTTTTCCCCAGCAACCGCAAGCGATGTCCCGCTTGCCGCAAAGGCAAACTCACCATCGATTGCATGCGGCAAACCTGTTGCCGGAACCGGATTCCAGGAGCGGCCTCCGTCCTCGGTGCGCAGAACGGTGAGGCGGCCGTCGACCGGATCTCCCACTAAAAGGCCTCGATTGGCATCCCAGAAGTCCATTCCATCCCAGAAGCCCTCTGGCTCCTGATTGACGGCACAAATTTCCCAAGAAATTCCTCCGTTATCGGTCCGAAAAACCCTGGACGCCCCCCCGGAACCGGCCGACATGAGTACAACTAGGTCAGCGGTGATGGCTTCGACGTCACGGAAATCGAGGGTATCTCCAGCCGCAAGTTCGGGCGCTCGGGAGGTCCAAGTACGTCCACCATCACGCGAAACGGCTACGCAGGACTCACTCCCAGAAACCCAAGCGGTGCGGGAATCAACCCGACTCAGTCCTCGCAAGGAGGGGCCTTGCGCTAGTTGACGCAACACAGGAGCAGTTCCGCAAGCGCTGAAGAGCAGAGCGAGTCCAGCCACGCCTAGCACCTGCAAAAGGCGGTAAATCAAAATACAGCAATGCAATTCGGGCGACATAAAGTAGCCGCCCGAAAGGACTTATAGCGACTTACTCGTCGCCTCCGAAATCGCGGTCCATGACCGTCTTGCGCTTTGCACCTTCGGCGGTGGCAATTGCGTTATCGCACATAGCGCGAATCAAATCGGAAAGACGACCGGCAACGGCGCCTGAGGTGGACATTCCGGACTTGGCTTTAATGTAAGCCTTAATCTTGGACTGGACGACGAGAACTTCTTGATCAGACATTGGGTACTCCTAGAGAAGGAAGAATGATGAATCCGGCTCCTTCTCCGTTTGGGGCCATCGAATGACACCTCGTAAAAAGGGCGGGTGGCCCAGTGTAGCAGCGGAATTCGGCTAGGTGGCGGCTCAGATGGAAACCAGTTGGCTTACAGCTCCACCAACTTCACGTCGCGGGCCCCCTTAAAGAAGGCCATCCAGCGGTTTCCGAGCCATGCGGTAGCTGGAATTTGCCCTAGCTGAGAGCCTTTGAGCTCACCGGCGAGACATGCACCCGTCATGCGCAGCCACAGACTGCCAGTCTCGGCGTCGCGCATCAGAGGGCGAGTGTCTTCGGCGTCTGGAGAGATCGCAAGTGCTGAGAAGTGCAAGCGGCGACCTTTCAGATGACTGCGGAAGGCCACTGCGTAGACAGCTTCTCGGTCAAAGCAAATGGCTGCAGGAGCGTCGGCCACGGTGGTATCTAGAACGGGAATCCGGTCGAGCAAGGAAAAGCGGAACAGGGTGACGTCGCGCCCTTCGCCTACCGACAAACCGAAACTTTTGATCCGATCTTTCAACACGAAGGAGCCCATCATGCCGCTGACCTTTTCCCCCAACAACACACCGGTTTTGGGGTGACGTTTCTTCCACGTCTTGTACGGCATGATCTCAGATGGAATGAAGCCCAGTTTTTTACCCTTCAACTCGCCCTTCAAGGCCTCCCCGGTAACGTGCAGCCACTTCGAGTTGGTCTCTTTGTCGTACATGACAAAGGAGTTTCGATAAAGCACGCCTTCATGTCCAAAGTTCAACACTCTTCCATCCACGGTGCGGCCATACACGATGGCCGTTTGACAGAGAGGTCACCAACTGACTGCGACAGGAATATCGCCGCATGTATCGTTCACCAACTCAATGCCACCCATAACCGAAATCGGATAAGCGCGCGCTTCACCGCCGAGGAACAAGCCAATCACCGGTTCATCGGCATCAATTTCAAGCCCAGCTTCCATCACCGTTGCCATGGGTGGGTGATGCAGCACCGGAAATTGATCCGGCTCCATCACCTGCTGCATGTTTTTATCGTAATCGGCCTCGCTAAAAATCTCGTCTGATTGTGCGCGAAGCCCAGCGGAGAATAGCGGTGTCAGGAGAAGGATGGCGGAGAGGTAACGCATGCCCCTCCTTGATAACACAGAGACGTCTGTTTGACCAGCTTTTGTCCGAGAGCAAGCCGATTACTGGCCTTGCTCGGGATAAAGTACCCGATACAAAGCGCGTACTTGCTGCGGCTCCAACGCATTGCGTACTTCAAGCAAAGTGGCGATGTTGTTATCCACTTCCCTAGTGCGCAACTCGCAAAGCTTTGCCGCCAACTCCTTTACATAATCCTCATCCATTTCTGGGGCGGACAATGCCACACGTAGCTCGTCGGTCACGGCCTCAGATTCCGCACGTAACTTCTGTGCAGCATCGCAGCAGGCAGTGCCGCAGCGATTGAGGACGCCAACTTGGGCTGGAGTAAGATCCAGCTCCGCGTAGTGGTCTGGCGATTGCGACTCATGTACAGCAGCTTCCGGCTTCTGATATTGCGTGAAATTGAGTGCAATGCTTGCCGCCAAAGCACCTCCAAGAAAAACCGACATATAGTTCATGCTCATTAGTTCGCCTCGTTGGTACTGATGTAGGTCGCCAGAGTCACCTCCGGCCAAGGAGTTCTGCCCTGCATGCCATCGACATAGGAAGCGGGATCGTGAACCAACGGTACTTCCTCACGGAGGTAGTCGACTAGGTGCAATCCGCTTGCAACCAGACTCGTCTTTGCGCCACCACCGGCACTCTGGGTCACCGCTTGCTCCAGCCCAAAGAACATCAAAAAGCCAAGCATGCCAGCTGCAACAAAACGTAGCCGATGCTGAAATCTAGAAACCCCACCTAAAAGCGGATGAGCTTCCTCTGCACCCAGAGGGCCCGCCGCTTGTTGGCGAAGCGCGGCTCGCTCGATGCGCTCCCACATTCCCGCAGGAGCAACAGGTGCCTGCAGTTGAGTGCGTTGCTGAGTATTGAGAACGGATGGGTCTTGTTTCATTCTGAGATCACTCCTAAATCAGTAGCGGAGCCAGCGGCAAGTTGGCGAAACTTGTCGCGTGCGCGCGAAAGACGAGACATGACAGTGCCCTGAGGCAAATCCAGGATTTCGCTGATCTCTCGGTAGCTGCAGTCTTCCACCTCGCGCAGGAGGAAAATGGCTCGAGCTTCTTCGGGCATGCGGGCCAAAACACTACGAACAATCACCACCGTCTCCTGCTGCTCCATCTGGCCACTTCCATCTACAGAAGTAATAGGGCCTGCCTGCGGAATCGCTTCCAGCGAGGTCGTAGCCTTACGCTTGCGGCTTTTCAGTTGATTGAGGCAGAAGTTCACGGTGAGGCGGTGGATCCAGGTAGAAACCTGACTACGCCCAGCGAATGACCCAGCCTTAGCGAAAACGCGCAAAAAAACCTCCTGGGCCGCGTCTTCGGCATCGGATTGGGATCCGAGCACGTTGAAGCAAAGGCGGTAAACCCGGTCGCCAAAGATGCCAAAAAGCACAGCTAGAGCCTCAACGTCGCCGGAATGGCAACGCTTTAGAGCGTCGGATGCTTGTTGGTCTTCGGTCACTAGGGCCAATGGCCAGCTTATCAGGTGAAGGGCAAAAAGACCTTCGTCTGCATGATGAGACAGCGATTGGCCTAATCTATTCCCTTGCTTCGGCTCGGAATCCAGCTCTAAGCAAAGAAAACCGAGATTTCTATGTGTCGCAGGGGTATCAGCGGCGTCTACACCACTGAAAGGGAATTTGGAAGGTATTCTGAGTCCACTGGCTGCTTTAAGGGGGGGGAATCCGAGGGGCAGCCGGAGGGCTTTTTTCCATTTCGCGCGCAGCGCGCATCCGGAACCGAAACAAGTACAGGCCTGGAGCAAGCTGTGACTCGACAAGCACGCCAAAAAGCGTAGCCAATTATGGTGTGAAGCTGCTCGACTGCTTGCACAAAACCTGTGAAGACATTTCGAAGAAGGATCCACACTTTGCCTTGTTCATCGTAAAAGGCCTAATGGGAGGCGCAGCCGTTGCGAGGTACCCCTTGGGAGTCACAGGCACACACGACTGTGGCAGTAGCTCAGGCTCGGCCACTGTTGCGTATTTCTAATCCTTGTGCACTAGACCCGTATGCGAGATGATTCTAAAGCTAATCCTGACCACCATGCCACGCACACCAAGCCTTTCTACCTTTGCTGCACTAAGCGCACTATTAGCAGCCTCGTTACTCCCCTCCTGCGCCAGCGCCCCCGACCATCCGGTACTGGACCTCGCGGGAGACATTCCCCGTCACTATGCTGCGGAGTTCACGCACAGCGCCCCCAAGATTGATGGCAGCCTCGATGACCGCGCTTGGCGCAACGTCGCATGGACTGCAAATTTTGTACAGGTTGGTGGCAGCAGCAGCGGTCGTCCGCGCTATCAATCACGCGCGAAAATGCTATGGAATCGTCAGTACCTATTCCTTGGCGTATGGATGATTGAACCCAACCTAGAAAGCATTCCAGTCTCGTCTTTGGGGTTTGAAGGCCTACTCACCTTTGTCACCCGCGACGCGGAACTTGGCGATTACCACATGATTAGCTTAGAACCCGGAGGCCGGATGCTAGATACGCAAGTGGTCCAGGGCGAAAGTAAAAGCGAATATCTCACCGGCCCTGCAAGCCTCGGCAAGGTAGCACTTTCTGGAACCCTGGATAAGCCAGGCGATGCTGACCGTGGATGGTGGGTTGAAATTGCTATTCCTTGGACGTCGTTGGAAATCGAAGGCAAAGCCACAATCCCAACCGCTGGAGATTCGGTGCGGGTTAACTTTTCCCGCCAAGACTGGGCTTGGAGTCCGCACTACCAACACGACATACATGATGCTGAGTTGTGGGGCAAGGTGGAGCTAAAACCTTAAGCGTCGGCGCGGAAATCATCGAAACCTTCGACATATCCGCGCAAAGTGAAATCAGGGTCTAGCTTTTCCACTCCGTCGAGTGGATCGAACTCAAAAAACCGGGCAAATCCGAGAGCGACAGCGTGGTCTTCCCATGACCAAATCACGAGTTCGTCACCAGCAGCAGAGTGAAAACTAACCTTTCGATCTGGTGCACCTAAAACTTGAAGCACCTTGCTTGCAGAGTCACCACTTTGCAAGCCTTTCAAGACGCGAAGACTCGGGTTTTGCTCCCAGCTTTCAGCTTGAAAACGGTGCACCCATCCTATCAACTCATCGTTTTCAAAAGCGATCGGTGAAACCGAGGAGTAACACCTCAAGGCCAACAGATTACGCCCGACAGGCCCCACCATCTCCGTTCGCTTCCATTCTGCATCAAGCCAAGTGCCTGAAATCACATCTGATTCGGATGCGCCAAGATGTAAGTGCGCTAAGCAGCTTGGATGGGAGCAAACAGGGCTTCTAGTTAGCAAACTGCAAGAGCAGACGACTAAGACGGACGCCGCTGCAAGGCGGGTCATAGGCTGGGTGAGCCATGCAAGCACGCCCGGATTCTAACCCAGCGGGCTACTCGGGCTGACCGAAAAGAAAACCCTGAACGTAGGGAACGTTTAGGTCCTGCAGCACACGCAAATCTTCACGCGTCTCAACACCCTCCGCAACCACGATGCCATTCCAGGTTGCAACCACCCGCAACAGGCTTTCCAGAGCTCTGCGTTTCGCGGCATCACCATGTACGCCACCGACCAGTGCACGGTCTACCTTAATGACGTCGGGTTCCAACATGATGAGCGCTTCCAAACTGGAGTGGCCAAATCCGATGTCATCTAGGGCCACCTGAACGCCTACATCACGTAATCCGTCGACCGTATGAAGAAGACTACGCGGATCTCTCACCGCCTCTTTCTCGCTAATCTCAATGCAATAATTCCCAAAGTCACGCTCGGCACCGAGCTGGATCAATAATTGATCTGGATGTACGGACTCTAGAGTTGACGGCAAGAGGTTCAGGTGACAGTGAAAGTTGGAACCCACTCGTGACGACGCCTTACAGCAAGTAGCAAAAGCATGCAAGTCCACTACGTTGGCAATGCCTGCATCCATCGCAAAACGGAGAAAATCTTCCGGACTACGCAAAGCATCACAGTGGCTGCGAGTTAAAAACTCATAGCCCACTACTTTTTCATCGAAGACCCGAATCAATTTTTGCTTCACCGCGAAATACGATTTGGGATTATGCAACTCTTCCAATATTTCGGTAAAGCTTTTGGCGCGGTCTTCGCCGCCACGAAAGAGGTTGTTTTCGTGGAACACCTGGCCTTTGCCATAACGCTTGGCACTATGCAAAGCGCGCTCAGTACGCACCAATAAGTCCTGCACCATTTCATCGTCGCGGGCTGCAGAAACCATGCCCAAACTCGCCCCAATCCGCAAATGTTGGAACTTCAGGGTAATCACCGATTCAGAAATTGCTCGGTGAATTTTTTCCGCGACCGGGCGAGCCTCTTCGCGATTGGTATTAGGAAGGATGACTAAGAACTCGTCGCCGCCAATGCGTGCAACATGGTCCGAAGCGCGTACCGTCTCACGTAAGATGCGTGAAACCGACTGCAGGACTTCATCCCCAATCGAATGCCCGTAAACATCGTTAATCTTTTTGAAGTCGTCAAGATCTAAAAACAGAGCTTGCATCTCACTGCCCGACTTACGCCGACGATCGACTTCCTTCTCCAAGGAATTGGTCAGCCCCCTGCGATTTAAAACTCCCGTCAGGGGGTCACTGCAGGACAATTCTTCAAGCTCACGTTGTGCTTTCCTGGTGTCGGTAATATCAAGACACACGCCAAACATCCGCAAAGGAATGCCTTGTGCATCTCTAGCGAGAGAGGCTTGAGTACGGATGTGCCGCTCTTCGCCACCATCAAGCAAAACACGGTAGTGCACGTCCATGGCTTCATCGTCAATGAGTAAGGCGAAGGTGGACTTGGTGACCGCTTCGACATCCAAGGGATGCACGCGACGCAAATAGTCATCACGATCAATCACCGCACCGCGGCACTGTCCGCCATGCATCGCATGGAAGCGATAGTCTGCGACCAGCTTCCGCGTTTTTAAGTTCCAACTCCAAGTTCCAAGCGCGGCAGCATCGAGAAGAAGTCCTAAACGGGCTTGGGCATCCTCTCCGAGCAACGCTTCCCAACCCTTTTGAAGGTGATTGGCAAAGGCTAAAAGGGTTTGCGCCAAAACCATAGCAGCCTGCTGCTCCACGATATGGGCCTGCTCGACGCCGTCGGCCTCTTCAACTAAGGTCGAAACTGCACGCGCGTGCAATTCTTGCACTTTTTGCGCACTTTGATCCTCGCGAGCCCATTTCTCGCCTTGCTTCTGGCACTCGTGAAGACCAACCGCTCCCCGAATAAGGGTGGAACGGAGAAAATCCAGGTAATCCTGGGCATTAAGGAGGACGGGCATAGAAGGGGCTTGGGCGAAGGGTCCCTCACTTATCGGTGCACCCGCCAAGCCGCTTTAGCTCCACGGGCTCTTTTTGGGCTCTCCCCCCCCTGGACCGGCCCCTCAAAGGCAAGACTAGGACTTCGATGCCTTTGTGCATGGTATCGAAAGAGCGAATCCGGGTGCGCACCGCTGGGCTTCCATTGGGCAAGGCTTACTTTAGATCGAAGGTTTCCGATAGAGGTCGCCGGAGTTCATCCGCATAGACCTGGGCGTTACCAGCATCCTTGCTCCATCTTGCGGGAATCCCTACAGCTCCTTGATTCGCCCTCCACAAGCTTCTTTCATTTACCCCGATGGTAAACGCGGGGGAAATTTTGGCGCGCGGCGAGCCGCTTTCTTGAAACACTCTTCATTCGAAAATCGTTAGAATCTCCCCCCCATGAATCGCTTCACGAAACTCTGCATTCCTTTAGCTTTTACTGGCCTTATTGCATGCGCGGCGGCCCCAGACCCAATACCAAGCAATACCCATCCTGCGCCCAATGATAGTGAGCTCCAGCCAGGTGAAGATTTCTACCTTTACACCAATCAAGCTTGGAAAACGGCAAACCCAATCCCAGCAGCGAAAAGTTCCTGGAGTGTTGCGCATGAAATCAATGAAAGCAATAAGGCTTTGCTGCATCAAATCATGATCGATGCCGGCGCGGCCTCCAACTCGTCGGACCACATCACTTCCCAACTGGGCAAGCTGTGGAATAGTGGCATGGATACCGAGGCGATTGAAAAGGCCGGCTTGGATAGCATTCGCTGGTACTTGAATCGCATTGACTCCATTGAAGATGCGCAGACGCTTGCACAAGTCGTGGCTGAGTTACACCTCATCAATGTCGACGTCCTGTTTGGCCTCGGCGCGGATGCTGATTTCGAGAACAGCTCTCAAACCATCACCTTCCTGTCTCCGGGAGGGCTTGGTCTGCCGGAAAAGGATTATTACTTCCGTGAAGATGATGATTCGGTGGCCTTGCGGATGCAATACGTCGCGCATATCGGGAATATGCTGCAGCTTGCAGGCGCGACTGAAGAAGATGCAAAAGCTGCCGCGGAGCGTGTCTTCACGCTGGAGTTGAAGCTGGCCGAAAAGAGTCTTGCCGCATTGGATTACCGCGATCCGCAGGTACTCTCCAACAAGATTTCTTCGATGACCCTTGGTACCGAGATTACTCCAAACTTTGATTGGAGTACGTATTCGGCATCTATGGGGCTGGAGCAACAACCTATGGTGAACTTAATTGGCCCAGACTTTTTCAGCCGCCTCAATTCCCTTTTAGTCGAAGTAGACCTAGCGACTTGGCGCGAATACCTGCGCTGGCACCTCATCACACGGAGTGCTCCTTTCCTCAACCAAGCTCTAGTTGAAGAAGATTTTGACTTCTACAGCCGCAAGTTGTCGGGTACGGAGCAAAACCAAACTCGTTGGGAGCGTGTCCTCGGTTCCGCGAACGGAGCCATGGGCGATGCTCTCGGTCAAGCTTTCGTCAAGGTTGCCTTTAGTCCCGAGGCAAAAAGTGCGGCACTTACCATGGTCAACGATTTGCTCGCCGCTTTCCGCGTCCGTTTAGGAAGCTTGGAGTGGATGACCGAGGAAACCAAAGCACGTGCTGTGGAAAAGCTAGATTCCTTTACGGTGAAAATTGGCTATCCCGATGTGTGGCGTGATTACACCTCTCTAGAGATGAACCAGGGTTCTTGGATCGGAAACATGTTCGCCGCTAGCAATTTCAATAATCGCTTCGAACTGGCCAAGATTGGCAAGCCTGTCGATAAAGCGGAATGGGGCATGTCGCCGCAAACGGTCAATGCTTACTACAATCCTCTGGCGAACGAAATCGTTTTCCCTGCAGCCATTCTGCAACCCCCATTCTTTAGTCTCGACCAGTCCCTAGCTGAGAACTATGGCTCCATGGGTGCCATCATCGGCCATGAAATCACCCACGGTTTCGATGACATGGGAAGCCAATTCGATGCCGACGGCAACCTCTCTAACTGGTGGACCGCGGCTGACCGCGAAGAATTCGACCGCCGCACTGCAATCCTAGTGAAGCAATTCGATGCCTACGTTGCGGTCGATGATTTACATGTCAATGGCTCGCTCACCTTGGGAGAAAACATTGCCGACCTGGGCGGTGTGCAAATGGCCTACTTGGCATTCAAAACGCGTGAAAGCCTGAACTCGGTGAAAGGGAATTCCGACCAGGATTTCTTCACCGCTTATGTGCGCTCATGGCGTGGGAACACGCGACCTGCGGCAATGAAGTTGCAGATCAACACCGACCCGCACGCGCCTGGTCACTTCCGCGCAAATGGGCCGCTGGGAAACTTCCCGGCCTTTGCCGAAGCATTCCACCTAGACGCCTCTGCGCCGATGGTGCGAGCAGCATCGGATCGCGCCGAGATCTGGTAATTCAAAGCTAGGAGGCGCGCGGTAAAACTACGCCGCGCGCCTCTAATAAGCCGGTGAAGTATTCCACCACTCGGTTTTCCGACCACCAGCGATCGCTGTCCTTCCAATCATCTGACTCCGACGCTTCGGCGCCAAAGAATCCATTATGGCCACCATATTTGGTCATCAATAAGCGTAGACGCGGATTCCGCTCTACCGCTTGCAAGGATAAATCATTGTAAGGAACCAACGGGTCATCTTCGGAATGAATGATCAGGCCTGGCACATGGATTTGATCCAACACGCGATAGGCGCTTGCCTTGTTGTAATAGTCGTCGGCACCATCAAAGCCAAATGCTGGCGCGGTCCACTGGTCATCAAAGGTGTAGAAATCCTTATAACCAGTCGATGCATCGTGCGGATAAAGCTCGGGATATTGCTCCGATTTCCGGCGCATGGACTTCACGAATCCATCTAAAAAGAGCTTCATGTAGAAACGGTTCATAAATCCGGTATGTAGTTGCCGCGAAGTACTGACCAGGTTCAGCGGAGTGGAAACCGTGCACAGACCAAGCACGTTTTCCGGAGGATGCTCCCCCCACTTCGCGATGGTGTGTATCGCAATCGATCCGCCTAAGGAAAAACCTGCAATCGCAAGCGGACAAAGTGGGTGGGTTTTGATGACCCAATCCACGGTTGCTTGCAAATCTTCCGTCAGGGCCGCGTTGTAAAGGGTCGGAGTGCGGTCGGCCGTTTCTCCGCAGTTGCGGATATTCAAGCGCAGCACCGACCAGCCGGCAAGGAATGCCTTTTGTGCGGTTCCACTCATATAAGGTGAGCGCGACGACCCTGATAAGCCATGTACCAATATCATCACCGGCGCAGATCGGTCCAGTTGCCAATGCGTTTCGATGCGCACCGAAGTTTCGTCGTCCACTTCCAACCAGAAATCTTTGCCTAGTTCGAGAAAGGGGCCCAAAGGGCGCGGTAGCTTCGACCCCGCGATCGTCATCACATGACGATCGCGCAATAAAGGGTGCGGGTAAAAGGGTGCGTAACTGCGGGTTTCCATGTGCTGGGCAACGGGCATCATCCCATTTCCCAACCCCCATCGAGAGCGGTTGCACGATACTCTTCGTCGCTGAAGGAATCGACTTGAATGGCGTCATCGCGTAATTCTTCGGCGCGGTTGACAACCTCGATTTCTTCACTACTAATGACCCCTGCAGCAAGTGCTTCTTGCAAAAGCGTCATCGGCTTTTGGCGTGGCAACTTCTTAGAACGAATCGCTTGCTTGATCTTAGCCAAGACCTCCTCGGCAGCAACGCAAGCTAAAAACGCTTGCTCCAGGCGTCCCATGGCTTCCTCTGGGTCCTTCGGCAGATAAAGGCCGCTGGTGAGGCGATCGCGCAACTCTCCAGGAGTTTGCATGATGCGTGCAATGCGCTGACCGTCGGCATCGCGAGGGCCGGTGCCGATGGGATTCATGCGTGACCAGAAGGCCAGTGGACCGCGGAAAACCCAACCGAGACTGGGGACATCGAAGTTGCGGTAGAGGCCATCAAAGGCTTTCTGGATTTCACCAAAAGCGTAATCCATCGACCAACGGTAAAGGACGTGATCTTCGCGCGAACGGCCTTCTTCTTGATAGCGCCGCATGATGGCAGAGGCTAAGTACATCCAGGAGAAGACATCGCTGAAGCGCCCGGTGAGGGCTTCCTTGCGTTTTAGGTCACCGCCAAGGCTACCCATCGCTACGTCGGCCAGAATCGCAAACCGTGCGGAAGCCCAGGAGACTTTCTGGAAGTCACGCCGCATGACGCCCTCCACATGGACGGCCTCGGCATGGCCACGGGTGAGTGACAAAACGATGGAGCGTGAAAAGTTGCGCGCAACATGTCCGATGTGGCCAAAGAAAGCGTAGTCGAAGCCTTTGACGTCTCCTTTCTCCAAAGCCGAAATTTCATTCTCTGCAAATGGATGGCACCGAATCGCGCCTTGGCCGAAAATCATCAAGGTACGGGTGAGGATGTTGGCACCCTCCACAGTGATGGAAATCGGTGCGGCGAAGTAAGCATGTGCAAGCAGGTTGCGTGGTCCTCGCGAGATGCCTGCGCCACCGCATATATCCATCGCATCGTTGATGCACTTACGCATGGTTTCGGTGAACTGGTACTTGGCGATTGCAGATGCGACAGCAGGCTTTGCTCCACTATCTAAACCTCCACAGGTAAAGCGACGTGCAGCCTCCAAGGTATAGGCCATGCCGCCCAAACGGGCCATCGGTTCCTCGATGCCCTCGAACTTACCAATCGACATGCCGAACTGCTTGCGCACCACCGTGTAGGCGCCCGTAATCCGTGCTGCCGACTGCGTACCGGCGGTTGCCTGTGCCGGCAACATAATGCCGCGACCGGCTGCGAGCTGCTCCATCAACATGCGCCATCCCTGTCCGACGCGGTCGGGCCCGCCAACCAAGGCATCGAGTCCAATCACTACATTCTCGCCGGAGAACGGGCAGTTAAAGAACGGTACATTCAACGGGTCATGCTGCCGCCCAAGCTCCAACCCAGGAGTATCTGATGGCACCAGAGCACAGCAGATGCCGAGTTCCACCCCGCGCTTGAGCAGGTTCTCTGGGTCAAACAACTTGAACGCAACTCCTAAGAGGGTAGAGCGTGAGGCCAAAGTGATGTAACGCTTCTCCAAATCCAAACGAATTTGGATCTCCCCTTGTTCATCTTGGAAGACTTCACCGCGTGCACGGATACCACCGGCATCGGAACCTGCGTGAGGTTCAGTCAATGCAAAACATGGGACTTCCTTGCCAGCAGCCAGGCGCGGTAACAAGCGATCCTTTTGCTCTTCCGTTCCATAGTGCAACAACAACTCCGCCGGCCCCAGGGAGTTTGGCAACATGGCAGTAATGCCAAGCGGAATCGAACGTGAACTCAGCTTCTTAATCACCGCACTCACTGCGGTGGCGGAAAACTCCAGGCCACCATACTTCTTTGGAATAATCATGCCAAAGAAACCATTCTCACGCAGGTAACTCCAAGCCTGCGGAGGCAAATCGCGCTTCTGGAAAACTAACCAGTCATCGGTAAGGCGACAAACTTCTTCGCACGGACCATCTAAGAAGGCTTGCTCTTCATCGCTGAGTTCAGGATAGCTTTCATTGAGCAAACGAGCGAAATCAGGCTTGCCGCTAAACAGTTCACCTTCAAACCAAACGGTTCCGGCATCCAATGCTTCGCGTTCGGTTTTGGAAATCACCGGAAGCATGCCGGCTTTCTTCAGCCAGCGCATGACGGGAGTACTCACCAAGCGCACACGCAAGGCATGCACGTTGAAAATGACGGCAGGCACGGCAAGCGTGATAAGCAGCCAGGTGGGCGCTCCCCACCAAAACAAGAATATGGCACACCAAAGCGTCCAACCGAGCAGCGGCACGGCAAAGAAACCAAGTGCAATAAAGCCAACAAACAGGAGTAGAAGAGAAATCATGATCGGTAAGGCTGAAGCATTTGCACCGAGTGGTTCACGACCTGCTCGATGAATGCTGGAGTCGAAAGACTGATGTCGACTCGTTTTGCAAGATGCAAGGAAATGGCGCCGTGGAGCAAACTCCAAACTACCGTGGCACTAAGAATGGGATCGAACTCAGGGTCGTCACGGCGCGTGCCAGCAATCGCGTCGGCAAAAATCTGCAGATTGCGGCGCGCCTTACGGTACTTCTCGGTGGGATAACGCATCATCTGTTCGGGGTGGAGCAAGAACATAATCTCGTAAAACTCGGGGTTTTCGAGCCCAAACTCCAAATATCCGCGGCATAGACGACGAAATTGGTCTTCGGGGTCGGAGAACAGCGAAACCACCGTCTCAAGCTGCTCGTGCAGCCGGGTCATGCCCTCTTCAATCAACGAGTGAAAAAGTGAATCCTTGCTATCGAAATAGAGGTAAATGCTTGTAGGCGTACAACCTACAGCATTTGCAATCTTGCGCATCGAAACCTGCGCATAACCCTCAGCAAGCAGCAAACTGCGGGCTTGTTCTAGGATTTGTTGTCGGAGGTCGCCGTTTCGAGCCATTGGATTTCGTTGTGGATTCTCCAAGGTTTACAGTGTAAAGTTAACATCGTTAACCGAAAATACAAGAAGATGCTTTCCTACTCTGCCTCCGATGGAAAACCGCGCCTGGTTCTGGCCGCGGGCTTGCGCACACCCATGGCTAAAGCCGGGGGTACTTTCCAGCGTGAAGATGCTGGGCACCTGGGTGCTCTCATCGCGCGCGAAATGCTGATTCGAGCCAACCTGGACCCTGCTGAGCTCGATGAGGTAATTACTGGCTGCATCGGTCCGCCCTTTGACCAGGCCAACGTTTCCCGCGTGATTGCTCTTCGCGCCGGCGTACCACAACAGGTCCCGGCGCACACGGTTGCCCGCAACTGCGCCAGCGGAATCGAGGCGGTGACCTCGGCGGCCACCAACATTCTGGCTGGAGTGGGAGATACTTATCTCTGCCTCGGGGTTGAGGTAATGAGTTCCTATCCCCTAATCTTCGGCGAAAAGATGACAAACCTTTTTGCCGACTTGATGAAAGCGCGTTCTGCCGGCAAACGCATCAAGACCATGGCCCGTTTCCGCCCTTCCTTCCTAAAGCCGCGGATTGCGCTCATGGAAGGCCTCACTGACCCCACCACCGGCATGATCATGGGCAAAACCGCAGAGCTCATCGCGCGTGATTTCGGCCTCAGCCGTGAACAATGCGATACCTACGCCCTGCAATCCCACCGGCGTGCCCGCGATGCCCGCGAACGCGGACGCTTTGATCGTGAAATCCTTCCAGTGATGCCACTCGGTGCACGCAAAGGCTCTTCCTCGGTCCGCACCGACGATGGCATTCGCGACGACCTCGATATGAAAGGCCTCGCCAAACTCAAACCTTACTTTGAGAAGCCCGATGGCATCGTGACCGTCGGCAACGCTTGTGGCATCACCGACGCCGCCGCCGGCCTTATCCTCACTACCGAAAAACGTGCTGCCGAACTCGGCCTCAAACCGATGGCTGCAATTCGGAGTTTCGCCTGGGCTGGTCTCGATCCAAAACGTATGGGCATGGGCCCGGTGTTCTCCACCGCTCTCGCCCTCGACGCCGCCGGCGCCAACCTTTCCGATATGGGAGTCCTCGAAATCAATGAGGCCTTCGCCGCACAAGTGCTCGGTTGCAACAAAGCTTTCGCCTCCGATGCTTATGCAAAAGAGCACCTTAACCGCGATAAGGCGCTCGGCGAAGTCGACCCCGCAATCCTCAACATCAACGGCGGTGCTATCGCCCTTGGTCACCCGGTTGGCATGACTGGTACGCGCTTGCTGCTGACCCTCGCCCACGAACTTCAAGCCTCCGATAAGGAACTTGGTCTCGCCACGCTATGCATTGGTGGTGGACAAGGTGGTGCTGTAATCCTCGAACGCCTCGCCTAATCGAACCATGGAAATGAAAGGCTTCCCCATTCCCGAGAACTGTCCAGAACCCGGCGCATGCATTCGCGTCGAACGTCCGGAGCCCGGCCTTGCCGTGGTGATTCTCGATCCACCGCACCGCAGCCTTGCCGTGCTCGATGCTCCCCTACTCACCGACCTAGACAACGTGGTGCAGGAGCTACAGCAAGAGCGTGATTTGCGCGGCATTGTGTTCGCCGGTCGCGAGCCTCTGCAGTTCGCAGCAGGGGCCGACGTCACCGGGATCTCTAAAATCACTGAGCGTGAAGATGCCTTAAACATTGTGCGCTTTGTACACAGCATCTTTCATCGCATTGAAGGCTTAAAAGCAACCACGGTTGCTGCGGTTGGCGGGGCATGCCCTGGCGGCGCGTATGAACTTTCTCTGTCCTGTGATTACATCATCGCAGCCGACGACCCCAAAACGCGAATAGGCCTCCCCGAAACGCAGTTGGGCATCATTCCTGGCTGGGGTGGTTCGCACCGCTTGCCCAGACGCATCGGCACCCCCGGCGCTCTTGATGCAATCCTTAGTGGACGGCTTTTCCCAGCCCGCACCGCATGGAAGCGCGGCATGGTTGACCGCCTAACCTATCCTGGGCAGTTGCGCGAAAAAGCCATCGAAATCGCGATGGGTCGTTTGCCGGTGAAAACACGCAAGCGGGGCATGGCGCGGTGGATGGTCGACAGAAATCCAATCGCAACCGGAATCATCGGCAGCAAGGTACGCAAGCAGGTGGAGTCTAAAACTCATGGCTTCTACCCGGCACCATTGGTTGCGATGAACCTGGTCCTGGAATCCTTTAGCGCCAACCAAGAACAAATGGTAGAGCGCGAGGCCAAAGCAGTCGCCGATCTTTCCGTTGGCCCCGTATGCAAAAGCCTTGTCGGCATCTTCTTTGCATCGGAGGCGGCGAAAAAATATGCGCGCGGCACCAAGGAATTTCGTCCCCGCAAGATGAAGCGCGGTGGCGTGATTGGCGGTGGCACCATGGGTGGTGCGATTGCGGGATCGATGGCGGAGAAAGGCCTGGATATGCGCCTCATCGATCTCTCGCGAGATGCGCTCGATGTCGCGCTACTCGATCATGCGGCCTACATCGGCAAAAAGAAACAGCGCCGGCGGATGAAGCCGCATCTGGCCGATGCTGCGATTGATCGACTGACGGCATCCGAGCAAATGGATGGTCTGGGGCAAGCGGACATCGTGCTGGAAGCGGTAGCAGAAAAAATGGCGGTAAAAAAAGCCGTCTTCGCAGAGCTTGCCAAAATCGTGCCATCGAACTGCTTACTCGCGACTAACACCAGCTCCCTCTCCGTCACCGAAATGGCGAAGGACATTCCGAACCCAGAACGGGTCGTCGGCATGCACTTCTTTAATCCGGTGCGCAAGATGCCTTTAGTCGAGGTGGTCAAGGGCGAACTCACGAGTGAAGAGACTGCGATAGAAATCGCTGCGCTTGCTACACGCATGGGCAAGACTCCAGTCGTAGTGAAAGATGTCGCCGGTTTCTTGGTCAATCGCCTGCTTGGCCCCTACCTTGATGAAGCCATCCGTCTGTTCCTTGCTGGAGCCGATGCCGACCGACTCGACCGACTCATGCTCGACTTTGGCATGCCGATGGGCCCGCTCCGCTTACTCGATGAGGTGGGGCTCGATATCGCCACCCACGCGGCGCAATCTCTCAGCGAAGCCTATGGAGAACGCATGCTGCCAAGTGCCGGCATTCAAGCTCTCATGACCGACAAGCGCCTCGGTGCCAAAACTGGGTGGGGCTTTTATCGTCATCCGAAGGGCCGTAAAAATAAGCCCGAACTCTCCTCCGACCTCGCTTCCTACCAACAGGAAGATTCTGCACGGTCCCTGAGCGACGAATCCATCGTCGACCGTCTCATTCTGAGCATGGTCAATGAAGCTGCGCGCTGCATGGAGGAAGAAGTTACTGCGACCGCAAAGGACCTCGACCTGGCTACGGTATTCGGCATGGGCTTCGCGCCATTCAGGGGTGGGCTTCTGCATTACGCCGAAGCGGAAGGCTGGAGTTCCATCGTGCAACGCCTTGAAGCTATTGCGGCTTGCCCCGACATCATGGGTCGCCCCGGTGGTGGAGCTAAATTCGCACCTTGTGCCTGGCTCCGTTCGATGGCGCAAGAGAATAAGAAATTGTTCTAAATGAAAAAGTGACGATCGCGCCCCTAAACGCAATCGCCACTACCCAAGCCAGGGGAATGTTCCTACTAAAGTTCGAAGACCCTAACCAACGAACTCTGTAACTCACCCTTAACGGAGGGATTCCATCGCTTACTAATTCCCTGAGCAATCAGGCGATGTTGAAAGAGCAGGCCCGAAGCTGGAAAGCCTCAAGCTCGATGCGTTTTATACGCAACGTAGAAGCTATGGGTTAGCGAGAAAATGAGAAAAACCCGTTAAGAAATCTAATTGTCCTTTCGCTGCCCGCCGTTGAAAAGGTCACTCAAGAAAAAGGCGATGCCGAGGAAAAGCAGAATCGTTCCGACAATAACCATGCCGTCGTCCCCGTTGCCATAGCCAAGATTATGCGTCACCAGAAAGGCGCCGCCAATTGCGAGGAGCACTAAGCCTTTACGGAAGCGTACTTTCTGTGCACGAGGGGAAGTGGAAACTTCGCTTTTATCCCACACTCGCATGACCTCTTCCGGTGAGTGCCCGGCTTCAATGGCTTTTTCCATGACCCTGGCATTGCGTTCCTTCGACTTATGATCAAAGAAGAGCCAGAGCGCAGGAATGGACAGACCGCCGAGGATGGCAACCAGTGAGATGATGATTCCTTGATCCATGATGCTCGTTCGACCGGCCTTAGAGTGGCCTGGTTGCAGGATTCGGCATAAAAAAAAGCGACGACCGGAACCCTAACCCACGATCGTCGCTCACCTCCCAGACGGCCGAAGCCATCGGGATTGTCCCCTTTCTAATACGTCTTTTTGGTGCTTAAAAAGTCCTGAGCAGCCATGAACAGGCCAAACAGGCCGACTAGAGAAAAGGAGAAAACCAGTGCAAGAACTGGCGCCATGACCATGGGGTCTGCATCCTTGAGGAAAGGAAAAGCCAGAGAGACTGCTGTGTGGAGGAGAGACATGATTTCGTTTTATTGCTTGTTGCTTGTTGCTTGCCACAGAGACTTACGGGCATGTGGGCAAGATGTAGGAGAAATTTTTGTGCAACCGCAAGACTAGGATGCGGGTCGGTAAAACGACGGTGGAAGACCAGCCCCAAACACGAGTTGCGGATTTCCTCCCGCTCACACCTACGAACTCAAGACGTTTTGTGGAGGCTTTTTCTTCATCCATTGCTGCGCAGGCCATGCGTTTTCAACTGCCCCAAGACCTCATACAAGATGTAGTGCAGGAAACGCTAATTCGTGCACTACGCGGATTAGAGGCGTTTCGTGGCGATTCCAAGCTTAGTACGTGGGTTTATCGCATTGCCTATCGCGAGTGTTTACGCGCCAAAGAGCGGCTCCAGCGGCACCAAGGCAAAGTGCAACATTTGGATTTTGTGTCGGAGCCAGAAGCAAGCTCACGAGAATCTAGTGAGATCACCGGACAAGAAGATGAAGTCCTGCGGGTGCGCAGGTTTATGCAACAACTTCCCGATAACCAAAGGCTAGCCATGGGTTATCATTACTTGGACGAACTTGGTGTTGCGGAGATTGCCACCTTAATGGGCTCCACTTCCAACACCGTAAAGTCCTGGCTCAAGCGTGGTCGAGAAAGATTGCGTGAACTTTTAGGCCCCTCTCCAGCATGAAAAACCTCGACGACATCCTTCGTGATCCGCGCGCTCACCACGCTGAGCTTGCGCATGATCAGGTCCAGGCCTGGAGTGAGAACGTTCTGCAGCAATGGGCTGCAAACAACCTTCAAGCCCAAGCTGCCAAGACCGCGGCCTCTCGTTCCAAACTTGCATCGGTTTTGTTTTGGGGCAGCCTCATGGCAGCAACCCTCATGCTCGGAAGTTTGCTTTGGGACAACCTCGGTCTACCAGTGGACAGTCTCCGCTCCTTCCCATCCACGATGCTTGCTGGATTAGCCGAGCATTCCACGTGGCTGGCCGTCGGGGTAGTGAGCTTGGCCGTTTGGTTCACCCAACCACTGCGCGAGTTGTTACTCGACTAAGGAAAAGTTGGGATAGAATCCGTCAGCATGGAATCCCCCCAAGCAGACGTCGTCATCATCGGTGCAGGAATCGTTGGCCTAGCCACGGCATATCAGCTGCTACAACGCTACCCAGGTAAGGGTTTGCGCATCCTAGAAAAGGAAGCCGGCCCTGCCCTACATCAAACTGGGCACAACTCTGGCGTATTGCATTCGGGAATTTATTACAAGCCAGGCTCCTATAAGGCAAAAAACTGCCGCGAGGGCAAGGCTTTGATGGAAGCCTTCTGCGAGAAAGAAGGCATTGCATACGAGATTTGTGGCAAGGTCATTGTTGCACTCGATGAATCCGAGCTCCCCGCGATGGAAACCATTTTCAAGCGTGGATTGGAGAATGGAGTCGACTGCGAGAAAATAAGTGGGGATCAGCTCCGCGAAATCGAGCCGCACGCTGCAGGAATCCAGGCGATTCGGGTGCCGGAAGCCGGAATTGTTTCCTACCCCCAGGTGTGTAAGCGCTTTAGCGAACGAATTGAGGAAATGGGCGGCTCCATCCAATACAACGCCAGGGTGACTGGCATGGAGGAAAGGGCAGAAGGCACGGTGGTAAAAACTAGCCTGGGCGACGTTATCGCTAAGGTTGTGGTGAACTGCGCCGGCTTGCAGAACGATAGGGTCACCAAAATGAGTGGTGCACATCCGCCAGCTCGCATTGTTCCGTTCCGCGGTGAATACTATGAGCTAAAAGAAGATGCCAAACATCTGTGCAAGCATCTAATTTATCCAGTGCCCGACCCCAACTTCCCCTTCCTTGGCGTGCACTTCACCCGCATGATCGATGGTTCGGTGGAATGTGGCCCGAATGCCGTCTTGGCGCTGGCGCGTGAGGGCTATACCTGGACCGATATCAATCTCCGCGATCTTGCTGGCACTTTCAGCTATGGCGGATTTTGGAAAATGATGGCGAAGCACTGGAAGAGTGGCCTAGGCGAAATGCACCGTTCCCTTTCGCGCAAGGCTTTCACCAAAGCCCTCGCACGCTTGATGCCTGAAATCCGCGAGACTCATCTGCAAAAGGCCCCTGCCGGCGTGCGCGCACAAGCCTTGATGCCAGATGGTTCGATGATCGACGACTTTCTCTACAAAGAGCATGGCCAGGTGGTGAATGTATGCAACGCCCCCTCCCCAGCCGCCACCAGCAGCTTGTCGATTGGCAAGGCCATCGTGGAGCGGGTCTCCAGCCGCATCGAGGACTAGGATTACCAACCAAGCGGCCTTTTTCGGCCGTATTCAAGGCGTGCTGGAGGAAATCTCTTTGCTGGCCGATAGATGGAAGCCTAATTCCGGGTCGCCCCGACCTCCTCATGGCCCATCTGCCTACTCGCTCGCCCTCCCAACACCGGTCTTTACCTGGGGAGGCCCGCCAATCACTCCTGAAATGGGGTGGATTGCTTGCAGCAATATGTGCTCTACCAGGGATTCTGATGCTTTTTGGCGTCTCCCTATCCACCATGGACATGCTGGCGCCAGACCCACTCAGTGGAGCAATTCCCGCAGCCGAGCTCGCCCACCACTGGTTGCAAGCAAGCTTCACGCATACGCTTATGGAGTGGACTGCCGCATGTGTCGGCCTTTTTGTAGGACTACTGGCCATCGCCCAATATCGCTTGACCAAGGAAGTAGCTCTTCCTGTCATTGGCCTTGCCTTGATTTTCGCGGCCGGCATGGATGCCTTTCACACCTTGGCAGCCAACCGCTTGCTCTCTGCGGCTTCAGGGGCGCCCGACCTTTTGCCCTACACCTGGGCGCTCGGACGATTCTTTAACGCCACCATTCAGGTAGTCGGCATCGGCCTTTTCGCTATTTGGTTGCCGGGCCGTAAAAAAATCCCGCTACCTGCCGTACTCGCCACCGGAGTCGCTCTCTTAGCGATTGCATGGCTGGCAACGCAAGCAGTCTCACAGGCGGTGAATTTGCCGCAGACGATTTATCCCGACGCCCTTATCAAGCGCCCCTTTGATCTCGCCCCGCTGGCGCTGTTCCTGCTTTCCGGCATTGGCTTACTCCCGCTGTATTACCGACGTAACCCATCACCATTTTCACTAGCCCTCATGTTGATGTTGATTCCGCAAATCGCGGTTCAGCTCTACATGGCGTTAGGCTCCCAGCAAATATTCGATGGTGCCTTCAACGCGGCGCACCTGCTGAAGCCTTTGGAGTATTTAATTCCTGCGATTGGCCTGCTGCTAGTCCTGAGCAAAGGGCATCACCGCCAAAGAGCGGCAGAGGTGGAATTGGTTTCAGCGCGAAGAGAGGTTGAGAAAGCCTCCAGCGCAAAAGGTGAATTCCTGGCTGCGATGAGTCATGAAATCCGCACTCCCATGAACGGGGTACTGGGCATGAGCGCCTTGCTGCTTGACACCGATCTCACCGAGGAGCAGAAAGAGTTCACCCAAGAAGTTCGCGCATCAACGGACAGTCTCATGAAACTGCTCAACGACATTTTGGATTTTTCCAAAGTGGAAGCTGGCAAAGTAGAACTTGAGTCCACCTCCTTTGATTTGCAAAGCATGTTCGAAGATCTGATTGAATCGCTCAACTTTTCCGCCTCGCAAAAGGGATTGCAACTCTCAGGCTATCTACGCCCCGAGATCCCCCCACAACTGATTGGCGATTCGAATCGATTACGCCAACTACTTCTCATCCTGGCCAGTAACGCAGTGAAATTCACTGAAAAAGGTGAGATCTCCATCCACGGAAGCATGCTCTATGACGATGGTCAGGCTGTAAAGTTACAGTTCGAAATTAGAGATACTGGAGTTGGTATTCCAGCGCACGCCATGTCGCGCTTATTCCACAGCTTCTCGCAAGTGGATGGCTCAGCAAGCCGGAAATACGGAGGCTCCGGCCTAGGGTTGGCCATCGCTAAAGAACTTGCGGCGCTGATGGACGGCGATGTTGGCGTAAGCAGCGTCGAAGGCGAAGGTTCAACCTTCTGGTTTACAGTACGTTTAACCAAACAAGCTGGCTACGGTGGAGTCCTAGTTCCAAGTGCCGATCCACTCGCTGCAACTCGCGTTATCGTTGCCGATGGCGCCTTAGCAAACCGTCAGGGGCTCATCTCCCATCTTAAATCTTGGGGATGCCGCGTTTGCGAAGCTGCAGAAGCCTTGGACCTTATCGATGGCTTGCGCGATGCCGATGCCGACGGAACTCCCATCCAAATTGCTTTGGTCGATTTGGACCTTCCAGGCAAAGATGCCTCTGAGCTATACGCAAAATTAGCGCAGGATTCAGCGGCTTCCACTACCAAGCTCATTGCTTTGGCACCGGTCGATGCTTCTGCATTTGGCGATGTACTGCGTGACGGAAGCTTCCATTCCATCCTCCGCAAACCAATCAAGAAAGCGCTGCTGCGGAGCGCTATTTTCAACGCACTCGGCACGGTAGATACGCTTCCAAGTGGACCCTACATCCCTGATGGAGCAGATCCTGAAGTGGCACCAGCGGTGAATGAAAATTCCACAGGTGACTATATGGAACATCCGCACATTTTGCTCGCTGAAGACAATCTAGTGAACCAAAAGGTCGCTGCGAAGCATCTCGAAAAATTGGGGTGCACCGTTGAAATCGCAAACAATGGCGCAGAAGCGGTCCAAATGAACCAAAACGGTAATTACGATTTGATCTTCATGGACTGCCAGATGCCCGAAATTGATGGCTATAGAGCCACCGAAATCATTCGCGCAGCCGAAACCAAAGGCACTCACCTTCCCATTATTGCGATGACGGCCAATGCCATGGCCGGAGACCGAGAACTCTGCCTGGAAGCCGGCATGGACGATTACATCGCAAAGCCCTTCACCATGGAAGACATCACCAACGTCTTCCACTCCTGGCTTCCTCAACCCGTCCCTTCCTGAGCGACCCTCTGCTTAGGTATTGATGATCCCCTCAACAGCAATCCACCTCTCATCCAAGCCTTGGTCTGGATGTAGAACCTATGGCCTCGTAGCCATCGGGGCGTGCGTGTTGCCAGCATTGCTGATGCTGCTCGGCTTTGATTTCTCAAGCCCGCCGACTGGTCACGGCCAAAGCATGACCCATAGCTTGCTCGAGTGGACCGGAGTTTGCGCTGCTCTCATGGTCGGTATTTTGGCATTCCTGCACTATCGATTAAACGAGGAACCTTCGCTACCCATCATTGGGTTGGCCATGCTCGGCGCTGCAGGCATGGACATTTTCCATACCCTTGCTGCGGACGGACTAGTCGCCGACGTAGTCGATATGGAAAACTTTATTCCATACACATGGATTGGAAGCCGTTTGTTTGCCGGACTGATTTCACTCGTTGGCGTAGGCATGTTTGTACTTTGGCGTGGGCCCAACCGGCGTATTCGTAATTTCACCTTTGGCATCATTGGCCTTAGCATCATGGGATCCGCTTGGTTCTTAATGCATTACAGTGCTAGCTCGCCTGGTCTGCCACGAACCCTCTATGCGGAAAACTTCATCAAGCGCCCGCTCGACCTTTACCCGCTCGCTATCTATTTAACATGCGGCTTCCTGGTGTTTCCGGCTTATTACCGCAACCATCCTTCTCCATTCGCGCTGGCACTCATATTGTCCACCATTCCGCAATGTGCAACCCAGCTGTACATGGCATTGGGATCAACGGAGCTTTATGACTCGGCCTTCAACATCGCGCACGCGATGAAAGCCATGGGATACTTAGTTCCTGCCGGCGGCTTGCTTGCGGAACTGCACATGATGTTTCAAAGCGAACGCAAAATGCGGCGCAAGTTTGAGTCTGCACGTAGGGAAGCTGAGATTGCTACCCGCTCTAAAAGTGAATTCCTTGCATCTATTACGCAAGAAATACGCACCCCAATGACGGGAGTCATTGGCATGGCAAAGTTACTCAAGGCATCGGATTTGGATGAGCAACAGCAGGATGCCACCGATGTGATTACAGGTTCAGCCAATGCGGTGTTAGCGCTGGTCGAAGATGTGCAAGATTTCTCACGCTTGGAATCGGGAAGCGTGAACTTAGAGAAAAAGAGCTTGGACCCACGTCGCTTGATGGACGGGGTCTTGGAGCTCCTGACCATTCAAGCTAATCAACACAATGTTGATCTATCCGGGTTTGTCACTCCAGAAGTACCGAATCGAATTTTGGGTGATGAAGTCCGTTTGCGGCAGATCTTAATTAAGTTGGCGGCAAATGCATTACGTCATACTCGCGACGGCGACGTAAACCTACTGATTGAGTTAGTCGAGGAAGATGGCAAGGCTGCTGTTTTGCGCTTCCATGTGCGCGATACCGGCGCAGGTATGCCGGAAGACAAGCGCGTGCGCATTCTTCGCTCCTTCTCTCAACCGGGCCAGGAAGACGGCCACGAATTTGGTGGTAATGGCCTTGGATTGGCGGTTACGCGACAAATTGTGCGCTTAATGGGTGGATCCATTTGGGTGGAAAGCAAGCTCGGCGAGGGCACCTCCTTCTGCTTTACGGTTACGGTTGGGTCGGACCTTCCACAGAATCATTTCCACAATGTAGTGGAGGAATGGCAGGGGCGTCGAATTCTATTGGCGGAAGGTAACCCTTTGCGTGCCGAACAACTTACCCAACAGTTTTCCGCTTGGGGATTCCACGTCACCACGGCGGCGGATGGATGGGATGCGATTCGGGAAATCCGCGCCTCGGTGTTACTGAAGACCCCTTTCGACATGGCTGTTTTGAGTGAAGATTTGCCCGGGCAATCAGGAATGATGCTTTGTCGTCAGATTCGGGCGACTAAGAATAGTGGGCAAATCAAGTTGGTCTTACGCACTAAGCCAGATGGACATTCACGCTCGAAAGAATTTAGTGATCGTCCATGGGATTTCCGTCTGCGTGGCCCAGTGCGGCACAACGTCCTCCACAACATCATGCTGAAGGCTTATGGCATCGCAATCGATCCGCCGCACACGGAAGATGCTGGAGATTTCAAAACGGCCATCGCGCAGTACCTTGGCTTGCGCGTTTTGGTTGCAGAAGACGATCCCGTCAACAGCGAAATGATCAGCAAATTGCTCGGACGCCTTGGCTGCCGCGTCGACCAAGCCCAAAACGGCGAAGATGCTGTAAAGCGCATGGCGGAGAGGAGCTACGACATCGTGTTCATGGATTGTCAGATGCCGATTATGGATGGCTATGAGGCCACCCGCATCATTCGCTTCCGCGAGGAAGAAGCAGACCAACACACAATCATTGTGGCGATGACTCCAAACGCAAATATGGAAACGCGCGAACTCGTGCTGAGAAGCGGCATGGATGACTACATGTGTAAGCCGGTCAGCTCTAAAGTACTGCTTGAAACCCTCAATCGGTGGAAGGTTGAGGAGCTCTGCGCACGCTAATCACACTGTGGAATCCGTCATCTTGGGCGCGGCTGAACCCGCTAAGAGCCGTTAGAATCTGCACTTCCCTCCTGGGCACCTCCCCACTGCATCATGAAAGTCCTCATCACCGGCCATCGTGGCTACATTGGCGCTCACGCCATCGACGTCTTCCAATCCCGCGGACACCAAGTCATGGGGGTCGATATCGGCCTTTACGATGGTGTTGAATTCGGCACCCCCGCCGTCGCCGACGAAGACCTCACCATGGATGTCTTTGACATCACTCCCGAAATGCTGAAAGGTGTCGATGCGGTCGTGCATCTCGCTGCGATCTCCAATGACCCTATGGGCGACTTGGATCCACGCATCACCCACCACATCAACACTGGCGGCACCCTGCATGTCGCCCGCGCGGCCAAGGAAGCTGGTGTATCGCGTTTCTTGTTCGCAAGTTCCTGCTCCATTTATGGTGCAGCCGGCGACACAATTCTCGATGAGACCGCCGCGTTCACACCAGTCTCTGCTTATGCAGAATCGAAGGTCAACGCCGAGGCGCAACTGACGGAGTTAGAGAGTGATGACTTTGCGGTCACCTACCTTCGTAACTCCACCGCTTATGGTCAGAGCCCGCGTTTGCGCACCGACCTTGCCGTGAATAACCTGCTCGCATTTGCAGTTAGCATCAACGAGGTAAAGCTCATGTCCGATGGCACCTCTTGGCGTCCGTTGGTGCATTGCCGTGATATCGCGCGTGCATTCTGTGCCTTGAGCGAAGCACCAATGGAAGACGTTGGCGGTTTGGCCGTGAACGTCGGCGGCAACGATGACAACTATCAGATTTGCGAAGTTGCAGAAATCGTTCACAGCAATGTAGAAGGTTCTGAAATCACCATTGCAGAAACGGCGGTGCCTGATCCACGTAACTACCGCGTCTGCTTCGACCTACTCACCAAAACGCTTCCTGAGTTTAAGCTGGAGTGGTCGGTACGTTCGGCAGTACCTGTGATGTACACCGAGTACAAAGAGCGCGAAAACTTCTCATCGGAATTTGAGAATGGGCGCTATACGCGTCTGATAACTCTTCAGGGCAAGATGGCCGACGGCGGTCTTCCGGATTACTTCACCGAACTTTCTAAAAAGGACTGATCTGATGAGCGAAGACGTTTCCAAATTAACCCAAGGGTCGAAAATCGAAGGTGTCTACGTGCAGCCTCTGCGCAAAATCTGCGATGAGCGCGGCATGATCATGCACATGTTCCGCAACGACAGCCCAATCTTCACCAAATTCGGCGAGGTTTACTTTTCGCAGTCGATGCCTGGAGCCATCAAAGGGTGGCACATTCATCGCTTGCAAACTCAACATTACGCGGTGCTTCAAGGCATGATCAAGTTGGTACTTTGCGACATGCGCGAGGGTTCCCCAAGCAAAGGTGTGATTGAAGAGCACTTCCTTGGAGAAAATAACTATTGCTTGATTCGCATCCCTGTGGGAGTGGCAAATGGTTACAAGACTTATGGCACCACCCCAGCGTTGACTGCCAACTGTTCCGACCTGCCACACGGCGAACCCGAAATGGACCGGATTGATCCGTTCTCAGACGAAATCGATTACGACTGGGATCTGAAGCACATGTAATCTCACTCTGGCGAGACCAAGCACATCCTCCCCGTCTTACTTAGACTGGGAGGATGTTTCGTTTATGGCTTCCCTGTTGGTGAGCGCATTAAAATTACAGCCGAAAAAGACGGGTTGCTTCCAGCGGAAATGGAAATCCAGGTGCCAGAGAATTTCGCCACTCTTCAACTTTTACCTGCTTGGTACATTACTGGGAACCTCATCCCAAATGAACATATGCAAGATGATTCCTTGAGCGTTGAATTTGAATGCAACGATCTTTCCATGAAGAACCGTTGGGTCTGGTCCAGGATGAGCAAAGATGGTTCCTTTCGATCTATGGGTTCACTGGCGCCTGGAAAATGGGAGTTAAGAATCCGAAATCTACCGCTGTTCAGGAAAACAATTGAGCTTGGCCCTGAGGGCGGAAACTACGATCTCGGGACGATTGACCTCCAAGGTTTGTACCAACCCATGCGCATCTTGGTTGAGCGGGCGGACGGATCCAAGCCCTACTGGATCCAAGCGCGCAACAAGGACAGCCGTGCAATTGGAGACGAAGAAGAAGACGGCGTCCTCTTAATCCTTACTTCAACACCGCTTGATGAGATTTACATTTCTGCCCAGGACACTCAGGTTCAAAAAGTACGGAATCCGCACGATGGAATGAAAGTAATCCTGCAAGCGGGCTATCCAATCAATATCGAAATCTCGGACCCTCCGGAACTCGCTCCCGGCTGGACCATCTCTGTCAACGTCGTAAGCAGGGAAAGCAAACAACTCTGGTTTGCTGATCTCATCTTCTTGGGCCCTCCTTGGTTCGGTGAAGGTGTGGTCCCATTCCCTGGCAACTTCGAAGCAGCGATCTCACTGAACAACTTGGCGGTAACTGGCGCAAGTGCCGGCGGAAATATGGCAACGATTCCTATTGGCGACGAATCCGACATGGTCCCATTCCAAGTGGTCGATACGAATGCGCCTCAGACGATTACCCTTTCCATCGACTCAAAACTCCTCGCAGAAGCCGTCGCGCTTATGCATGCGAATCAGCATTAGGGAAACTCTGATTTCGCTAGTCTTCGGGAAAAAACCACTGCGTTTTCCATAGATGCGCCTCTACCGTTTCTAGGAATGCATCAAGGGTTGGGTTATGACGGAGGCGTCCGGCGTAAACAGCATGGAAGGGAAGCAAGGGAGAGCGATGCTCTTGCAAAACTTCCACTAGCCTTCCTGCTGCAATCGGTTCACTACAAAGAACGTAAGGCAATTTTGCGATGCCTATGCTTTGCAAACATGCCTGAAGCGTTACAGTTTCTAGGCTGCAAGAAAGGCGTGGCTGCAAACGTTTCCCGGAGGACGTCCGCAACCATGACCACTCCTCTTCGCGACCTGGACTTGAGTTAAAGGCCAACAAATCGTGAGCTTCCAACTCATCCAACTCTATTGGAATGGACCTCTGCTTTAAGTACTCAGGGCTCGCGACCCAAATTAGTTGCGCATTGCCGAGTGGCTTCGCCATCAAGCTGGAATCCTCCAAAGGACCGAAGCGAATCGCAAGGTCAAGGTCGCGCTCCAGGAGCGGCTCTGCTTCCATACTAAAGATGGCTTCCATGCGTACCTCTGGCCATGCGCCCAGAAACTCTTCCATGACGTGACTCAAAACAAGTTCGCCGAACAATGGCGTGGTGGTCACTCGCAGCGTTCCCGACGGATGTTCTTTGACTCCACGCAGAGAAGCGCGGGCTGCACGGCCCTCTTCTAGAACTCGAATCGCATGCGATTCCATCCGTCGTCCAGCGGCAGTGAGCCGCAAACTACGGGTGCTGCGATCCAACAATCGCACACCAAGATCCCGCTCCAAAGCCGTTACGCGACGATGTACCCGTTGCCGAGGAATGCCTAGCGCCCTAGCCGCAGCACTAAAGCTGCCGGATTCCAGTATCTGCGCAAAGTAACTGAGTGCTTCGAGGTCCATTTCTTGTATCGAATTCGTGACAAACTGACCCACTTTACACGGATTGTCTCTCATTCGCACTGTCCTAAGCTATGCCTATGGAAAACACACCACGCCACACCCAAATGGATTATGGGTTGCTGCTCATGCGCTTGATGCTTGCCACCGCGCTCCTTTACCACGGCAGCCAAAAATTGTTCGGCGCCTTCGACGGCCCCGGCCTGGAAGGGTTTGGTGGTTGGCTCGGCAGCATGGATGTCCCCATGCCTTCAGTCAGTGCCTTCCTCGCAGCGGCCTCCGAGTTCTTCGGCGGCGTCTTCATGCTCCTTGGAGTTGGCATTCGCCTTGCAGCAATCCCCGCGGCTTTCACCCTTTTCGTTGGAGCGTTCATGGCGCACACCGGATATGGGGAGCGCGAACACGCCTTACTCATCGCAGTATTCTTGACCGCACTCATCCTCACCGGTGGCGGTTCACTCTCCATCAAAGCACTACTTCCACGTCGATGAACACACCCAAACTTCTCATGTTCGCAGGCAGTGCACGACGTGCTTCCTTCAATCAGCAGTTGATTCATGCGGCTGCCGCTAAAGCAAAACAACTTGTGGCACCGGCCTCGCCGACTAGTTTATGCTCGACCTTCTCGGCTTATAAATCCCCCAAAAGTATTTCTTGCTTGGATAACCATAGAGTAGAGCAACGCAATCCAAGCTAAGCTAAGGCATGTCTCGCGTTTGGCTCCCCCTAACTATTACCGTGATTGCTGTGTTGGGTGTATTCCTTTTCCTCAATCAAGCGGAACCGGAATCACTATCTTCCACCCCCAAGCAGAAGCTCGAGCTTGCTCCCGCTCAGTTGATCGAGTCAGCTCCTACCGTGAAACTCGAAACAGTTTCCACCGGCGCAGTCGAAAGAGTTAAGGAGGAAGCGCCTAAAAAAAGCAATGACCCGCGCCCTTATGCCACAGCAGTTGAAAAGGGCGGGGTACTCATCACCGTCATCGATAGCGTCACCAAGGAGCCGATACCACTTGCGCATGTCATTGTGGTGGATGGAGCTGTCGCGGACCTAAACGCCTTTATCGAGCAACAAGAATGGGAGAACCACACTCCACGGCTGTTCCGCCGCTTTGGCCAAGCTTATAAAACCAATGAGCAAGCCCAAGTGCGTATTCCTCAACCAGAGGGTTTTTTGGTTCTCGCTGGAGAAACCTACACCCACTTTGACTTCGTTTCTGGAGTCGATGTCTCCAGTGGTGAGTACACCCTCAGTATCGCGCCTATGGACCAATGCGTAGTCCAAGTGGTGGATAACTTAGGCAAGCCAGTAAGCGGGGTTCCAGCACTCCTTTCCGTACAAGAACATAACTACGCAAACCCACTTCTGTTTGGGCAGAGCGGAACGAATGGACTCGTGACTTTTCCCTTTTTCCGTGTCATGCGCGAAAAGGTAGATGCCCCTGTTTTCGCAAGTCTTCGCATCCTTTCCCGCGAGGAAGTGAAAACGCCGATTGATTTGAAGGAGCTATCCGTTGCTCCACCAGTGCTTGTAGTTCCGCCTACTGGGTCGGTTGAAATCAAAGTGATTGACGAGAATGGGAAACCGGTAAACGAGATGTATTTCATGCGTCTTTCTATTCTCGACCATGGCATCACCTCCTATCCGAACCCCGACCAACCCCCGAAGTATGAGCGAAGCTCCCTCAATTACGGGTCCGATCGCGGCATGGTCATGTACACCCATGTTGAGACTGGGTTAAACCTGGGCATCCGCGTCTCAACTTCGAATGGAGATTTGTACGAAACAGCTGTTGGTCTTGGCCCCAAGGTGCAAGGCGAAAAAGTTTCCTTCGTATTGCAGCCAAAGATTCGAGGGGTCTTACTCACTGGCCGCTTTCTTAATGCCGATGGCGTGGTTGGCAAGAACCTGAACCTCCGGGCATTTTTTGATTCTTCAAGCCAACCAGGAGACGATCAAGAAGGTCGTGCAGTTGCCTCCGACAAGGAAGGGCGCTTCCGCGTGTTGATGCGGACGGGGTTTGAGAAAGGCGCCAAGCGCACCGGCCAGTTTATTTTGAATAAAACGAAACGCAAACCAAAGCGTGGCGCCTTGTTTGATTTGAGTTTCCAAATACCTGTCGGCGAATACGACTTAGGAGATGTAGTCCTAGACACCCTTCCCTTATTTGCCAAAGGCATCGTGCTAGATAAGAACGGCAAACCTATTAGGCAAGCTGCAGTGCAAACACAAATAGCCTCCGCCCTTTCTCCAATTAGTGGAATTCCCAACTGGAAGATCAACTGGACATTGGGTGCAAGGACCAAAGGTAACGGTAAGTTTGAGATTCGTGGCTTTACTGATGCCGGAAACTATCGATTAGAAGTCAGCCATCCCCATTACTCGACTTCCACCGTGAAACTCGACCCTGGAGATTCCAAAATTGTGGTTCAGCTTCACGACCAAGTCGCCTTGGCGGGCAGAATCCTTGTAGACAACGACATCGACCTCGATGATATTTCGCTCTATTTGGATGAAGCCAACGGCACGACCTCCTTTGGCCATCGGATCAAGGCGGATGGGAGCTTTTCCATTCGCGGCATGGAAAGCGAAAACGGAACCCTCACCATTTCTTCCACCTCCACCGGTGAGGTCTTTGAGTTCTTCGACAATCTAAACTTCCTCGATCCCGGAACCGCCACGCGGATTGCAAACATTGATCTTCGCGGCCGCCTCCACTACAGCACAATCACGGCAGTGGATTCTCAGGGCCAGGCTATTTCTATGCTCTATGCAAAAGCCAAAAAATCCAAGCATGCGCGACGGCACTCCACGCAACCGATCAAGCTATTAGCAAGCAACGGCGTAATCGATGTACAAATTAGCGCCGAGGGCTACCGCAGCATCCAGCTCCCCCACCTGAATCAAGACTATGACTTGGTTCTAGTCGCAGGCACCCCGATTCGCTTCCACATTGTGAACATAGATCAAGTGGATCCAAAGGTAGGCTTGAATCTCAACCTTGTTCTTAAAAGCGATGATCCAAACGACAGCCGCACCTCGTTCATTTCACTGAAGAAGGATGAGCAAGGGGATTGGGTCGGAAACGCGGGACTTGAAGGGCGCTACCTACTTCAGAAAAGCCTTCAGCGCACCGGAAAAAGGCAGGGCGGAAACAACGTTTACTCTGTTGGGGAAGCTCAATACTTCAACATTGACGCTGGCGAGAAGGAGCAGGAATTCGATCTCACTCTCGCGCCCCGCATCATCAGCTTCGCAGAAAGGCTAGCAACCCGAGAAGACTAAATATCTCCGCTAGACTGGAGCCATGGTGCGCACACGGCTCCCACTTGCATTTCTTCTCCTGCTGCTTGCAGGCATCGCAATATTCATACTTTCGAGCGATGTTGCTCCACCTTCAGATGGAGACCATGACCCAAATTTGGCCGAAGAGGTGCAAGGAGCAGTGGGTGTCATCACGGCAGCGCCAACCGTAAAGAAACCGTCAGGCGTCGAAATCGCACCGCAACGTACTACGATTTCGACCTCAAACGGTAAAAATGCTATCGACTATGGGGAGGAGGCAGGCGAAGGTCTGCTGGTCGTTGTGGTGGATGGCAACACCAAAAAACCATTGCCCTTTGCGGAGGTGATGGTTATCGATACTGGGATTGCCGATATGCGCATGTTGGAGGCAGAGTTAGCGAACCGACCCGACTTCGATTCCGTTTTTGAAAAGCTTGGGGTAGTTTATAAAACGGGAAGCGATGCCAAAGTGCGGGTGCCCTTCGCAATCGGTGCCAATATCATTGCCGGCCGCACCGCTACGCACTTCAACTTTTCTTTCAACGTCGATGAAGACTTGGAGGAGTTCACTCTTTACCTTAATCCCGTCGATATTTTGACCGTGCAGGTAGTAAATCAAAGTGAAGGGCCAGTGCAAGGCGCTCCTGTTTCTCTGCGAGTGCGCAATGGAGATCATGTGCAAGATTTAATGACTGCGTATACCGATCAAGATGGTTTCGCTAGCCTAAAACTATTTCAGCTCCTGCAGATAGAGCTAGCCGATGACCCGACCTTCGTTGCACTATTGGCTCTGACGCCACAACCGGTGGAAGCGGCAATTGATGTCAAAGATCTCCCCGAGACCCCCCCGGTTCTCGTTTTTAACGAGATGGGGCAAGTGCAGGTACATGTTTTGGAAGCAGATGGAAACCCATCAACCGGTACCTTTCTCGTCAATGTAGAACTTTTACGCCCGGAGGATGTTTACCAAAGTTCGGATGAATTTGAGTCATGGAATAACCCGCGCGAACATCTCACCAAGCGTACGACGCAAGGTATCGCAGAGTTCCCTTTGATCGCCTACGGCCAGCGCCTTCACATCAGCGTGACTTCCAATGATGGAGAACGCCGTGCAGAGGCTTTTGGAGAAGGTCCTGTCGTCCATGGTAAACCTACTGTATTTACCTTAACTCCAATAATATCCCATCCGATTTTAGTTGGACGCATTCTCAACACCGAAGGCGTCATCGGCCCCAACTTGAACTTGGATTACCGGATAAATGTTGATTCCCCTGGAGGAGACAGATCAAACCGCTCGGCTTCGTTTCGCACCGATGAGAATGGCCGCTTTCGTCTACTGGTAGAGGACTTTTATGAGGAAGAATCTTTGCGCACTCTTAGCATTACCATGAAGCCAACCAAACGTAAGCCCAGGCGCACAGTAAAATCAGACTTGAGCTTCCATCTAAGTCCTGGAGAAAATGATTTAGGAGACTTAGTCCTTCAGGTTCCTCCCCTGCTTGTCTCAGGGAAAATCTTAGACAATTCCGGCATCCCCATACGCAAGGCCAAAGTAAACCTCGAAGTGAAACATCAGTATGGTGAAGGCGAAAATGATTTTTGGTGGAATGGGCTTTGGGAATTCCGAACAGAATCAGATCAGGATGGAGCTTTCAGCATCCGAGGCTATGTCGAGTCTGGAGCTTACCGCATTAAAGCCTCCAAAGATTCTTATCGTGCGGGGAGCCTTGGTTTTGTGCTTGGCAAAGAGGGATTAGAGTTACGTTTAGATAGATCGGTCCAAGTGAGGGGCTCCTTCTTACTCGACGCGAAGATCGATGCCACGAAACTAACCGCCAGCCTTAGTTTTCCGAGCCCCAATCTCGCGGGCGGAACCACTTCGCTCGGCTCCGAGCTTGCTGAGGATGGTAGCTACCGTATTGACAATCTCCCTGCCGGGTATGCCGATTTATCACTTACTTCCGAATTCCAAACACAGGAACTTTTTAGACAAGACCATATCTTGCTATCCAACAGCCAGTTAACTCAAACGCTAGATGTAATCGATTTACGCAGCACCCTTCAGGTGATTCGTCTTTGGGTAAAAAACATCCAAGGCGAAGTGCTTAATCAAGTCAAGGTTTGGCCTGCTGGTAGTAACTGGAAGCGCATCGCTAGCACCTCTCCCATTGACATCATCACACGTGAACCAGCGATAGATCTCATGATTGGCGCGGCCGGCTATCAAAGCGTGAAGTTAAACCAGGTCGTTGGTGAACATGAAGTCATCCTTGGTCTTGGATTTCCGATTCGCCTTGATTTAAATAACCCAAATGTGATTCCTGACGGATGGAATCTCTATGCGTGGATCAGCCCCATCGATCTCAATGATCGTGGAGAGACGGATCGGCGCTACACCAATCAAATCAGTCACTTTGGCGCCGAGGCCTCGCCAAAAACATTGCAGGCATATGGAACCTACCGCGTCAACTTTTCGATTCAGAAACAAGCTTCGTCAAGCGGAATCCATTATGACCGCAAGGGAATCCAGGCGGAGCAAACCTCCATGGAAGTAAAAAACCTGCCCAGCCTGCAAGTTTTCTCTTTTACCTTGGAGCAATCATCTATCGCAAAAGCAATGGAGGAAAATGAGAGTGAAGGCTAATTCCACGCCCTTGCCAAGCGCCAGGGTCCTACTGCGGTAAATAATAAACCACGCTTCCCAACGGCATCGCAGCTTGGTTTAGCCAACCGCACTTCCGTTTGGATGCAAATAAGTTACCGTCGAGAGTACCCCCGCTTCCCATTCCTGGGATATCCTTAAGCTGTATGTTGCCCCTCATTCCCCTACTCGCTCTAGCTGCATCGGCGCAGTGCAGCAACATTGACGGCGACGCGATTTTCCACGATCAATCGCCACTTTATTGCTCTCCTTTGGAGCCGATGCCGGGCGACACCGTGAGCTTACGCATGCGCTCTGCTGCTGGTGACCTGCAAACCGCAACGGTTCGCATTTGGGATACCGGACTCAACGGTGGATCCGGTGGAGAGGTTCTGGTCCCCATGTGGATTGAAACCCAAGTCGGGCCGAACCAGAACTTTGACCTGTGGCGCGCAGACGTCGTGCTTGGAACCGACACATTGTGGTATCGCTTCCGCTTGGAAGACCAGGGTTGCGTCGATTGGTATCAAGTCACGGGCACTACCGACAACTGGGACCTCAGGATTCGTGACTTCCAAATCCGTCCTGGATTCAAAGGTCCGGCATGGGCACGGGGTGCCGTCGGATATCAGATTTTCCCCGACCGCTTCCGCAACGGTGACTCCAATAATGACCCGCAAACGGGGCAATGGGAAATCGCCCCCGGGGTTGGCATTACAGCACATGCCTCTTGGAATGAATTACCACTTGGCGGATCGGACTTTTTTGGTGGAGATCTTTTAGGCATTTGGCAACGTCGGGATTACTTGCAATGGCTTGGCATTGACTTCCTGTGGTTGAATCCTGTTTTTGAAAGCCGCAGCAATCATCGTTACGACGCAACCAGCTACGACCGCATTGATCCCCATCTTGGCAGCAATGCCGAGTTTGACGCCTTAGTCCTGGGTTTGCGGCAGCTGGGCACGCGCGTGATTTTGGATGGAGTCTTAAATCACTGTAGCTCATGGAGTGAGTGGTTCGACCGCTATCACGTTTACCCATGGACAGGGGCGCATGAAGACCCGACAAGCAGTGCCTACGGAGATTGGTTTACCTTCCTTCCAGGCTTTGACCCGGTCAATTTCCCAGAGAACTATTGCAGTTGGTTTGCGATTAACTCTTTACCCAAATTGAATTATGCCAATCCAGAGGTTCGTGACCGCATGGTGCGCGCGTCCGACAGCGTGTTGCGTGGATGGCTGCAAACGGGCATTAGCGGCTGGCGCTTAGATGCTGCGAAAGACGTCGGCCCAGGCTGCGAGGGTGGCGATCACACAGTGTGGGAAGAAATGCGTACGCTGCTGAAGGGCGATGACCCAGATGCACTACTCATTCTTGAAGAATGGGGCGACGCGCTCGCTTGGCTCGATGGCAAACAGTTTGACGGGGTTATGGATTTCAACGGTTTCCTTTTCCCCGTTCAAGATTACTGCCTCACGCGGAACGATAGTGTTGCCGATTTCAGAGATCGCATCCTGCGCGGGGCTCGCGCCTATCCTGCGACCGCCAACCATAGTTCTTGGCATCAACTTGGTAATCATGATCTGTCCCGCGCCTTCTCCCGTGCAGGACTAGACTCTTCCCGCGTACGCGAAGCCACCTTCCTCCAGTTCACTCTGCCTGGCAGCCCAGTGATCTATTACGGCGACGAAATCGGCACTCCAGGAGGGAACGACCCAGATAACCGCCGTACCTTTGATTGGAATACGGCCAACTGGGACCGCGACATGGTCAAACTCGTGCGCCGCTTATCTCAACTCCGACATCAGTTCTCTGCCTTGCGCGAAGGCAGCTTTGATCCATATTGGGTGCACAACGCCGGGCGCATCCTGGTTTTTGCGCGCGAGGACGCGAACGACACCTTACTGATGGTCGCTGGGAGCAATCAATCTACCCAAAGCCTGGTCATTCCCGTCGACCGCTATTTCGCTGATGGCGACGTCTTGGAGGATCAAATGAGTAACCGCAGCTACATCGTACAAGGCGGAACGATTTCGCTTGTTGGCAGCGAAAGCTTGGAGGCTCACGGCTACCGCATCTTGCGCTTGCGCTAGTTAGCCCCCATACCCGAACCAAAACTCAAGCAAATTACCCGGTGCGATTTGGGTGTCGTTAACATCGTAGGCGAAAGGAAAACGCGCACCAACGAATAGAGTGACATCCTCAAATGCCCAGCGGAGTCCAGGCCGAATGGCGTAAACGCTAGAGCTTGTGTTTGCCAAAGTAGTGCCAAGTAGTTTGTCCTTGGAACGAAAAATCCCTTCAACTCCGAAGGAGGCCTCGGCGGAGGCATTCACCTTCCAACCCAAGCGGTACATGGCCTGCATCAGATTACCGGGATTGAGGCCTGCATCAGAAGAACCAAGGGGAAACAAACCTATGCCATTCAAGGTGTGGCTGAATTCGCCCGTCACTTTGGTCCACGAAACGCCAAGCATTGGATCCCAAGTTCCACTTCCAGGCTGCAATAAGGAAGGAGGAATCACCCCAGGAGCTGGCGTGGCCAACTCTTCCCCAGTCGGCAATTCTAAGCCTACCAAAAGCTCCCATGGGCCACTGACTTGCGGGCGCCAACCATGGACCAAGGCAAAGTCTCCTAAACCTGAAACCTTTTCTAACACTCCCGTATTATTTCGTGCTTCAATCGAAATAGTTGGCATGGTTAAGCTCCACCGATGCTGGGCGCTTTGCTGGTAGTGAAGGTTCAAAGCCCACTGCTGGAATTCCGTTTCTTCCCCTGTGGGATTGGGCACTTCGCTGGACCCACTGTAAATTTTGTTGCTGGTCGCAGTACTAAAGCCAATGCTGTACCGCATACGCTCGGTCCAAGGCTTAGAGGAAAAATCGATGACATCGTCGCCGTTTTGAAATGCATTTAATCCACCGACCGGTAGATTAGGATTTTTTCAGCCGCCTCATTGGGAGAAGGCTGGAGCAGAGAGTGCGGCAATCGCGGCAAGTACGGGCAAAGTGTGTTTTGAGGAAAGCTTCATGAATGTCCAAATCCGAACGGCCTCATTATGGCAGAATTCCTGCAGCTGAAGAGCCGCATGCTTCGGGGTGCTCCATGGATGCGGCTCTCTATTCTCTCAGTTTCGACTTTATTCTTACTCATGAAAAGGAGCCAGGAATCCAGCTCCAATAGGAGCGTGGAAAGGTCCAAGGCGGTCTTTTTTGACGCAAGCCAACTCTTTTGGATTTTTGTCTCAAAAACGAGGAATAATTGCCCCAAAACATGTTCTACTTTATGCCCATGCAAGCCTTTCTCACCTTCGTTGCCACTGTGCTGCTACTGCTTCCAAGCAGTTTGGGTGCGGTTTTGGCAGCTGGGGTCTCATGCGCAGAAATGGAAGCCATGGCTTCTATGTCTTGCTGTTGCACGGATCACCAGGCGCCCACAGAAGAAAACGGCACTTCTCTTTCCGCCGGATGCTGTTGTGAGTTCAACTTGCCATTGGCCCCGCCGTCAAGCAAAGAGGGTGCCCGCATTCCATCTGAGGACAAAACCTCCTCGGCTCTACAGACCTGCATGTTTGAGCAAATTTCGCTCTATTACCCTCCTTGCGGCCGTGCAAGCGAAGCAGTTTCTGTTGGGCCTCCGCGTGGTCCACCGCGACCACTGTATTTAAGCTTCCAACGTTTTCTCATTTGAGTTCACAAGATTTTCTTTATCCGGCATGGCCGGAATCTTGTAACCAACTCAATTGATGAAAACATGCACTCCCCAAAATTCGTAAGCACTGCTTTGCTCTGCAGCCTACTCATTGGCTGCCAAAGTAATCCCTCCTCTTCCGCTGAAGACTATGCGGAACGTTCCCAGGTCATGCCTCGCGTTGCACAAACGGAGGACAAAGAGCCCGGTAATCCAAGCGCAAACGCACCTTGGTCTCCCCAGGAAAGCACGGATGACCTCCTTGTGCGCGCCATTACCGCGAGTCCTAAAGTGCGTTTTGCTTACCAGAAATGGCAAGCAGCCTTAGAGCGCGTGCCTCAAGTTACTGCGCTCCCCGACCCCTGGCTAAGCTTGACCGGCTATGTGCAATCGGTTGAAACCCGCACTGGCCCGATGGATGCAAATATTGGTTTCACCCAAAAAATTCCATGGCCTGGAAAGCTAGATGCCGCCGGAGATCAAGCCTCTGCACTTGCAGAAGTTGCACGCAACCAAATTGAAATCTCTCGACTAGCCGTACGTCGCGCATTTTTGCGCAGCTGGGCGGAGCGGATCTACCTCCAAAAAGCTGAGGAGATCACCGCGGGTCAAGTCTCTCTATTGCACCACATTGAGGATGTAAGTTTGCGCCTATATGAAGCTTCACAAGTTTCCCAGGCCGATGTCCTCCGCACTCAGGTCGAGCGTTTAGAAATGAACGACCGTCTCGACACCCTATTAGAGCGCGAGGATCCACTGCTTGCCGCGCTCGAAGCAGCCATTGGTGCTCCTGCCACTGGGCCCACCGATTGGGGTGCACTTGAATTCGCTCCGCTTCCAGAACTGGCTTCAGAAAGCACCTTGACGACCCGCCTGTTAACCGAATCACCAGATTTGCAACAACTACGTGCGCAACTCTTAGCGGCTCAAGAATCGCAACGCATGGCCGATTTGGAGCAGCGTCCGGATCTTTCCGTTGGGGCTGCATGGACCTGGATTGGGGATGGAAATCCGACCCAAATCGACTCTGGTGATGACGCCATCGCCCTGACCCTGGCAATTGAACTGCCCTTGGGCCAAGGCCGGATTCAAGGCGGAAGACGCCAAGCTCTAGCATTGCAACGCAGTGTCATTGCCCAAATCGAGTCGCGCCAATGGGAGTTGCTGGCCACGTTACAGCAAGCCCTCTCTGCTCACGAAGATGCTTTACGCCGGGTGCGACTATTTGAAGAAAAGTTACTTCCACTAGCGGAACAAACTTATGAAACCACTCTAGTTGCCTACCAATCTGGGCAGGCTGCTTTTCAAGACATGCTTGATGCCGCCCGCATCATGCTCGACTTTCGCCTTTCTGCCGCACGCGCCACTGCCGATGCTGCTCTTGCCTTTGCTGACCTGAACGGTCTGTTGTCCGCCGACCTCTTGCTCCAAGAAAACCTAGAACGATGAATCATTTGCTCAAGTTTTTACCCCGCCTAAGCACCCTTGTGGTGGTGTTATTCCTTGGATTGCTCATTGGGAAGTGCTTTACTCCCATGGACAGCATGCCCGCCAGTGATTCTCATGATCACACCGCAGCCGCTTCCGATTCCTCCCCAGCCCAAGCCCCGGAACTTTGGACTTGCTCCATGCATCCATCGATTAAGGCCCATAAACCGGGTAACTGTCCCATCTGTGGAATGACTTTGATTCCTCTAGAAAGCGGCGCTGCAAGTAGCCACGATGGACCGCGCACTCTCCGCTTAGAGGAAGGTCAGAAAGCGATAGCAGGCATTCGAACCACCCCGGTCCAAAGGCGCGAAATCGCGCATACGGTACGGCTTGTGGGCAAGCTCGCTATTGACGAAACTGCCCTGGCCGTCCTCTCGGCTTGGGTTGGAGGGCGCCTCGACCGTCTATACGTGGACTACACTGGACTGAAGGTGCGTGCTGGCGATCACATGGCTGAAATCTATTCGCCACAGTTGTTTCATGCGCAAGAAGAGCTCATTGTTGCAGTGGAATCGGCAAAACGCTTCGGCATGCAAAGCGATGAGTCGCTGCAGAAAATATCTCATTCCACCGTGGTTGCCGCGCGCAAGAAGCTTGCTTTATACGGAATCACTGAGGAACAAATGCAGGAGATTGTCGACCTAGGAGAACCGTCTGAGCAAATCACCCTATCGGCACCCATGGGGGGAACGGTGATTCATCGCAATGCGGTCGAAGGCCAGTATGTAAAGGAGGGCGATCCCCTTTACACCATCGCCGATCTCAATCATCTTTGGCTCGAGATTGATGCCTATGAATCCGACATGCCTTGGATGCGCTACGGACAGGATGTCATTTTTGAGGTCGACGCATGGCCGGGAGACACCTTCCGCGGCGTCATCACCTTTATCGACCCTGTCTTAGATCCAATAACCCGAACCGTTCACTTGCGCGTCGATGTTGACAACGCCGATGGCAAGCTGCGCCCTGAAATGTTTGCACGAGTCAAAGTACAAACCATGGTAGTTGGAACCGGACAACCTTCACCGGTGGATCTCAGCGGAATGTGGATGTGCCCCATGCATCCAGAAATCATTGTTGACGCTCCCGGCCAATGCCCTATATGCGACATGGATTTAGAAACCACCGAAAGTCTAGGCTTTGCCGGTGAAAAAGAGAGTTCTGAGCTTCCTTTACTGATTCCTGTCTCAGCTCCGCTGTTAACCGGAGACCGCGCAATTGTCTTCGTAGAGATTCCCGGATCCTCACTGCACGAGGCAACCATTTTTGAAACCCGTGACATTGTGCTCGGCCCGCGTGCAGGAGAATTCTTTGTTGTGAAAGAAGGGCTCGAAGAAGGTGAGCTCATCGTTTCGCGCGGGGCCTTCACTATCGACAGCGAACTCCAACTGCGCGGCAAGCCTTCCATGATGGCACCCAACGGAGGTGGCGCAGGCGGTGGGCACGCTGGCATGCCAGGCATGGGTGGTCCCCCTGCCGCTGGAAATTCTGGAATGAACGACATGCCAGCCAGCGACCATTCGCAAATGGATATGGAGGAGGAACAAGCAAGTGTCGAATTCAAAACGCTCAATGGCAGCTTATTGATGAACCTTGCTGATTTTGGTGATGCTCTTGCCAGCGACGATTTGAAAGCTGCAAAAGATGCCACGCTGGCTTTGCAAACTACGCTCAACGCAATGAACCAGACCGGTGCACCAAAGTCTGCATCCAAGCCGCTGCAGGCGCTCCAACAAGCAACGACAGAGGCTGCGGCCACCACGGAAATCGAACCACTACGGGCCGCCTTCAGCAAACTGCTAGCGCCTTCGGTGGAGCTGAGCACCCGTTTCGGATACTCCGGTCTGAAACGAGAGCTGTCGGTTTTTCATTGCCCGATGGCAATGGGCGATGGCGCTGACTGGATTGACTTCAAAGGAGATCCCACTCGGAATCCATACTACGGAGCCAGCATGTTGAAGTGCGGCGACGAAACTAATGCCATTTCCGGCTTCGACAAGCAGTAGGCCAAAAGCATGGATCGTTTCCTAAACTTCGTTTTACGCGAGCGCATGCTCGTATGCCTGCTCTTAATTGGCATTGCAGTCGGTGGACTTATCGTCTCACCCTTCTCCAGCGCGGAAGAAGAAGGCTTTTTGCCGCACTTTCCGGTTGCTGCCGACGCCATTCCAGACCTTGGCGAAAATCAACAAATCGTCTTCACTCCATGGCCTGGTAACTCGCCGCGCGATGTTGAAGATCAAATCACCTACCCGCTTACGGTTGCGCTTTTAGGTGTTCCCGGAGTAAAAACCATTCGCTCGAATAGCATTTTTGGTTTCAGCTCCATCTACATCATTTTTGAGGAAGATATCGATTTCTATTGGTCGCGCTCGCGAATTCTAGAGAAGTTAAATAGTCTTCCATCTGGAACGCTTCCCGGTGAAGTCCAGCCCGGCCTTGGACCAGATGCTACCGGCCTCGGCCAAGTCTTCTGGTACACCCTGGAAGGCCGCGATGCCGACGGCAACCATACCGGTGGATTCGATCTCGATGAGCTGCGTGCGGTGCAAGATTGGACGGTGCGCTACGCCCTAACTGCTGTCTCCGGGGTAAGTGAGGTCGCTGGCATCGGAGGCTTCGAACGCGAATACGTGGTCGAAGTTGATCCTGATGCTCTACACGCTTTCGACGTAGACCTGAAGGAAGTCCAAACCGCAGTGCGTGGCGCGAACCAAGAAACTGGCGCTGGCGTGCTGGAATTCAACCGTGTGGAGTACATCCTCCGCGGCAAAGGTTGGATTGATAGTCCAGAAGACATTGCAAGCTCCCCTATCCGTGCACGCGATGGCACCCCGCTCCGGGTTGCCGATGTCGCACACGTCACCTTAGGCCCAGCGCCTCGACGTGGTGCTTTGGACAAAAACGGGCACGAGGTTGTCGGTGGAGTAGTCACGGTTCGTTACGGAACTAATTCTTTGGCTGTCCTGGACAAAGTGAAGGCCGAAATCGCTCGGATCGCTCCAAGCTTACCGAAAGTCACCTTGCCCGATGGCACCGTGAGCCAAATCACCATCGTGCCGTTTTACGACCGCACCGGTTTGATTCATGAAACGCTTTTCACTCTAGAGGAAGCACTCACTCTTGAAGTTTTGGTGACCATGATCGTCATCCTGCTTCTCTTATTACGTTTGCGTGCCGCGCTGCTGGTGGGTTTATCCCTTCCGGTAACGGTACTTGGCGCCTTCGTAATGATGAAGATTTTTGGTATCGATGCAAACATTGTTGCATTGTCTGGAATCGCCATCGCCATCGGCACCATTGCCGACATGGGGATTGTTTTGGCAGAAAACATTGTGCAGCGACTGTCCTCGGCACCGAAAGGTGAAACTCGAGTGCAATCGGTTCACTACGCTGCAAATGAAGTCGGCGGTGCCGTCATGACTGCGGTCACCACGACCATCCTTGGGTTCCTGCCGGTATTTGCGATGACCGGAGCTGAAGGCAAAATGTTTAAGCCTCTGGCTTTTACAAAAACCTTTACTCTTGGAGCATCCGTCGTAGTAGCTCTGTTGCTCATCCCAACCCTTGCGGTTTTCCTTTTCCGCAATAACAACGAGCCTACCCCGCCGCTCTGGGCCAAGGTAAAGGGCATAGTGATGCCACGCTTAGGCCGCTTCACCAAACTCCCTCACCACTTAGGGATTTTGATTGTTGCACTGTTGCTGATTGGAGTCCTAAGTTCTTACTGGCAGCCCCTTGGCCTCGGACGGGATACCACTAACTACTTGTTCGTAACCTTAACGATGGGCAGCCTGATTGGATTCTTCTGGCTGTTTCACCTGGCGTATGGACGCATTCTGCGCTGGTGCTTGAACCATAAACTCCTTTTCCTTTCCATACCCATTTCCATTGTCTTTTTTGGAACTAGTGCCTGGCTTGGATTCGATAAAGTCTTTAACTTTGTGCCGACGACATTGGAGAAAGTCGGAGTGGAGCGCGATTCCGTTTATCGCACTTCCTTCTGGACCGAAGGCACTAAAACTCTTCCTGGATTTGGTAAAGAATTTATGCCTTCTCTAGATGAGGGGAGCTTCCTCTACATGCCAACCATGCCGCCTCACGCATCCATGCAGCAAGCGGTCGAAATGATTAGCCTCTTGGACCAAGCGATTGCATCCATCCCAGAGGTGGAGTCATCGGTCGGCAAGATTGGGCGTGCCGATACGGCGCTCGACCCGGCACCGATTTCCATGGTGGAAAACGTCATTCTCTACAAGCCAGAATTCTCCTTCAATGAAGACGGAGAGCGCGTGCGAAATTGGCGTGATGAAATCAAAAGTCCAGACGACATCTGGAAAGAAATTACTTCCCACGCAAAATTACTTGGAATGACTTCTGCTCCCAAGTTACAACCCATCGAAACGCGACTGGTCATGCTTCAAAGTGGTATGCGTGCTCCCATGGGGATTAAAGTCGCCGCTCCCGATCTCGTTTCACTAGAATCGGCTGCACTACTGCTTGAAAAAGAATTGAAGCAAATGCCAGGCGTGGTTCCGGCTGCCGTTTTTGCTGACCGAGTGATTGGTAAACCTTATCTTGAAGTGGAAATCCGCCGCGAAGATGCGGCACGTTACGGGCTTACGGTTGCCGCGGTACAGGCTCACCTGATGACGGCTTTTGGCGGAACGGTAGTTTCCCAATCGGTGGAAGGACGTGAACGATTTAATCTTCGCGTGCGTTACCCACATGAACTCCGCGGTGATGTAGATGATCTGCGTGCACTTTGGCTACCCCTCCCTCAAGGCGGGCACATTCCTTTGGGGCAAGTGGCAGACATCGGTTTCCGACGTGGGCCACAAGTCATCAAAACGGAAGACACGTTCCTCACCGCCTACGTCACTTTCGACAAACAACCAGACCTTGCTGAGGTGGATGTAGTCGAAGAAGCGCAGAGGATTCTCACGAAGCACATTGAGGATGGCAGCCTTGTACTGCCAGTGGGCGTGACTTATAGGTTTGCTGGTACTTACGAAAGCCAGATACGGGCCTCAAAAACCCTGCTCATCGTTCTGCCTATCGCCCTGCTTCTCATCCTCATGGTGCTTCAATTGAACTTCCGCTCTTTCCTGACCACCCTCATGGTGTTTAGCGGTGTGTTTGTTGCTTGGTCCGGTGGCTTCCTCATGCTGTGGCTGTACGGACAAAATTGGTTCTTGGATTTCGACCTGTTCGGAAACTCCATGCGTGAACTCTTCCAAGTGCACCCCATCAACCTTTCCGTAGCAGTCTGGGTTGGATTCCTAGCTCTGTTCGGCATTGCCACAGACGATGGCGTGATTATGGGCACCTACCTCAAGCAAAGCTTTAAGAGCTTGAAACCGCATACGCGTCAAGAGGTACGTGAAGCGGTTGTGGTCGCAGGCAAACGCCGAGTGGGCCCCGCTCTCATGACGACAGCAACCACCATTTTGGCGTTACTGCCAGTCCTTACCTCTACCGGTCGCGGCGCCGATGTCATGGTGCCGATGGCCATTCCTAGTTTCGGCGGCATGTGCATTGTTTTGCTCACCATGTTCGTCGTTCCGGTCCTCTACAGCGCTAACGAAGAACGGCGCATTCCTAAGAACAAGTAAACATGAAACCTTTCTCAATCATTCTCTCTGCGATTCTGCTGGCTACTCCAGCTTTCGCTCAACACGGCGAACATGAAGAACATGCCGCAGACATGGCCGCCAAGGCCAAGCAACAAATCACCGTACCGACGACTCTTAGCCCACAAACTACTTGCCCAATTTCTGGCGAAGAGCTTGAAGACAAAGATAACTATGTCGACTACGAAAGCCATCGCATTTACTTGTGCTGCAAGAAATGCAAAAAGAAAGCTTTAGCGAACCCTGAGAAAGCTGTCTTCGAACTCTATAGCCAAGGTGTAGCTTTAGAAAACATCCAAACCACTTGCCCGGTTTCCGGTGAAGTGCTTGAGGATCACGACACCTTCGTCAAGGTCTACAACAAGACCATATACACCTGCTGCAAGAAATGCGCTAAAAAGGTGAAGGCCGACCCTGCCAAATACTTGGATATCATGGAAGGCCGCACCGCACAAGAAAAGTGCGCGGTGAAAGGTGGAGACATTGATCCAGAAGCGAGTTTTGTCATTGAAGGTTTTTCCGTCGGCCAATGCTGCTCCGGTTGTGAAAAGAAATGGAAAGCTGATCCAGCTGGCTACTTCGCAAAGCTCGAAAAGGACAAGGTGGTACTTGAGCCAGCGAGCATGAAGTGCCCTGTCATGCCCAGCATGAACGGAAGCAAGGAGTTCCCAGTAACTCTTGGCGCCAAGCGTTACTACTTGTGCAGCAACAAAGCTGCCATGATGTTCGTTTTGAATCCAGACAAGTACTTGCCTAATTGGTACAAAGCTCAAGGAATCGAAATGAAGATGGATACTCATAAGGATGATCACGCTGGCGGCCACGATGATGGCCATGGCGACCACGATCACTAAGTAATCTTTGCCGAAACGGGTGGCTGTGTTTTATTCATGGTCACCCAATCGCCCTGCTAAATCCCAGCCCTGTTTTTAATTCATGAATTGGATCGCAAATTTACTTCCCGGCCTTGATGGTGCACTTAATATCCACCCTTTGGTGGTGCACTTTCCGGTAGTTTTATTACCACTGGCCTGTTGCTTACACTTTTTAGCTTGGAAACATCCAGACGGATGGGTTGCCCCGGCCGCACGGTGGGCGCTTTGGGCTGGCACTGCGTCTGCTGCGGTTGCGATTCTCGCTGGCTACCTTGCTGCCGATGGACTCGGGCACGATAAACCAGGCCATGATTTAGTTCATGAGCACCGGAACATCATGCTTTGGGTCGGAGGATTGGCATTGACTCTATCCATTTTGGTCCTAGCTTTCGCCAATAAGAAGACCTTAGTGAACCGCTGGATCCTCGCCGTTGGACATGTGGCTCTCACCGCCATTCTAATTTTTGGAAGCGACCGCGGCGCAGCCTTGGTCTACCGCTATGGATTTGGAGTGCAGGAATCCCCGGCATCCGTAGAAGGTGCTTCGCATGAGCATGGAACAGAAGAAAGTGCACCCGCAGATCCCTCCGGCGGGCACATGCATAGTCATTAAGCAAATCTCATTCCCATGAACAAAACCCACCAACTTTCCATTCAAGGCATGACTTGTGCATCCTGTGTGGCACACATTGAAAAGGAGCTAAAGGCTGTTTCTGGAGTATTGGAAGCGCGAGTGAATCTCGCCACAGAAAGCGCCGAAGTTGTAACCACCCAAGAAACTCCAATCCAAGCCCTGCATCATGCGGTTGAGAAAGCGGGGTACTCCATCACTCCCGTGACGCGGGTGTTTCAGATTCAAGGCATGACCTGCGCATCCTGTGTGGGTAGAGTGGAAGCTTCCTTGCTGCAAGTGCCAGGGGTGGAATCCGCAGCTGTGAATTTGGCCACAGAAAGTGCACAGGTTGTAGCTAGTGCTCAAGTCTCAAGCGAAGCCATCCAAAATGCAATTCTAGAAGCTGGCTATGACTCGGAATTGCAAATCAATCTTGACGGCGCAAGCGAAGCAAAAGAGGAGCACCGAAACACAGAACAGGCTTCCCTAAGAAGAGACCTTCTGCTGGCTGCGATTGGAACCTTGCCGGTATTCATCCTGGAAATGGGAGCGCATATCTTCCCTGCATTCCACCACTACCTCGAAGAGAATCTAGGCACCCAAAATAACTGGTGGATTCAATTATTATTGACTTCTGCTGTTCTCTTCGGGCCAGGACGACGCTTTTTCATCAAAGGGGTTCCTTCGCTCCTACGCCTAACCCCCGACATGAATTCATTGGTGGTTCTCGGCACTAGCGCGGCATACGGATTTTCAGTCGTAGCGACTCTCGCCCCTGGAATACTACCCGAAGGAACCGTGAACGTATATTTTGAAGCGGCCGCAGTCATTGTGACTTTAATCCTGCTGGGTCGTTTCTTTGAAAGCAAAGCAAAGGGGCGTACCTCCCAAGCTATTCAGCGCCTCGTCAAAATGCAGCCAAAAACAGCGCGGGTTTTGCACAATGGTCAGTTCGTAGACACTCCTATCCGTGAGGTTCAAGCGGGCGACGAGCTTCAGGTCCGGCCCGGCGAAAGTATCCCAGTCGATGGCGATGTCATCGAAGGTACCAGTTTCGTAGATGAATCCATGGTGACCGGCGAACCAATTCCGGTAAAGAAATCGGTGAATGCAGCATTGGTCGGAGGAACTATCAACCAAAACGGGGCCCTCACCATGCGTGCTACCGCGGTCGGTGGCGAAACCGTCTTAGCCCAAATCATTCGCATGGTGGAGCACGCTCAAGGCGCCAAGCTCCCAATTCAGGCCCTGGTCGATCGAGTGACCATGCGCTTCGTCCCTGCAGTCACTGGACTTGCCGCACTCACCTTCCTGCTGTGGATACTATTCGGTCCTGAGCCAGCGCTCACTTTCGGTTTAGTCAATGCCGTTGCCGTTTTAATTGTGGCTTGCCCCTGCGCGATGGGACTTGCGACTCCCACCTCCATCATGGTTGGAACTGGACGCGGGGCAGAAATGGGCGTTCTGTTTCGCAAAGGGGAGGCCTTGCAATCATTGCAGGAAACCAAAATTGTTGCGCTCGATAAAACCGGAACCCTGACCGAAGGCAAACCAGCGCTCACTGATTTAGTTTTAGCCCCGGGCTTTCAACGTGCGGAAATTCTTTCCGCGGTTGCTTCTGTGGAAGGCAAGTCGGAACACCCGATTGCTAAGGCCTTGGTGAATGCCGCTAAGGAGGAAGCGAGCGCAGTGCATGAGACTCAAGACTTTGAGTCCGTCACCGGCATGGGTGTTCGCGCAACGGTTCAAGGAAAGCTGATCGAAATCGGCGCAGATCGCTTTATGCGCCAACTGGGATTAGATCTTGGCGCTTTTAGTGCAGAAGAAGCACGGCTCGGATCTGAAGGAAAAACTCCACTCTATGCTGCGATCGATGGAACACTTGCAGCCATCATTGCTGTTTCCGATCCGATTAAAGCAACGACACCTGCTGCCATCGAGGCCTTGCATCGCCTTGGCTTGAAGGTGGTCATGATTACCGGAGATCATCAACGCACTGCCGAAGCGATTGCGCAACAACTACACATCGATGAAGTCGTAGCGCAAGTGATGCCTGGTGAGAAGGTGGAAACGCTGCATCGGCTCAAAAAGCAGTACGGACAACTAGCCTTTATTGGCGATGGCATCAATGACGCCCCTGCTCTTGCCGCTGCCGATGTTGGAATAGCCATCGGCACGGGAACTGATGTTGCAGTGGAAGCAGCGGATGTCGTCCTCATGTCTGGCAAGCTCGATGGAGTTCCCAAAGCCATCGCTTTGTCCAAGGCTACCATGCGTAATATCAAACAAAATCTCTTCTGGGCTTTTGCGTACAACACCGCGTTGATTCCGATTGCTGCAGGAGTTCTTTACCCCATAAGCGGCACTCTGCTTTCACCAGGACTTGCTGCAGGCGCCATGGCGTTTTCGAGTCTTTTCGTTCTGGGAAACGCCTTACGCCTACGTAAATTCTCTGCTTAAAACTGGCTGACATATGCTTTCCAAGCCCCAGTAGATTTCGGTAACTGATTCGCTCAGACGAAATCAGAGGTTGCTTCATTCAAGCTCGCCCCCTCCCCGACCTCCGCTAAAGTGATTGCGGGAGTATTCCGATTCCACTGCGGGAAAATGTGTACTCATTGACCAAACGACTGCCTAACTGGTAGCATTCCTACAGTGCCCATGCGCCTAACCCACCTCGTCCTTGCAAGCCTACTGCTCATTGCGCAGCTGGCCTCGCCTGTGATGCAGCTGTGTTTGGAAGAAGATGGCAGGGTTAGCGTAGAGCTTGCAAGCCGAGATTGTCGGCCAAGTACGCAAGAACAGGACGATGAAGGCTGTAAATTAGCGCTGCTGCGTTCTGATTCGGCGAGTTCGCACGCGTGCGAGTTTGCGCACGAAGAAAGTTGCCCATGCTCTGACTATGGCGTTTCCCTTGTAGTCAGCGGAAGCAGAGATTGGATTTCGATCACTTTTGATCTGCCCACCGAGCCTCTTCTGGGGTTACCAATCCCGTCCCACCTCTTGGTGGAAGGTACACCAGCGCATCTTGTTCCTGCAAACGGACAACTTTCGCTTGCCTGGCTTGAGCATGCCGACGTGCTCGCTAAGCACCATGCCGCACATGCGGTAGTGATGAACTGTTAGGTCGAGCTTTTCAGCTCCCTTGTGTAAACCATTCTCGCTTTTGGCGCGACCGTTGTGTCGTATGGCCAAGACACTCAATACAAATTTCATCATGGCGCGATCCATTCCAACACTCACGCGCGTTCTTCTCATTGGCTCCTTCGCTTCTTGTAGCAGCTACACCCCGGCTCCCTTAGAGCCTGTGGATTTACTCCAAGATTTACGCGCGCAACCAGCCATCCCCCTTCCAAGCGAAGGACTTACTCCTCAAATCGCCACACTGACAGCGTTAGCGCATAATCCAGACCTGCAAGCCATGCGGCAATCGGTTGGCATTGCCGATTCCGTGCTCATGGAAGCTGGTCTATGGCCAGATTTACAACTTGGCTGGGGCGCCATGGATTGGGTCGTCGGTGGCACAAGCGATGATGCTCTAACCGGTGCCTCCATCATGTTGCCACTGTTTCGCCCCGATGAACGAGACGCACTACTTGCCGATGCCGAGGCATCGCTCGATTTAGTGCGCACGCGGTTACTAGAAACGGAATGGCGCTTGACGCGTCAGGTGCAACGTCAATACCTTGATCTTGCAGAAGCGCTAGACGGGCTCCAACTTGCTCAACAAGCCTCTGACTTAGCAAAACAAACCTCCCAGCTTTTGAAAGGGGGGGTAGAGTCAGGTGCTGCAACGCGTTTTGATTTGGAATTTTCCCGACTTCAGCAAGCAGAAAGCTTACGCAACCTGCAAGCTCAAGAACGCAGGATGGACATGGCAAGGGTGCGATTAAATGGCCTCATGGGGCTTGCTCCGCAAACGCAGTACCAGGTATTGCCGCTTCAAACTTTAGAAAGTTCTTGGGCGATACCACAGGTTTCCAATGCCGAAGAGTTAGTGGATTTGGCTTTAGAGCAACGCCCTGACATTCAGGCCCGCCAAGCCGAGTACCAAATCGCAGAGGCTGCCCTCCGTCTAGAAGTCGCCCAACAATGGCCCTTGTTGGGTATTGGAACGGGAATCTCCTTGAGGCTTCCTTTATTTCGGAAATTCAATTCCGTTGCGATTCGAACCGCATCCTTAGCACGTGACCAAGCTGCTTCGCGCTTGCAATCCTCCATTACCGGATTGCGCAATGAAGCGTGGATGGTCCTGCGAAATGCTGAAGGACAAACCGCAGAGTGGACCACCATCCACGATGTCGCGACTCCCGCATTGGAACGAAGTTTCCAATTGAGCCAACAAGCCCAGGAAATGGGCGCCTTGAGCTTCCTCGATGTATTGCTTGTACAGCACCAACTCCTTGCAGCCCAACGTGAAGCCTTAACCGTTCACGCAAATGCACTCCGCGCCCAGGCTGATCTCGCCTGGTTCCTTGGCCTTCCGGCCCCAACCAACACGCTTGACCGATGAAACTCCATCACAACAAAACATTTATTCTTCCCCTTTGTGGGCTATTGGCTTTGTTCGTCGCTTGCGGGCAAAACCAAGAAGAGCTGAAGCAGGCAAATGAAACGGAAGAACATAAGGACGAGCTCAACTTCCAAACTGGTGCTCAGTTAACCGCGGAGCAGCGGCTGCTGGCGAACATCCAGACCGTTCCTGCTGTTTCAAAAGCATTAGTGACCAGCATGACTCTTTCCGCAGTCGCGGAGCAAGACCTAGACAACCAGACTCATGTGAACTCCCCCTTGCCTGGGGTGGTCATCGAAATTCAAGCTGCCCTGGGTGACGAAGTGGAAATTGGAGACCCATTGTGCACCATTCGTAGTGCTCCCTTGGCGCAGGCCGTCGCTGATATGCGCTCTGCACAAGTAGAGCTGGAAAGTTTCCTTCAACTGCAGAAACAGGAACTCGTTCTGCTGCAGCGTGGAGTCAACATCGCGGAAGACGCCGTCGAACGCGAGGAAAAGCTATCACGAGAAGGCTTTGGAACATCTCGCCAATTGGCAGATGCAAAAGCTGCCTTGCAAGTTGAAGAGCTTCGGCGTGATCGCCGGGCACTGGAACTGGAACAACTTATTGCTAAATCGGAAATATCCCTGGAAGCCATTGGAACCAAAATTGAGTCATGGGGACTGGAAAAAAGCATTAGTACTACAATATCCGGAGCCATGGGGATTTTCTCTCTAAGCGCACAATCCAAAGGAGTCGTTTTGGAACGTCACATTACTCCCGGAGAGGCCGTGGATTCTCAAACACAACTCTTTCTCATTCAAGGAATGGAAGAAGTCTGGATGTTAGCAAGCGTGTTTGAAAATCAACTCCGTTACCTAAACGAAGGGACGCCTGCAAAGGTCCGCTTCAACGCCTTTCCTTCTATGCTGATTGAAGGCATTGTGGACCACATTCACCACGACTTGGACCACGACACGCGCAGCGTTAAAGCACGAATTAAGGTGAGGAATCGTCCGTTTGAAGGGCGAACAGAACCACATCCCCTTTTACCGGGGATGTTTGGCAGCGTAGAAATTGAGACCAATCGTCGTTTCGTCGATGTCGCCATCCCTGCGTCTTCCATACTGACGGAAGGGGAAGAAGAATACGTTTTCACCATGACCAAGCAAGGTATCGTGAGGCAAAGGTTCATTGAAACCGGTTTGCGCAGCAAAGACGAGGTGGAAGTACTCAAAGGCCTAAGCGCTGGCGATAATGTAGTCATTGAAGGCATGTTTACTCTTAAGTCTATGTCTCACATGGACTCCATTGGCGGGCACGATCACTAGGACAAAACTATGATTCAAGGCCTCATTAACTTTTCGCTGAATAACCGCCTGCTAGTCATCATAATGTGGCTAGTCATTGGATCTTTTGGCTTACGTTCCATGTTGTCGCTGCCGATTGACGCAGTGCCTGACGTAACAAATGTTCAAGTCCAGGTGCTTACCAATGCACCGGGACTCGCACCGGAAGAAGTCGAGCGCTTCATTACATTCCCGGTGGAGTCTTCGATGAGTGGTATTGCCAATGTAGAAAAAATCCGCTCGGTAACCCGTTTTGGGCTCTCCGCTGTTACGGTGGTTTTCGAAGAGGGCACCGATATTTATTGGGCGCGCCAAAACATTTCAGAACGCCTCGTCGATGCCAGAGAAATGATTCCTGCGGGCTATGGCACACCTGAAATGGGACCGATTAGTACTGGTCTCGGAGAGATTTATCAATTCGAAGTGCGTGGCGAGGATTATTCCCTCATGGAATTACGCACAATCCTCGATTGGAATATCAACTACCTACTGCGATCCGTTCCTGGGGTTGTGGAAGTGAATTCCAATGGTGGAATGCTAAAGACTTGGCAAGTCACGCTAAACCCCGAGCGGATGAATGCTCTCGGCGTTGCCGTTGGTGACATCCTAACTGCGCTAGAGGGAAGTAATCGCAACGTGGGTGGTGGCTATTTAGTGCATGCAAGCGAACAGTTCTTGATTCGTGGAGAAGCTCTCATTGAATCCCTAGAGGATTTAGGCTCTATTGAAGTAAAAACAGGAGAGGGTGGAGTCGCTATTCATATCCGCGATATAGGCACACCTGAATATGGTTCGGTCATTCGTCAAGGTGCCGCATCTCGTGATGGCCGCGGAGAAGCTGTCATGGGTGTGGTCATGATGTTAATGGGAGCGAATTCACGCGAAGTCTCTAGCAATGTTCATGCCAAAATTGAGGAGATCATCACGACTCTCCCGGATGGTGTCACCATTGAAACCATCTACGACCGAAATGACTTAGTCGACCGTACGATTGCAACCGTTGCAAAGAACCTGGCCGAGGGTGGACTTTTAGTCATCCTGGTCCTGCTTCTACTCCTCGGGAATCTGCGTGCGGGAATCCTTGTTGCGATGGCTATCCCCCTATCCATGCTGGTTGCGTTTACGGCTATGAAATGGGCCGGTGTGTCGGGCAACTTAATGTCCCTAGGAGCATTAGACTTTGGACTTCTAGTCGACGGCTCGGTGGTTTTGATTGAGAACATTCTCCGCCGTTTGCATGAACGCAGTGGCGATCACAAGACTCCGCACATTGAAAAAATCCGTGCTGCGTGCTTAGAGATTGCGCGACCAGTCGTCTTTGCTGTAGGCATCATCATGATTGTTTACATTCCGATTCTGGCTTTGCAAGGAATCGAAGGAAAGATGTTTGGGCCTATGGCGAAAACGGTGGTGTTTGCTTTGGCAGGATCTCTACTTTGCGCACTTACTTTTATGCCCGCCATGGCATCTCTCATCTTGCGCAAAGGTGCTGAGAAAGACACTCTCCTGTTCCGCTTCTTCCGCAAGCTTTACCTCCCGGCACTTGGTGGCGTCATGCGCCGACCGGGCATCACTGCCACCGTTGCAGTTTTAGTCTTTGTCGGTGGAACCACTTTGATCAAAGGCCTGGGCGCCGAATTCATCCCGCGTCTAGACGAGGGGGCCTTGGCCATCCAAATCAGCCGCCTACCGAGCATCTCGCTTGAGGAGTCGTTGAATATTAATCAACGTGTTGAAAAGTTGGTCATGGATGAGTTTCCAGAGATCACCACCATCTTCTCGCGTACTGGACGTCCGGAAATCGCAACCGACCCAATGGGCGTTGAATTAACCGACGCTTACCTCATGCTGGAACCGCGCGATACTTGGCGTTTTGCTAACACCGACGAGCTAGTTGCAGCCATGGAAAAGCGATTAACCGAAGCCATACCCGGGGTGATGTTCTCGTTTTCCCAGCCCATCGAACTACGTGTGGCAGAACTCATCAGTGGCGTGCGATCCGATGTCGGCATCCTTGTCTATGGTGGATCCTCCTCCATGGCTGAACACAAACGGGTTGGTGACCTAGTCGCTGCTGCCATTCGCGATGTCGACGGCATGGAAGAAGTGAAGGTAGAGCAAGTCACTGGCTTACCCAACCTGCGTATTCGTGTGAATCGTGATGCCTTGGGCCGCTACGGCGTCCGCGCGACCGATGTTCTGGATGTCATCGAAGCCTTAGCTGGTAAACAGGCTGGCACCGTTTTCGAAGGGCAAAAGAGCTTTGCCTTGCAGGTGCGATACCCTGAAGAAGTACGCGATTCACCCGAGGCTATCCGCGCGATTCTCGTCCGTGGCACCGCGCCAGACGGAACTGAACGGATGGTGCCGCTCGACCTCGTTGCCGACATAGTTGTTGAGGAAGGACCTGCACAAATCAGTCGCGATAACATCAGTCGACGCATTGCAGTGGAGGCAAACGTGCGCGGACGCGACCTAGCCTCGGCAGTAGCGGAAGCGCAACAAGCGGTAAAGGATAAGGTGCAGATCCCGCCAGGATGGACGATTCACTGGGGTGGCCAGTTTGAAAACTTAGCCGAAGCATCGGCGCGATTAGCGTGGCTTGTACCACTCTCATTGCTGCTAATTTTTGCGCTGCTATTCACTACCTTTAACAGCGCACGGCTGGGATTACTGATTTTCCTTAACGTGCCACTCGCTGCATCCGGTGGAATCTTTGCCCTCTGGATTCGAGGCTACCCATTCTCGATTTCAGCAGGAGTCGGATTTATCGCGCTTTTCGGAGTGGCGGTACTAAATGGTGTCGTTCTTGTGTCTAGTATTGTGCAGCTTCAAGCCCAGGGCATGAGTGCCTTTGATGCTGCACGAAAGGCTGCGCAAATCCGACTCCGGCCAGTACTTATGACGGCCTTAGTTGCCTCATTAGGATTCCTCCCCATGGCGATGGCGACTAGCGCCGGAGCAGAAGTACAACGTCCACTCGCAACCGTAGTGATTGGTGGCCTCATCACTTGCACGTTGTTAACATTACTAGTTCTACCAGCCATCTACTCCCGCTTTGGAAGCCGGAGCTCGGCTGAGGAAATCCCTTCATCATGAAAACGTTACTCACTCTTCTCGCGTTAACCTTTGCTGCCGCCCCACTATCAGCTCAGGAAGAAACTAAATCCGCACCAAAGCAAACCATGAAGGTTGCTCCAACTTTGGTCGCGCAAACCACCTGCCCCATCTCCGGCGAAGAGCTGGAAGACCACGATGCGTACATCGACTACGAAGGCCATCGCATTTACACCTGCTGTAAAAAGTGTGCTAAGAAGGTTGCAAAGAAGCCAGAGCAGATCGCTTTAGCCATGTACCAAAAGGGTGTGGCATTGGAGAATATCCAAACGACTTGCCCTGTTTCCGGCGAAGTGTTGGAAGACCACGACACTTTCGTCAAGGTCTACAACAAGACTATCTACACCTGTTGTAAAAAATGCGCTAAGAAAGTGAAGGCGGACCCTGCTAAATACTTAGATGTCATGGAAGGGCGCCACGTACAAAATGCATGCGCCTACAGCGGTAAAGAGTTGGATCCCGAAGAAGCCTTTGTGCTCGAAGGCTTCAACGCTGGCGCTTGCTGCCCGAAGTGCGTAGGTAAGGCAGAAGCGGATCCTGCTACATTCTTTGCCAAGCTCGAAGAGAAGAACATGGTTGTCGAGTACGCCTCCGCCGACTGCTTGGTCATGCCAGGTAAGCCAGTGAATCGCTCGCACTTTGCGACCATCGGATCCAAGCGTTACTTCTTTTGCTGTGAGGCTTGCACCTTGAAGTTCATGCAGGATCCAGCGAAGTTCTTGTCTGGCAATGCAGCCAAGGCAAGCATGGAAACGAAAGCTGCTGTTGAGTGCGCGGATTGTGCTGCTGGCGAAGAGTGCGCTGACTGCAAGTAAGTGCATTCAAAAACGTAGCCCCTTAAGGGGAGTGAGGCTGATAGGCCCCACTCCCCTTTCTCTTTTGCCTTCATCTCTCTGCGCCTCAGTAATCCAGTTGGATGGATTGTTCCCTAAAGTCTGGCGTATAGCCTTTACCAGCCCTTTCGATTCACTGCGTCTTCGAGCCCATCGATGGCGCCGCTAAAAGCAAAGCTCCCAGAACCCAATTAGGGTCTGGGAGCTTTTCATGTTCAGGAAAGAGTTACCAAACCTTCCACGGAGCCTTACCGCCGGTCCACATCTTCTCGAGCATGTTCCACTCGCGGAAGGTGTCCATCGGCAGCCAAAAGCCCTCGTGCTGGAAAGCCATGAGCTGGCCATCGGCAGCAAGGTTGCGTAAGGGTTCTTGCTCGAAGGTGAGGTCTTCGCGATCATCTAGGTAGTCGAAGACTTCGCGGTTCAATACGAAGTAACCACCGTTGATGGCACCCTGCCCGACATCAAGCTTCTCTTTGAAAGCTGTAATCTGGCCATCGACGATATCTAAGTCACCGAAACGACTTGGCGGACGCACTGCAGTCAGAGTCGCAATCTTGCCATGCGACTTATGAAACTCAACCAATTTGTTGATATCGATATCGGCTAGGCCGTCACCGTAAGTCAGCATGAAAACATCGTCGGTGATGTACTTTTTAATCCGCTGCACCCGAGCACCGGTGAGCGCATCTAACCCAGTTTCGGCAAGATGCAGCACCCAATCCTTTTCATCTTCCGCTTCATGCGCGTGCGTTTGAATGGTGTTATCGCCGAGCCGAACGGTGACATCGGCCATTTTGGCGCGATAGTTCATGAAGTACTCCTTAAAATCCCAGGAGCGGTAGCCCAGACACGGGATGAACTCCCGGTGCCCAAAATGGCTGTAGGTCTTCATGATGTGCCAAACGATGGGGAATCCACCGATTGGAACCATGGGTTTCGGAACATTCGCCACTTCACCCTGGATTCGGGTGCCGCGGCCGCCGCAAAGGATGGCAACCTGCATGGCGGTAGTATATGCGTGCCTACCCTGTCTAGGACTACCATGGCTGCATCACTCCCCGATCTCACTCCCCTCGCTGAAGGACGCATTCTCGTCGTCGGCGGCGGCGGCTACATTGCATCTCGCCTGATTCCGCACCTGATTGAAATCGGTTGTGAAGTCGCGATACAAACTTCTTATGTGGAGCCGCTGAAAGGGTTAGAAGTGCAAATATTTGAGGGGCCGGTGGCAAATCCAGCCATTCAGCAGGCCATCCGCGACTACGATCCCGCCTACGTGCTCGATCTTTCCGGCCGCACCGATCAATCGCACAGTCGCGACAATGACGATGCCATGGCGGAATCACATTTCGCTGCAGCCCGTCATCTAGGCCGCGCAATTTTGGATGGCCCGTCGCTCAAACGTTGGGTGCATTGCGGCAGCAACGAGGAGTACGGCAACAACGCGGTTCCGTTCACCGAAGATATGCGCGAGGACCCGGTATCGGCGTATTCGGTGGGCAAAGTTGCGACCACCCATCATCTAAAAATGCTTGCGGATTATGAAAAGGTGCCGGTCTGCATCGTGCGTCCTTTCGTGATTTACGGAATCGGCCAAGAACGCGGCTTAATCCCGTTCCTCATCCGCATGGCTTTCGCCGACCAAGCTTTCGACACTACCGAAGGCAAACAGACCCGCGATTTCCTTTGGGTCGATGACCTGGTCGACGGAATCTTGGCTGCCGCTGTAGCCGAAGGCGTCGATGGAGAAATCATCAACCTTGGCGCTGGAATTGAAACCCCAGTACGCGAAGTCGTAGAAACGGTTTGTCGTCATGGAGGCGGTGGACAACCGAACTTTGGCGCGATGCAGATGCGCGACGGCGAGAGCCAGCGTTGCGTAGCAGATATCTCAAAGGCAGAACGCTTGCTAGGTTGGGTTCCAACCATGGGCTTGGACGAAGGTCTCGGCAAAATGGTTGAAGCGGCTCGCGAGGCCTCGGCGCAAAGTTAGGCTGGGTTTCATGAGCGAACACCCCCGCTTCTCCGTCGTCATCCCGTCTTATGACGAGGAACCGAACATTGTTGCTCTTGCCGAGCGGCTCAAGGCGACCTTTGCCAAAATGGGCGAAGAATCTTGGGAAGTCATCTGGGTAGAGAACGGCTCCAGCGATGGTTCCTTAGCCTTGCTAGAAAAGCTGCATGCAGAAGATGCCCGCTACAAGTATCTCTCTTTGTCGCGCAACTTCGGACACTCCGGCGCCGTGGCCTGCGGATTAGATTTTGCCGACGGCGAGTTTGTAGTCCTGATGGATGGCGATCTACAAGACCCACCTGCCATGATCGAAGACTTCTACAAGAAGTTGTCCGCTGAAGATCTAGATGTGGTTTATGGCCAACGCCTAAAACGTGATAAAGAAGGTTTCATCAAGCGCACCTCGATGAAAATCTTCTACCGCCTGTGGAGACGGACTGCCTACATTCACGTACCGCTCGACGCCGGAAACTTCTGCCTGATGCGCCGCGATGTAGTGAATGCGCTTTGCTCCATGCGCGAGCGCGGACGCTTCGTCCCTGGTTTGCGCGCCTTTGTCGGATTTAAGCAAGACGGCATTGCCTTTGACCGTCCCGGTCGTGCTGCCGGTGAAGAGAAAACCAACTTTTGGATTCTGTCTGGAATCGCAATCGAAGGCTTGCTCGCGTTTTCGGTATTCCCACTGCGTTTGCTGATGATTCTCGGCATGTTCGCGATTGGATTCTCCATCCTCGCCGCTGCGTTCTTGCTGGTCGGCAACTGGACCAACATGCTGCACATGGGCAACGATATCTCCTACCTCACTGCGCTCATGATTTTAATTGGTGGTACCACCATGTTCGGCATTGGCATTGTGGGTGAATACGTCGGACGGATCTATCAGGAAGTGAAGCAGCGCCCGATTTACGTGGTCCGCCGCCGTGGCATGGACGCGTGAAAGTTGGCTTTGCGGTCCTCTACCGCTGGCGCTTAAAAGCTGGCAGTGAAGAGTCCTTTGGCAAGGCCTGGGCAAAGATGACCGAACTCATCAAGCAAGAGTGTGGCGGATTAGGCTCGCGGCTGCATCAAGTGGAAGACGGCACTTGGGCAGCTTATGCGCAATGGCCCGATCGTAAAACCTGGGAGGCCATGCAGCGAAGGGACTCCATCGACAAAATCGCCTCGGCGCAAATGCGTGAGGCGATTGAAGAATCCTTTGAGCCAGTTTTGATGACGGTGCGAAAAGATGATCTGAGCTTCGATTGAGTTAACCTCGAAACCAAGCGCCCACCACAGGCAATTGCTCGCGGCGCAACCAGGCAACCGTTGCTCCGGCGAGTAGGGCAACTACCGCCATGGCAAAGAGCTGACCACCATCTCCATTTACATTGATGCCTAAAGGTCCCAAGTGGGAACCTACAGCACCGAGCATAAGGCCAACCGTCATGGTTCCACCAAAGGCAGCGGAGCGTGGCAAGAGGATAAGCACCACATTAAAAAGCTCCAAAACGCCCAATCCTATGCGCCCATAAGGCTCCACCCCTAGCTTCGAAAATATTGCAACCGCTTCTTCGGCGCCACTAAGCTTGAAAAATAAAGTCTGCCCCAAAATCACGGCAACGATGCCTTGAGCTATGAAAGAAATGCGGGTTTGAGTTTTACTAAGGCTCATAGCTCAATATTCGGCAATCCAGCAGACTTGTGACTAAAAATCATCCTTGCTTAGACAAAGGGGTCTTCATTCTGCAAATAGGCCTGCACATAATCCTTCACCCCATCCTCTAAGGAAGTGAAGCCGCCGTCGTATCCGGCATTCTCAAGCTTCGACATTTCAGCTTTGGTGAAGTACTGATACTTATCGCGGATCTCGATTGGGGTGTCGATGAACTGCAACTTCGGCTGCTTATCGCAGGCGGCGAATACTGCGTTGGCGAGGTCGGCAAAACTACGCGCCTTTCCAGTGCCGACATTGAACAGGCCCTGAACTTCAGGGTGGTCGAATAACCACAGCATGACTTTGACCACATCCTTCACGTAGATGAAGTCGCGCAGTTGGCCGCCATCTGCATAATCCGGATGATGGGAACGGAACAGCGTGGCTGCCTCCCCCGCTTCGATCTTGGGCGTGAGCTGATGCACCACGCTGCGCATCGAGCCTTTGTGATATTCATTCGGCCCGTACACATTGAAAAACTTTAAGCCCACACATTGTGGTGGATGGCTTCCACCTTCGCGCAAGAGTTTGGCGAGGCGTCGGTCGACCATGTGTTTGCTCCAACCGTATGCATTGAGCGGGCGAAGTTTGCTGAGGGCGTCGAGCGAATCGTCGTCGGAGAAACCTTGGGAGCCATCGCCGTAGGTTGCGGCGGACGATGCATAGATGAAGCGCGCCTTGTGCACACTACACCAGCGAAATAAATCCAAGCTGAGACGAATGTTATTCTCGACAATGCGGTCGACATCGGTCTCGGTGGTTGCAGAGATTGCACCCATGTGAAAGACCGCCTGTACTTGATCTCCGTTTCTTCCATCTAAGAAACTGCGAAGGTCACTGGGGCGGATGACATCGGCCAAATCTCGTTTGGCAATGTTCTTCCACATTTCGCCGTCGCCGAGATGATCGACCACGACCAAATCTCCGCGTCCTTCCAGTGCGGCAAGCAAATTGCTGCCGATGAAGCCTGCGCCACCTGTGACGATGATCATGTGCCTATCGTAACTGTGCGATGTTCAGGGGCAAACCATCGGCTAGCGGCTTCCAGAAACAGCTGGTGGCGCGCACTTAGAGCTTACGGAAGCCAGCTTCCATCGCGCTTACGAAAGCATCGACCTCGGTTTCGCCCATCGGTGTGGAGAGGACTCCAGCGCAGGTGTTGATCATCATGAAACCTGATGCGAACATGTGATCGAGTTGTAGATTCACCAAACGATTCTCCTCTGCAGAAGCATAAGCTTCGCGATAGTTGCGCGGCGCCTGCTCTTTGAAGTGCACGCGGAACATGGAGCCGCCGCCAGTCACACACGCTTTGATTCCGGTCTTTGCAATTGCAGCTTCTAGTCCTTTGACGAGACGTTCAGTTAAGGCATTGAGGCGCTTTACGGCAGCTTCATCAAAGAGTTTCATCGCAGTGAACCCGGCGGTCATGGTGATGGGGTTCGCCGAGAAGGTGCCGGAGTGTGGAAACAAAACCTTATCGGCGAGCGGATTCATGACATCCATCACCTCGGCGCGGCCGGCGAGTGCGCCGACTGGAAAACCACCACCTATGGCTTTGCCGATGGCAGTCAAGTCCGGCTGGCAGTCGTACCAAGATTGCGCACCTGCGAATTCGGAGCGGAAGGTGACGACTTCATCTAAAACCAACAACACACCGTTTTCTTCCGACCACTTGCGCAGCGCCATCATGAAATCAGGCTCGATTTTCATCAGGCCAACGCGGTGCGACATGACGTCGAGCAGGATTGCAGCGAGGTCGGTTTTATGTTCCTCCAAGATAGCAATGGCGCGATCGACATCGTTGTATGGAATGACGATGACATCGTTCAGGGCAGAAGCTGGTGTTCCGTATGCCACTGGAACGCTATGCGGCTTATCGACACTACCCCAAACTTCCGGCTTGGAAGTCTGGCTGACCTCGGCGTAGTCGTACAGGCCGTGATAAGCCCCTTCGACTTTTGCGATTTTCGGACGTCCAGTAAAAGCACGCGACGCCTTCAAGGCCCCCATGACGGCTTCGGTGCCGGAGTTGACGAAACGCAACTTCTCAAACGATGGGCAACGCTGACACAAGTATTCGGCATACTCGACCTCGACCTCCGTTGCCAAGGTGAATGCCGTGCCACGTTGCAGTTGCGCAGTGACAGCAGCGACGATTTCTGGATGTGCATGACCGTGCAAAAGCGATGCCATGTTATTCGAGAAATCGATGAGCTCCATGCCCTCGATATCGGTCACCGTAAAACCAGAGGCATGGTCCGCATAAAGCGGATGCGGTTTGCGCAAAACCGTATTCCGGCTGACACCACCTGGAAGCGTCTTCAAGGCACGTTGATAAAGGGCCGCGCTTTTAGAGGTCGTGTCGGAGCTAGTCATGAATTAAGTTGTAGAAGGAGTAAGGATAGGAATCAAGGGAGCTCCGGTGCGTTCTGCTACATATTCAAAAGACACGCCCGGGCTCAACTCCACTAGTTGAAAACCATCTGCAGTAATTTCAATCACCGCAAGGTCGGTGTAAATTCGACTGACAACACCAATCCCGGTTAAGGGGAAGGTACATGCCTCAATCAATTTTGGGTCGCCGTGCTTGGTGCAATGTTGCGTGACTACAAACACCGATTTCACTCCCGCAACTAAATCCATTGCACCGCCAACCGCTGGAATGGCGTCGGGACCGCCGGTGGACCAGTTTGCGAGATCACCATTTTGCGCAACCTGCAAGGCACCAAGCACACAAACGTCCAGATGCCCGCCGCGAATCATGGCAAAGCTATCTGGGTGTTGGAAGTAGCTCGCGCCAGGAATCGCGGTGACTTGACGCTTACCTGCGTTAATCAGTTCCGGCTCCCCTTCTCCCTCTGCAGGCGAAGGTCCCATGCCCAACAAACCGTTTTCAGTGTGGTAAATAAACTCGCGACCTGGCGGCACAAAGCGCGTGATGCGCTCAGGAATACCGATGCCGAGGTTCACGTAGGAACCATCAGGAATGTCCATGGCAACACGTTGCGCCATTTCATCGCGGGTTAATCCAACAGTTGTTGTTTCCGATTTCATGGGTAGGTGACTCCCGCCGCAACCAGTACGGATTCATGTTCTGGGTTTTGCACTTGCACTACGCGGTTCACAAAAATGCCAGGCGTGACCACAACCTCGGGATCTATCTCGCCTGGCGCCACAACGCTTGCGGTTTGCACAATAGTGATGGCACCTGCCATGGCCATTGCCGGTGCAAAGTTGCGCGCGGTTTTGTTGAAGATCAAGTTGCCGTAGGTATCGGCCTTCAAGCTTTTGATCAGCGAAAAGTCGGCCTTGAGACCGCGTTCCATGACAAACTCCTGACCATCAAACACACGCGATTCCTTGCCGTCGGCGAGCATGGTGCCCACCGCAGTTGCGGTGTAAAAAGCTGGAATGCCAGCGCCGCCGGCACGAATGCGTTCAGCCAAGGTTCCTTGCGGCACGAGTTCCAACTCAATCGCACCACTGCGGTAAAGCTGGGGGAACACGGTCGAGTTCATCGAGCGTGGATAGGAGCAAATCATTTTCGCGACCCTCCCGGCTTTGATTAAAGCGGCAAGGCCAACCTCGCCGCTTCCAGTGTTGTTATTCACTACGGTCAGTCCAGTGGCACCCTGGTCAATGAGGGCATGGATTAACTCAATCGGACTACCGGCTTCACCAAATCCGCCAATCATGACCGTCGCGCCATCGAAAATGTCGGAGACGGCTTCGGTAACGGAAGAAACCTCTTTGTTAATCATGGCGCTAAACCGAAAGGCTGCCGCTTGGTGTTTTCTCTACGCGAACGTAATCAAACAGGCCCGCTTCATCGTAGATTACGCGATCTTCAAAACCATCGAACCAGATGGCTTCTGGATTACGCCCCACAATGCAAACCTTGCCGCGGTCAGGAGCTTCGGCCGCATTGCGCAGTAGTTTGAAAATCACCACGCCGTTTTCGCCGCCCTTCACACCTTCCAGAGGCTCGCTAGTCACTGCAGCAACTTCGGTCTTGCCCTTATAGTGGGTAATTGAAAGACGTGCGTGAGTTTCCACGCCGGATAAACCCTTCTGCGATTCGTTCAAGATTCTCCACGCCTCCTCAATGGTGATATTGAAGG
>JASFYO010000081.1:0-7166 GCA_045047305.1 Planctomycetota bacterium | reverse complement strand
ATGCTTCTTTTTTTGTTTATACTCCAAGCATGAAAGAAACCCTAGCTTCTATCTTGTTCGCGATTGCACTTTGCCCAGCCACCTTTGCTGCGCAACGCACTATGCCACCGGGAAACCTTCACCGCACGGTTGCCCCTACGCACGGTGTCTACAACATGACCACGGGTTTCGAAGTCTCTGCCCAGAACTACCGCTCCGGTCCGGCGACCATCTTTGATAACACCGACGGTATTAGTTACTACTTCTCCACTGTGGGCGGTACGGAAGAGTGGATTGATAGCATGGCATTTGCCAACGACGAACTCAGTGGCCAAGAGCAGATCAACGGCTTCGACTTTGAGTACTGCTCGCTTTTCATTGACCCAGTCGGTGACGCCATCACCACTGAAATTCGTTTCTACAACGACAACCCCGGTGGTGCCGAGCCCACTGGCTGGACCGACCTCGCTTCTGGCACTCTCCAGAACTCCAACTGCGCCTACGCCATTGCTGGCCTTCCTGGTGATACCACTAGTATCGGCGGCGGACCGTGTTGGGCGATTGCGATTGACCTCGCATGTGGTTTCGAGTGTACCGTAGACCAAGAGCTCACCCCTGGTGGCTTCACTGAGTTCAACGGTATTGGCTGGATGTATTTAGACGCATTGACAAGTGGCCTCACCGGCCCCGTCCTCGGATCTACCATCACCACTGCTGGCCCCAGCACTGCAATCCCCGGATACGGCTCCCAAGACCTGTTTGAACTTATGGACCTGGCCGGCGCTGGCGGCTCTGCGCACCAAGGCACCTTCTGGTTCGGCGGCGCACCAAAAATCCAGGCTACCTTCAACGTAGTCATGTACGGGGACGGCATTACTGATACCGATGTCGTGAACTCTTCCGCTCCCGATGTTGGCGACGTCCTCTGCTTTGAAATCGATGGTGAGATGCGTCCAAACGCAACCGTAACCTGGTCCCTCACCGACCTTGGTGTTCCATTCGCTAACCCTACCTACGCCATGTTGGTCGACACGAACCTGTCTTCACTCAGCGTTGGGGGCTCGACCGTCATGGCGCTGAACGGCCTGGCCGGTCCTCTTCCAATGGCCACTGGTGTTAGCGGAACCCCTTCGCTTACCACCACCCTTCCGGCTGGTGTTCCCGCAACCGTCTACACCCAAGCCCTCGGCTTCAGTGGCGCAGCTGGTCCTGGCACCCTCGTCGAGGCATCGAACGCTTTACGCCACAACAACTAGGTTGCTGACTGGATAGCTGCGGCTATCAGTTGCACACCCCATCGGTTCTCCTGGTGGGGTGTTCTTTTTGTTCTAGACTGCAAAAGGAAGGAACCCGGTCGAAACTGTCCGCGTCCATAAAATGTGGCCCCCTTGTCACAGAAACCTAAATCCCTACACATGAAAACAATTTTCTCTATCGCCCTTGGTGGCATTGGCGTTCTTTGCGCAAGTCCCTTAACGGCGCAAACTCAGCTTTCTACTGGAACATTAAACCCAACCACTTCGGTCCAACATGGCACCTACAGCATGAAGGATGGATTTGAGTTGACCACCACCTCCTATCGCTCCGGTCCAGAAACGATATTCAATAATCCTGGCCCGTCGAGTTATTTTGTCACCATGCCTGCTGGCGAAGAATGGGTAGATGAAGGCGCGTTCCCACAACGCGGATTAGACGCAACCGAGCAAGTGAATGGCTTTGACTTTAGTTATTGTTCGCTGCTCGCGGACCCAGTTGGAAATGCCGTCACCGTCACAGTGAATCTCTACATGGACACCGTGCAGGGGGTTGGCCCAAGCACTTGGCCCACCGCAGAATGCTCTTACCAACTCGCCGGCCTCCCGGGCGACACCAGCCTCGGCGGCATCTCTTGCTGGGCTGTGGCCATTGACCTCGAAGGCGGCTTTGAATGCACCCTTCCACAAGAAGCCATTCCTGGTGGCAACAGCACCTTCTTCGGCATCGGATGGCAATACTCAGATGCTGGAGCCTCTGGATTATCCGGCCCATTCCTTAGCGGCATGGGATATGGCTCACAGGATTACATCGAGGTTTTTGATGCTGGAGGCTATGTCGGCAACTTCGGATTTGGTGGTGGGCCCAATGCCCAAGCCAACTTCCCTGTAGTTCTCTACGGCAATGGCATTCTTGACACCTCCGTCGTCAACGCCGAGGTGCCAGACAGCGGCGACATCCTCGTTCTCAGCTCGGATCAAGAATTCCGCACTGGCACCCAGGTCACCTGGAGTTTGCGCGGTGCTGCTACCCCAGGGGTGGCCTACGCCATGGTGGTTGGCAGCGACGGAAGCTCTGCAGGCTTCGGCGCCTTGGCTGGCCTTGGAACCACTCTCTTGGTGAATCCAGGCAGCATCCTGACTCCGCCAACTCCTTTGGGCATGAGTGGCATCAACCCCAGTGTGCAAACGCCAGCCTTGCCGGGATTGCCACCCACGATTTATGCTCAAGCCTTTGGCTTCAGCGGGGGCGTCGGCATTGGTAATGCAACGGAAGCATCCAACGCGTTGCGCCACCTGAACTAGGTCCGCTGTAGCTAACCTTCCGGGTCGGTATCATGCCAACATGGTGCACGACTCGGATTCCGGCAACTCATTAGTCGCCAAACGACTGCGTTTCTTAGAACGTCATCGCGCAAAAATGGCGGCTGCCAGTGGCATTACAGATTTAGAGCCGCAGGGGTCTGGAGCCAGCAACCGGCATGGCATGCCCAAATTGCCAACCGGCCAGCATGCCAGCAAAAGTTGGCCGGTTTTGGATTTGGGGGTACACCCAGAAGTGCGCAAAGAGGATTGGCGCTTAGAAATCTGTGGTTTGGTGGAGCATCCAGTCACTTTGGATTGGGAACAACTCCTGGCCATGCCGCAAGCTCAGCAGACCTCTGATTTTCATTGCGTAACCACATGGAGCGCGATGGACCAAAACTGGATTGGCGTACGCTTTGCGGAATTAGCGGAGTTGGTGCGGCCCACCGAAGAAGCAAAGTATTTGTTGTGCACTGGCGCCGACCAGGACCCCGGTAGTGGAGAAGATTACACCACCAACCTGCCCCTGCTCGATGCCCTGCAAGAAGATGTGCTTCTGGTACACACTTGGAACGATCAACCTTTGCCGCGTGAACATGGCGGGCCAGTACGCATGATCACGCCACGACTTTATGCCTGGAAAGGCACCAAATGGATCACACGGATTGAGTTCCTGAGTGAAGACCAACCTGGGTTTTGGGAGCGCCGTGGTTATTCCAACTCGGCGAATCCATGGTTTGAGGAGCGTTACACCTAATTTCAGCGATGCGTTTACTTTTCCCAATCAGTTCCTCCTTCGCCATACTGGTCGGCCTTCTCTGGCCTCAACAAGAACCGGGGCAAGTGGTTTTAGACCAAAGCATTCACCTCGGCGATGATGCCACGCCAGAATGGCCTGAAGCGCAAGCACAACCCAACGCGGCTCAGACTTATGCCATTGAATTTGAGAGCAAAAGCAATGCTGGTGAATTAGCACTTGCCGTCATGCAAAGGCATGTCGACAGCGCGTGGAAGATTATGCTCAACGAAACTTCACTGGGTCTGCTGGAACGTGGAACAGAGCGCAAAGAAGTCCTCTACGCCATTCCAAGTGGCGCTTTGGTCGATGGCACCAACCGGCTTAGCGTGACGATTTCACGGGTTGGAGATGACATCACCTTTGGTCCGGTGCGCTTGCTCGAACGCTCCTACCGCGACATCCTGCAAATCGCACCGGTCACCTTTCAAGTGCTCGATGCAAAAAGCGGACAGGGCATGCCATCGCGTTTAACTGTCGTGAATGCAAACGATACTTACATGCCGATTTATTATGCACAGGCCACCACCACGCCAGTGCGAACTGGAGTTGCCTACACCGATGCTTCTGGTGCTGCCACCTTGGAGTTGGCTGCGGGCAACTACAAGGTCTATGCCACCCACGGCATGGAGTGGAGCGTTGCGACATTGGACTTGAAGCACGATTTCACGGCCCAATCCGCCGCCCCATTACGCCTGCAACAAGAAGTGGATACCCGTGGCTGGCTTAGCGCCGACACCCACATCCACACTCTAACCTTTAGCGGTCACGGCGACGCCACCTTGCAGGAACGCGTGCTTACCCTTGCCGGCGAAGGACTCGATATCGCAATTGCTACCGACCACAACCACCATACGGATTACACCGAGGCTCAGAACCAGGCGGATGTATCTCAATTTTACCGCTCGATTGTGGGCAATGAAGTCACCACGGATCTTGGCCACATCAACGCCTTTCCATTGCTTGAAGATGGAGAGCATCCCAACCACAGGCTGCAGGAATGGGCGCCTTTGATTCAAGACATACGCGACAAGGGTGCACAAGTCGTCATCTTGAATCATCCGCGTTGGCCGAATCGCGAGGAAGGACCATTCGGTGTTTTTGCACTTGATCCACGTACTGGGCATTTCCGCGACAACCTCAGCATCCCGGTGGACGCCATCGAGGTGTTCAACAGCACCACCCCAGAAACGCCATGGCCAGAAGTGATGCGCGATTGGTTTAGCTTACTGAATGCTGGTTCACGTATCCCCGGTGTTGGCAGCTCCGATTCCCACTCTGTTTTAGATCCAGTCGGACAGGGCAGAACTTGGCTGCAAAGCTCCACCGACGACCCGCATCAAGCCAGCATCGAAGATATCTGCCAAGCCTTCCGCGAAGGTAAATCCTCCATGGGATTGGGCTTGTTTGGCACTGTTTTGGTCCAAGGTGTGGGACCTGGCGGCATCGCGCAAGCAAAGGATGGGGAGCTAGCCGTTCAGTTGCGGATAGCCGGTGCCTCATGGGCTTTTACTGACAAAGCCGCGGTGTTCATGGATGGAGTGGAGGTCGCATCGATCACCCTTCCGCAACAAACGCAGTTGTCGCACCATGATCAAACGGTAGAGTTTCTCTTACCGGCACCCAGCCACGATGTTTGGCTAGTATGCGTAGCTACCGGCCCCAAGCCCAAAGGCGCATGGTGGTACAGCCTTTTCGACGACCTCGTCCTAGTCACCAATCCAGTTTGGGTCGACAATGATGGAGATGGCATTTATCAATCTCCGTTCGAGACCGCACAAACCGCCTGCAGCAAGGTCGGGCAAAATCCAAATGGAAGCCCGCGCATTACGGATTTGGCGGATATCCTTAGCCACTGCGACCGCGCGGTTGCAGTCCAGATTTGGGTGGAAGCAAAGCATCTTTGGGGTGTCTCATTTCCAGATTCTCTTAGCAAGCTTCCGCTGCTTTCCCCGCTTCACCGCACAGCCCTGCAAGCTCTCGGCACCGATTAGATGAACTTACCCTCTTCCACAAGCGGACAAACCTTGGTGTTCACGGCCATGGTTTTACTGTTGGCCTTGCTCAATAGTCAGCTCAACCCAAACGCCCTGAATCTAAGTACGGACTACTTTCCACAGAGTCCGAGCCCCAACTCAGCCGATTCCGACCAGGCGGCAAAGGATCTTCCGAAACATGACTTCCACGTCATCACCGGCGACATGATCCTAGAGTTCCTGCCCGACCTCATGCAAAGCGATATGGCAGTCCTCATCGATGCGCGCAGCACCGCGCACTACACCGCTGGCCACATCCCCGGTGCCTATCAAATCGACCGTTATCACCTGGATGAATACATTCCACCCATCCTTCCAGCCATGCGAAAGGCGGGGTACGTCATGGTTTACTGCGCGGGCGGCGATTGCGAAGACAGCATTTTTCTCGCCACCGATTTGGTTTACCGGTTCGGCATCGAAAAAGAAGTCATCTACATTTATGAGGGCGGCATGGAAGAATGGGAAGCTCTTGGCCATCCGCTAAAGACGGGAGCCGAACGATGAGAAATCGCCTTCCATTTTACATTCGCATCATTATGGGCTGCATTCTCATTGCCTATGGCGTGGAGAAGTTACAAGACCCCGTCGCTTTCCTTAAAGCGATTCACGAGTACGACATCCTCCCCGCCCAACCCACGTGGATTCTGAATCTCATGCCCAGCGGCATTCCGCTTCTCGAGATTGCAGCGGGCCTTTGCCTCATCAGCGGATTCCTACGGCGTGGAGCTGCTGTACTCATGAGTAGTTTCCTAGTGTTGTTTACCGCGGCCATCTTGTGGCGAACCTTTGCGGTCATGCAAGAAACCGGACAAAGCTTTTCCCAAGTCAAGTTTGATTGCGGCTGCGGTTCAGGCGTAGTGGTGATTTGGGAAAAATTGATGTTTAATAGCATCTTAGTGCTCGGCACCATCCATGCCGGATTCCGCACCAACGCTTCGCCGTCATGAATCTACCAAACATCTTCCAGGTGGAAGCCGCCGATGGCACCGTCCTCGCTGGGCGGGAATGGAGGCCGGACGGTCAAGCGCAGCATCATGTTCTTTTAGTGCATGGTCTAGGGGAGCACCTTGCCCGTTATGACCACCTCGGCGAGTCGCTTGCACAACAAGGCGTGCGCACGCTAGGCGTCGACCTTCGTGGTCATGGCATGTCGAAAGGGCGGCGGGGCCATGTGCGCCGTTGGTCCGATTATGTTTCCGACATGGAGGCCGCAGCAGAGATGCTGCCCCCCACCTTCACCTTACTAGCCCATTCCATGGGTGGCCTTATCGCTTTGGATTATCTGCGCATCCATGCCGACCGCGTTACCAAGACAGTTTTGTCTGGCCCCTTAGTCGGCGAAGCTGTGGACAATCCAGCGTGGAAGAAATCGATTGCTGGATTCCTGAGCGTGGTGCTGCCTTGGCTTCCCATCGACAACGGGATTCCAATGGTCGACTTGTGCACCGATGCAGAAGAAGTCAAACGCTTTCAAAACGACAGCATGCGGGTAAAAACCGTCACTCCACGCTGGTACACCGAGATGCTGGCCGCCATCGACCGTGTGTGGGAAGCCCTGCCGCATTACACAACCCCTTTGCATTTGCATGTGGCTGGCGAAGAGAAAATCATCGACCGCGACGCCCTGGAGCGCTTTTATCAAGCGTGGCCAGCACAAAAGCAGCGGTGGATTTGGGAAGGCGGCTACCACGAGATTCTGCATGAGCCCTTCCGCGAAGGCGTAGTCGCTGCGATGCTGGAAGGCATCCGTGATTAAATAGAGAATCGAAGGCCTCAAACACAAGCACCCTGGGCATG
>JASFYO010000080.1:0-7634 GCA_045047305.1 Planctomycetota bacterium | reverse complement strand
CAGCCCCAGTCGTGGAGGCCAAGCCAGTGCAGCCGAAGGCGGAACAACCACGCGGCGCCAAGATTGTTGCGCCTGCGCGCGGCAAAGTAACCAAGCCAGCGAAAGCCAAGCCTACTGCACCAGCGCCAAGGCCGACTGCTGCGCCAAAACCAGTGCCGACCAAGGCTGCTACGCCAACCGCGAAGCCAGAAGGGAAGGAGAAAAAGGTCGCCAAGGCCAAAGCTCCGGAGTCCCCGCCTACACCGAAGCCGAAGCGGGCTGCCACCCGCGTGGGTCGCATTGACCTTGCTGCATTAGGCCTAATCAAAGCCCAGCAAACCGAGCGCAAGCGCGGCTCCACCTTTACCGATTTACGCGATAAGGAAAGCGCACGCCGCCGCGAAATGCGGCAGAAGCAACGCGAACGGCAACGCGATCGTCGTCAGGGCAAACTGCGTCCGAAGCAGATTTCCACGATTGACCGTAAAGGCGACATCCTCTTACAGCTCCCGGTAAGCGTAAAGTCGTTCTCGGCGGACACGGGTATCGCAGTGAATCACGTGATTCGCAAGCTGATGCGCATGGGTGTGATGACCAACATCAACACCATCCTGGATGAAGAGACGATTGAGGTACTCGCCGACGATTTCGAAATCGGCGTCGAACTTCGTGCCGAGCTCGACATCGAGCGCGAGTTGATGGAGCAGATTTTGGCCTCACGCAAGGCCGTCGATGAAGCTTCCACCGCGGACCGCGCACCTGTGATTGCATTCATGGGTCACGTCGACCACGGCAAGACTTCTTTGATTGATGCGATTCGCACCACGCGCATCGCCAACAAAGAGGCCGGCGGCATTACTCAGCACGTAGGTGCTTATGTTGCCGAACTGAAGAATGGCCAAAAGGTCACAATTCTAGATACTCCGGGTCACGCTGCATTCACCGCCATGCGTAAGCGCGGTGCGCAATCCACCGACATCGCGGTTCTCGTGGTGGCGGCAGACGATGGCGTGATGCCGCAAACCGAAGAGGCTGCTGCTCACGCAAGAGCTGCCGGCGTGCCCATCGTGGTCGCGATCAACAAGGTCGACGCTCCCAACGCCAATCCTGACCAAGTACGTGCACAGCTCGCTGGCATCGGCATTCAGTCTGAGGCCTGGGGCGGTGAAGTTGGCATGGTCGAAGTGTCTGCGCTGAAAAAGCAGGGCATCGAAGAACTACTCGAACGCGTCCTTCTGGAAGCCGAAGTACTCGGTCTCAAGGCGCACGCAAAAGGCGATGCCATGGGTATCGTGCTCGAGTCCAAGTTGGAAAAAGGCAAGGGCAAGGTTGCATCGGTTTTGGTGCAAGATGGAACCCTCAAAGTCAAAGACGTGGTCCTTTCCGGCCACACCTTCGGCAAGATTCGCCTGATGTTCGACCACAACGGTAAGCCTCTGAAAGAAGCTGGCCCTTCCACTCCGGTGGATTTGCTTGGCCTGGATGAACTCCCAACCGTGGGCGAAACTTTCTATGTGATTGGCAACGTCAAAGAAGCCAAGGCTGTTGCTGAGAAGCGCACCCTGCACAAGAAGGAAATCGAGATGTCGAAAGGTGCGGGCGTCACGCTCAGCAACCTGTTCGCCAAGATCGATGAATCCAATGCTCAGCGCTTGCGCATCGTGCTCAAGGCCGATGTCCAAGGCAGCCTAGAAGTGCTCAAGCAAACCTTGTCGGAGCTCTCCACCGACGAAGTCATTGTCGATGTCATCCACTCCGGCGTAGGTGGTGTCACCGAAACCGATGTGACTCTCGCTGAGACCGCGGGCGCCATCATCCTTGGCTTCGGGGTCGTACCTGAAGGCAAAGCGCGCAAAGAGGCCGAACGCGTCAAGGTGGAAATTCGCCGCTACGACGTCATCTACGAGCTACTCGAGGATATCGAGAAAGCTGTAGTCGGCATGCTGGCTCCTGAAACCGTAGAGAACGTCATTGGTTACGCCGATGTCCTCGATGTCTTCCGCAGCTCACGCTGGGGCAGCATTGCTGGTTGTCGTGTCGTAAGTGGTGTCATCAAGCGTGCCAGTAACGCACGTCTCATCCGCGATGGCAAGATCATCTACCAAGCACCGTTGGCCTCGCTGCGTCACTTTAAGGACGATGTCCGCGAAGTTGCAGAAGGCAATGATTGTGGTATCAAGATCGAGAACTACGAAGACATCAAGGCTGGCGATACCATCGAGGCGGTAGAGGTCGTCGAGATTGAACGCACCTTGGAAGATGTTCGCGCGAAAGCTGCTGAAGCAGCCGAGGCGAAAGCAGAAGAAAAGGCTGGGGCCAAGAACTAAGGTAACTCATGGCCAGTGAACGGCGTCAGAAGCAGATTGCGAAACGCATTCAGCAAAAAATCTCGGAGATGATCATCCATGAGATTCGTGACCCGCGCATTGGCTTTGTCACCATCACTGGTGTCACCATCACTAGCGACCTTACGGTTGCCAAAGTGCGCTGGTCGGTGCTGGACATCAAAGAGAAGAGTCGTGTCGAGCACATGTTTAAGCACGCTAACGGCTTCCTGCGGCGTCAAGTAGCTCGCGAGATCAACATTCGCTCTGCCCCCAACTTGCAGTTTGAGTACGACAAAGGCTTAGCCGCAGCTGCTCGGATTGAAGAAGTACTGCGCAGTGTGCTGCCTCCTGAAGACCGCACGCAATCGGTTGCCCCCGCCGATCCTGAGCGGGACGATGACTGAGGAAGCGCCGCGTAGGTTACGTCGGGCGGAGGCGGTTTTACGCCAACGCTGCGGGCGGTTCCTTTTGGTCCTGGAACGCTGCACCGACATCTATAACCACGCAGCCGTATTGCGCACCGCAGAGGCCTTCGGTTTAGTGCATGTGTGGCTGGTGGATCACGACCCCGAAACCGCCGAGCAGTTTCATAAGTCGGTCACCAAAGGTGCCGATGGCTGGCTCAGCGTACGCAGCTTCCCTGATCCTGAAAGCTGTCGCGATGCTCTAAACGAAGCGGGTTGGACCATTTGGGCTACCGATTTAGGTGGTGATGCCATCCCCGCCACGCGCGAGGCGTTGAAGGAGCTCCCCGAACGCCTGGCCATCGTCATCGGACGCGAATCCGATGGCGTCAGCAAGGTCATGCTGGAGGCGTCAGAGAAACGTATTTTCTTGCCTATGTTCGGATTCACCGAGTCCTTCAACCTCTCAGTTGCCACTGGTCTCATCTTGCAGCGCTTATTCGACGTCTGCCCGGAAGCGCATGCATCGCTCAGCGAGGAGGAGCTGCATGAATTGCGCAAGGATTGGTATCAGCGTTTGGGTGGCGGCAAAAACCCTGACCGCTTCCTGCACTGGATTGATCATCCACCGGAGCCATGGATGACCCTGCGCCCGGACCCCCATGCGCGACGTCCGCGTATGCCGAAGAAGTTGGCCAAGCGCTTAGGCATCGACCTAAATGCACCAAAGGAGTAGGCTTCCGGCGCCTGTGGTGCAAAGAATCCCTTGCTTAGACTCGTTTTCATGGTTATTTTGACTTCTCCATGACTGAGTCCACCAAGAGTTTTAATCCCGCGCACTACAAGGAAACCACCTTACAACAGTGGGAAGCGGCGGCGGAACCTTGGCATCGTTGGCATCCGCTATTGACCTCCTGGCTTGGTGGTCCCACCGAGCAAATGTTAGACATGGCCTCCGTGACCGAGGGAAGTCATGTACTCGATGTTGCTGCCGGTGCTGGCGATCAATCGATGCAAGTTGCTGCTCGAGTCGGCGCCTCGGGACGAGTGCTTGCTACTGACCTTTCACCAAGCATTTTGACTTATGCGGCAAAACGTGCGCAGGAAGCGGGATATTCCCAACTTGAAACTCTCGCCATCGATGGTGAAAAGCTCGATGAGTTAGAAGCCAACTCCTTCGATGCTGTGATTTCTCGCGTCGGCATGATCTACTTTCCCGACCAACAAAAGGCTCTGCGCGGCATGATGCATGCGCTCAAGCCGGGCGGCAAGGTGGCAGCCATGGTCTATGGCACCGCAGATAAGAATGGATTCTTTGCAGAGCCAGTTGGCATTATTCGTCGTCGGGCGCAACTTCCGCCACCACTCGCTGGGCAGCCGGGCCCCTTTAGTTTGGGTGGAGAAGGTGTATTGGCTGCAGCCCTCACCGAAGCTGGATTCAAAGATGTGCAAGTCGCGGTCATCGACGCCCCCGTTTGCGTAGCCACTGCCAAAGAGTGCCTAGATTTTGAAAAAGAATCCTTTGGCGCCCTGCATCAAATGCTTTCCGGCCTAGACGATGCCGGGAAAGCCGATGCCTGGCAAGAAATCGAGGACAAGCTCACCGAATACGAAGGGCCGGACGGTTTTTGTGGCCCTTGTGAGCTAGTGGTGGCCGTCGGAACGAAGGCTTAACCGCGAAACCACTTCACGCCATCAGCGGTATCTTCCAAGGTGATACCTGCGGCGTCTAATTCATCGCGGATAGCATCGGCGCGTGCAAAATCCTTGGCGCTGCGGGCCTCTGCACGCGCGATAATGAGCTGATCGATGTCAGCATCGGCCAAGCCAGAAGTCTCTAGCGCCTCGAGGAATCCAAATACCTGGTCTGCCTGAAGCAAGAAAGCCAGCGCTGCTGCGTTTTCAGCTGCATCGAGCGTTCCTTGTTGGAACTCATTACGCACACTAAAAATAGATGCGAGGGCTTCCGAGGTATTGAGGTCGTCGGACAGGCCGTCGAGGAAAGCTTGATGAGCTTTGGCGACCGCGGTGGTGGCGTCGAGGGCAGAAAAATCAACTGCATCGGCTGCGGGCACATCGGTCACCGCCAACAAGCGGTTGCGGAAGTCGTTTAGATTCTTGCGCGCCTCAGCAGCACCTTGCAGCGCTTCCCAAGTGAAGTTCAGGGAACTGCGGTAGTTGCCGCGCAGCAGTAGCAAACGGAAATCCAATACGGTGAAACCGCGCTCGATCAAATCGTCGAGCGCATAGGCGTTGCCGAGGGATTTGCCCATCTTGCCGCCATCGACCTGCAAGAACTTGGTGTGCATCCATAGATTCACGAATGGACTATCCAGAGCACATTCACTTTGCGCAATCTCGCATTCGTGGTGCGGGAAAACGTTGTCCTCGCCACCAGTGTGGATATCGAAGTGATCCCCCAAGTACTTGCGCGCCATGGCAGAGCATTCGATGTGCCAGCCGGGGAAGCCGTCGGGACCAAACACGGTCTCCCATTTCATGATGTGCTTGGCATCGGACTTCCACAACGCAAAGTCGGCAGGATGGCGCTTCTCCTGATTGATTTCTAGGCGCGCACCGGCTTCGAGGTCATCGATCTTGTTGCCGGAAAGCTTGCCGTACGCAGGGAAACTGTTGACATCGAAGTAAACATTATCGCCCACACGATAGGCATGACCCTTCGCGATGAGCACCTCGATCATCTCCACCATTTCAGGGATGTGGTCGGATGCGCGCGGGTATTCATGCGCAGGCTTCACCCCAAGTAGATCTAGATCAGCGAAAAACTGCTCGCTCACCTTGGCTACCACTTGCCACGGATCCACTTGATCCTTTTTCGCCTGCACCTCCAGCTTGTCCTCGCCATCATCGGCATCGTCGAGCAAGTGGCCGACATCGGTGATATTCATCACTTGGAGGACATTGTGTCCAGCTAATTCCAACACGCGGCGCAGCAAATCCGCGAACAAAAATGCGCGGTAGTTGCCAATGTGCGGGCGCTGGTAAACCGTCGGCCCACAGTGGTACATGCGCACCTGATCGGGGTCGATCGGCGTAAACAGCTCTTTTTCGCGAGTGAAGGTGTTGTAGAGGCGCAGTTCCACGGGACGAATTCTAGCGCAATGATTCGCGCAGGGCGTCGGCACCAAGAGGTTCCTCACCGGCGTGCTTGCGGTAGAAACGGAAAAAGCGGTCGACGCGCGCTGCCCGTTGACTGGAATCAAGCGGAGCGGCTAAGCGTTTGGCGCCAGCAAGATCAATCAGCCAACAACTTTGGTCCGACTCGCGCCACAGCAGATTACCTGGGTGGAGATCCGTCGCCCATAAACCGAGCTGGAACACTTGCTCAAGCAAAACGCCGGCGGCTTTGAGTGCGGCAGGATTTTCTCGCGCAGCGAACACCGTTTGCGCATGTTGAACTTCCTCCGTCACCAAATGCTGACGCCACTTCTTACCATCCTTCTGCGCAAGTGCGAGCAAAACACGCGGCGTGCGGACGCCATCCTGACGCAAACTCTCGGCAAGCTCCACTTCTTGTTGCAGGCGTTCAGGGCTCACGTACCGATCCCCTTGCAACCCACCCAACATGCCACCATGACGGTTAATGCGCCAAACTCCACGGGCTGCAGGGTCTAGAGTCACCGCACGAGCATCGCCACGGCCTTCCCCGAGCACTCGGTTCGCGGCGGCAGCGAGTTTTTCGAGCTCGGATTCGCCATCGGCAAGCCAAAGCTGCCAGTCCTGGGATGCAGCCAAATCTGGCGCAACCCATAGCCAAGCATGAGGCTCTGACCAGGTCCGGGGGGTAGTCGCTGACTCCGACATAGGCGCATGGTATCTTTGCGCCGGATGACCGGCCTCCAGCTCGCCGACCTGCCGCAAAATGCGCGGATTCTCGCCATGCGCATGAGTGCGCTTGGCGACATTGTGTTTGCTTTGCCGGTTTTGCATGCCCTGCACGAAGCCCTGCCCGACGCGCAGATTGATTGGCTGGTGGAAGACCGCCATGCCGCAGTTTTACAGGGACACCCCGGGATTCACGAGGTGATTCAAGTGCCACGCAAGGCTTGGAAGGGCGGCAAAGGCATAGCCCCCATGTGGAGGCATTTACGCGGGTTAAAGCAACGCGGTTCCTATGATTTGGTGCTGGATTTTCAGTCCAATTTGAAGAGTGCTCTGCAGTTGCTGTGCTTGAAATCACCGGCCAAAGTTGGGTTTGCGCCTCCAGTAGCGCGCGAGGGTGCGCACTGTTTTCACAAGATTCATGCCGACGTCCCGACCCGCGCCCACCGCAGTGAACGAGATTTGCAGCTCCTGCGAGCCTTAGGGTGGAAAGGTGAGGCCAATTTTCGTGGAGCTTGGGCTTTGGATGAGGCTGTCACCGCGTGTTATGCAGACCTGCATAATCCCTATACCCTGCTCCACACCACCACCACGGTTTATGGGCAAGACAAGTTGTGGCCAGCCGAACGTTGGGCCGAGTTAGCGATGGCGCTTAAGGATGCGGGCAAAACGCCTCTCTTGTTGTGGACTCCGGAGGACCGCGCCAAAGTGGAAGCCATTGAGTCGCTTTCCAAGGGTGCTGCTGTGCTCGCACCTGCCACACCAAGCCTGGCGCACCTTATGGCCTTCAGTGATGGCGCTGCATGTTTGATCGGAACGGATAGCGGCCCAGTGCACCTTGCGGCCTACCGCGGCACCAAAGTCGTTGCACTCTTCGGCCCCACCGATCCTGTGGTTTATCACCCTCCAGGTGAGGCCGTGCATATCGTTTACGCCGGCAAGGAAGACGTGGCGCCTCCCCCACGCGACCGCAGTCAACGCTCACCATGGATGGATAAGATTTCCGTTTCCATGGTGATGGATGCGGTGTTGATTTAGCTCCGACTAGAGTCGAGCCTTATCAAGGAAGAATCTGCACCGC
>JASFYO010000079.1:0-6449 GCA_045047305.1 Planctomycetota bacterium | reverse complement strand
GGCCCGGTGATGGACATGCTGTTTCCGGAAGGTTCGCCGTCGCGCATTCCAATCTGCAGTATTACCGGCACTAACGGTAAGACCACAACCGCACGGATGGTGTCGCACATTTTCAAGATGACTGGAAAGGTGACTGGCCTAACCACGACCGATGGCGTTTACATTGATGGTCACCTAACCGTGAACGGAGATATGACCGGCCCCGCATCGGCGCGGATTGTTTTGCGCGATCCGAAAGTGGAAGTTGCCGTTCTTGAAACCGCACGCGGCGGCATGTTGCGCCGTGGTTTGGCATATCGCCGCTGCGACGTCGGCGCGGTACTCAACGTGCAAGCGGACCACCTTGGACTGAGAGGTGTCAACACGCTTGAAGACTTAGCCAAGGTCAAACGCATCGTAGTTGAAGTTGCACGCGACACTGCGGTGTTAAATGCAGACGATGCGCTATGTCTAAAAATGGCCGACCACACCAAGTCGGAACACCTTTGTTACATCACCATGAACTCCAACCATCCGTTGGTTCGCGATCACATTCGCGCTGGCGGACGTGCAGTGGTGTTAGAGCAGGGCATGGGTGGCCTGATGATCACCATTTACGATAAGAGTCAGCACATTCCGCTGTTGTGGGCGCACATGATTCCGGCAACTCTCGATGGCCGTGCCTTGCACAATGTGCAAAACGCGATGTTTGCCGCAGGCATTGCTTTCAGTATGGGTGTAAGCCTTGAGGAAATCCGTCATGGCTTGCGTACTTTTGATACAAGCTTTTTCCAAACCCCAGGGCGGATGAATATCTACGATGATCACCCGTTTAAGGTCATCATGGATTACGGCCACAACCCTGCTGCGATTAAGGCGATGGTGGATCTGTCGGAACGCATGGAGCCTAAGGGACGCAAGATTGTGGTGCTTGCTGCGCCTGGCGACCGTCGTGACGAAGATGTGCGTGAGATTGCAAAATTATGCGCGGGTAAATTCGAGCATTACATTTGCCGTCGCGATGATGGCTTGCGCGGCCGCGAATCAGATGAAATCCCCATGATGTTGCGTGAGTCTCTGCTCGCGAATGGTGTGCCGGCGGAGCAAATCGAAATGATCCCGGATGAGCAAGCCGCCGTCGACGCGGCTCTCAACATGGCCAAGCGCGACGACCAACTACTCATTTTCGTGGACGCGATCTCTCGCAGTTGGCGTCAGATTCAGGAGTTCCAGTCGGAAGAAGGTCCTGGCGGAAACGAGGAAGTGCATTCCACAACTCCGGCAGATGTTGCTGCCTTTGGCGGTTTCTCGGACTTCGGCTTGGAGAAGGACGTCGAACTTATTCGCGATGAACGGGGTGTGCGTATCGCAGCTTCTGAAGAATCGGACTAGAGACCTGAGAGCATGACAACTCCGGAACAAGCCACTCCTCAGCGGGAGATGCGTGACTCACGACGTCTCACTGGTCCCAATGTGATTTGGGGTAAGCCGGGGCCGGTGATTGATATCGCGCTGGCGGATTCCGATGTAGAAACCGCATGCCAAGCATGGGGTATGGCGATTCACGCATTATTGGATGGCGTCGGCTGGGGGGAGGAAGAAACGGCCTCGCGCAAGTTCCCCGGTGGATTGAGCCTGGCGTTCAGCGCCCCGATGGACGCACTTTATGCCGCGTGCGAAATGAATGAATGGGCATGGTCAGTGGCAGAGGCGAAGTTGGACGGAACGGTCGAGCCAAATCTGCAAGAGGCAATCGCTCATTTTGAAGCGGAGATCCGCGCGGAATCGAATGGTCCACTTTTGCGTTTGCAGAAAGCAGCAGCGCGTCGTGGAGCGCTTTTTTTGACCGACGACGACGAGGTCTCCATCGGCGCTGGCCGCTATTGTGAAACCTGGCCTGTGAAGGAGCTTCCGGAAGCCGGCGAGGTGCAGTGGGATGCGCGCCAAAGAATTCCCATCGCCATGATTACTGGTACCAATGGAAAAACCACCACGGTTCGTTTGTTGAAGTGCATGGTCGATGCACAGGGTAAAGTCCCTGGAGTCTCATCCACGGATTGGCTTATGGTTGGCAATGAAATTCTCGACCGGGGAGATTGGTCCGGCCCTGGTGGCGCACGCAATATTCTCCGCCATCCATCTACGGACATCGCGCTTCTAGAAACTGCCCGTGGCGGCATGTTGCGGCGCGGCCTGGGCTTGGCAGCAGGCGAGGCCGATGTCGCACTTGTGACCAACATTGCGGAAGACCATCTCGGTGAATGGGGGATTCAAGATCTAGATATGTTGGCCGACACCAAGTTTATTATCCGCCATGCTGGCAAGCGCTTGGTGCTGAATGTTGAAGATGAGAAATCCGTAGACCGCGTTCACCTGGTGGAATGTCCGATTACTTGGTTTGGCTTAGATGCGCAGAATCCACGTATTCAAGATCACCTCGCTGAAGGTGGGCAGGCCTCGGTTCTTGATGGAGATTCCATTTGGTGGTGTGCGGAAGGGAAGGCAAGCAAACTTATGGAGGTTTCCCAAATCCCTATCACGCTAAACGGCGCGGCGCGGCATAACATTGCAAATGCATTGGCTGCCGTGGCGGTGGCAAAGGCACTTGGACTTGCGGAGTCCTCTATCAGGGAAGGATTGAGTAACTTTCAAAGTGACCCCACTGACAATCCTGGGCGCTTGAACTTTTTTGATTTTCAGGGAGTTAAAGTGCTGGTCGATTTTGCGCATAATCCGCATGGACTACAAGCCTTGTTCACCATGGCCGATGCGATGGATTCATCGCGCAAGCTCATCACTGTCGGACATGCTGGCGATCGGAGTAAGGAGTCGATTGAAGAAGTCGCGCTGACGGCATGGCGCAGTGGCGTTGATCGTCTCATCATCAAAGAGCAGGACAAGCATTTGCGCGGACGTGAGCTCGGCGAGATTCCAGCCATCATGGAAGCAGTCCTGCTTGCTGACGGTGCACCAGCCGATGCCCTCGCGCGTGCCGATAGTGAAATGGACGCCACCGTCCAAGCCCTTCAGTGGTGCAAGCCTGGAGACTTGCTCCTTCTTTTGACCCTGCAACAGCGCGATGAAGTCCTTCAGCTTCTTGGCACTATGCAGGAGCAAGGATGGCAACCGGGTCAGGATATCCCAATTTAAGCGCTTCGATTTTATTCAAAGTCCGACGCTACCCGAACGTCTTAGAGACTATGTCAACGCGCACCTAGAAGCATCATGCTTTTCGCTCTTGCTGTACTTTGCGCTCAAACTCCAGTGCAGCACCAACTCGACATGCTCTCATTTGAGCACATCACGAACTATAATCGCGAAGCCGAGAAATACACGGAGAGCATTTGGCTTTAGATCCGCTTGCGGGGCCGCGCATTCTGGCGCTACTACTATCTGGACCTAGTCGTCAATACGGTACCGAAGTTGGCAATCATCTGATGGACCCAATGCTGCCGCTGCAAACGAAGAAAGTGATATTGGTCGGGCAATCTTATCAATAGCAGAGACGGAGGTGGCGCGGTTTTTCGCACCACCCGTTCTTCTGATCAGGCGGAAGTAGTCTTCGTATTACAGTTCCAGCGCGTGGAACAGTCAGACGAGAAATAGTCCGGCCGCTTAAGGCACCAAGTCAAACGACACTTTGTTCGTCAAGGTGTTGTTTGTGCCAAAACGAATGCCCTGCGCATGCATGGCTTGGCCAAGGAATACCGGATTGTTTGGCACGGTGAGGCTAAGAGCTAAACCACCGGTTGGGATTGCGAAGGTGTTAGAGGTAAACACGGCCAAGCCCATGTCGATTTCTTGGATGCCAAAGGGTCCCACTGAAGTGGCCAATCCTGTGGACAGTGCAAATGCAAACCCGTTCGCCCCGCTGGGCGTTTCAAAGGAAAGCGGTTGACCAAGTTGCGGCAATCCAACGATGTGCAAATCTTGGTCATCGGTATCGACGGCCAAAATGGATCCGCCGTTACCAGAGATGTTGGCGTGCACTGACTTGGTCCCGACCGCTACGACATCGCCGTCGTTATCCATATCGATGCCAAATGCAGATCCAGGAGTATCGACTGAAGAAGTGAGTGCACCACTGGCATCGTAGACAAAAACTTCTGGCGTGAGGTTCAGGCTATCGCCCCATGAGATGCCGGCGAGGTAATCGCCCGCATCGTCCATGTCTAAACCAGAAGCAAGGAGTTGAGTGCTACTTCCTGGAGCATCGAGACTGTTGTTGAAGAGGTCGATTCCAGTAGTGACATCGAACATGCCGATTTCAAGGTGATCGTAGGCAGGGGTGTAGCGTTGAATCGCAAATCCACACCTTGTTCCATCTGCGTTCAGCGCGACTTGGCCAATGTAGCTTCCACTTACACCGCCACGGCTTGCGACCGAAGCCCAAATCCCAGGGGAGGTTTCTTGCACCACGAATGCACCGCCGAAGTTTCCATAGGCGAAAGTTTTGCCATCGTTGGAAAATGCGTGTGCATCAAAAGAACCGCCAAGCGATTGGGAATGCAAAAGCAGACCAGTGTTGAGATCGTAGATCTCGCAGAAGCCGTTGTACAAACCAAGGTAGAGACGGTTGCCGCGGCCATCAATCGCACCGAAGCGGATGTTGGCGGGAGCGGCAATATCGTATGAGTTGGTAATGTTTCCGAGAGCATCGAACACGCGAATGTGCGTGGTGCCGTTGGTATTACTCACAGCAGCGATGGTGCGGCTACCGTCTTCGTTGACGTCGATAAATCCCGCGGTTACGTTTCCGGTGACAGGTAGAGTTGCGGTCCAATCGGGAGTGCCCGCATTCATGCGATCCCAGTGATAAACCGTGGACTGAAAAACAAAACCACCAGTATCGAAAGTTGCAAGTGCAGCTAAGTGCCCGGAGCGGTTTGACGTGGCGGGCCGCACAACACTGGCTCCCACTACGGAGTAATCAAAAAGTGGAGAGGCCGAACCTGTGGCATAAGCAGCGAACGATTCGTTGTTGAGATCCTTGCCGCCAACCATCCAGGCTCCGGAATCGCCCATGGCAACCCTTTGTCCAATCCAAGCAAGGCCGAGATCATCTTGCTGCCAACGCGGGCCGATCGATGCTGCGCTTGTAGACCCACCCAGATTTAGTGCTTTCGGTGAGGAATTATGCTCCACCAAGAAAACTCCGTTTGGGCGCACTTCCATGTGCTGGCTTTGAAGCTGGTCGACGGGAGGTGCATAAATACCCTGCTGCAGAAGAGTGATGAGGATGGGGAGAATGACCATTGCTCCAGCATAGAGGGAAATCGTAAAGAAGGATGGGGCGGTTTTGGTGAATTACCTGGCCAAACCGAAGTCATAGAAAAAGGGCCCCCTCAGGATGCGAGAGGGCCCTGCAGCGATGGCAACTTAACCTTGCGCTTGAATTTTGCGGACCCGCTTGTCGTAGTTGGCCTTCGCCGATTTCCGCTTTGCATCGTATTTTTGCTCGATTCCGGAGCGCTTTTCATCGTACTTTTCAGTCTGGCCATTCTGCTCAGCCTTTTTCCACGCTTTTGCAAGATCACGGTCGAGATCGGTTTCAATCGCTTCGATTTTTCCGTCTAGATTTAACTTTGCGCGCATGAGTTCGCGTTCCTTGCTAGAACCAGCTTTGGCTTTGCGGTCGCCACGCTGCTTGCCCTCACCAGCTTCTCCGCCACCTTTCCTCTTGCCTTTCCCTTTTCCCTTGGCTTCACCTTTGTTTTCAACGCCACGCTTTTTCCCGCCTTCGCGTACGCGGTCCTTCCCCTTCTTCTTGGAAGCATCCTTGTCGACGCCACGCTTTTTGCCTTCTGCCTTGCCTTCTCCTTTGGCCTTTCCCTTTTTGTTTTTCTTATCGTTGCCCTTGGCCTCGTCGCGGTCTTTCTTTTTCTGCTTGTCCTTACCCTTGGCTTTATCTTTGCCAGTTTTCTTGCCTTTCCCTTTGTTATCGCCCTTGTCCAGCCCGCGCTGTTTTCCGTCTTCGCGTGCGCGACCCTTGCCCTTTTTCGCACCATCCTTGTCGACACCATTCCTCTTGGCTTCCGCCTTCCCTCGATCTTTACCTTTCAAGGTCGCATCCGAGGCCTCGGCCCGCCCGGCTTTTCCTTTCGCAGCACCTTCTAAGGCAGCCCTTTGCTGTGCCGTAGCTTTTTGCGCGGCTTGCAACTCCGCCCTGGCAGTTTCGTCCCCAGGGTTTTTACGGTAAACGTTACGTGCGGTAGCAAGACGAGCTTGAGCGGCTTGGTAATCGGCGCGCATGGAGGCAACTCCATCTTGCTGGCTACGCTCCATCCTTGCGGCAGACTTGGAGCTGGAAACTTCCTGGGCTGATGCTGGTTGGGCGAGAAACAGCGAAGCAAGAGTGAAAATGAGGAGTGGGGTACGCATGAGAGGATCAGTCCGAAAATGGTGATGAGATTCCTTCGGTTGCCCTGGGAGGGGAGCCGACTGGGCCGAGTTTATCAAACGGTGTGCGA
>JASFYO010000078.1:0-3877 GCA_045047305.1 Planctomycetota bacterium | reverse complement strand
CAGCCTTGATACTTGCAGCTGGATCTTCTTGCGCAAAACAGGGTGTGGCAAGAAACATTAGAGTCCCAATTAGGAGCCTTACCATTTACCTTGCTCCTCGCGTGCTTGATGTACAATTTGTTCGCGTAATCGTTTACGTGCGCGGAAAAGACGCCCCTTAATCGTTGAGACCGACAAATCTTGTTCCTCAGCAATCCAATCAAAGTCACGACCTTTGCAATAATAGGAGTCAAGGTAGATGCGATCCTTCTTGGGTAAACGCCCCATCGCTTCCGGCATGATGCGCAACACTTCGCTGCGGGGTACTTCTAAATCGGCCAGGCTGAGGAGATGTTCCTCCTCTTCTACCGAACTTGGGTCCACCTCACGAGAGCGCCATTCCAAACCAACGGAATGGGGTAGGCGCTTGCGCACTTCATCCACCGCAAGGTTACGCGCCACATGAAACACCCATGCGCGCGGCTGGCGAATCTCCTGCCCCTCTCGCAATACTCTAAGTAAACGCGTGGCGGCTTCCTGCGCCAGCTCATTGGCCAACTCCTTGGAGCCAATGCGTGGCAGGAGGTAAGCCCTAAGCTGTCCGACCCAGTCGGCTAAATCACAATCAGTAAACTCCATCCCTTTTGTTCCGAGTCTCATCACAAAAAGGGGACGAAAATCTACTCAAGGAATACGCTTTTTCCTAAATTGTTGAAAACGTGCCCCGGAGGACACGTTTTCAACAATTCACAAGGACATCCTTGTGGAGAACAGCAACTTGACTTACTTCAAGCCAAGTTCCGAAAACAAACGCTTCTTCCACGTCGAGTCTGGATATAGCTGACGGATACGAGAAGCCACATTGCGTGCACTACCTAAATCACCAATCCGCTTGAGCGCATCACCGGCATAGAACATCGCGCGCGGTACTAGACGCACTTCCTCGCGGTAAACGCTTGCCACCGTAAGGAAATTAAGAATGGCCTCCTCAAGGTGCGGCGCCTGTTCCTTTGGCGAGTCCATCGCAAGCGCAGTCAAGTAAGCGCAGTCACCGAGTCCAGAAAGTGCCGCGGCCAATATCGACTCACCACCATTTCCCTCTTCCAAAATTTTCTCAAAGAAGGCGCGAGCATTTTTGTAATCGCCAGAAGCGACCATCGCATTGCCAACTTCGACCTGTGCGCGGCTGGACACGGTTGGAAAACCATTGAGGTTTTTCTCTGCCAATCCCTGCAATGCCATTTGCTTATCGGCTCCGCTCTTTGAGGAATCCAACAACAGCAAACCCAGCTCGACTTCGCGGCGCCAACGTTCTGGCAGCCCCTTTGCATCCACATCGGATTCCAGTTTTTTGTAAACCGCAATCGCACCCTTGGTATCGCCACTATCTGCCTTGGCCTGCGCCTTCATTAATAACGCCGGAGCGTAAAAGAAAGAGTCTGGGACTTCGCTGAGGAGAACATCGACGCGCTCACTGACTCCTTTAAAGTCAGCGAGAGAGTTTAGACAACGAATCTCACGCCATAGCGCATGCTGCTTGACCCAATTGTAGGTTTTGCGGCTGAGCAGGCTGTCGTCGGCGAGGACATCACGGAAGGCTCCAATCGCAGCAGCATAGTTGTGGTTGCTCATAGCTTCCACGGCGTAAGCGTAGTCATCTAGGCGGTTGTTGCCTAACTCGTGGTGCACTTCGAGAACTTCCTCGGAGGCGCGATGGCCTTCCGAAGAACCACGCTTAAAGGTCACCGAAGTAAAGGTTTCGGAAACAATCTTGTCGACAGGAAGCACCTTACCGTCGGTCAGAACGATTTCGTTCTGGGTCTGCGGAAGGAGCGCGAGTAGGGATGTGGCGAGGAGACTAAGCATGGGAGTAGCTTTAGGAAACTCTGATTGAGTGAGACGCTGGAAACCGTGGATGGGAATCGGTTGCCTTGAGGCGCGAATCGAAGGCTGTAGTATCGCTGCAGAAAGGTGAAGCAACGCTGGGGCTAACGATTTCGACCGCAAAGTTGCCGACAGACTAAAGCAGAGTTTCCTTTAGTGGCGCAACAGGATAACGTCACCGAGTCGGTCTTGGGGCGGCTGGCTCGACAAAGCCTAGACGGCGTAAACGCACCAGTTCGGCGACCAGGCTGACCGCAACTTCACCGGCCGACTTAGCACCGATATCCAGCCCCATTGGCGTCTTTACCTGCTCTAACCATTCTGCTGGCACCCCACGATCCTGCAACATGCGGTCAAGTTGCGCCTTCTTCGCGCGGGAGCCAATCATCGCGAGGTATTTTGGGCTGCAACCCGATTCCCAGATGGAAAAGAGCGCTTCTTCATCGTCCTTATGCCCTCGCGTGACCACTACAAGGTAATGGTGTTGTGCATTTCCGACTTGGGCGACGGCTTGCTGCCACGGCATGGCGAAACAGGCATCTGCAGCGGGATGAGCTTCCTGCGAGGCGTGCTCATTCCGTGGGTCGCAGATCCAAACGCGTAAATCGACCTCCTTAGCGACACGAGCTGCTGCACTAGCAATGTGCCCACCACCAAATAAAACCAGAACTGGAGGCACAATCGGTTCCGCCAAAATCGTGACCTGGCCACCGCAAATAAGCCCAGATTCCGGGGTATCCGCCTGATTGAGCGTAAAGGAGCGAGTCTCAGCGCGGTCATGTTCCAAAACCTCCATAGCCATTTGACGCACATCTTCCTCCACGCACCCACCACCAACGGAGCCAAGAGTGGTGCCATCGGCGCGAACCAGCATTTTCATGGTTTCTTTGCCCGGAGTACTGCCGCGAGTGAGCAAAACCGTGCATAAAGCGGCCGGTTCGCCGCAATCGCGCAGCCGCACGATTTCGCGGTAGAGGTCGAAACAAGGTTCCATCGAGGGAGATTCTATCCTTCCTTCATGCACATACTCCGCGTCACCCTGGACCATCTCGATTCTCTGGTCCCACTCTTTGATGATTATCGGATATTTTATGCGCAGAATTCCGATGTCGATGGCGCCCGTGAATTCCTAAAAAAGCGCATGAAGCAAGGGGAAGCGGTGATTTTTTTGGCCTTTCCCGAAGCACCCTCCCCTGGCGTCACCGAGCAAGCTCTTGGCTTCATGCTTCTCTATCCCCATTTCAGCAGTGTCAGCATCAAGCACACATGGATTCTCAACGACCTCTTTGTTGCCCCAGAGGCGCGTCGCCAAGGGGTAGCGAACCAGTTGTTGGCCATCGCAGAGGCCTTTGCAGTGGAAAATCAGGCCAAAGGACTGCAGCTTGAGACCGACAAAGTCAACGCTAAGGCGAAAGCGCTCTATGAATCCCGAGGCTGGGTGATGGATCAGGAGTTGGACCATTATTCCTTCCTGGCGGAAACTCATTGAGGGCGTATTCGGCCGTTCCACAGGTTCCGCCGAAAAAGTATGCCTAAAACGGCCATTTGCGGATATTCTGTGTCTTCGCTGAGCCGTGCCCCCTCCTTTCGAGTGGTGTTTGGCTCGAACTTAGACTCAAGAAAATTAGAATCGTGACTACGAACATCTACGTCGGAAACCTGTCTTACCAGACTGATGACCGCGAACTAGAAGACCTCTTTGCACCATACGGCGACATCGCCAGCGCAAGGGTAATTACTGACCGTGAAACCGGTCGCTCTAAAGGATTCGGCTTTGTCGAAATGCCTGACAGTGCACAAGCTGAAGCTGCAATCACTGCACTCAACGACACTGAAATTGACGGCCGTAACCTTCGCATCAACGAAGCACGTCCACGCGAGGAGCGTCCTCGTGGTGGCGGCGGCGGTGGTGGCTACGGCGGCGGCGGCGGTGGAAACCGTGGCGGCGGCGGTGGTGGCTATGGCGGCGGCGGCGGCGGTGGAAACCGTGGCGGCGGCGGCGGCGGAGATCGCT
>JASFYO010000077.1:0-40423 GCA_045047305.1 Planctomycetota bacterium | reverse complement strand
CCATCATGGCTACCTTATTGCGTGGTGAAGCAGAAACGGAAGTCGAGATGGAGATGTCGCGCCAAGATGGAAGCACTTACACGGCAAGCGTAAAGCGCAGCGGGGTCCCAACGATTACCGTCGGCGACGTGCGCATGATTGACACCGAGGCCGGAATTGGCCACATTCACCTTCGCTCTTTTGCACGTAGCACTCTAGAAGAGTTGGATCATGCGTTAGAGCGCTTAAGCCATAGTGGGATGAAGGCTCTAGTTCTTGATTTACGCTGGAACCCTGGAGGACAGCTCCCCAGCGCTGTCGGCGTGGCTGCACGTTTCCTAGACGGCAATTTAGTTTGCTCCCTAGAAAGCCGTTATGCCCCCACCGATCGCCGTTTCGCCAACGCTGCCGACGGCAAGTATCACGGCATGCCTTTGGTTTTATTAGTGAATGGCGGCAGTGCCTCAGGAAGCGAAGTCGTGGCCTCTGCATTGCGCGAACGCGGCTTTGCGGTTTTGGTGGGTGAACGCACCTATGGCAAAGGCATTTACCAACAGGTGTTCGAATACGATGCCGGTGAATTCGCAATGCAATTCACTGCCGGTTACTACATCACGCCTGCAGGCCATATCTTGGAGGGTCACCTGAACCCTGAACTTGCCGGATGCCTGGAGCCAGACCTTGCCATTCAATCAGATGCAGAGGAAGATCGTTTGATTCGCACTTGGCAACGCAGGAACCCTCCGCCAGCAAAATACCGCGATGCCATGTATGCGGCCTTTCCTGAAACCGCCAATGTGCCGCCGCCGCCCGATCGTTTTTTGAGTGCGGCAAGTGCATTGTTACGCAACACTTTACTGGGGTCATGAAGGTGCACAAGCCGGTTCTCGGTATCGAATCCTCCTGCGATGAAACCGCTGCCGCCATCGTCGATGCCAACAACCAGGTGCTCGCATCGGTCATCCATAGTCAGATCGATGAACACGCCGACTGGGGAGGCGTGGTACCAGAAATCGCCGGGCGCTCGCACTTGCGCATGATCCGCCCCGTCGTGGAACAAGCCTTGTCCGACGCCGGCCTCGCACCCCAAGATTTGGGTGGAATCGCCGTCACCCACCGCCCAGGACTACTCGGTTCCTTGCTGATTGGGACCACCGCAGCCAAGGCTTTGGCCTTTTCATGGGATTTACCTCTAGTCGGGGTGCATCACATTGAGGCACATAGTTATGCCGCCTTGATGCCCCTAGAGAATGTGGAATTCCCCTACATCACGTTGGTGGTTTCAGGCGGGCATACTTCGCTCTACAAAACTACCGATGCACTGCACATGGAATTACTCGGCAGCACACGAGATGATGCTGCTGGTGAAGCGTTAGACAAAGCAGCGAAAATGATGGGGCTCGGCTACCCCGGCGGACCAGCCATTCAAGAAGCTGGGCGCGACGGCGACCCTAATGCCTTTCCATTTAAGATGCCGTTGATTGCACCGCAGTCCTTGGAGTTCTCCTTCTCTGGAATGAAAACGGCCTTGCTTTACACCATCAAGGGGCCCGGCGGAACGACCTCGGATCCATGGATTGTGGATCGCGCCTGCATTCCTGATTTATGTGCAAGTTTCGAATCGATTGTGGCGCGAACTTTAGCGCGGAAGTGTCGACGGGCCTGTGAGCAAACTGGAATCAAGCGTGTGTTGGTTGGCGGCGGCGTCGCATGCAACACGCGACTGCGTGCGGTGATGGCAAAGGAAGCAACGAAAGCTGGGTTCACGGCTCAGTTTGCACCACCGGCATATTGCACCGATAACGCGGTCATGATTGCAGGGTTGGGTGGTGAAAAACTGCGGCGCGGTTTGGTCGATGGTTTGGATTTAGATGTCGCATCGACGGGTTAATCATGGACCGCAACACACTCGAACAGCTTCTCCAAAAAGTACAAAGCGGTGCCTGCTCGGTAGACGATGCAGTTGGCAAATTATCCCAACTGCCATTCACGAGTAGTCCCGAAACCATGGCGGATACGCACCGGGAATTGCGCTGCGGTGCGCCAGAAGTGATTTTTGCAGGTGGCAAAACGCCAGCGCAATGCGTCGAAGCTGCATTGGCGATTGCATCGGCGCATGAAAAATTACTTCTCACGCATGCCGACCAAGCACGATTTGAGGCCGTGGTCGCGGTTCTCCCAGAGGCCAACTTTGAGCCACAAGCACGTTGCATCACCTGGTTCCGCAGCGCACCGCCCGAGCCCAAAGGAGATGTGCTCATCGTTTGCGCTGGCACCTCCGACCTACCTGTCGCAGCCGAAGCCCAGGTCACAGCTGCCTGGCTGGGTGCCAAAACCGAGCTTTTGGTCGACGTCGGCGTAGCTGGCTTACACCGCCTTTTGCACCATTTAGAGCGATTACGCACAGCGGATGCCCTAGTGGTCGTTGCCGGGATGGAGGGTGCCCTCCCCTCGGTGGTTGCTGGCTTGGTCGCAAGCCCGGTCGTGGCCGTCCCAACCAGTGTTGGCTATGGTGCTTCTTTTCAAGGACTTACGGCGCTTCTCGCGATGATGAACGGGTGTGCGCCCGGGATTGGGGTGGTGAATATCGATAATGGCTTCGGTGGTGGCTTTCTAGCCGCCCAAATTGCCCAAACGGCACATTCTTTGCACTAGAATTGGACCATGTTGTGGCTCGTCGCCTCTGCTCTTCTTGCTTTTCCGCTCCAGTCTCCGCAACTTCCCATTGCTGTGACCCAGGACGGAGTCCAGATTCAGTCTGTGCACGCTGAAGTTGGCGACCGCGAGATCCAAACCCCCTATGGGGTTTTCCGCAACCCACACGACCCTGTTGTTGCCATTATCGACGGCGAGAAACAGGTGCTGGAACTGCGCAAGCAACATCAGATTGGTGTTTTAGACGACGCCTCCTGGTTGCGCGATTTATCCCGCGCAGGCCAACTTGAAGAGCTCTCCCGCGCCAGCCTAGAAGTGCTTACGCTGGATCCACAAGCCATTCTCCCGTTTCGCTTACTAGAGTCTTGGGGACGCCGCATTGACCCGGTACCGGCAAAAGTTTTGGTGCAAGATCGCGTTGCTTGGTTATGGCAAGTCGCCAATGGCAAAGACTTCACTGCAGCTGTGCTAGCCGGTTCCAGGCTAGTGGATGAAGTTTCATCCACTTCCAACTACGACAATAGTCTCCAAGTCCAGCTTAGTGATTTGCGTAAATCACTACGTAGCTCCAGCGTGGTACGACGCCGGATTGCGAGCCAAATTGCAGGGCGTCAGCAAGAATTCTCTCTGCGAGAAACTTTGCTCGAAGCTTCGATTATGGATAACACCGAAGCCGCCCGCGATGCCGCTGCATTTGGCGCACAACTTTTGCATGCCTCAACCGCACGCACCTACTGGACGAAAAACTTAGCGCAAGGCAAAGATGAGTATCGCATCGCGGCCGCATATAACTTGGGCACCTATGGCGAGGCAGATGGTATCAATAGTTTAGTTGCCGTGCTTTCCGCTTGGGAGCACCGCTCTGGGAGCCACTACGAATTCGCCGGCCGCACCATCAGCGTAGTTTCAACGCACGACCGAAATGCGCTCGACATTCCCGGCTACTCACCAGACCAAGAGGATGTGGACATCACCTATCTCCCGGCAAACAAGGCTCTTCTTGACCCACACGCGTCACTCAAGGTCAAACGTTTTGGCGAAGGGCAGCTCATTGTGCTTCTTGAAGCACTCGACGCCTGGGCTGGCAAAGCTACTGGCCGCTCACGTAGTGATTGGATCAAGTTTTATCTCGAGGATTGGTTGCCCACCCAAACTTAACACCTAGCCTTTTACGTCATGCTCCTTGCCTTACTTCTGCTGAGCTCACAGCATCCCATCGCGGTTCTCGATTCTGGTACTCGCGTGGAAACCCAGGGCTCTGTTCGCATTGGGCAACGCAACCTAAACACACCATTTGGACGCTTCGATGCCAGTTTAGATCCCGTCGCATCGATGGCAGACGGCGAAGAAGACCTGCGTTTACTCGCGCCGTTGAAAACCATGGATTATGGTTTGTGGCTGCAACGGATTGCTGAGCGTGGCCTCCTGAGCACCTTGATGAGCCAGGAAATCCCCAAACAACACCGCGCCCTTTATCAGCAGTTGGTGGAAGATTGGGGGAAGCGCTTGGATCCTTTGCCGCTGAAGCTCGATCACGACCAGCGAGTTGAAACTTTGTGGGAGCGCATGCAAAAGACCAAGTCGGATGACGAGCAGCTTCTTTTAACAGGAGCACTCATGCGCGAAGTCAGCGATTCCAGTTCTGCCCATAAACGTCGCGTGGGATTATCGGCAATGAGCAAGGCATTGAAGTCGAAGGATCCGGAACTGCGTCGGGCTGCAGCACGTTTGGCAGAGCGTCAGGTGGAGTTCAGTTTGATGCACCGCCTGGTGGATTCAAGTTTAGAAGATAAGGATATGGGCGTGCGTCGTGCTGCTTCCGATGCGATTTACTCCATGCAACCACAAGAAAGTTTGGGTCGTTGGACGGTCGCACTGTGGCGTAATGGCAAAGATGCAGAACGTGTTTTAGCGGCGGACAACCTTGCACGTTATGGATCCAAGGAGCAGGATGTCGTGCGTGCTCTAATTCTTGCCATGGGCGGCGAAAGCAATGCGGTCGCTCCTCGCAGCAATATTTTCATTGGACGCCAAATCACAGCCGTCACCGACTTCGACGTCGAAGTAGCGAATTCAGCTGTCATTGCAGATCCTCGCATTTCGGTTTTAGTCGATGGAACTATGCTGGAAGTTCGCGTTGTTTCGGTCGTGGTCAGCCAAGCAATCCGACGTAACCTTCGGCAGATCACCGGGGTCAACCCGGGCAACACGCGCGCCGATTGGATGCGCTGGTACGAAAACACTTACCCCACCAAGTAACCATGCTGAGCTCCCTCCTCTTCGGACTCCTACTACAACAACCCGTTGCAGTGCTCGACGACGGCACCCGGCTCCAGGTGTTGCCTGAAGTTCAAGTGGATTCCTTCCACGTGATCACGCCTCACGGCCAATTCCGCAGTGCCGGCCAGAAGGTTGTCGCATTGCTCGACAGCGCAGATGAAATCACCCTGCTAGCTCCTTTGCGTGATTTGGATTACGCCTCTTGGGTGCACCGCTTAGAGGAACGCGGTTTGATTGACCGTCTACTGCAGGAACCCATCCAAGACAGCAACCGCGCCCTCATCTACGACGCCCTCGCGCGTTGGGGAAACCGCCTAGACCCACTTCCACGTAAAACCAAACGCGATTTACGTGTCGACAAGCTTTGGCAGCAAATGCTCGACGCCGAAGATGGACAACGCGCGCTCTTGCTTGGTGCATTGGAACATGAAATCTCGCGCAGTACGGATAGCCGTAAACGCAGGATTAGCCTAAGTTCATGGCGTAAAGCAGCAAAATCCAAAGATGTCACCCTACGCTGGGCTGCTGCACGCGTCGCCGGAATCCAATTGGAGTCGGCAATGGAAATCCTTCTACTCGACGCTAGCTTAGAAGACGAAGATGATTGGGTTGCCTTCACCAGCGCCACCTCACTCATTCAAACCGACCCGCGTGGCGCGCTGCATCGCTGGGCTTATGAACTTGTCACGGCAAAAAGCGAGTCTATGCAGGACCGCGCGGCGCTCATGCTTGGGGAACTTGGCAGCGCCTATCCCAAAATCGCCGGTGAACTCGCAGAACTCATTGTTACCGGTAATTATTACCTTGCCGGTGGGCTCTCCGGCCGCAGTAGCGGAAATGGAAACGGGTGTGATACGCCATCGACTCCTGCTGCCGCCATCACGCCGGGCTATGCCCCTGGGCGATCGGTCACCGAAGGATCCGTGCTCGAAGTTCGCACACCATCCAAAACCCAAATGCGCACCGTATCCAGGGTTTTACAGAACGTAGTCACACTCGGCGGGAAAGCCAGCATTCCCCCACGTACCGATGCGGATGGTCAACCTATCGATGCGGACGATGAAACCGATGCGGGCAAAGCCTGGCGCACCTACCTATTGGGACGAAACAAATGATTCACGCAATCCTTCTACTTGCGGCCCCCCTCTTTCAGCAGCCACTTGCTTGCCTTGACGATGGCACGCGCGTTCAGGTTTTGAATGATGTCGAAGTTGGCTCCTATATGGTGCGCACTTCGCTTGGAGTGCTGCGCACAGAAGGACAACGCGTAACTGCGCTCAGCAACAGCGCCGAAGAAATCGCTCTACTAGAACCATTGCGCGATTTAGATTACAACACTTGGGTCCAACGCCTTGGAGAACGCGGTCTCTTCGATCGTTTGATGAAGGAACGCCTCGACCGCTTCAATCGCGAACAATTATTTGCTGCCATCATGCCCTGGGGCGCGCGTATCGATCCTCTCCCACCAGGATTTCCAGAGAGCAAGCGCGCGGAAGAATTATGGGTACGTTTACTTGCCGCAGAAGGCTGCCAACGCGCCCTGATTTACGGCGCAATGCTCAGCGAAAGTGAAAAAACTGGAGTTGGCTACTGGCGGCACCTGGCGATGAAAGATGTCATCAAGGTGATGGACCACCAGGACCCAGGATTGCGCTGGGCTGCAGTGAACCTTGCGGTCTTGATGAACGAGGAAGGATTGGCCGAATTCCTGCTTGAGACCAGCATGACCGACCAGGACATTTGGGTTTTCAAAACTAGCGGCACCCAGCTACTCGCATTAGACACCAAAGGTGGCCTTTACCGCTGGGCCTTCGCACTCATCGATAGTCGGGAGCTAGAAACGCAGCGTCGAGCCTCCTTCCTACTGGGAGAACTGGGGCGCTACTACCCCGATATCCTTGCCGAAATCGCGGAACTCCTGCGTGCCTCTTACCTAGGAGCAGGCAGTGCAGGCGCGAGCGGCTACCAGTGCGCACCTCCGGCTGGAATTTCACTGACCGGTTCAGGCATCGCCGTCACTGAGGGCTCCTCCCTTGAGGATGGTGCTGTAGCGACCACCCAGCAAAAAGCAGTCATGGCCGACGTGCTGGAGCGTGTGATCACCCCGGGTTCCGGTGGCAAAAAGGTCGAAACCAACAGGCGAAAGCTGAAGCGAGACAAGAATCCACGGCCTGATTTTTCGGGGCCGGATGGAGAAACGCTAGAGACTCAGAGTGAGGCTTGGCGAAAGTACCTGGTGGGGCGATAATGCCCCGCAATGGGTGACTCACCACGACCGGCAATTCTCGTTCTTGAAGATGGCTCCGTTTTTCGTGGCCACAGCGTCGGCATGGAAGGCCAACGAGCCTTTGAGTTAGTGTTTCACACTGGCATGACGGGCTACCAGGAAATCATTACCGATCCGTCCTATCAGGGCCAAGCGATTGTGATGACTTATCCGCAAATCGGTAACTATGGATGCCAAGCCGCGGCTGATGAATCCAATCGTTGTTGGGCTAGCGCCATGATTATGCGCGAGCTCACGCGTTGTACTTCGAGTTGGACCGCAGAACAAAGCCTGCAGGAATACTTGGTTGCAAACAAGGTCATGGCAATGGAAGGCGTGGATACACGCGAACTGACTTTGCTGCTGCGTACCAAAGGCGCGCAACGTGCGATTTTGAGCACGGAAACAGACGACGTCGATGCACTACTTGCTCTCGTGAAAGCGCATCCAACCTTGGATAATCGCGACCTTACAGCGGAAGTGAGTTGCACCGCGCCTTACCCTTGGACGGAAGGCTTGCCGGATTCCGTCAGCTGGGAACCGACTTCCCTGCACCAAGATGCAATTCCTTTGGTGTGTTATGACTTTGGCATCAAGCGCAACATCTTGCGCAACTTAGTCAGCTGCGGCTTTGCGCCCACCGTGGTTCCTGCAAACACTAGCGCTCAAGATGTGTTAGCGATGAATCCAAGCGCCGTGTTTTTAAGTAATGGCCCTGGCGATCCAGCTGCTGTCACTTCTGCGATTGAAGCGGTAAAGCAAATCGTCGCTGCAGACATGCCGGTCTTCGGTATTTGCCTTGGCCATCAGATCCTTGCACTAGCTCTTGGTGGGCGCACCTTCAAGATGAAGTTTGGGCACCACGGCGCCAATCACCCAGTAGTGGAAACTTCAGGCGGCCGCATTGACATTAGTTCACAGAACCACGGATTTGCGGTAGACCCTGATAGCCTGCAGGGTACTGGATTGGAAGTAACCCATTGCAATGGCAATGACCAAACGGTTGCTGGATTGAAGCACGCAGAAAAGAATGTGTTCTCGGTGCAATACCACCCCGAAGGTGCTCCTGGCCCGCATGATCCTGAACACCTGTTTCAGCGCTTCCGGGATGGGTTATGCGCTTCAGAATCAGTGGGTTAAAGAAAGCCTTCCTCCGTTCAGGCTCCTGGGCTGCATGCGCCAAGAAGGTGCTTGGGGCCTCGACTTGGCAAAAATAGTGTATGATTCGAAGAGTTCTTTCTAAATGTCGTAATAAGAGTGGCCCGCTTCAAGGCCGCGCAACCGCGGTGATGTAAATCGCTAAGGTAGTTCCGATTCGTCGGATGAGGGAAGCTATCCGCCCAAACGTAAAATAAAAAGATGGAAGTGAGGGACGCAGTGGCAAGTCATTGTTGCTGTGTTTCCAAGCAAAATGAATGTTCCAGCCTCCTATCGCTTCTGTGGTAGGGGGTGTTTTACAACCGATTCTGACTAGCTCGCCCCTATGACGAGCCGTCTTTATTTAGCGGGCATGGCGCCTTTACCCAAACAAAGCAAACCGGCTCCTAGAAATAGTCCGGCCGCTAGAAGGCCTATCGAACTCATCCCCCAGTACCACACTAGGAAGCTCGAAAGACTTGCGCATAGGACCGATGCCCAGCTAGATACGCCCAAGTAAAAAGACTTTTGCCCGCAAGCATGTGGGCCGGCGAAGCGTTGGACTCCAAGGGGATAAAGAGAACCCAAGCAAACTCCAAGCGCGATAGAGATGCATGAAACCAGGATAAGACTGGTACTTAATGACTCCACTTGTGGCTGGCTTTGCCACAAAACGTAGAGTCCTAAGGAAAGAATGCTTGCGCAAAAGCATCGGATCCGTGCCCACTTCAGGCTGAATGCTCCTATTCCCCCTCCAAGCAACAGACCTCCCACAGCCGCCGCGAAAGAGTAGGAGGCGATCCCCGTCAAGTATTCAGCAAGATGGAAGAGCGAAATTTCGGCGAACAAAAATGCGCCGCCGGTACAAGTAAAGAACAGAACACCGAGTACGGAAACCCGATGAGCCCTTTTCTTGGATTGCATCCAACTCCAAAGGCCAAGCGCGATTCCAATCAGAACGACGATGGCTCCGGTCAAGAGAGATAATAAAAGACCTAGTGGAAACTCTTGCTCGGTCACTTCCCCCTGAGGAAGCCCACGCCCTCTAAGCCACAGACTAAGTGCACCGAAAATCTGATCTCTTCGCTCCCACATAAAAAAGAATGGGAACTCATCGGTACAGGGCGCAATGTCGAGAGGATAATTTTGCACCATGGCTTTGCGCTTCGCTGGCGATGCATTCAAATATTCGGCGTAGATATTAGAACGGATGCTTGCGGGGCTAGCCAAAACCTTCAAATCAGAAGTGCGCGCCCAAGCCTCTATAGCTTGAGTTTCAAGCATAGAAAAACCCGACGGCTTCACTAGACAATTCGCCCACACTGCTTGCCCCGGCCGCTTTGGGCCTTCCACCATAATGACGCAATCACGGCTCGCCGCTTGTGGATTGTCCTCAAGCACCTCAACCACCGTGGTTAAAAAACGAAGCGATTCGCTCGCTGGCTCAAAAATCCGTCGTGTCATGGAAAACACTCCATCCAGCGTCAAGGCTTGAAGTGCATCGACTACCGCTTCGACGGTGTAGAGATAACGTTCCGCTAGGGCATTGGCGCCGCCAGGACTAGAAAGGAATGTGTCGACGCCGGCAAGTAGGATGACATCGTATTTGCTTTCTGTCTTGCGTAGGTATTGGCGCCCCTCACTCCAGATAAGATTTACGTTTTTGCGATCAAAAAGATGGTCTTGATAACTGGCGTAGTCCTCTTTCAGCATTTCTTGCAGACCATGATTAAGGTCTACAGCGTCAATTTCGCGAGCCTTACTGTGGGCAGCCAACACGACCTCTAAACCACCACCCGCGCCAATCACCAATACCTTTGCGGAATCGGCAATGATAAAGGGAGCCGCCTGAAGATAACGCCCCCAGATAGGGTTTCCCTCTTGCTGATTCGACAACCCAATAATCGCCGAAGGAGCGCCACCATCTTGTGCTAACAACCGATAATTGAAATCTTCACTTCTCTTCGTGTGCGCGACACCACCCATCCCCTGGTAGATGCCATAAATCGGTTGCAAGACATCGATGCGGCCTTCAGCAGCCCAAACCGTTTTCTCAATGTACTGCTCCGATTGGAATAACGTTTTCCCTTGTGGAAACTTCAAACCGTCGCTTTGACTCCCCCAGAAAACAAGAACAACCATTGCCGCGCCTGCGATGAAATGCTTCCAATGCAGGCTTGGGCGCAAGAAAAAGGCAACAACGAAACACATGCTCGCCTGAAAAAGCAGTACAGAAAGAGGTCCCCACTTTCCGCCCACGAAAAAAAACCAAACGATTCCAGCCAAACCACCGAACAGATCACAAGCATAGATTTTGCTCAAAGCACCACCACTTTGGCGCATACACTGGCCGATTATGGCTCCGACGAAAAAGAAACTCGCGAGAACCAAAACCAAGAGGCATAGTAAATTCAAGATGGCAGCTACATCCCCTTCCAAAAGAGCACGGAAAGGCATAAAGCGGGTATTCCCAAGAAATGCCCACAGGCCAAGATGCGCCAATCCAAGCCCAAGCAAACGCCAGTGAAAAGGCGTCTTGGCAGTGGAAGAATCCCAATCCTTTGCTACCGACATCATGCCTATCGCTCCGCCAATCAACGCAAAGGAAATAAGTGGAGCTGCGAAATGATGCCACAACACTACGGAGAACGTTCGTAGCAAAGTCATCTGCAAAGACAAACCGAGCATTGAGGCTAGAAAAGCCAAGCATGCGATGGATATCCCACCACCGCTTATGCGAAGCGCCCGTGGAGTGGTTGGGCTATTCTTCATTTCGGAAAAGAGGCACCATCACGGTCCTTTCCGCAAGACCAGACTCTACCGAAAAGGGCGGTCCGATAGGCCGTTGTTGGTCATCGATGGCTTGCAAACGGCAAGTGTCTGTGGTGGCTTTCGTCCACAGACCATCCGCAATCTCAATTGGGAATGAGAAACTACGGTTGGGTGGATCCAACCACAGCATGGAGATGTCACTGCCCTGTTGCGCGGATGGATATTGAAAAACCAAGGTACGTGCTGGGCGCAGCAGGACTTCTGTTTCAACAATAATTCCTGGGCGCAAATCGACCACGCCAAAGGTAGGGATATATCCCTCCTTCTCGACGTCGTATTGCACGCGGTCTGCGAACAGGATTTGGCTTCCGGCAGAACCATCGGCATAGGCTTCCATCCAGGTAAGCCATGTACCGTCAACCCATAAATCGACATCGTCCGCCATGAGGGTTTGGCCACTGCCAAATTCACGAATGTTTAGTAGCAAGCCACTGGGCGATGGCAACAGGAGTAAATTGTTGTCTGTGCCGGAAGCAAATCGAATACTGTGGCCCTTCGCTTGAGAGCTCGGGTCGGCATCTAAAGTTGCGGTGTAGGTCCCGGCGGGCATGTCCGCTGCCCACTCGCCGTTTTCATTTAGGAAAATCATATATTCCCCAAAAAAACTATCCGGGAGAATCGATATGGATAACCCGTCATAAGCAAGCCCCTCAGGCAAGGCGCCTTCAAACTGAACTCGCCCGCTCGTTGGCAGAGCTTCCTCAGCATTCGGGTCAAAGGGTTTCTCCATTTGGATATTCAGGACAAGCTCGGATTCAGGCTGCAAGCGACCTTCTGCAGTCACTCCATTCCACCCTTGGCTGACTGTTGCAACCACGGCACTAGGTGCTGCAAAGTCAGCGTGGACCTCCCCATTTTCATCGGTTCTATAGATTTTGCTAATCAATCCATCCGTGGAAGCGGATGCAGCGTCACGCGATTCCGGGTCGATTTGATAGCGGATTTGCACGTTAACTCCGGTCTGCGGATGGCCCTCTGCATCACGAACTTGCACCACCACTTTACCTTGCTGAGGTGCGAGTTCGAAAATCCAAGGCTGTGCGGGCAGGGCATCGCGATGGACAACACCAAAATACTTGGTGGTCCCTCCACTCTCGATCCACAGGTCAAAGCTGTGCGGTGAATTCAGTGCGGAGGACGCCGGCAACTGAATCGTGTTCTCCCGTTCTGCTGCTAAATCAAAACGCAAAACGGGAGCGCATTGAGGACGCAAGGCAAGCAGGTCGCTTTCCGGCCCGGATGGGTAAAGCAAGGTATGTCGATTGAAGCCAATCATCATTTTTGCAGCCACTGGTTCTCCATGGCGAGTCACCCCCACACGTGATTCCTGCAGAGGGATTAACGGAACCTGAAACTCCAAATCGGATGCCAAAACGATCTCGGCGACTTCTGAGAAATAACCCTCGGCGTTCACTTGAACAAAAACCCGTCCGGCACTGGGCAAAGTCATTTCTAAAACTCCATCCTTTGCGGGTAAAGAGATGGGTAGCTCTACATAAGCTTGCTCGGGTAACTGCCGAACATCGTCTGGAACCCGTGCACCGTGGAAACTTGCTTGCGGGATGGGCGCTCCCGTTTCGATATCTTGCGCTACCAAATGCAAAGCCTGCGGCAAATCCCAAAGATTCAAAGTCACTCCTTGATCCCCCGGTTTCAGCCAAAAAATGGCTTCTGGAGCCATCGCGATTCCAGGCTCGATACCCATAAACCCCCATGCCCCAAGGTGCGGCAAAAACACGCGCAATAATCCGGATTCATCGGTCTGACCCCAGACCTCGTGCATCCAATCTGTTTCGCAGTTCGCATTGATCCAAACCCCAACAGCTGGTGCACCACTCTCTTTATGCACAGCTTTCACTTCAAGAGGCGTGCCGCGTTCAAAAACAATGTCGATGACAGTAAACGGCGATCCGGGCTGTGCGCGAGGCCATTCTGGCACCTTGGCGTAATACCCATCGCAACTAAGATCAATCTCCTCGAACTCTTTGTAGCCAGAGAAACGCCCCTCTAACGCTAAACGGTATTTGCCATGCGCATCGCTTTTCGCCTGGCAAAGAGGCAAGTCGGAATCGGGATGACGCGCACGGATAACCAGGCCAACTGCAGGGGTGCCATCGTCCCATGTGAGATGCCCGGTCCAGCCAATGCTCTCCTCAACATCTGCATTCAACTCCGCGGCAACACGCTCCAAAGAACTTTGCCTTGCTTCCCCCAACTTCTGGTTGCTCCAGCTCGGTTCCGGTACAGCAATGGGTTGCTCCAGGACCCCCCCCTGCAAACTGGAGGCCTTGCTTTCCTGCTCTGCTCCCAACATCCACCATCCCGCAAACAGGAGCAGCATGCATAACCAAAGGAAGAGCCAGCGCGACACGCAGATAGTGTACGCGCTGGCTCTAGGGAGGTATCTTTGAGATTTGCTGGCCCGGTGGCAGCGATGCGGCAGGAACCGCGCTCCTACTTTTGCTGAAACCTTGTTGCACCCAAACAACACTGGAGGAAGAGCTTAAGCCTCCCCCTCCAGTGCTTTCTGTCCATTACTGGTCCTTCCACGAAGTTGAAAGTCCCTTGATCAATTCCAAAAGCTTGGGTGGCTGGCCGGTGCGTAAAACGCCCATGCGGAAGATACGGCTCGACAACCAAAGCATGAAAATGGCGGTAACCAACATGAGAATGCCAGAGCCGACCAAATCGAACATCGGTGGATCAGCTGCAGCACGGTTCATCATCACAAATGGGGTGTATAGCGGGACCCAGGTCAAGAAAGTGGCAAGGCTACCGTGTGGATCCTGGGCAATGAAAACCATGGTGAACAATGGAACCATCAGAATAATGGTGGCCGTCCCCATAAAGTTTTGCGCTTCCTTCACCGTGTTACACAAGCTTCCAATCGCAAGGAAGATGCCCGCATAGATCATGTAGCCACTAAAGAAGTACAGGCCGAACAAAGGCAGCAAACCAGAACTCTTAATCACCTGGATTAACACTCCAGCCCACTCCACTTCTGGACCGGCCATGTAAGTAAGCACCCCAAGAAGGGAAATGAACCAACCCACCATCATGGTGAGGCCGACACCAGCAATCCCGATAAGCTTGCCGCTCATGATTTCCCAAGGCGTTGCAGAGCTCAGCAACACTTCAATGATGCGGTTGGACTTTTCCTCTACGGTGTTATTCAGCAACATGTTGACCACCGTAAAGATGGCAACCCACAAGAGGTAAACGAAACCGACTGGCGCCCACTTACGCAAAGTATCTGCCATGCTGACGATTTCCTCGCCCACTTTCTTTTTAGGGTCGAAAGGTGCAAAGCGCATCGTGGTGCCCTGAACTCTGGCGATAGCATCGGGGTTTAAGTCCTCTTTCAAGAACTCCAGACGCTGCACCTCCTTATTGATGGATCGCTCCACTAACTTCTCAATCTCTCTATCGGTGAGGTTGGTCGACCAAAACTGAACTCCCTGTTTGGCTGCCGCCAGTGGGTCTGCATCGATTTCGGAGGAAAGCTTCACCTGGTCAAATGCATCGTGTGGGATGAAGACAAAGGCAAATAATGGATCATCGCTGCCCTCGATGGGTATTTCATCCAACAGATATGGCTTCATCGCAGCCACGATGGTTTCCCATTTTGCGGTCTTCCAATCTAGGCCGTCGAAGACTCCCTCTGGCACCGGAGCACGTTGAATAAAACGCTTGGGCGGGTCAAAGGTTGGAGCGTTGTCATTCAATGTCGGCGCAGCAAGCTTCAATGCCATTTCCAAACCGCCCGGAGCAAGCAGGGAATCCAGAAGGGCATCGTTGTTTGCCAGCCACTGATCCACAATGGATCCCATCGGGTCAGTGGGGTTGCCACCAAGATCCATCTCAGGCATGTCTTCTAAATTCTGCGCAGAAGGGACACCCGAATTGTTTTCCCCTTCAGAACCCTTCGCATACTTCTGAATATAACCAATCAACTTTTTCATCACGGAAACTTGGTAGTCCCGCTCAAGCGATTGGTCGATGATGTCGATGAAAGCTTCGCTCTGGTCCACCACTACAAAGTGACGTATCGGCTTGGCCTTTTCCTCGAGCAGTTGAGGCACTTTAATCGACAGAAACAGAATCGCTGGGAACATCAACAGGTTGATCCAGAATCCCTTGGTGCGTGCGTTCTCAGAATACTCGCGCGCTGCAATGTGAAAGGAGTTATTCATATTCTGGCTCAACGAAGAGTCGCGACCTTGGCTTCATCACCTACAAGGTGGAGGAAGACGTCGTGTAATGTGGGTTCGTGGTACTGGAAAGAAGTTAACTCGATGCCATTCTGAAAACAGTTGCGCATGAGCTCTTGTGGGTTTGCCTCATCGGACATGGTGACATCGAAGCCACTGCCATCTTCCACGCAACGCACAGCAGTCACTCCAGGAAGCTTGCCTAGCGCAACGGAGTCATCCACTCCATCGACGCGCACAATCTTTGGGATGACCGCCTTGGCTTCTTCAATCGTGCCATCGAAGACCTTTTCGGCATTCGCAATCAGCAAAATGCGATCGCATATCCGTTCGGCATGCGACATCACGTGGGTGCTAAACACAATCGTGGCACCGGCCTCGCTCATGTCTTTGATCACGTCCTCCATCACCTGCTGGTTGCTTGGATCCAAACCCGAAAACGGCTCATCCAAGATGACGAAGTCAGGATTGTGAGCGATCGACGCCAACACCTGCACCTTCTGCCCCATACCTTTGGACAGCGTCTCCACTTTCTTGTCAGCAAAATCGCCCAGGCCATAACGCTCGAGCAATTCGTAGGCTCGCAGCTTGGCTTCTTTGCCCTTCATACCCTTCAACTTGGCAAAGTAAGCGATTACCCCCCAAGCCTTCATTTTCTTATACAGCCCCTTCTCTTCCGGCAGGTAGCCGATGCGCTCGCGCACATCCATCGCCGTAGGTGCTCCCAAAACCGTCAAGCTACCCGATGTAGGTTTGACGATATCCAGAATCATACGAATGGTGGTGGTTTTACCAGCGCCGTTAGGGCCGAGAAATCCGTAAATGGAGCCGGTGGGCACAGCAAGGTTGATGTCCTTGACTGCGGTGAAGTCTCCATACTTTTTGGTGATGCCGCGGAGCTCCACGGCATAGGGCGTTTGGTCATTCATTTGGTGATTCCAGCACTTTCAAGTGTTGGCGGCGCCACCCGTTCAGCGGCACAAGCTTGTTCGACGTCGGCGATGGTTTTGGGAGTCGCGACAGTGAGATTTTCAGGGACTCCACCGGTCACGTGCACGTCGTCCTCAATGCGTACGCCTATCCCACGCAATTCGCTGGGAATACTTTCATCATCTGGCGCAAAGTACAGCCCAGGCTCCACCGTCAGCACCATGTCGGGCTCCAAGGGACGCGAAACGCCATCAAAGCGATAAGCGCCACAATCATGCACATCGAGGCCTATCCAGTGCGAAGTATTGTGAATCGTCCACTTGCGGAAGCTTCCGGATTCCAGGGCTTCCTCCACCGAGGTCTTGACCACTCCCATGGACACCAGGCCCTCGCACAATTTCAAGCTGGCGAGGTCGTGAATATCGTGAAATGGCGTGCCGGCGCGCACCGCATCCACCGCGGCGACTTGAGCATCTAAAACTACTTGGTAGACATCGCGCTGGGCAGGGCTGAACTTGCCATTGACCGGAAAGCAGCGAGTGATGTCGGCGGCATAGTGCTGAAACTCACCACCGGCATCAATCAAGACCAGGTCGCCGTCGGCACAAGCTTGATTGTTCTCGGTGTAATGCAAGATGCACGCATTGCCGCCACTGGCAACAATCGATGGATAAGCCCAGCCGGCATCGTTGCAACCATGATTACGGAAAGTGAAGTGCAACAGGGCTTCGAGCTGATGCTCGTACATGCCAGGGTTGCATTGCGACATCGCCAACATGTGCGCCTCGGCACTGATCGCTGCCGCACGGCGCATGAGGTTCAGCTCGTCTTGGGACTTGAACAAGCGCAACTCATCCAGCACTGGGCCGGGATCTAACACCGAGCTAGGTGGAGTCAAACCCAATCGCGCTTGCTTGCGCAAAGTGGCCAAACTTTCCAGTACGAAGGCGTCTAGCTCAGCTTGCTCACCAAGACGACACCAAACCCGATTCGCCTTTGCCATCGCTGCGCTGACCACGTGCTCAAACTCATCGTTTTCGCGGGCGTCGGCAAATCCCAACTTCTCCATTGCGCCTTCGGGACCGAGACGTCGACCATGCCAGGTTTCTTTTGAAAGGTCGCGCGGCAAAACGAACAAGGTTTCCTCCGCAACTCCATCAACCCCCTTAGCGAGCATGAGGGCGCCTTCTGCTTCCGGCAATCCAGTCAGATACCAAAAACCCGACTGCTGCCGGAGTGGGAAATCCACATCGTGGTTACGAACCATAAGGCTCGCACCTTGAAAGAGGGCGATATCGCCGTCCTCCATGTGATCGAGAAAAGCTTGGCGGTGGCGTTGGAACATGGGCTACACGGGAAATCCCGGAGCGCCAGTTTCCTTTAACCGAGGCCGAAGGTCAACGCTTAGACGCTAGGAGCTTCTACGGCCTTAGCCGACGGCAGTGGCTTATAGCCCTTGCCATTGCGCTTCATGGTCACGAAGAGACGCGCTAACTCCGGGTCGAAGTGGGTGCCAGCATCCGCCTCGATGATATTCAGCGCTTTCTCAATCGCCATCGCAGGCTTGTAGGAGCGCTTGGTAATCAAGGCATCATAGGCATCGGCAATCGCAACGATGCGCCCTTCAAGTGGGATGGAATCACCAGCAACGCCGAGCGGATAGCCACTGCCATCCCATTTTTCGTGGTGGCTGCGAGCGATATCCGCCATGTCGCGGAGACCAGGAATCGCGGACAAAATGCGGTCGCCGGCCATGGGGTGGCGCTTCATGGTCTTGAACTCATCGTCGGTAAGGGCGGATGGCTTGAGCAGGACATCATCCGGCACCGCCACTTTGCCAATATCATGCAGCAATGCACCCAAACGTAGGGTTTCAAGGCGATCCTCATCGAAGTTCAGGGACTCCCCAATCTCCACCGAATAAACCGTAACGCGCTGACTGTGACCACTGGTGTAGCGGTCCTTCGCTTCAATTGTTTTGCTCAAGGCAATCGCGGTCTCGACGTAAACACGTTGCGCTTCCTCTTGGGCAGCACCAACGCATTGCATGATGTCGTGAGTTTTCTTGACTAGCTCTCTAATTTCAAAACATCCGACGGCCGGTGCGCGCTCGTAAAAATCTCCGGCTCCAGCACGATCCAAAACTCGGTGCAAGCGCCCAAGCCCACGCATGGAAATGGACAAGAAAAGAAAAGCTGCAATCGCGCTAATCAAACTAGTCCACTGCGCCAGAGGAAGAATGCTGCCAGCCCAAAGCGGAGCAAGTAATTCTTGGCGTAAGTGAAGCGTGCCAAGCGGCAGAAGTCGTCCACGGACTACGTGACGGATTTCTAGGACATTGGCGTAGCCGATTTTGCCTAAGAGTACGCCTTCGGTGACTTCCGATGGACTTTCCAGGTTTTTAGCACCCCCTTCTGGACCACCTGGCATCAAGGCCTTGCCATCGGCATCCACCACGTAGGCGGTAGCACGCGGAATCGCGCTCAAACGCTTATGCAGAGCGGCAAGTGCCTGCTGTGAATCTCCCACATCCAATGGTTTTCCAATTTCCTTGGCAATGACGGCAGCATGTGCCAGGAGAGAGTTTCCAGCTTCCTTAGCTTGACTGCTAATATCGGCTCTCATCAAGTATTGCCCCCCGCCCCAGGTTAAGCCCCCGGCGAGTAAACCAGCTAAAAGCGCACCTGAAAACGCGAGACCTCGCGGTTTCAGGAAACTGTGATTGACCCCATCCTGCACTGCAGTTGTGGTTTTCGGGCGAAAGGCCGTGGACATTAAGGTCTTTATCGGTTTCTTTCACCGATTCCCTTAAAATGCCCGGCTCTCTCCCTCTTGGAGACCCCTCAAATCCCCAAAACCATGCTTACTTTCCTTCTTCTACAGAGCACTTTGCTCACCACTCCAGTCTCTGGTGGCACCGACGAAACCGCCGCTGAAACCACCAGCTCACTCTCCATGGCTGTTATCCAAGAGGATGCAGTGGAGAAAACAAGCAACTGGAGTGGCCTTGCTGACATTTCATTTACCGATGTTGCCGGCAACAGCAACTCGTCCAATGGCGCCGCCAACCTTACTTTGGACTGGGCGGAAGGCCTGCATAAGGTAAAGCTTGGTGCCCATTATTCTGGTGTGCGCACCGAAGACACAACGGGTAATTCCACCACCACATCGCGCCTGTATGCCTACGAAGCAGCCTATAACCGCTACTTCTCTGATGCGGAAAACCTCTTCACTTACGCCGCATTCGGCACGCGTCAAGATGAGCCCAATGGCTTGCAGATGCGCGCCACCAGTGGTGTTGGTTTTGGCTACACCTTTCACGTTTATGAAGAAGCGCGCATAGACCTAGAAGGCGGTGTTTCCTACGTGACAGAGAACAAGATTGGAACTCTAAACGACACCAGTGCTGTGGGTCGCGCGGCTTTCGATTTCGCCGGTCCTTGCACCTGGATGGACGATGTTAATTTTACCGCCACTGGGGTCTACCTAAGCGGTGGCAATATTGAGTCCTATGTTCAAGATCTCGGAGTGAAGTGGGATTTCTCCACCAACTGGCACCTGTCCTTGACCAACGGCATTGCCTGGGACGGCAATCCATCCGCAGGCTTCACGAGCACTGACCGTCGCTGGAACCTTCTTATCGGAACTGAGTTCTAGATTAATCTGGATGACCACCACGGGTTTCGCACCTATCCTTTGTGATGAGTGCGAAACCCGTTTTCAATGCTAGAATGAAACCAGATGGCCGTAAGACTTGACCTCAAGACCGCGATGATTCTGACCTCTGAAGAGGCTCAAGAGACCATGGTGCTGTTTCGCACCCTCGGAGACGACCCGCTGGCGATTCAGGAAAGCTTCCGCGGCATGTTTCCCAAAAAGGTAGCTGAGGCCATGGGAGAACTACGAGCCTTGCGTCGAAGGGCGCAGCAGAAGTTCGATTTGGGTTTGGACATGTATTTCACCAAGCCACTTCTGGAGCAGGCCTCCAGTCAGCCGGTTGCCGCCTACCGCGCTAAACGATTCGCGGAGGCTGGATTTACGGAAGTCTACGACCCCTGCTGCGGCATGGGTTCTGACACCATCGCATTAGCGCAAGCTGGGCTGAAGGTGCACGCCAGCGATAAAAATGACATCGCAGCCCACTACGCTGAGGCTAATGCCCTCCTTTCTGGCGTGGGTGACAGGGTGGATTTTAAAGTGGCTGATTGCCTAGAGGAGATCCCACAAAACGGCCCCATTATGCTCGACCCTGCACGGCGCCGTGGCAGTCGTCGGATTATGAATCCAGCCGATTGGTCGCCGGCTCCAGATGTGATTAGCAAGATGATTGCAGGGCGCCCGGGCGCGTGCTTGAAACTTTCACCAGCGGTGGACATGGAAACTCTATTCGAGCTGTTTCCTAAACCAGATGAAATCGAGATCGTTTCCTACCGCGGGGAAGCAAAGGAGAACATTTTTTGGTATGGCAAACTCGCGACCGGTGTCGAACGTCGCGCAACGATTCTCCCTGATGGCGAAAGCTACTCAGGTGAAGAACACACACATGCGGAAACCGGTGAAATCGGCCAGTACCTTTACGATCCAGACCCTGCCATGGTGCGTTCCGGATTGCTCGGCAAGTTAGCTGAAGAATTAGGTCTGTGGAACATCGATCCAGAAATCGGCTACTTAGCCAGCGATAAGAAAGTGGAGAGTCCGTTCCTGGATGGATTCAAGATTCTTGCGGTCGAAAGCTTGGACCCACGAAAAATGCGCGCCATGATGCGCGAGCACAAAGTAGGTAGCTTGATTATTCGCAAACGTGGGATAGCTGAACGCCCACAGACCTTAGAGCATCGTTTCTTGCCTAAGAAGTATGGCGACAAACGCATGACTTTGATTGCCACACGGATTGGTGATCGCCACTTAGGTATGCTCGCCGAACCGCTGTAAACCATTTTGCTTTTCCTTCCACTCCTCCTGCTCACTTCAGCGGCATCGCATGGCGCGCAAGAGCCTGCGGCCACCCAACCCGAGCAGGAGTTAAGCATTGCGCATTTACGCTTAACTTTTGGCCCGCAGGGTTTCGATCCAGTGCAAAGCACGCAGATGATCGATGCCGTCATGCAGCGCCAGATTCTGGAAACGCTGACCGAATACAACTATTTATCGAGCACTGGCACCATCCAAGGCTTGCTTGCTGAATCATGGGAGGTCTCCGAGGACAAGCTCTCATGGACCTTCACTCTGCGCGAAAACGCAGCCTTCTACGACCCCTTCGAGCCACCGCTATGGCCAAGTCGGCAGCGCCTTTTGGTTGCGCAGGATGTGCTCTATTCATGGCTTCGCATGGCCGATGCGCGTAACACCTCTGCCGGTTTCTGGGCCATGGATGGTGTGTTTCGGGGGCTCAATGAGTTTCGTAAACGCACTGCGGCTTTAGATCCAGCCATTGCAGATGCCGCCTTTGCCGATGCCATGGAGCACGGATTGGAAGGCATACAGGTGTTAGATAGGCACCGACTCAAACTGCAGCTTTTAGAACCTGATCCCGATTTCCTGCAGCGCCTTGCGATGACGCACTTCGAGGTCTATCCGCAAGAAGCGGTACTCGCCAAGGGTCGCGGCATGAGGGATCAGCCTGTAGGCAGTGCAGGATTCATGCTTCAAGAATGGCTAGAAGGGCAAACCATTATTCTTGCGCGTACTCCCCATTGGCGTGGCCAGGAATCGCCCTTTGGCGATGGGACCTTGCCGTTTTTAGACCAGGTGGAATTTCATGTGGTGCGCGATACGCAAAACGCAATCCAACAGTTCAAAGATGGTTCCTTTGATCGCCTCTCCTTAGGCTCGCAAGGAGTGTCTCACTTCCTCGATAAAGATTTCCAAATTCAAAAGGACTTCGAGGATAAAAATTACCAGTTGTTTGATCGCGACGGTTCCGATGTCACCATGCTTTGCTTCGGCATGAAAGACCCTGTGGTTGGGAATGTGCGCGGCGATGATGAAGGCAATGAAAAACGGCGCTTGTTGCGCCAGGCCATTGCCCTCTGCTTCCCACACAAGGTTTGGAGTACAAATGTTCGTGGAGCTGCTCCAGCATTCTCTGCGAAAACGTTTCTTCCTCCGGTCATCCCAAAGAGTCAGGAATTCCCGCCCTCAGACCTTGTGGTCACGGATTTAGTGCGCGCGCGGAAACTGTTGGTTCAGGCTGGATACCCTGGAGGCAAAGGTCTACCCTCCATCGAGCTCCTTGCCTACCAAGACGAAAACTCGCAATCCGTTGCTCTATTCTTCCAAGCAACACTTGCCCAAATCGGCATTCGTCTCGAGTTCCTCCCGCTCCCCCACCACGAGCAAATGGAACGCGAACGCAGTGGCCAAGCGCAAGTCTTCCTGCGTGCATGGGTCCTGGATTGGCCCGATGCGTCACTCATCCTGCAAACTTTCTTTGGCCCACTTGCAGGCACCGATACGAATCTATCGAACTTCCGCAACCAAGACTTTGACCAGCTTTATCGCGAGATGAAAGTGATGCAAGATTCACCAGAGCGGCAAATCATCATTGGCAAAATGCTTGCGATTCTAAATCATGAAACTCCCGGCATCCCGATTGACCACCGTCGGAGTTGGATTTTGACTCAGCCATGGTTCTCCAACTATTGGCCGCATCCGTTTGAGCCAATAGCAACGAAATACTTCCGAGTCGCCCCACATTAATGGGAAGAGCCTTGCGTCGGCTGCTGTTCGCCCTGTCTCTGGTCGCAGGCGCAGACCTAATTCTATTTCTTGCTCTCGACAGCGGATTGTTGGGAGACCCGTCCATCATCGAAGTTGGCGCTCGCGGAAGCGCTACCGATGTTGGCTTTGCCCGTCTGCGATTGGGGCACTATGAGCGCTTCGAGCCAGAGGCTTTACGCATTCAACTAACCTCCACTGCCGGGATCATGGATCTACGCTTGGAGGCACATGCCGACCTCCTCTTCGTCCACGACGGCGCCACTCTTATTGCCGAGATACCGGCTGAGGGCAACCTCAAGAAGCTCGCCGCCGACTTATCCCAACTTTCCGGCGACACTTGGTCGCTGCAAGCCTTTGCTCCCGCTGCTTCTGCCGCCCTAAAAGCATCCGGGATTACAGATGCCCTGCGCGACCTCCCATTCACCCTCCAAGATGGTGCCTCCGACGCCCTGCCTTGGGCCCAAGCTGCCCCTTCCTGGAAACGCTTTGGCGCCGGATTCACCTCGCTACTGCGCTTTGATTTCGGCAATGACCGCCACGGCCGCCCGGTCGTCGACAAGATTCGTAGTCGCGGCAAACGCTCGTTAATGCTGTCGCTTCCAGCCTTCACCCTCTCGACTATCTTCGCCCTAGCACTTGCAATGCTGGTTTCCGCCCGACGTCGAGCCGACCGCTACCTGCAAAACTTTGCCGTGATCGTGATTTCGATCTCTTCACTGGCATGGATTTTGTTCCTGCGTCAATTGTTTAGCGTGGACCTAGATTGGTTTCCCCAACGCCCATGGTCGGATCCATTTTGGCCATTGCTTGCACTGCCGATACTAATCTGGATTTGGCTCTCCACCTGGCCCGATTTCCTGCTTTACCGCAGTATCCTTCTTGAGCGCACGCAACAAGACTGGATGCTCGCAGCGCGGGCACGCGGACTCTCGACTCGGCGTATTTGGCTGCAACATTTACTTCCAAACCTTGCTGCGCCACTCACTTCCTTACTTTGCGTCACCTTGCCCTTTTTGATTCTGGGATCCTTGCTGCTCGAATACATGTTCGATATCCCCGGGCTCGGCAATACTTTGGTAGACGCGGTTCAGCAGCACGACACAAACCTACTCCGCGCCATTACCTTCCTTTTCGCTATCACTTATTTGATTGCCCAATGGATCGGTGAACTTGTTGCCTTGCTATGTGATCCGCGCTTACAAAGGAGATCTCTATGAGGTTCTGGCTTTGCATTTTGGGCATCTATCTGTTGATCGCCGTTCTCGGCAGTTTAGGGCTCTTTCCAGCCGATATTGACCTTGGCCTACTCAACACCGATGAAGGCACCCCTGCCGTGCTTGCCAATGCTGCACCCAATATCAATGCGTGGCTAGGCACCGACCAACTCGGCCGCGACGTCCTGGAAGTCACCTTACAAGGAGTGCGCGTGGCACTTTCTGTTGGCTTCCTTGCCGCAAGCGTTGCTGTCCTGCTTGGCGCACTCTTCGGCATTCTTGCTGGCTGGTACGGCGGCGCAGTGGATGCCTTCGTGCTCTGGCTCAGTGGCAGCGTCGCTGCCATACCGGGCATCTTGTTAGTCCTAGTTCTAAGTTGGATGCTTGGTGGCGGTTATCTTGGAGTCTTCCTCGCCATCGGCCTAGTCTCATGGGTGGGTATTTACCGATTGATCCGGGTTGAAGTGCAGCGCCTACGTACAGAACCGTTTCTCCTCGCCTCGAGACTGCATGGAGCCAGCACGCCATTCCTCGTTTTGAGGCATCTATTGCCGAATCTGAGCCCCATCCTGCTCACCCAATTCGTATTGCACTTCCTCTACGCTGTCCAAGCGGAAGCGATTTTGTCCTTCCTAGGCATAGGCATGCAAGGACATTTGTCCTGGGGAACTATGATTGCCGATGCATGGGCTTTCGACGATTTGGGCCATCACCGCTGGTATCGCTTATTTGGGGCGACCTTCGCCATGGCGATTTTGATTCTGGCCATGCAGCGAGTGGCGATGGGACTCAGTGAGAGGAAGACGGCAAGCTCCCTGTAGGGTCTTGACTCGTATTCATTCAGCAAGGAAACTCATCACTTGCTGCGTCCAGTCATCTGGATTCTCCAAATGCACTGCGTGGCCCCCACCAGAAATCAAGGCAACCGCTTGCCCCTTGGTGGGCAAACCCGCACAAAATGTTTCAAGATCTTTGCGGCGAGAAGCGAAATAGCCTTCCTCGGCTGCAACTTGTGCTTCCAACTCATATTGTCCGCTGATTAACAAGCACGGCATAGTAAGCATTCCAGGATCCACTAAAGGGAGGGAGAAGATGAAGTCGTGGAGCGCTCCAAAGGGAACGTCGGCATCATTGTTTACGCAGGCTCTGGCATAAGTGTCGGCAACCATGGGGTCGAAACAACCGGGGATAAAGTCGGAATGTGCACCCGCGAGAGTGACTGGGCGAAAATCCTGATGGATAGCTTCGGCTGAAAATGCCTGCTGCGGAATGCGCTGTGCGTAAGTAAAACCATACAACACCAACTTGTGGACTCGAGTCGGGAAATCTTGTGCAAAGCGACCGGCAACCTGTGCCCCCCAACTCCAACCAAGTAAATCCACGGCGGGCACTCCACACCTCTGCTCCAAATCCTCCAAAACGATCTCTAGCCAAGGAAGTTGTTGTACTGCACCAAAGGAATTAGGGCGCGGAGGATTCTCCGCCTTGCCATATCCAGGTAAGTCGACAGCAAGCACCCGCCAGCCTTGTTCCACAAAAGCATCCATGACTGAGTAGCCCTCCACCTGTAAATCCCAGTTTGGAATCGCGCTATAAGTTGCGCTTGGCAGCAGTACGAGGGTTTTCCCGCCTTCAGGCCAATCGCTCCTCCACTTCTCGTGCACAAAAACGGACAGCCCCTGATGCTCCAGGGAATAAGCGTTCGATTCGAGCACTGGCGTTTTGGGGCTAGTACAAGCACTGAAAATAAGAAATGTCAGAAGAATGGTGAAACGTTTCACAGTGGTCATATTAGCAAGGCTAGTCCTATTTCTTACCAACCACGTTTTCCGACTCTGCTAGGATGTCCACCTATGAAAATATCCAGACTTGGCTTCTCCCTTTATGCCCTTCTTGGCGTCGCTTTAAACTCCCCAGCCTTCGCGCAGGGAAGTACACACCTTGTCAGCATAGACCCCTATGGTGGGGCAGCAAACCTCTTTAGCTACCAACCAAAGTTCTCCGCAGATGGTAAACACATTGTGTTTTGGAGCACTGCAACCAATCTCCAACCCGGCTTGTACGACCCCAACGGCCAACCCGATGTCTTCGTACGTCATTTATCCACCGGCCTTATCGAAGCCATTAGCCTGGACTCCATGGGAACCACGGCGATGGGAAGCAGTTCGATGGGTTCCATTTCGGAAACAGGCACATGGATTGCTTTTGAGTCCACCGCGAGTAATCTCGTGGCGCTAGACAGCAATGGCCAGAAGGATATTTTTGTACGCGATCTAAGCTCTGCTACCACCGAGCTGATCAGCGTGACCAGTGGCGGGGTGCAGGCAAATAGTACTAGCTTCCATGCATCTATTTCTGGTGACGGACGTTATGTGGTATTTCAGTCTTGGGCGAGCAACCTCGTAAGTAATGACCTTAATGGTTGGCAAGATGTATTTCTGCATGATCGCCAACTCGGAACGACCATTTGCCTGAGTGTCGATGCGTCCGGTGTTCCAGGCAATGGATTTAGCACTGATGCACAAATTTCCACCGACGGTTTCTTCATCGCCTTTACTTCTTCATCGAACAATTTGGTCGCAGGTGACACCAATGGCTTGCCCGATGTTTTCGTTTACGATCTAGTCTTGGGGACTCTAGAGTTAGGCAGCCGCGACAGTAATGGAGTGCAGGCAAGCGCATCGAGTGGAGCCCCTTCGCTTTCTGCCGATGGACGTTTCCTAGCTTTTGAATCTTTCGCGACTAATTTAGTGGGTGGGGACACCAACAACTTCAGCGATGTTTTCCTACGCGATCGGCAGACTGGAATTACCGAACGCATTAGCATCAGTAGTTCAGGCGCCCAGGGCTTAGGAAACAGCTTTGCGCCATCGGTTTCTGCCGACGGCAATCGTATTGCATTCCGTTCTGTCGCCGAGAACTTGGCCTTCAACGACACCAATCTAGTCAGCGATGTCCTTATTCATGACCGGTCAAGCGGTGCGACAGAGTTGGTGAGCATCAGTTCGCTTGGCCTGCAGGCGCGATGGGGCAACGAGCATCCTTCCATCTCCAACGATGGATCGCTGGTGGCATTCCAGGCGATCGATGGCTTCGTTTCCGCTGATAGCGACGGCACCGAAGACATTTACTTCCACGAAGTCGACGTCAACCGCAACGCGATCAATCTCACTGGACCGGTGATCAAGTCCGCCGGAAGTTTTGCAACCTACTCGTGGAGTGATGCTCCATCCAATTCGCCGTATGCGTTCTTATCCAGCGACACCAACAACGGAAGCGTGCTGCAAGGCCATGACTTCGAGATTGGCGACCAGTAACGGTTCTTATGACTGGCGTCACTAATCTTGCTGGTGAAGGCTCCCTAGCTGGAACAATCCCAGCAAGCCTCTCTGGTTCCACGGTTTACCTGGAGGTCGGCTCCATGTCTGGCGCCTTGGTTTACGACTCCAACATGATCGTTTTAGTCGTTCGTTAGTCGACCAAGGGATCGAAGCTGTATTTTTTGCCATCGAACACAAAGCGCCCCAATGGCGAAACCGTGTCATGGTAAAGCATACATAGCCAGCCCTCGTCCGACGCCCTCTTGATCCACTCACTGCGTAGCGCAAAGGACTTTTCCGCGTTCATGTCATAGGCCATGATGAAGGGCAAATGGACATGATTACGAGTGGGAACAATATCGGCCCAAAAAGCGCCTTTGTCGCCTTCTGACTCAACTTGAATCAGCGCGATGCCCTCGCTGTGCCCGCCTAACTCGGTCATCGTAATTCCAGGAAGCACCTCTTTCACTCCGGAAAAAGTGTGCAGTAAACCTGCGTCGATAACCGGCTGTAAATCCTCTATGCGATAACTCGCACCGCGCATATGTCCTTGCGCGCTCAAAGCCTTCACTTCACTCTCCACCGTCCAATGCTGTGCATTTGGAAACACTGGCTGGCCATCTTCCCCACAGGTGGCTCCAATGTGATCCCAATGACAATGCGACATCAGGCAATGTGTGACCTCTTCTGGCTCCACCCCTGCTGCGCGCAAGGACTCCAACAAATCATGCCCCCCGGCATGATCAATATGAAACATTTTGCTTTGCTTCTCGTTCCAACGTCGGCCCAAACCTGGCTCGATGACAATGCGATTCACGCCGTCATCTAACAAGTAAGGTGTTGTTGCTATCGGAACAGTGTGGTCTTCATTCACTTCCGTTAAGCGTTGCCACATCACGCGTGGCACCACTCCAAACATGGCTCCCCCATCGAGGGCGAAGTTCGCGTCGTGCAAGGCAACGACGCGGAACTTTCCAATGCTGGATTCTCGTTTGGTCATGGCATTGATTCCGGGGCTCAGCTCATGCGCTTCAGGACATCACGCGAAATGATGATCTGCTGCACTTCTGAAGTACCTTCTCCAATAGTACACAACTTGGCGTCGCGGTACATGCGTTCGACTGGATACTCGCGGGAGTAACCATTGCCGCCAAAGATTTGAATCGCTTCATAGGTGCAGCGCATGGCCACTTCCGAAGCAAAGTACTTGGCGATTGCGGCAGCGGAACCATAGGGGCGATCGGCGTCCTTCAAGCGTGCTGCGTGATAAACCAAGTGGCGTGCGGCAGTGATTTCGGTCTCCATGTCGGCGAGCTTAAAAGCCACCGCCTGATGTTTCACCAAAGGCTTCCCGAACTGTTCCCGTTCTTTGCCGTAAGCCACGGCCTGATCCAAAGCGCCTTGTGCGATACCAAGGCTGAGGGATGCAATCGAAATGCGTCCTCCTTCCAAGGTCTTCATGAAGGTCGCGAAACCCTCTCCTTCTGGGCCGAGCACGGCGTCTACAGGAACACGGCAATCTTCAAACACGAGGTTCACCCAATCGGAACCGCGCATGCCGAGCTTCTCTTCACCAGGTTCGATCTTGAACCCATCTTGATCGCGGTCAATGACCATCGCCATGATGCCTTTGGCGCCGAGCGACTTATCGGTCTGCACGGTGATGACAAAACTCTTGGCGTGGTTGCCATTGGTGATAAAACACTTGGCACCATTGATGATGTAGTGATCGCCATCGAGAACCGCAGAGGTGGAAGTTCCGGCACTATCCGAACCAGCGCCCGGCTCGGTCAAACCATACGCGCCCATGAATTCGCCACTGCACAAACCTGGCAGATAGCGTTCCTTGAGAGCATCGGAGCCGAATGCGTAGATGGGCCAGGTGCCAAGCGACACGTGTGCAGCCAAGGTCAAACCGGTGCTGGCACAAACGCGTGAGAGTTCCTCAACCGCGATGTTGTAGCAAAGGTTGTCCATGCCCACGCCGCCGACCTCTTCCGAAAACGGCAAGCCTGGAAGACCCAGCTCGCACATTCCCTTCCAAGCATCCATGTTGAGTTGCTTGTTCTCGTCGGCAGCGGCGGCACCAGGTGCAACCACTTCATTCGCAAAACGGCGCACCGCGTCGCGGATCATCTCCTGCTCTTCGGTCAGGTCAAAGTTGGTAACGATGTTATCCATGTCCAAAGTTCTTCTTACAGATTACGCGAGATGACGATGCGCTGCACATCGGTGGCGCCTTCGTAGATTTCAGTGATGCGGGCGTCGCGGTAGTAGCGCTCCACAGGGAATTCCTTGGTGTAGCCAGCGCCACCATGGATTTGTACGGCATCTTGCGCCGCACGGTTACAGGCTTGCGATGCAAACAGCTTCGCCATCGAGCAAGCTTTGGTGCTGGGCTGCTTGTTGTCGCGCAACCAAGCGGCACGATGCACTAACAAACGGGCGGCATCTAACTCCGTCGCCATATCGGCAAGCTTGAATGCGATGGCCTGGAAGCGGTTAATCGGCTTGCCAAACTGTTCACGCTCTCCGGCGTACTTAGTAGAAGCTTCCAAACAAGCGCGGTGAATGCCTACAGCCTGCGAAGCAATGCCAATACGACCGCCATCTAAAGTATCGAGCGCGATTTTGAAACCCTGGTTGATTTCACCAACGATGTTCTCATCCGGAACGAAAACATCCTTAAGCAAGATTTCGGTGGTGGAACTGGCACGAATGCCGAGCTTCAACTCCTTCTTGCCTACTTCCAGACCGCTGTAGCCCTTCTCGACCAAGAACGCAGTCATGCCAGCGCCCTTCTTAGCCTCTGGATCGGTGACTGCATAGACCACGAACAAACCAGCTTGCTCGCCGGTAGTAATCCAAGCCTTGGTGCCGTTCAGGATGTAGCCGCCATCAGCCTTCACTGCGGAGGTACGCACGGCAGCAGCATCCGAACCAGCTTGTGGCTCAGTGAGACAGTAAGCGCCGAGGATGGTGCCGTCGGCCAGGGTTGGAAGGTACTTCTTCTTCAGAAGTTCGGTGCCGTGCTTGGCCAGCATGGAGCACATCAGCGACATGTGTACTGAAATGGTCACGCCGACACTGGCGCAGGCGGCGTTGATCTCTTCCAAAAGAATCGAGGCGTGGAGGTTGCCCATTCCAGCTCCCCCATACTCCTCAGGCACGGTCAGCCCCAAAAATCCGGCTTCCGCGGCTTCTTGGATGGCTTCCGCGGGAAATTTTTCTTCCGCATCCCAGCGCGCAGCATGGGGACGCAAAACGCGATCGGCAAATTCACGCGCCGAATCGCGGATCATCTCGTGGTCTTCTGTAAGGGCAAATTCCATGGTATTACCGTGAGGGTAAGTGCAACATTCTACCCTATCTAGGGCTCAAGGCGCGGAGAATGTGGTTCCATCCCTGCCCTCGGGATAGAATCTAAATATGCGTGAATGGCTACGTTGCGGCTTCGCTCTCCTCTCTGCCAGTGGCCTTATGGCCCTGCTGGACGGCTGGCTCCAATTATCAAACCCTCAGCCGTTCTTCCAGCGGGAAATGATGGGCTTCGCGCTGCTTAACGCATGGGCATTATGCTTCCCTGCCTGGATTCTTATCGGCGTCCTGAAATCGAAGCTGAATAGCCCTGTTCGGACCGCGCATTGGACCGGCCTCGCCATCGGCATTACGCCCCTACTTGGCTCCAATCTGCCCGGGGTCATGTTCCTCTTGCCAGGCCTCATCATCTTGGGATTGGGGCAGCTAAAGCACTTCAACCTTCACACCATGCCCCCAGTGGTCGAATTCGGGCAAACTATTTTGCTGGCGGCCTTCCTGCTCGCCTCTCCTTTCCTGCCGCAAACCACCGCCAGTCTTTCGCCCAACCATTACAACGCCTCTGCTGATACCCGCCCGGTTCCCCAAGGTATCGATGTCTTCCTCATCTCGGTCGACACCTTGCGCGCCGACGCCATTGTCGATGACCCCAACACCGAAGGTGACTCCACCGCCCCCACTCCTTTCCTCGACCGCATAAGGCCAAGCTCTTTATGGGCCGATTATGCATGGTCAAGTAGCAATCAGACCTTGCCGGGCCACGTCGGCATGCTCACTGGGGTCAATGCCATGGTGCATGGAGTACGCTCCAATGTCGACTTGCCGGATGCAGAAGTACCGCTCATTTCAGAGTACTTTCAAGATGCAGGATGGCATACCTCGGGTGTGATTTCGAATGCCCTGCTTTCAGCAGCAACCGGCATGAATCGTGGCTACGACAGCTACTCGGATGAACCGATTGGGCTAGGCCCTTATGCGATTTTGTTGTCGCAGTATTTGCACGAGAATACGTGGTCCGGTTTTTTGTTCTCCGAGGAACGCACACGCCTGACTTTTCAGCGTATTTTCTTCCGCAAGCAGTTGGCAATGAAGGAAATCCCTTTAGCGGATCGCGTTATGAAAGCCGCAATCCCTCAATTGAAGGCGAATTATGCTTCGGAGCGCCCGTTCTTCCAGTTCCTGCACTTCATGGACCCGCATACTGCCTATCGCCCACCGTCACAGTTACGCGGGATCTTGTCGGGAGCACTTGCGCCCCAGGTTGCGAAGCGATTTCTGCCGTCGCCCGATGCTGAGATTTCCCTCGACATGGTGCGCAGCGTGGAGGAGGCGTTAAAACAAGGGGATCCCGAGGCGACGGTCGCGGCACGCTATTACCATCAGGTTTACTTGGAGGAAATGGTGTACGTCGATCAAAAATTGGAGGCGTACTTCGACTTAGTGAATAAGAGCGGACGCCCGTATGTGGTGTTGTTCACGGCCGATCACGGCGAACAGTTTGGCGAGCACAACTTGATGGACCATGCCAATTCACTTTATGAAAAGAACATTCAAGTTCCATTCATGCTGTGGGGCGAGGGCGTGATTGCAGCACACTTGATGGCCGCACCACATAGCGCCGACGTCGCGCCGACCTTGCTCACGCTTGCAGGAGTTGCGTTGCCGGATTCCTTTACCGGCATGCCTGTGACGCGTGATTACCTCACCCGAACCCATGTGGTGGTGGACCAGAAGGAGATGGCCGTCACTGTAGACACTGGCCTAAAGTGGACCGGAGCTTGGCCCACCAATGCGGACAACGAAGTCCTCGACAGCGACCCCATAGATGTCCGCATGGTCAACCTCTTTCGCGATCCAGCAGAAGTCACCGACCTATTGTCCAGCAGCAGTAAACTCCCAGTCGAACTCCAACGGCTGATTGCGGAGTTTTCCGACGCCGACACTTGGTTCACCCGCCAAACCGACGCCAAACGCAGCGCAGCCCAAGACTTGGCGCTGAGTGCTTTGGGTTATGCGGACCAGGAAGACGACCGCTAGGGCATGGCGAAAAACTCGCTTACGGTTTCGGGCTAGCATCCAGCAGATTCAAGGCCTGGCGCTGCAGATTCAATAAGGGCTGCGGGCGGAGGCCACCGCAGAACAACACCACAATCAAAACTACAAAAGCCAATCGTTCGCGTGGACGACAAGCTTGGCCTGACCCTGGACGCGGTTGCTGGCCGCAAAAAAGGCGGAAATAGGTGCGTAGGAGGCAGATACCATTCAAGGCACTGATCAGCGAAAAGAGCGCAGCGGCAAAAAGGGATTGCTCACTCATCCCCTCTAGCATCAACTCTTGTCCAACCATGCCTAAGGTAGCCGGAAAACCAATCATGGCTAAACCCAAGACTAGGAAACTTCCGGCCAAGACAGGCATACGTTCGTAACCTCCATGATTCCGGTCCAGAGACTGTCGGCCGCGGCGGGCTTCCACCGCGCGTAAAGTCATCAATAAACCGCAAGCCGAGGCCGAAGTCGCAAGCCAGCTAATCATGGCGCCGAGTTGAGCGGCATCCGAGTTCGCCACCAGTCCAGCAAGCACAAGAGAGCTGGCACTGAGCACAATCCATGCCACCACACGTCGCGCACGGCGCTCTCCATGTGCGAGCATCGCCGCACAAAGAGACGTCAGCAAACTGATCCAGAAAAGCAAGGAAGCCGCCCATGGCGCTAGTTGCAAATCCGGCAAAGTTAGGAGGTAAGCCGCAGGCATGAGGCTCAGTGTCATCGCCACCCGAGTCAACGGAGCACTCTCTACCCAAGCTGCAAAACTAACGTGAAAGGGAAACAGTTGACCGCGCAACATGACGACCAAGAGGAAGGGTGCCGCCCACCAAGCCTCGATGGACGCAGAACGAGACGCTGGCAATAACAGGAGTAGGAGGCCAAGGCCCACACCAAGAAGCTGAAACCTTGCCTGAATGGCGCCGCGGCGGAAACGAGATTGAGCCGAGTGATGAGCATGGGGAGAAACGCTTTCGCCATGGGGAGTCAGATAGGCAAAGCCGGTCAAACACCAAGCCAGCAACCACCAAGCTCCGCCATGCGGCGTCATGGCCAGCATCTCTCCAAGGCCAGCGAGCAGTAAAACGACGGCACCTTCCTTTCCTTCCGGCCCGCGCAATGGCGCCGACACCAATAAACACCAAGGTAGAAAGGCGGCTAATAAAACTAACGGTAAGCCAAAGGGGTCAATTTGTAAGCCACCGCCTGCGACCATCAATCGCGTACTGCTTTGCCCAAGAAAGGTGTGCCAGAACAAAAGCACGACCAAGCACAAAAGAGAAATGCCACTAAAACTTAAGGCCACCCGGTAGCGCCAACGGTCGGGGGCTAGAAAGGTACTGAGAGCCCCAAGGAAAGGTGTTACCAAGAGAATCCAAGGGAGAAGTGTGTGCGCGGTCACCTTCGGTGCTCCTTAGAAACAAACTTAGCAAGCTGTTGCTCCAAACGCAGATGGACATCGACCAAGGCGGCGGTCCATCGTTGCCATGGGTAAATCACAAGCCCATCAAGCAGCTCATCGAGCCAAGCGCGGTGCAATGAAAACTGATAGAGCTTGCGCACTTGGCGTGGCGATAAGCGGTCGAGTCCAGGGATACGAGCATGCGCAAGATGCCCGCCGATCGCATCTTCCAAGTTGTGGCGATCATGCAATAGAGATGGGGCACGCAAGAATTGCAGGGAGCGCAAAGTGGCATGTCCAGCGATATGCAAGAGTGGTATCCAATGCCAACCCAAAGAAATCTCAAGCATGATCAAGCCAACTTGGGTCACCGTGGCATAGGCCAGTAAACTCTTAATCTCGGTTTGAGTGCGCGCAACCAAAGCGGCACACAAGCTAGTCAAAGCACCAAGAATTCCAAGCACCACGGTCGCTGCCGGTGCCTGCTCCATGAGCCAAGAAAAGCGCAACAAGAGCAGAGGGCCGGCATGGACGGATAACGCTCCATAAAAAATGGCACTGCTTGGAGTCGGGCCTTCCATGGCGCGGGGTAGCCAGCTACTGAAAGGAAGGAGTGCCGATTTTCCGCTGACTGCAAAAAGCAAAAGGAGCAAAATGCCCTCGGCGGTTCCGCGCGGCAGCGTGGGCACCACTCCCCCTTGCCATGGAGTGGGCGCGCTGTCTGGCCACACCGCATGCAGCCATAAAAAGGCGCTGACCAGTGCAACATCGCAAAAGCGATAGATCGAAAAGACGCGTAGACCATTGCGGATGGGGCCACTGCGTTCATGGAAGAAGGCAATAAGCAGAGCCGAGCTAAGGCCAAGAAATTCCCAACCAGCCACTAACATTTCCATGCTTCCTGCGGCAAGCACAAGATCAAGCCCAATCAGGAAGAGGAATAGCATCAGCTGAAAGCGGTGGTAGCCCGGTTCCCGATGCAGATAGCGATGGGTGAAGGCCTCCACCACGCCAACAAGCAAGTTGGCAAACAACAGCAAAGGTAAGGTGGATACATCTAGCAGGAAGAACAAACGAAAGGCATGTCCCTGACCGCTAAACCAACGCCCGAGGTCCAAAGTTTGCGCCGAGTCTTGATAGAGGCATAGACCGTTGGCCATCAATAAGGCGAGAATCGCGGCCGACAGCCCGATGGCAGCCATCGGGCCGATTAACTTTTCGCGCAGCGGGCAATGTAAAAGCTGTGAGACCCCAAGCAGGAGAAACAGCAAAACTGGTATGACCAGGGCCGCCAAACTAAAAAGCTGGAGCCAACTCATGAAAGCACCTCTACCGTTCGCTTCCCTTCATCCGGAGAAGCTGTTGTGCTATCCATGCGGATGAAAGCCGGGCGCAAGGGACCCCGCCGACCCTGAAAAACCTTCAAGGAAGATTCCACCTCTGGTAACGGGTCAGGCTCAAAATGGTGGGGTCGAAAGACCCCATCTTCCATTACTAAAATCTCATCGCTGTGCGGAGATAATGCAGCCAACTGAAGCCATCGACCGTGCACTAAGCGACTCAGTTGGGCATTTTGGGCAAGAACGGCCTCAATGCGCTCCGGCGGGGCTTCAATGATGACCAGGAGCCTCATCGGCTCATGGATCTCCGTCATCTGCCAGGGCAAACCGTTCCGGAGGTCACTCTTAGCGCCATCCATGACGCCAAGCAGCGCAGAAATGTTGTGCGGCAACTTGGTGCCACAGCCATAGCCAAACGGGTCCACAAAGGAGAAGTAATATTCAAGGTTGATGCCTGCGCATACCGTCATGGCGGTTCCCATTACGGTGGCCAGTTGGAGGCCATCTTGATCCTGCTCTGGGTCATAAGACTCGAGAAAGCTGCGGCGGTCCAAAAACAATCCTCGGCTTCGCGCACGCCGCCCAATGAGTAAGGTTGCATTGGTGGCATGGCCATATTCCGGACGCGGCTGGGCAAGATCATGGGCCCGAGCTTCCACCTGGGCTAATGCCCGTTCAGGAGTCAATTGAGTCGATTGATTGAGAAATTGGCGCGCACGCTCCTGGGCATCGATGCCGCGCGCGGAAGTCAACGCAGCTTCAAGCCGGCGCAAATCCAAGCGGTGAGAGTCCGGCAAATCGCATAGATCAAAAAGGACGATGGAATCATCGCAAGTGTTATGCCATCCGCCGACGAAAACGGTTTCTTCCGGAATTTCCAAGCCTTGCTCTATCAAGGATGCGCGAACCCGTGCATCATTCGCAAGCCGTGCAACGACCCGTGCATTCGGTCCGCCGCGGCCCCCCCCACAGGCGCCACAGTCATGCGCTGCCTCCTGTGGATTGTTGAGACTCCGAGATCCATGTCCCAAGAACAGAACGAGACGCGAAGGATGGGTCAACCCCATCGATAAAAGTAAACCGGAGACCACTTCGGTGGCAGAATCTAAATCGAATCGAGCACCCTCCTCGGTGGGCTCGGCTGAAGATGTTGGATTCGACTCCTCATCCTGCCAAAGGTGCAAAGTGGTGTCATGGTGCGGTTCCCAACCAGCACTAAGCTGCTTTGAAAAACGGTGGAACCAGCGTGGCGCGAGGACCGCTAAAACGAGTGGAATCGTACTCCAAATCCCCAGGACTACATGCAGGAAAGCTCCCAGGAAAAGCCCTCGGCTGCCCCGGTCTGCTGCGGCGCGGACTTGCCCCAGATGGCGGCGACTACGTGCATGTTGCCGCTCTTCTTGCTGCGCGTGATCCCGAGCAACTTCTTCCACCCAAAAGCGTGCCGGTTGCCCTGGAGGAGCAAGAGTTGTCCAATCCGCATCACCCAAGCCTCGATAACGCAGTGAGACCCCAAAGTGCCCCGCTGTTCCATAGGTTCGCAATAAAGGATCGGCTTCCTCCAAGTGCCGCCGCAAAGATTCTTCCCGCTCGTCTAGACATAGAACCACATCCAGCAAGGCCGCAGCCGAATCTTGCCGCGGACCCGGATGTTGCGCCAAGGCATTCAAAACTTGTTTGCGATAGCGCCGTTCATAGGCTTCCTGGAAAAGTCGGCGTCGGTGGAGTTCATTGCACTGCTCCAACTCTTGAACAAGCGCCAAACGCTCCTCCATGGAGCAAGCTCGTAACCAGTTGCCGGTGCAGCCAAGGCGTTGCAGTAATTGAAAGAGTGGAATCGTGCGGCGGAACTGAGTCTCTTCGAAATCCTCATCTTGCTCCTCCAGCAATTCCTGTTGGGGAATCGCTTGTGCGCAATCTTCTACCAGGACAGCAAGCGCAAGGAAATCGAGTAAGCGACAAGGGGGTGCAGCGACCGGAGCCCGTTGCGGATTCTCCTCCAGTTGGAACACCATGCCCGCAAATCCGCGGAGTCCTTCGCATGCGCAAAAGAGGTAATTTTCCCAGTCCTCCTGCTTGCAACCTTTTTCAGTTAGAGCCTCCAGAAGACAAGCTTCTGCCCCCTGCATGGTGGTCAACAGTCGCTTGGTCCGCTGACGTAAAACACGCCAACGTGAATCTGGACACCACCCCTCACTATGGAGTTTTAGAAAACAAGTGAAGAGTCCATCTGCAGCATGAGGCAACTCCCAATCGGATAAACCTTGATCCAAAAATGAGGCAACAAAAGTTTGCAGCAGTTCACAGGACCAGCGGGAGTTCTTCTGCGACGGTCGCTCAAGGGATGCCATCGGCCAGGACTTAGCTTGCCTCAATGGGGCCTCATGGGTGGTAGCTAAGCAAGCCTCCCATAGATCTTGCACCAGTCGCTTCTCGACCAAATGTAAACCCTCAGCATGATCCAAAGGTTCCAGAACCGATTCCAGAAGATGCCGACGCGCCTCGCTTTCTAAATCCGGCAGTAAACCATGAAGTAGACCTTGCTCTTCAAGTAACCAATGGCAGCGGACATCTGCGGCAGGGAATATCTGATCACGCAGAAGGACGCGCCAAATATCTAGCCGACACACGTCAGGGGCCACCCGCTGACTACCGCGACTTCCTAATTCTCGACCTATCGCAGCCTCTAAATCCCGATATTGAATGCGGCCACACGCCAACATCTCGCGAAAGGTGGCCTCGGGCAAAAAGGGTTCTGTGCCAAACAGAGCGCCCGCTTCGACCACCGCTTGTTCGAATGGCCGGTCCTCGAAAGAATGCAGGGTATTGTGATGAACGAACGCAGTAATCGGCCCTTGCGCAGGTAGCAGGAGGCCAACTTTGCGTACGGTCTCCTGGAGCCGCAGATTCGATGAGGCGGTTGACACTTTAGGTAGGTGCGCTTGCGCCAAGTCCAAAGGAACGGCGAAGTGCAGCAGTAGCAGTATTATGCAATAGACGAAGAAGACATTTCCCTAAATCTATTATTAAACCCATGCGGACCAGGAAGACGACCGCTAGAAATCCCAGGCGATCGCGAGACCATAGGTGCCTGCTTGCGGCTCGACGATAGGCTCTAACTTTCCGCCCAGTACCCGCGGCATGCGGCGACTCGTCACGGATGTCCCTACCACCCAACCTAAGGCAAAGCCTCCGAGGACATCGTCAACATCATGCCGGCGAGTATCCAGGCGTTGAACCCCAACCAAAAAAGCGGTGAGGTATGCGGGTAGGCCAATTTTCCAGCCATAGGATTCGCCCAAACTTGCCGCCGCCGCCATAGCCATTGCAGAATGTCCACTGGGATAGCCACCCGCAGCACCATTGGGCCTTTCATCTTGAATGATCGGCTTCAAAGCCAAGGTCGAAAGGCCCGTGATGCTTAAGGAAGAAAGCATGGCAAGGCTGGCTTCTTCCTGCTGAGGCCCACCCCAAAGGTGAGCGCTACCGACCCAAATCCCGGCGGCGCCCAGTAAAACCGCGCCTGTGCCGAGCGCGTCTAGCTTACTGCCTAGGGAATTAGGGATGACATCGTTAGTTTCAAAATATTGCGCGAAACGTTTTTCGGTCGATGCGCCCCAGGAACTATCCAATGCTAAACCCGTGGCGAAGGTACCTCCCAAAATCATCAGGTTCTGGGAATTTCCATAACTCGCCTCTAAATCCTCTCCTACTTCGCCCCAAAAAGGCCGATGCGAGGGGTTACTGGAACAAGAAACTCCCAACATCAGGCATAGAGCCGCCGCTGGGAGTCCTTTTTGTTTCACGCGCTCACCAATTGGCTACTTGGAGTAGTCGTAAAAGCCTTCGCCAGCTTTACGGCCGAGCTTGCCGGCTTCGACCATGCGGCGCATGTTTGGCGCACAGCGGAACTTTGGATCGCCGAACTGTTCGTAGAGGTAATCCAAGATGTTCACACAAACATCGATGCCGATGAAGTCGGCTAGGGCAAGTGGGCCCATCGGGTGGTTCATGCCCAACTTCATGATGGTGTCGATGTCTTCGCGCGTGGCGATTCCCTCGTACAAGGTGAAGGCTGCTTCGTTGAGCATCGGCATCAGAATGCGGTTGGCGACGAAACCAGCGTAGTCTTCAGACACACCGACCGTCTTGCCGACGGATTCTGCAATCGCCTTGGTCTTGGCGACGACCTCAGCGGAAGTCTTCTCACCCTTGATCAGCTCGACCAACTTCATCAGCGGTACCGGGTTCATGAAGTGCATGCCCACCACCGACTCCGGACGCGAGGTCACGCTTGCAATCGAAGTGATGGAAATGGAGCTGGTGTTGGATGCAAGAATGCAACCGGCTGGCGCAGCTTTATCCAGCACCTTGAAGATGTCCTTCTTCACCTGCTCATTCTCGAACACGGCTTCAATCACCATGTCGACGCTTGCAACCGCCGACTCCATGTCCAAGGAACCGGTGATGCGGTTGAAGATGGCGTCGGTCTCTTCTTGAGTCATCTTTTCCTTCTTAACGAAGCGATCCAATGACTTGCGGATGGCACCCATTCCACGATCGAGGCCATCTTGTGCCACTTCAATCAGGGTTACGGTGTGGCCGAAGGTTGCAAAAGTTTGAGCAATGCCATTGCCCATGGTGCCGGCACCGATGACGGCTATGTTGAGGGAATCAGTCATGTTTAAAAAGTTAGGTTCTGCCCTTAGACCAGTTCAATGGATGCGGCGACGGCGTTTCCTCCACCGAGGCACAAAGTGGCAAGGCCGGTCTTCA
>JASFYO010000076.1:0-4332 GCA_045047305.1 Planctomycetota bacterium | reverse complement strand
CGGCACCGACCTCCATTGAGAGGATGGCTTCGCTCGAATCACTACGCACGTTTTGCATGTAGCGGAAGCAGCCGACGGATTCACTTTTAAGAGACTGGTTTTCTCCACCACATCAACCCCCAACATCTGCAACCCTTCTAAGCTCTGCCTTCACCTTGCTCGTTGGGAATCTGGGCGGCACCGATTCACTCCGAGTCATTTGCCATGGCCGGTTAGGATACCTTCTAGTCCAACGCTTTTTGAAAGTGCATCCGGCGGCTGATTTCTTGTTACGATTCTAGAATGAAGCTCTTCCATGCCTGGCCGCTCCTTTGCCTTAGTTTATTCAGCTGCCAAATGCCGGCACAGAAGTCTTCCCGTGCGGCGGCTGCAGTGGCCAATCCAGAGCGCTGGCATAGCGACTTAGAACGCGACGCAGAACGCAAGCCAGCCAAGGTCTTGGAGTTTTTCGACATCCGGCCGGGCATGTTTGTAGCTGACGTCATGGCTGGAGATGGGTACTACACGGAATTGCTTTCCAACATGGTTGGCCCCGAGGGTGAGGTCTATTGCCAAAACACTTCGATTCCCCTGCGCGTTTTCGCCGATGCACCGCTGACCGCCCGCCTCGCTGACGGTCGCTTGGGCAACGTTATTCGGCTCGACATGGAATTCGAGGAAGATGGTTTTCCGATGGATTTAGATGCCGCAATTCTGGTGCGCTTTTACCACGACTTCGGGTGGCAAAAAGTGGACCGCACTGCCTTCAATGCCCTAATGTTCGCAAGCTTGAAGCCAGGTGGTATATTCGGTGTAGTGGATCATCACGCAAAGCAAGGCGCAGGCATCAGTGAAGGGCGTCGCTTGCATCGCATCGAAGCCGATTTTCTACAAACAGAAATCGAGGCTGCCGGCTTTGTTCTAGAAGCTAGTTCCCCAGTCTTAACTGACCCCTCCGACACTTTGGATTGGAGTATTTTCGATCCACAACACGCTGGCCGCGACACCACCTCCCGCTTCGTTTACCTTTTCCGCAAACCCCTTTAATCCCGACATGAAAACTGTTTACTTAGGACTTCTCTTGGGCAGCCTTGTCTTAGCTTCTGCCTCCCCCGTGTCGATAAACTTGCAGCAAGACGAAGACAGCCTACGCGGTGAAAGCAATTTGGTCTTGATTGAAGGATTGGGCGCGCCAGGTGATGGTTGGATTCAAATGGCGCCCGCCGGCAGTAAAACCATGGGACCAAGCAATGGTCAACCCAGCGCGGGCCTCACCACCTTCCCTTTTTCGGAGCTGGGCAACACCAAGCTACTACTCAATATGGAGCACGTTAGCTGGGTGTACTCTGCTGGTCAGGAGACTCGATTTACGCGATTTGGAAAATCGATGACAGGGAATGACTATGCGCAACACGCTGCCCCGCCGCTGCACATAACTGGCCTCCGTGGCTCCGGTTTCTTTGAAGTCACCCGTCCAAATGGAATATCGCTAACCTTAGAGAGTGATAGCGACTATATTTTCGCCCAAGACAGTTTCTCTTGGATGAAACTTCCCATCGGCGCCAATGTATCCCTGTTAAAAGATTAGATGAGATCCGATTTGGAGTTCAACCAGCAAAAGTGAAGGCTCAACTTTTGAGACTCAGGGGCGCCAAGTCCCCAATGCCACTGCAGGCTGAAACTCCTCTAACTCCATTTCCGAAGGATGAACAGAGCGGTCAAGCTCGGCGGAACGATAGGCGGCCATCAAGATACGCACCACTTCCAGGCCGTCGGCAAAGGTTAGGTCCGGAGTTTTACCCGTTAGAAAACACTGCACCATGTGGCGGTTTTCCGCGGCATAACCATAAGCCGAGGCCTCTGCAGGAACGATGGGCATCACGCCCTGCTCCGCATTTTGCTTCTCAATCATGTCTTCGCCAGAATCGCCAACCACCTTGCGCGAGAAAAATGCTTCAAGGCCAGTCTCCAAAGAATTAGACCGCATCGAATACTCTGGCCCTAGAAGCTCAAAGCTTAAACGTAGGCCAGCACCAACAAAGACCCAAGAAGTCGTAGCTTCGGCGATGAGAGTATGGCCTTCTTGATCACGGTAAGTCACGGTACAGCGCGCAAAATCCTCAGATGGGGTTTTGGTGTAGTCGACTTCCTCTCCGTGCGTATCCTTCAGTTGTTGCGCGTATTCCGGTCGCGTCCATTTCAAGGAAGCGATTTGCGCATTCACAGAAACGACGGTTAAAGATTCACGAGGCGCACCTGGAGCCGTCAGTAAAAAGCGTGCGGTTTCCACACTGTGGCACATCATGTCGTTCATCACACCCCCGCCCTGGACCGCACCTTGCCAGAACCATGGGCTATGTGGACCGCAATGCTCTTCTGCGGCTCGGGCTAGATATGGGCGCCCGGTCAGTGGCGCCGCGCGCTTCCAAATCACCTCTTTGCCACGCACCACACTTGGGGTGAACACTTGGTTTTCTAAGTATCCAGTGGGGATGCCGGCCTTCTCAATAATCGCAACGACCTCACGCGCTTCCATCAGATTGCGTGCTAATGGTTTTTCACACGCAACACCGCTCAACGGGACTCCTCGCTTTGCGTTGCCTGCTGCGATGGCTTGCATGACTGAAATCCGACTATCGTTCGGGCTGTTCACCCAGATGGCGTCGATTCCTGGGTCCGCAGCCATCTGCTCGACAGTATCGAAACCGCGCGCATCCCCCAATCCCAATTCACGCGCTAGGGCAGCAGACTTGTCCGCAGATGCTCGGGTTCGACTTGCTACTCCACCCACCACGCAATCACGAACTTCGATCAAAGACTGAATGTGGAAATTGGTGTTAAAACCGGCACCAACGAAACCAATGGAGAGGCGTTTCATGAATTTTCAGAAGCAAGGGAGGGCCGTGGGTAAGCCACGACGAGGATGAGCAGACAACCTAACGAGGCCCACATCGGGACGGAAAACAATTTGCGATAGTCACCGTCGGCCCAATCGGAAACCCATCCGGCAATCTTTGAACCCACAATCACACCGATGCCAACGATGACCAAGTTGTAAAGGTTTTGCGCACTAGCGCGAACATCTGCGGTGGTGTATTCATCCACAATCATGAAACAGACAAAGATGAAACAACCAAAGCACACTCCATGCAAGGCCACTCCGAATAGAAGTGCGGTGCTTGAATCAGAGCAATATGCAAAAAGCGCCATGCGCAACGCATAGGCCACCAAACCAAGGCCCAGAATGGAGCGTTTAGAAAAGCGTTTCATCAACCAAGGAATAAGGCCGATGACCAGGACCTCGGTCATTTGACCGATGGTCATGAAACCACCACCACCAACTCCAAAGATCGATTTGAAGAAGTCAGGCGCCTCCAATCTTGCATGTAGGAAAGATTCTGTATGCACAAAGTAGAACTGGTGGATGCAACTTACTGGCACTGCCAAAAGGAAAATCAACAGTAACGGCGGTTTCTTGATCTCTGCTAAGGCTTCAAGGGTGGCATTCTTATCACCTGATTTGCTTGGGGGTGTATGCGGCAAACTCCAGCAATACAGCCCCATCAGGGCGCCTAAAACTGCGCTGAGGCGGAAAGCATCGGCTTTGCCTGCAACTTGGGCTAAACGTAACTCCTCTCCAAAAAGGTCGGCTGGAGAATGCATGATTCCAAGCCAATGCCCCATGCCAATGCCAACTGCGATCCAACCGAAAGTTCCCCATAACCGCACCTTGCCAAAGTCTCGTTCAACACTTGGTAAATGGTGGAATGCCAGCGCATTGGTCAGTGGTAAAGTTGGCGCATATACCATGCCAAAAAACAATGAAATGATAAGAAAGCCGTTAAATGTTTCCACGTTGGCAAGCTGCCACACCAGTGCGGCTCCGATTAAATGACTTAGCGCTAACATCTTCTCGGTTGCAAACCATCGATCCGCCATTTGCCCAGCTAGGAATGGGCCAACAATTGCACCAACCGCTCCAGCAGCAAACATATAGCCAATCTCATCCCCGTTCATGCCACGGTAGTCGCTGAGGAAAGACCACAGAAATGGCAGCCATGCCCCCCAAATGGCATATTGCAGGAACATCATGATGGACAGGCGGGTGCGCAATCCAGAATCTAAAGGCGCACATTCGAAGGAACTTTGCATGCGCCCTAACGTGTAATGCGGATGTTGCGAAAGCGAACTGGAGAATGGTCATCGTGATTCTGTAGACCGATAAAACCATGAGCACTGCGATCACCTTCAAAAGTATTCACCAGAAGGTGATTCACCCAAACTTCATAGGCTTGGCCGCGCACTCGAATGCGCATGTGATTCCAATCACCAGGCTTGAAAGTTGGAATAAAT
>JASFYO010000075.1:0-31680 GCA_045047305.1 Planctomycetota bacterium | reverse complement strand
TGCTTGTCTTGCTTGTCGAGCAAGTCCTGCACCAGGTCACGATTAAACTGCGCATCGACATGCTTCGGGTTTAATTTCAAAGCCTCGTCGTAGGCTTTCACAGCCTCCTCAAGTTTGCCGGCCTTCGCGAGTGCATTACCCCGATTGTAGATTGCATCCTCCCCCTCAATCTCCGAGAAGGCCTCAGCGGCCTCTTCAAATCTCCCTGCTTTATAGAGAGCCGATGCTTTCCAATCTTGACGTTGAAAAGTTTGTGCAGCCTGTTCAAAATCTTTGTGCTGAAAAGCAGAAGCTGCCACCTGATCCGGGCGCTGAAACAACTCATGTTGCTGAACAGGCTCTTGAAGGTTAGGCATGATTGCAAGCGCCATGAGTGCCGCAAAATTTTCCTGCTTCTTGCGGAATGCCAAGAGTGCTAAGCCAAGAGGAAGCAAAACGCACCACGCGCCAAAGTCATTCCAGGTATCAAACCCCGAGGCATATTCTTCCGATGCCGTCAACTGCCAAGCCTCCTCGCTCAGAATGGGGAGTACTTTTTCCAAATCGGAATCGTTCGCGGTGGATGGCGAATACTTTCCGCCGCCCGCAGCTGCCAAACCTTGGAGAGCCTTGACGTTTAGATGTGCCAGAACAGGCTTCCCTGAAGAATCCAACTGAAACCCTCTCTTTCCCCGTTGCGGAATAGGCGCACCCTCTTCGGTACCGAAACTGAGCACCGAAACTTCATAGCCATCTTCCTTTGCCCTTTGGGCTGCTACAAGGCTTGCTTTCGAGTCTTCCCCTACAGAATCAGTAAGCAGTAAAATCCTTCCGGAAGCAGCTCCCGCTTGCACCAACAAATCATGGGCTTGATCAATCGCGCGATCCACCCGGTCCCCTTTCCCGGGCATTAAATCAGGAGACAAAACCGGAATTGACTGCTCAATCACCCTTGGGTCCTCCGCTAGAGGCGTCACTACATAAGGTTCATCAGAGAAGATCACTAAGCCCATCTTTTCGCCAGAAATTTTATGCAAAGCGTCTTGAAGCTCAAAACGCGCCCGTCCCATGCGGCTTGGCGCAACATCGGCCGCACTCATGGAATCAGACAAGTTAACTACGAAAACCGTGGCGTGGCTCCCGTGAAAAACTGGCGACGGAATTTGCTCCCAGGTAGGTCCAGCCAGAGCAAAGACACTGACCAACCAACCCGCCGCTAAAGAAAAAAGAGGCCAGCGCCGCGATTTTCCTGATGGGTCAAGCAATAAAGCTTTCATGAGACCAGGGTCGCACACCTTTTCCCAAGCGCTTTGATTAGGCTGATGCCTCCAAACCGCCAAGAAAATCAATGCCAAGGGGACAAGTGCATACCCCCATTCTGGGCGAAGAAAATGAAACTGTTGTAAATTCATTTCAGGTAACCTTCCTGCTTACGAGCTTAAGATTGAGGGGAGCATGCATGAGAACCAGAATGATTGACAAAGCTAATGCCAACCCCAATGGCCATTGAAACAAGCTATGACGGGGATGCAAAAAGGAAGCCTCTCCGGCGGTGGGTTCAAGCTCCTCAATCTTTTGATAGATCTTCTTGAGCCCATCCTGATCTTTTGCTCGGAAGAAAACACCACCCGTTTTCTCCGCAATCGCGGCTAAGGTTTTTTCATCGAGGTCTTGGGCCGGGTTCACAATCCGCGTGCCAAAAAAGTCCTTCACCTTCATTTGCTCTGCACCGACTCCAATCGTGTGGATGCGGATCCCGTTCTTTTGCGCAAGCTCTGCGGCCTGCAGCGGATCCAACACGCCAGCGTTATTGGCGCCATCACTCAAAAAGACCACGACCTTCTCCTGACTTGGGCGGTCCCGAAGCTCTTTCACCGCAATACCGACGGCGTCGCCAATCGCTGTTTCATCTCCAGCCAAGCCAATCTCAGCCTCATCGAGCATATTAGAAACGCTCTTCAGATCCGTGGTTAATGGCGTTTGCAGGTAGGCTTTGGATCCGAACAGAATCAAACCAACGCGATCACCTCTGCGCTCCGCAATAAAGTCTTTGGCGACATTACGAACTACCGTAAGCCGGTCTACCCGCTGGGATTTCGTTGAAAAATCTTCCCGCGCCATAGAGCCCGACAAGTCAATCGCGAGCATTAAATCTCTTCCCTCAGTGGGTACCGCAATGGGATTGCCAAGAAGTTGTGGGGAGGCTGCTGCAGCAACGAGAGAAAGCCACGTGACAACCTTCAATAGCCAAATAAGCCATTTGTTACTTCCTAACTTGGCCGCGGAAGCAAGAGAAGATGCATGTTGAAAGAAGGGAACACGCAAAGCGCCATCTTGCGGCCTTGGGAGTGCAGGCGCTAACCAATAAACGAGGAAAGGTAGCGGCGCACAAGCAAACATCCAGGGGTGGGCGAAGATCATGCTGCGTTCCTCTTAATCCAGGACTTCGTTGCGTGCAAAAGACGTGTGGAATTTAGACGACATTCCACTTCACTTTCTGGCATGTAAGTAGCAAGCTCCAAAGACAAGTATTCTTCCTGAAAAGAATCCTTGCCACCATGGCTTACCAAAAACGTCGCCCAATCTTCGCCACTTAAGCTTGCGACCTCTTCGCGAGGGTATCGGGCAAGCGCAACACGACGCAAGATTTCAGACAAGGCGACCGCCATCTGTATCAGGTTTCCATTCTCGGTATACTGATTCTCAGCGGCCATGAATGCCTCTATGGCAAAATGATAGAGAGCCTTTCTCTTTGCGAGGATTCGTCGTGTCAGAAGAGCAATGGCTAGAAAAAGAATGGCGCCCAGAACCCACCAAGCAGGTGCCAAAGGCCACCACCCTACCGGGGCAGGCAAATGAATATCGCGCAATGCAGCGAGTGGGTCGGTTGGGGTTTGCATCGGTTATGGAACGAGAGATGCGGGTCCTAGGGTGAGAAGGTCAGACGTATCGTCAGCAGTGGAAGCACGGAAATAGGCTGCTTGTTGGGACCGACATAGGTCTTCCAAGTGCTTCTCTCTACTCGCCAACTGTTGCCCCCAACTTTGCCGAAGTTTGGCAATGGAAGCATCAATCTCCGCGAGATTTCTTCCATTAGAGATTCGATAATTACCCTTTGGCGGGGCATCGTGCTCTAGCGGATCAAACAAGTGAACAACACGTAAATCCGTACGGCGTGCAAGAAGGCGGAAGGAGGTTTCGAATTCTTGATTCAAGTCATAAAAATCGGAAAAGATAACCACTTGGCAACCAGGAACGCTCAGGGCCAAAATCCGCCTCATAGCCTTTCCCAGACACGCTGCTTGCTCCGGGAACAATTCCCCACTGGATGTGGGCGCAGAAAGTTCAGCCGTTTTGTCCAGCATGGCAAGCCAACGCCTGCGCGAACGAAGTGCTCTGAAAACGGAAAGGGTGTCATCGCCAATGACCACTCCACCCACGCGATCTCCTTTAGCCAAAGCAGCGAAACCCAAAAGCGCCATGAGCCGCGCTGCCTGCACGGACTTAAAGCACTTGCGAGTACCAAAGCGCATGCTTCCACTTAAATCCAGCAAGAACAGTACCGGGCGTTCCCGCTCCTCATGAAACAGCTTGGTGTGAACTTGCCCCGTTCGGGCAGTCACTTTCCAATCGATACTCCGTGGATCATCTCCCGCCTGGTACCCACGCACCTCGGCAAACTCCATGCCACGCCCACGGAACGGAGTTCGGTGCGAGCCGGCCAGAACCGTCCCGACTCTTTCCGAATTCCTCATATGCAAGCGCTCCCCTTCACTGCGAAGGCGCGTGAGCTCCTCCAAGCTAATCGCAACCCCTTCAGGCCAGTTCCGCGATTCCATCTCTATCGGTTTGGACACAACAAGATCTCCTGTCGATTAAGGCAATGGAACAAGTTGCAGGATGCGCTCCACGATTTTGGACGCTGTAACACCTGTAGCCTCCGCCTCGTAACTAGGCAAGACGCGGTGATTCAAAACGTCCGGGGCGACGGCTTGAATATCTTCCGGAGTCACGAAACTACGTCCACGTAGCCATGCCCGGGCACGAGAGCAGCGATCTAGCGCAATGCTTCCACGAGGGCTGGCACCCCACTCAATCCAACGCGCCAAATCGGCGTCATAAGCCGCAGGTTCCCGACTGGCCACGACAAGTTGCACCAAATAATTCTCCAGTGCTGGCGATAGATGGACGCCAAGCGCTTCCTGGCGAGCAGCAAGGACCGAAGCCTGCGTGATGGGCCGGAATGGCTCCACCGGCATCTCTTGTGCCTCGGCACGAACCAGTTGCAGAATCTTCAATTCCGAAGCCGCGTCAGGAGGCCCAATGCGCAGATGCAAAAGAAATCGATCGAGCTGAGCTTCGGGCAAAGGATAAGTCCCTTCCTGCTCAATCGGGTTTTGGGTTGCCATCACCAAAAAAATCTTCGGCAGCTGATGGGTCTCGCTTCCGACCGTGACTTGTCGTTCCGCCATGGCCTCCAATAGGGCCGATTGCACTTTTGCTGGGGCACGATTGATTTCATCGGCAAGCACGAAGTTATGAAAGACTGGGCCTTGCTGAAAACGGAAACTACCATCTTCCGGATGATAAATTTCTGTCCCGGTTAAGTCGGCTGGCAATAGGTCCGGCGTAAATTGAATACGATGTTCCGATCCCTCAACAGCGAGGGAAAGCTCCTTAATCGCTTTCGTTTTAGCCAAGCCTGGGGCGCCTTCCACTAAGAGATGCCCATCAGCGAGAATCGCCAGCAACAGCCCCTCGGTTAAAAGCGGCTGACCAATGATGCGCTGGTTCAGGTGTTCCTGTAGCCGATGGAAGTCCTGCGCCACCGGGCTAGTCGCAGCCCCTTCAGGCGTAGCGAATGATGTTATTTGAGTTTGGCTCATGAGAATGCTTCGCGCGGCCAACCGTTGACCACTGATTCTCTTTTATACGTTTTTCATCCTTTCCAGTGCCTGTCCGCAAAATGAAATATTGTTCATGTTGGGCCACTGCGGTGCCTCAGAAACAAAATGGAAACTCCAAGCTCACCACTCACTTCCATTCGTGCATAAAGGCAGATAGGACTTTGCTGGATTAGGTGCGCGATACTCCTTAGAAGCGGTATCGCAAAGGGCGAGGCCTTTCAAAGCAGCTTGGCAGATAAAATATTTGGGCTAATATGGTGGGTGCGCCCCCGCGCCCCATCATTCCTGTCTATGTTACTCCCATTCGCCATCCTTCTTCTCTCCGCCCCACTTTGCGCACAAGCCGGGGGGGCCTTCCAGGAGGACTTACGCTTTCAGGGTGAGCATTCCTTTGATAGCTTAGGTGCCGCCGTTTCTCGAGCTGGCGATCTCGATGGAGACGGCGTTCAAGACTTCCTCACTGGAGCCCCATTCGCCGATGCAAATGGCATCATCGCCTCGGGTCGGGTTTATGTGCGCTCCGGCCGCAACGGCGCTCTACTCTACACCCTAGAAGGGACAGGGATTTTTCACAACTTTGGGTCCTCGGTTTCGCAACTCGGAGATGTGAACAACGACGGCGTCGACGACTTCTTAGTTGGAGCACCAGGCACTAGAGTCAATGGAATGAATAGCGTGGGGACTGTATACGTTTATTCTGGTGCTAATGGCAACGAACTCTTCCGCAAAAACGGTTCCGCCACCTTAGATTTATTTGGCTCTCACGTTTCGGCCGCGGGCGACGTCGACCAAGACGGTGTGCCTGATTTCGTAGTCGGGCTCCCACATATCGAAGCGGGCGGCATGGCCAATGCCGGCTCTGCAAAGGTCTACTCGGGAGCGACCGGCGCTCTGCTCTATCAGTTCGATGGCACTTTGCTTTATCAAGGTCTCGGCCGAGAAGCTACCGGCGCTGGCGATGTCAATAACGATGGATTCGATGACATCATCGTCGGTGCCATTAGCGGAACTCTGATTGATACCGCCATGATTTTTTCAGGCGCCAATGGAAGTCTACTTTACACCCTCCAAGGTGGCGGAAATGATTACCACGGCATTTCGGTTGCAGGACTCGGCGATATCAACAACGATGGATTCGACGATGTCGCGGTTGGGGCTAGCCTCTCCGACACCCAAGGCCTTGTCGACAACGGTAGCCTATTCGTTTATTCCGGAATCGATGGAAGCATCCTGTATCGCGTGGATGGTCTAAATTCCAATGACAAACTTGGCGGGTCGGTCTCCTCTGCCGGGGACTTTGACCACGATGGCGTTGCCGATTTTATGGGAGCTGCGCAGGGAGTGGACCACAACGGTCTCAACCTAGCTGGGTCGGTTTACATTTACTCCGGAGCGACCGGCGCCTTGATTTCAGAAATCGCGTTTACTGAAGAAGGCAGCACGCTTAGAAAATTCTCGCTCGACCTCGTGGGTGATCTTTCCGGTGACGGCTACTCCGACATCATAATCGGTGACCCAGAAGCTACTCAACCATTGCAAGATTCTGGCACCACGTTTGTTTACGGGTTCAACCCGTTCCTAAGCCCCTCCGTCAACACAATCTCCGCTGCTTCTGGTGGGATCATTACTTATGACCTAGACTTCTCTGCCGAAGCCGGTTTGTTTGAATATCGCATACTAATTTCTGCTTCCGGGCCTGGGCAATTCCGGTTCGGAATCGACATCCCCTTAAGCTTGGACAACTTGGTCCTGCAAACCGCAAACGGGAACTACCCGACCGGTTTCACCCAAGGATTTAGCGGCGTACTAACCTTTCCGGGCAGAGCCAGTGGCAGCGTAACCCTTCCCGCTGGCGCGTTAAGCTCCTTGATTGGAACTACGCTTTACCTGGCTGCGGTGGCAAATGAAGCAGGACAACGGCCAAGCTTTAGTTCCGTCGCGGTGCCATTAGAGATCTTGCCATAAGGCAAGAAGATGCCCGCTTACGGCATGGGGATCTGAACCACTAGCCATGCGCCATTCTCTAAGTCAAAGCTTAGAGCATGCTTGATTGCCTGATGCGGCAACAGCGTGACCCGAGAAGAGTTCATCGGACGTACCACCCGTGCATCCGCAAGGCCTTGGGTCGCATCGGCAATGCCTAAGTCGCGGGACTCGAATCCTTCTACGCTCCAAGGCTCCCAAATGGCCTGCGCAACTTGGTGGCGCACGAAGCGCTGATTAGCAAAAAGTCGGCCAGGGTTGGTCGCGGCATTGGGTAACTCCAACTCATGCTCCACTAAGGTTCGATGCTCAGCTGGGCAACCGACTTCGAAGACCTCAAGGCCATCGGAACACTCCAGAACACGATGACGAATCTTTGGCGGTTGCAGGACACAATCTCCGGCCTGCAAGACAAAAGGTTCGCCTTGATCTTCATACACCACCTTTACCCAACCGGACTTGCAGTAGATTATCTGAAACCCAACCTCGTGGTAATGCACGTAGTCCGGCACCAGTCCTCCATCGCGAATGCGGATGTGCGACGCAATCACGGCGCCGCCAAGCCGCGATGGAAGTAGATCGCGGTATTCCATGCCAGCACGCCCGGCAACCCAATCGCCATGCGCCGTTTCGATTGCAGGAGCATCGATTTCCAAACGCAAACGAACTCCATCTGCACTCATTTCAGCAGTGCGGGGAGCATCCGCAGGGAAGATGGCATCTAGGCGAAAGCCATGCTGCTCAGTCATCTGATCAATCCAAGACTGCAAATCTTCTTTATCCATCGCGCTCCACGCGTTGCTTAGCCATTTCCACAGCAACCGCCATGGTGGAAGCATCTTCCGCTTCCGAGCGATTCAGGATTTCTGCGATGGTGGTTCCAATGCCGCGCAACTCCGGAGTCCAGTCAGAGCGCTCGGTTTGCGCATAGCCCGCGCCCTCGATTAAGGCGCCAGCATTCAACACGAAATCTGGTAGATACAAAATGCCGCGCTCGCGCAACAACTCCGCTTGCTGCGGATGCCCAAGCACATTATTCGCAACGCCTGCAACCACCGAAGTGCGCATGCGTGAAATCGAAAGGTCGTGCACGGTTCCGCCTAATGCGCATGGAGCGAGGACGTCGCAGGGAGTCTCGAAAAATTGACTCGGTGAGAGGATTTCTACGCCATCCGCCTGAGCTGCATGGCATGCCTCTTCCGAGATGTCGGCACCAATCACTTTGCACCCAAGGGCGAGAAACCGTCTCGCGAGAGCGCTGCCCACGGAGCCTAAACCTTGCACCGCAATAGTGAGCCCGGAGTAATCGCTTATCTCGAGATGATCCAGTGCGGCACGAATCCCCCACTCGGCGCCTTCGGCGGTTGCTTCGCCAGCCGAACGCATTGGTCCGTCACCATGAAAATGCGCCAGGTGGGATGTGCCACGAGCAAGGGCTTCGCGGTCGTCGTGGGTGAAGCCAGCATCAGGTCCGGTTTGGTAAACACCACCAAGCGCTTCGATTTCTCGGCCAAGCGCTTCCATAGCCGCCGGCCGGTCGACAAGGTGGTTTGCGATCACCACGGTCTTGCCGCCGCCACCTCGGACCCCAGCAAGCACACATTTAAAGGTCATCGAGCGGGACAGGCGCAGAGTATCACCCAGGGCGTCGGCCTCGGTGCGGTAATTCCAAACCCGAATGCCTCCATAAGCTGGGCCGCGCCCTAGATGGTGTAGAGCAATAAAAGCGCGAAGTCCAGAGGCCTCGTGGGAGACCGCGATGACACGATCATGCCCGCCTTGGGCCATTGATGAAAGAAGTTCCATGAGTACGGGAAGATGTCCCGGGGGTCCGGGGTCTATATTGTACGTCTCAGCCATGCGTCCCCGCCTAGCAAGTTATCTCCTTCCCCTTCCGCTCGCACTCTTTACTGCTTGCGGTTCGGCTCCCACACAAGATGGTCCTGCCCTTCCAGGGTTGGAACAGTTGCAGGCCGACGTCCAGAGTGGGCAGGGCCCTGTGGTTTCCAGCACCGGCAATACCGCAATCGATGACCGCGGCAAACGCGACCTCGATGAGCGCCCTGAGTTCTCCGAGCGCTCGAAAGAGTCGGCAAACATTGGGCGCTTGATTGTGGAATGTGACCGCCACTTACGTGCTTGGGCCGACGCCATGGCGCAAGTTCGTAGCCCAAAGAATCAGGAGTTGGTGCAATACACCACTCAATCTCTTGGCGTTTTGGTGGCGAAAAACCGCTCCTTGCTAGAAAGCCAAGCCGTAAGCGGAGCGACCCGTAACCGCGGTATCGCATGCGCTGCATTGGGCTTCTCCGGAGATAACCGGGTCACACCTCTGTTGCTGAACGGCGTAAGCAGCGGCGACCCAGAGGTCATCGCAAAAGCGCTACTGGGCTTAGGCGTTTTGGCTGACCCCTACACTTCGATGGCACCGATTCATGCAGCCGTCATCGCACCAAATGCAAGCAACGAAGTGCTGAGCAATGCCGCCTTCGCCATCTTCCAAATTGCGATCAAGACTGGTGCCGACACCAATGGCACCATGGGGTCAGCCTTACTGAGTTTGATTCACTCTCCAGATCCAAGCGTGCGCGCGCAGGCAGCCTTAGCTCTTGGTCTTATCCGCTCCAACCTCGCGTTACCGCAACTCACCGATTTGTTGGCAGGCGACATGGCTCCCGACGTCCGCACGGCCGCTGCTTATGGCTTAGGCCAAATCGGATCCACCGCATCTACGCGCCCTCTGGCAAATGCTCTGCGCGACCCGAGCGAGCTCACCGCTGGAGCGGCACGTGCAGCCTTGGTGCGCATCCATGGCCGCGATCTTGGTCCAGATCCTGATAGCTGGCGGACCTTGATGACGCAATAATTGCGTCATGAGCACCACCGACCTCCGCGAATCTAAAAAAGCCAGCCGCTTCTCCGAGTCCGTCATCCGTGAAATGACGCGGATTGCGCGGGAGCACGATGCAATTAATCTTGCTCAAGGCTTCCCTGACTTTCCTGCACCGGATGCACTCAAAGAGGCTGCGGTGAAATGGATTCGCGACGACCTCAATCAGTACGCTGTCACTTGGGGCAGCAATCGCTTGCGGGCTTCGATTGGAAAGTACATGCAAAAGCGCCGCGGAGTCACAATCGATCCCGATGCGCAGGTTACGGTTTGCTGCGGAGCCACCGAGGCCATGATTGCCGCGATGATGGGAGTGCTGAATCCCGGTGATGAATTTCTCGTCCCCGAACCCTTCTATGAGAACTACGGCCCGGACGCAATCCTCGCCGGCGCCGTCCCCTTGTTTGTGCCCATGGGTGACGGCTTCACTCTGGACATCGACGCGATGCGTAAAGCATCCGGCCCGAAAACAAAGGCCGTGGTTTTGAACACTCCACACAACCCCACCGGCCGGGTTTTCAGCCGCACGGAATTGAAGGCTTTGTGTGAGTTCGTGATCGAACGCGATCTGATTCTTTTCACCGACGAAATCTATGAAGAGATTTTGTACACCGGAGACCACCACTGCCCCCTCTTGGAACCGGGCATGGCGGAACGCACGATTGTCATTTCTGGGGCATCCAAAACCTTCAGCGTGACCGGCTGGCGCGTGGGCTGGATTATCTCGCCTCCAAACATGACTGGTGGCATTCGCAAAGTGCACGACTTCCTCACTGTTGGAGCTCCTGCCCCATTGCAAGAGGCCGTCGCTGAAGCGTTGCTATGGGAAGATGATTACTACCTAAAAATGCGCGAAGAATACCGCGCGCGTCGGGGGGTGATGGTCGAAGGTCTACGCGCTGCCGGTTTCCCCTGCGACATCCCAGAAGGCGCATACTACGCCATGGTGGACATTCGGGATCACCAGCGCCGCGGTGAAAGCGATGTCGATTTCGCTATGCGCTTAGTCACCGACGCCGGCGTAGCCACGGTCCCAGGGTCCTCCTTCTACCGCGATCCCGCCGATGGCAATCACCGCGTACGCTTCTGCTATGCGAAAAAAATCGAAACGCTAGAAGCTGCGAATTCTAGATTACTAAGATGGGCAAATGCATGAAAACTCATTTCTGGCTTACGGCCGGCATCGCTGGGTTCATTCTGAGTTGTAGCGACGACGCACCCGGATCCAAAGCGACAACAGAACCACTTTCTACGGCAGAGGATTTGCTCACGGAAGTGATTACGCCGTCTCCCTTAGCAGCTTACGCAAAAGCCCGCGGCATGCCGGTGCAAGAACCGCGTACACCGGCTAAACAGTACCGCCTGGTCGGCGATTTAGCTTTTTTCATCGACGATCGGGAAATCCCACAGCAAGGTGAACTGTGGATTGGTGGTGCTGACCGCATGCGTTTTTCGATGGGCGCAGAAGGCGCTTTACCCAATGTCTTTTTGCTCACCAACCGAGAGCAAAGCTGGCTCAAATTGCCGCACAAAGAGTTTATCGCCTACGATCCAACCGACTTGGCAATCGAAACCTTGATGCGCTGGCACACGCTTCGCTTTCCTTGGGGATGGCAGAAAGAAGACAACGGGGAGCTTTCGGTGGACACTCCTAGCGGGAAGCTCACGCTCGAAGTGAATGCAGAGAACCTTCCAGCGCGCGTCTCCTTGCTTGGGTTTCATGTTGCCTTAGAGCAGTGGCAAGCATCACAACGCACTCAATTCCTCATGCCGATGCACTGGGATTGGACCAGTGAAAGTGGGCGGAGAGTCGAGGATTATGTTTCCATCCACGACCGTTCTTTACTCCTGAGTTCCGTATTTTCACCGCCGAAAGAAAACCGCGACGACCACGACCTCCTACCTGCCACGGGAATCCCTGCGCCCACAACCGAAGATTTTGACTTGGTTGAAATCGCTTGGCAGTCCTACGGAGTTGGAGAAATACCGGATTCCGCCTCGCGAATCCCTGGGCTTTGGTGGGAGCATCTAGGCGAACGGCGCTTCGTGCTATCTCCCGGCGTAGGCCAACAACCAGGGGCGCAACAGATTGAGACTCGCACTTGGCTCATGTGGAGCACCAAGCAAAACATTTCAGCGCAAGATGCCGAGCAGCATATGCTTTCCGCGCTCGCTGAATTAGGCGTCCAGGCTGATGGCGGCCTGTGGTCAATGATTCCACAAGACACTGAAAACCAGCGACGCTCTTTTTTGCTACCAGTCTCAGCTAAGAAGTAATTCCTGTGGACCGCCCGCAGGAGAGAACCACTGCACTTCTGTAGTGCGTCCGGTGGCCTCTGCATAACGCTTGGTCACGCTAGCCTCAAAGACTTCGCGCGCCGCTGGATGCACTAACGCTACGGCGCATCCACCAAAGCCCGCCCCGGTGAGGCGTGCGCCATAACATCCGTCGACGGCGACTGCTGCTGCGACCATGACATCCAGCTCGGGCGTGGACACTTCAAATAAGTCACGCAAGGAGGCATGCGCACGGGTCATACAACTGCCAAAGGTAGCGATATCACCACGGCGTAAAGCATCGGACCCCTCCTCCGTGCGTTGCACTTCCGCAATCACATGCTGTGCACGCCGTGCCAGCGCTGGAGGTAAACGATCGCCATGCTCTGCATAATCTTCCGCCGAGACATCGCGCAAGCAAGTGACTCCGGGCAGTTGTTCCTGGAAGATCGACAAGGCGCTGGTGCATTCCGCGACCCTTTGATTAAACGCTGAGGATGCAAGTTCACGCGCGACGCCGGTATCCATAATCGCAACCATCGCTTGCTTGCTGTCGAGCGGCACGTGTTCGCGGGTGAGCTCCAAGCAATCGAACACCAAAATCGAATCTGGTTCGCCCAAAAAGATGGCGGTTTGATCCAAGATGCCACAGCGCACCCCGACGTATCGGGTTTCTGCAGCATGCGCGAGATGAATCATTTCATCGGCATCGGGAGCCATTCCAAGCAATTTCGCCACCGTCAACACCGCAACGCACTCCACACTGGCGGAACTACTCAGCCCTTTGGCCATAGGCAAATCGGCATGCAGAACCAGATCTAGGCCTGGCAACATCCCCCATCGTTCCATGGCTGTCCAGAGGCCGCCCTCGACGTAACCGGACCACCCTTTGGTGCGGCCGGGCTTTAGCTCGGAGAGCGGCAGCTCCACGATTTCGCCGGGGAACTGGGCCGATTCGAGGTGAAGCAGGCCATCGTTGCGTAACGCAGCCGCTGCAAAAGTGCCCTTAGACAAAGCCACCGGCATCACCGAGCCGCCGTTGTAATCCATGTGCGCGCCCAAAAGATTGGCTCGCCCGGGCGCAAAAAACGCGCGCGGCTGCGCACGGCTTATCGCGCGAAATCGCTCAAGGCAAAGGTCGAGGGGGCGGCTCTTCGTTGGCATCAAGCTTGAGGTTACGATGGCGGGACCCAGCTTTCCCCGTTGCCATGCTGTCGATTCTTCTACTGTTCACTTTCTCACTCTGCCCAGCCCAGAATCCAGGCGCTGAGAGCAGCCCTTCCTCCGCTGATACCAGCGCAGATGTCCAAGACCTGCTCGCCCAGCCGGCACTGCAGCAAGGCGATACCACCTATTCGGTGGGTCAAGTTTTGGAGCGCATGTATCCGCTCGACGCCTCACTCAAAGAGGCCCTAGAGTCGAATGCTGAATACCTGCATTTTTACATTGATTCGGTGCGCTTCTATAACCAAGTGCGCTGGTTCAGCAATGCATTGCTACTCGATGCGGCGAAGATTCCTGCCATCGGCCAAGAAGCTTTACTTGCGGAAGCCTCTGCGTGGAATCTCGATCGCGGCGGCGATGGCAGCTTTCCGCAATCCATCCTGGCGCGGGCGAGTTTAGAAATCGAGGTGCGTGCGCGATTGATCGCAAAGCAGCCCAAAGAATTTTCCATGCGTGAAATCCGCACCCATTTCAACCGTTCGGTGCCCGAGTTCTTTGGCCGCCTTAAGGTCGCTTGGATTCGGATTCCACTTTTCGACATGGAAACCAACCGCGCAGTCGGCGAAGAAGAGCGGCTTGCGCGCTACGCCCTATTGGACGAGGTTGCGACCAAACTCACCGCTGAAGAAATCACTTGGGCGGAAGCCGTGAAAAAGTACTGCGAAGACCCTGTCACCAGTAAACAGGATGGGCGAGTCGGCTATATCAAACGCACCGACCACCGTTTTGATGAAGACTTTTTACGCCAAGTCTTCGTGGATTTTGGCGTCACCGTACCCAATGGCCCAGTTTTGCGCGGCCCCATCACTGGGAGTCGCTGGATTTACCTCGCGCGCATAGAAAAAGTCTTCACCGAAGGGGTGGTAGACGTACAGCGAGTACGCGATCGCGTCATTCGCTCACTACGCGTCTACACCATGTTCCAACGTCTGCACTCCCTGGCCACCGGCACCTCACGCCGGATTCTTCTCCCGATCCGCCAAGGATGAGCGAAAAGGTTCTCGAATTGCAGGGCCTGGTGGTCCGCTACGGAAGTTTCACAGCCCTTCACGGGGTCGACGCCATTTTTGAAGGCGGTGCACTCGGGCTTTTAGGTCCGAACGGCGCAGGGAAATCCTCCATGATGCGCTCCATCTTGGGCTTAGTGCGCCCCGCTGGAGGAAGTGTCAAAGTCTTGGGTGAAGACACCCTGGCTGCCGGAGCCCAGTTGCGCCGACGGATTGGTTATATGCCAGAACGCGATGCCTACATTGGTGGCGTCAGCGGTGTGCGTGGCCTGGCGCAACTTGCCGAGCTGTGCGGGTTTGCCACTGAAGACGCCATGCTGCGTGCCCACGATGTCCTGCACTTTGTCGGATTAGGCGAAGAACGCTACCGCGATGTCTCCACCTTTTCGGTGGGCATGCGCCAACGATTCAAATTGGCCGCTGCCTTAGTGCACGATCCCGATGTCTTGTTTCTGGATGAACCGACCAACGGCCTCGATCCGCAAAACCGGGTCCGCATGCTGGGCTTAATTGAACGGGTCAGCAAGGATCATGGCATCCATCTGATTCTCGCGAGTCACCTTCTCCCCGACGTCGAGCGCTTGTGCAACGAGGTTTGGGTTTTGGATAAAGGCATCATGAAGCACACCGGCTCGCTTGCCGACTTAACCGCTGCAGCGAGGGGCGCCAAACGCGTGCGTGTGGAATTGGATAGCGTCGGTAAATTCCAACAAGTGGCTTCCGATCAAGGCTTAGTCGCAGAGGTCGGCCGCATTCATGGTGAGCTGGTTTTGTCGCATCCGGATCGCATTGTGGAGCCGGAAGCCGTTTTTGAACTCGCACGCGGAGCGGGTATTCCCCTTCTCGGTATCAAAGATGCGGCTCGTTCGCTCGAAGATGCCTTCCTGGAAGCCTTGGAGGCCGAGTAATGGCGTTTCGCGCAGCTGAATACGAGCGTTTCACCGGAGAGCGCACCTCCCGCCCCACTTGGATCCCAATCGCAACCGCCACCGTGGCTCGTGGATGGGGCTCGAAATGGGTGCGCCGCATGTCCTTCCTCTCGCTGCTGATGGGCTTCACCATTGTGGTGCTGCTCTACATCCTGAACCAAATGGTTCCTGATTGGCGCGAAATCGTGGATGGTGTTGGAGCGAGGGTGACCGACAGTGACGATGGCTTCCCCATCGATGCCGTCTTTTACCTGCGCCTGCTGGGGATTTTCGTCAATCCTTTCCTGCTCATCCTCTCCTTGATGTTTGGCCACGACCTCATCGCCAGTGACCTGCGCACCAATGCGATGGAGGCCTACTTCTCGCGGCCGATCACGCCGTTGAGTTATCTGTTCGGGCGCACCGTAGCCTTCGTTGGCTTCCTCATGCTCGCAACCTTTGGCCCCATCATGCTGATTTGGCTGGGCGACCTCAGCTTCTCCGCAGAAGGCCACATCGATGTCATCGCCAAAATCCCATTGGCCATGTTCGGCGCTTTGCTTTTAAGCTGCACGGTGGTTGCCTTGATGGTGCAAGCCATCACCATCCTTACGCGCAGTGCGGTTTGGACCAACCTCGTTTTCGTGGTGATCTTTGTCGTCGTGCAAGGCATGGGAGTCATGCTTTGGGGGATTACCAACAACTCCTCCATGCTTGCGATTTCATACTTCCAGAACACTTATGTCACCACAGCAGCGGCGCTCGGGGAAGTCGATAACCTCACCGCAAGCCATCCACCACCGGCGTTGGCATTCACCGTCCTCATCGGCCTAGCGGTGGTTTCCTTTGCCATCATCATGCGAGGCTTGAAGCGCAGGAGTCTATTAGCATGAGCGCACCAGCACTACGCTGTGAAAACTTATCTCGCTGGTATGGCGAGGTCCAAGGTTTGGCAGGACTTAGCGTCACGATTGAAAGTGGCATCATTGGATTGTTGGGGCCAAACGGTTCCGGCAAAAGCACTTTAATGCGCTTGTTGACTGGGCAGATTCATGCCTCGCGCGGTTGGGTTGAAATCCTGGGAGAACGCATCACTCCGGGCAAATACGAGATCTTCCGTCGTGTCGGATATGCTCCAGGCGAAGATGTGCATTTTGAATCAGAACGCGCCATCGACTTTCTACAACTCTTGGCCTCGGTTGGTGGAGATAACGCAAAGCAGGCCAAGGACCGCGCCGAGAAAGCCCTCGACCGCTTAGGCATGCTAAACAAAGCCAGCGTCCGCCTCAACGCGATGTCGAAAGGCATGCGGCAACGGATTAAGGTGGCGCAAGCACTCCTGTTTGAGCCGGAGCTGCTGCTTTTAGATGAACCGCTCAACGGCATGGATCCGGTTAGCCGGCGCCAGACATTGGACCTAGTACGCGCCATGGCAGACAACGGCCATACCGTCATCCTGGCTTCGCACGTTTTGCATGAAGTGGAAGGAGTCACCGATCATATGTTGCTATTGCACCATGGACGCTTGCTCGCAGAAGGACGCCTCAGTGAAATCCGCGAACTGATCGACCAAAAGCCGCGGCGTGCCACGGTGCGCGGGAAAAACTTGAGTCAACTTGGCTCAGAGTTACTTGCCGACGGATTGGTCACTGGTTTGGAATTCGTCGATGACGGATGCTTACATCTCGATACCCGCAACCTGCCTGAACTCCTGCAACGGTTGCAGGTCGCAGGCGCACAAGGTCTCATTCAGTCTTTGGAAACCGACGATCAAGAACTCGAAATGATCTACGACATGTTGGTTGGGGAGGCTGCACGATGAGGGCTGTACTTTCGGTGGCACGCTTCTCCTTTATGCGCCGCGCGTCCGGGTTGAAGTTATTGGGCCCCGGGGTGGTTGCACTCTTGCCATGCCTGATGATGTCGGTGGTGCTATTCGAAGGTGATCCGATTGAAGCCTTGGACCTCTATCGCAACTACATGGTCCCCGCGACCCTGTACTTCGTACTGCCTTTGGTATGCATGTTCGTGATGCTGCCAGTGCTAAGCGAGTTGTACGACAAGGGTGCGATTGGATACCTCTACACCCGCCCCGCACCGCGCTGGAAAATCTTGCTCGGCATGTTTTTGGGCGCCTATGCGGCCACGATTCCCGTTTTCTTCATCGGTGTTCTCGCACCCGTCATGATGGGTTTGGCATTCGCCGAGACTTCGGGCATCCACGATTGGATTCCGCTCGGCACAGGCATTTTCGCGATTCTCGCTGTCGCAAGTTTGGCTTACGGCTCCATCTGCATCTTCATTGGAGTCAGCACCAAGCGCCCTATTTTGTGGGCCTTTTTCGTGCTTGTGGGATTGGGCTCGGTCATGGGTTCCGTCCCAGGATCCGGCCAACAGTTCTCATTGCATTACTACTTAATCAGTTTGGCTTATCGGTGGTGCGGGATTACAGGTTCGGAGTCGAATCTCTTCTCCCCACTGGAAACGATTGCATCGGTCCCGATGAGCCTTCTCATTCTGGTTGCGACTTCCGCGGTAGTGATGGTATTCACCTCCATCGCGGCGCAACGCAGGGACGTCCTCTAAATCCCGCTCGCCATGACTCTAATTCGCAAACTTGAGGATTGGAATCGTCGCCCGGCAGATTACCCGGTGGTGGAGGCGCCCAAGCATGTTTTGCTCGGAGATCCTTCTGCCTTCCGCATCGAGGATGTGCAAAATCCGCTGATGGCTGATGCCGATGGCACCCCCCATCGCACCGAGGCCAAGCGCGCGATGCAGCAATGGGATGCCATGCGCGACGCGATGCAGCAAACCGGGCTCATCTTCCTCAGCATAGAAGCAGACCCCACGCTCCCCGATTCTTGTTTCACCGCCAATCCATCCTTTGTGATTCCAGTGACCAAGGACCGCCGCGATGTTTGGCTCGCGCACATGCGCTACCCATCACGACGTCCGGAAGTAGACCTCCATGCGAGCTTCTTTCACGCCGCAGGATTCTTGCTGCGGACTATGCCAGAAGATGTGCAGAATTTTGAAGGCCATGGCGATGGACTGTGGCACCCCGGGCGCTTCCTCCTACACGCCGGTTATGGCTCTCGCACCGACGTCACTGCATGGGAAACCATCCAAGATTTTTATCCGGACCTCGACATCCTGCTTTATGCACTGCAGCCCGGCAATCAATATCACACCGACACGGCATTAGCTCCGCTGAATGAAAGCACTGCATTGGTGGTCTCCTCCGCCTTCGACGCCGACGGCCTCGCCCTTCTTGAAGCCGCATTCGAGGACCTCATTCACTTAACCGACAAGCAAGGAGCTGGGCTTCTCGGCAATGCCTTTTGCCCCGATGGAAAGCACGTATTCCTACCTGCGGGAGATGCCGCCCTGCAAGCGCAAATCGAAGCACGCGGATTCAAAGTCATCCCACTCGACCTCTCAGAATTCCATAAGGCCGGCGGTTCGGTGTTCTGCTTGAAGCAGGCTTATTGACCCGACGCCATTTCGCGCTCACGCATTGGCGGCTCCGCACCATGGCTTTCGCCATCCGGACGTCCGGCGAAGGCTAATGCAATCAGGCGATCGCAGAGTTCTGGGAAATCGACTCCGGTAGCTTCCATGAGTTTGGGGTACATGGAAATTGAAGTGAATCCAGGCATGGTATTGACCTCATTGAGCACATAACGTCCACTACTCTTATCCATCAGGAAATCGACGCGTGCCAAACCGGATAGACGCATTACGCGAAAGGCGTGCAGCGCGATATCCCGAAGGCCATCGGCGAGACGTGGCGGAAGCAGTTCATCGGAGATGACAAGCTTAGCTTCATTGCTTTGATACTTCGAATCGTAGTCGTACCAGCCGTCCATTACGATTTCACCGGGGAGGCTGACTAGCGGCTGGCTGCCATCCAAAACCGCGATTTCAAACTCACGCATATTGGCGACGGCAGGTTCGACTAAGGCTGTGCGACCAAACTGAAGCGCGAGTTCGAGGGCATCGTGCAGTTGCGTGCGATCTTCCACCCGCGAAATACCAACACTCGAACCAAGGCATGTAGGCTTTACAAAGGAGGGGTAAGGCCGCTCCGCTTCCACTGCGTCCAACACTGCACCACGATTGGCTATCCAATCCGCACGCTCGACATCGGACCAGGACAACACCGGGATGTGCGCGCTACGCAATACGTGCTTGGTAACCGACTTGTCCATTGCCAAAGCCGAACCCAGGCAACCGCTTCCAACGCAAGGCATGTTCATCAACTCGAGCCAGCCTTGGATGGTGCCGTCTTCTCCCATCGGGCCATGCAGAACCGGAAACACCACTTGGGTGCCTTCCGGCAAAAAAGGTGCGTGGTGACAGGGGCCAACCTCTTCCCCTGCAAGCAACCGCGCGGAAGCCTCCGCACCCAGCCAGCCACCATCCTTGGTGATGCCAAGCAGGCGGACATCGTACTTTGCCGCGTCCAACTGCTCGCGCACCGCTCGTGCGGAACGCAGGCTAATCTCGTGTTCCGCGGAGATCCCTCCAAACAAGAGAGTCACGACCAGGGGTTTTGCGGATTCGTTCACAACTACAGCCTAATGCCGAGACGCACGGCTTTCACCTGTAGATTTCCCTAGCTAGGCATGATTTTTGCATATATTCCACTATCCTTTGCCTGGCCCTTGCCTCTCGGATGACGACCGCCCGCCTTTACGCACTGCTTTTCCCCGCAATCCTCGCTTGCGCACTGTTCCTTTCGGTGCTGCCCGGCGAGTTTGTCTATGACGACCGCTCCTTGCTCAGTCTCAACCCTAATTTCCAGGATTGGTCGGTGGTACTCAAAGCCTTCACCACCCCCTATTGGGAATTGGTCGACGCGGACCGATTTAGCTCCGGCTTTTATCGTCCGGTAGGCGCTGCAGTACTTGGCAGCAGCTGGCAATTAGGCGGTGGCAACCCCATGTTCTTTCATGGAGTTTCGCTGCTTTTACATGCAGCTTGCTCGATGGCAGTGGCGGCACTGGCCTTGAGTTTGGGATGGCGTCCGCTTTTGGCTGGATGCGCTGGCGTGATATTCGCCTTAAGCGGTGTTCACGCGGAACCGGTGGCATGGATTTCCGCGATTCCCGATTTGCTTGCCACTTTTTTCTGCTTGTTAGGTCTCCGCGCACTCGTGCGCAACAAGATGTTGGAACTTGGTGTTTTCTTCCTGCTTGCAATGTTGAGTAAAGAAGCTGCCTTCGGCGCTTGGGCCTTGGCGCTCGGCATTGTTGCCATGCAACGCAAGTGGAAGTTTTTATTGCCCTTGGCCGTGGCTGGCTTGACGGTTTATTTGTTGAGGGCCAATGCCTTTGGCAGCAGCCTTGCGGGATTCGACCGAGTCAATACGCATCATGGATTTAATGCCCATGAGCAGTTCCTACTTTCCCTATCACTCATCGGTGATTACCTGCAATACCTAGTTTGGCCATGGCCGCATGCACCATTCAGGCCACTCCGCGTCGATGCAGCCGGCGCCGACGCCCGTTCCATCATGGCGATTGTGGGCGGAACTCTCACCCTAGTAGCTGGAGGCTTTTGGCTCTTACGCTGCAAACGCATCCCCACGGTCATGTTCGGTCTTGGCTTGCTCTTCGCCGGGCTAGCACCAGTGTTGAATTCCAATGCTCTAGGGCAGTACCCGTTTGAAGAACGCTTTCTCTACTTGCCAAGCGCAGGATTTGCGCTGGTCGTGATTGGATTCCTTCATTGGTCCAGTAAGAAAGCAAAACACGAGAACCTACTCCCCATTGCCGTCGCGCTAATTGCCATTCCCAACGCACTTTCTGCTTGGAGTGGTAGCAGGCATTGGCAAGATGAAGAGACTTTTTTCTCGTGGGCGCAAGAAGCATCGCCCGGCGCCATGACTAGCCATATTGAATATGGACGCCTGATGTTGGAGCGTGCGCAGGGCTCGCTCGACCCTCTTGAGCGCGACCGCTTTACGGAATATGCGTTAAAGGCGTACCGTCGAAGTTTAGAGATTGACCCGGACAAGGTTTTTGTGACCTCGGTCGAACGCGAGAAAGGGAACCTCGGTTTGGGCGATGCTCTCTACCTATCGGGTGACTTCAAAGCTGCCGAAGCGGTATACATGCAAACCGTAGAGCATTACCGCATTTCCCCCTTGGGATTCCTTGGCCTGGCAAACTGTCGCGCGCAGATGGCCATGCGCCACTTGCAGGAGGGCCATCCAACTTTGGCCGACATTGCGTTTGAGGAGGCCGTCGGACATTTTGATACGGCACTAAAACAAAGCCCTGAATTGCCCAATGCGGTGATTGGAAAGGCACTTGCGCTGTCGCAATTAGGGCTTTTCGATCAAGCCTTACCCTTGGCGGAACAGGGCTTTGAACTTGCGCCGGCCCGCTTCGACGTCGCGCAGCTGCTGTTCACCTTGTACTTCCAAATTCAGGACGTCGACCGCGCAACGCAAACACTCGAGACCTTCCTCGACCGCAACCCTGAGCACCCACAAGCTTTTATGATGAAGCAAACTCTGGAACAAATGCGTACGATAGGCGCGGAACTTCCGCAATGAACGTCACCCCTGGCTGCTTCTTAATCTCCCGCCCCGCGATGCTCGATCCAAACTTCGATGGCACGGTGGTGATGATTTGCACCCACGACGACGAAGGCACCGTCGGCTTAACTTTGAATCGCCCGCTGCAAGTACCCATCGAGCAAGTGCTGCCCGATGCCGATTATCTGCACGATGCGGAGGTGCCTCTTTTATGGGGTGGCCCGGTTGGCACCGATTGCGTTCACGTACTTTCTGGATGCGACAACGATGCAGAAGATGTCTTGCCGATCATGGATGGCGTGAACTTCGGCGGCGGCTTGGAGTTGGTGCGCGACGTCTTTCAGAGTAAAGGGAATCTGCGTTTCTTCCTCGGCTACAGTGGCTGGAGCCCTGGCCAACTGGATGAAGAACTCGACGCCGAGGGCTGGTACGTGGTCCCAGGAGAGGTTGAGGAAGTGTGGACCACGGATTGGCGCTTGCTGTGGGAACGCTTGATGGCAAAGATTCACCCTGAGCTCAGTTGGATGCGCGAGATCCCTGAGAACCCCGAAGTGAATTAATGCGCTTCTTCCTTCTGCCGCTTATCTTTACACCGCAGGCGGTTTTGATTTGGTGTGTAGTGCGCTACTTCCGCAATCAGAAGCCGAACTTGCTTTATCAATGGATGCGCGGCATCGGTTGGATTGGCCTATGCGCATTACCCGTTGTCGCATGGCAAGCGGCCGTTGCTCTCGCCAGCGGCATGAAAGCCATGATTTTGCTTCCAGGATCCTGGTTGGTGCACCTAGGTGGCCAATCAGTCATCCATATTTTTGAAGATAACGTAAAAAACTGGACTGGGCATCGCAGGGACACCATGTTCGATAACGCCGACGTTTTCTTCGCGCTTACCGCCGCCCAAGTTTTTTTGCTCAGTAGCGTCACCGCCTGGCGTTTCCGCATGCATAAAGGTTGGCGCGATCCCTTGGTGCTGAGCGTCGGCATCTTTGTGCTGGTGAATGCAGTGCTGGGCATGGACTGGATGTGGTTCGGCACCTAGGAAGCTTCTTCCTTCTGCCCAGATGCGGGTAGAATCACCTTCCATGGACATCCCCGCCCTGTCCCAGCGCATTCTCGATGGAGGCCGCATCACTGCAGAAGAAGCACTCTTTCTGCACGACCACGCGCCCCTCGACACGCTCGCCTTTTTGGCCGACGCCGTGCGCGAACGCCTTCACCCTGAGCCGATCGTGACCTACATCATCGACCGCAATCTCAATCCGACCAATGTGTGCATTACAGATTGCGATTTCTGCGCTTTCTACGCTAAGCCGAAGGACGAGGTCAAGGCTTATGTCATGGAACGCGAGGAGATTTACCGTCGGGTCCAAGAGACCTTAGATGTCGGCGGTGTGCAGATATTGATGCAGAGTGGGCATCATCCAAAGCTAGGTGTAGAGTGGTTTTCCGATCTGTTCCGTGATTTGAAGCAGCGCTTTCCGCAACTGCATTTGCACGCGATGGCGCCTTCCGAGATAGAACACTTAGGCCGAGTGTCCAAGATGAGCAGCCTTGAGGTACTCAAGGCCTTGCAAGCAGCAGGCATGGATTCGATGCCTGGCGGAGGCGCTGAGGTTCTCACCGAATCGGTGCGCGCCAAGATTGCACCGCGTAAAACATCGACCGAGGCTTGGTTACGCATCATGGAAGAGGCGCACAGCATTGGCATGAAGACCACTGCAACCATGATGTTCGGCCATGTGGAAACCAGCGAAGATCGAATTGAGCATCTAGATCACTTGCGCAAACTACAGGACCGCACCGGAGGCTTCACTGCTTTCATCGGCTGGACCTTTCAGCCTGGTGGCAATCCTTTGGGCGACCGCTTGCTTGCAGAAGGTTGGCGCAAAGCGACTCATGCCGAATACTTCCGCCTGACCACCATTGCGCGTATCTTCCTCGACAACTTCCCGAGCATACAAGCGAGCTTTGTCACCCAAGGCGCCGATGCCGCGCAACTTGCTTTGCGCATGGGCTGCAACGACTTCGGCTCGGCCATGATGGAAGAAAATGTAGTTAGTGCTGCAGGTTGTTTTGAACTAGTGGATCTCGAAAATATCGAGAACAATATTCGTGCCGCTGGATTCGTTCCGCGGCAACGCAATCAGGCCTATGCCATCGTCGACGCCCGCGGACCGCTCCCTCTTGAGGGCGAGATGGAAAGCTGTGGCGCTGCGGCGACGGGTCATGGCGAACTCGCCAAGACTTCCTAACCGCTCTTCTCTTGACTGCACTACGCGACTTCCTTGATGCAGAATATGCCCTGCAAAGGGAGGAGTCTGCGTGGAAGGATGCTGCGCAAAAAGTAGGCGCAAATCTTTTGGCGCAAGACGGCGCCTCAGCCAAAGTCATACGCGGCCAATGGTCTGGCGATGTTAGCGCACGACGCAGTTCTATTCAGGCTTGGACCCGCGCTTTGACCGAGTCTGGTGAGAAACTCTCCGGTGCTTCGATGGTGCGCGCTTATGTTGGGCTCGCCTGGCTCGCCGGCATAGTCGGCGCGGTCTTTGGTTTGACCGCCGGCAAAGCAGCCTTGATTTCAAGCGCCGGACACCCCATCAACCTTTGGCTGTTCTTGGGCGTTTTGGTTTTCTTGCAAATAGGGCTCTTGCTTACAGCCTTTGGGTTTGCAACCTGGGCAAAAATGCGCGGCAAAGCCTGGCTGGGATTCCTCGGTCGATTGTCTCAAGCGCTATTCCGCTGGAATTGGCTTAAGACTCACGCGGAAAAGGATTTGCTTGGTGCGCTCGCGGAAACTTCGCGAGTGGAGCGGTGGATTTGGCTTTCCTTCACTCAACGTTTCGCCGTAGCTTTTAACCTTGGCGTCATTGTTTCTTTTTTGGCATTGCTCCTGTTCAGCGAATTACAATTCGGTTGGTCGACAACTCCAGATGGATTCAAACCGACTGCTTTAGAGGCCGTGGTGCATGTCCTCTCGGCGCCCTGGGCATGGGCCGCTCCAACCGAGTGGGTCCCCAGCCCCGACCTAATCGCAGGCACACGATGGGAAAGCCTAGACAGCACTTTCCGCGATTCCCAAGCCGACGGCCGCGATTGGTGGCCCTTCCTGCTCATGTCGCTTATCGTGTGGGGCCTACTCCCAAGGGTAATTTTGCTTGCGTGGCTGAACGCCAAAAAGCGCAAAGCGATTACGGGATTAACTTGGAATCACCGCGGCTACCAGCGCTTGTTTGAAATCATGCTGCCACTGCAAGCCGCGTCCCCGCACGAGGCAGTGGAAGATATCGCACCCATCCATACTTCCTGGAATTCGGCATCCAATGCACGTCGCGCAATTTTATGGGGAGATTGGGCACACGAAGTGGAAGAGGAAACCTTATCCCAGGCCTCTTCCCCGCTCTCCATTTTGAACCTTCCAGCGCCCGGCGTTTTACGTGCCGGCGGCTCGGGCTTGAGCCAAGATGCGGATGCATTAGCCGCATTGCATGGCTCCAAAGTCTTGGAGTGTTGGATCCTAGTGGAAGCTGGGGAATCGCCCGACAAACGCTTCACTTCCTTCCTCTCTAAATTGCGCGCGGCTTTGGGCAAGGATTGCCCCATGCATGTTTTGCCCTTGGAGTATCAAAACCGCACTTGGCCTCCTGCGCAAGAACGTGATCTAGAAGTCTGGACCCGCACCGTGCAAAACCTCTGCGACCGCCAACTCTCTGTCAGCAGGATGCACGCCTCATGAGCTCGGACTATCTCCCGACCTTTGTTGTGGTTGGCCATGTCAACAAAGGCAAGTCCTCGGTGGTTGCGACTTTATTAGAGGATCCGTCGGTTCCCATCGATTTGGTACCGGGCACGACGACAAAAGCAGCGGCCTATGACTTTAAGATCGATGGAGAAAGCATCTTCCGCCTTATCGACACGCCGGGATTCCAGGAAGCCGAGGCCACTCTGGAGCAATTGCGGATGCGATCGCAAAATGCCGGTGACCACCAGAATGCGATTCGTGCATTCATCAAAGAATTCGATGGCGCCGGCCGCTTTCATGATGAGGTAGAGCTATTGCGCCCACTCTTACAGGATGGGCCAATCGGTCTGCTTTTTGTGGTGGATGCTTCGCGCCCCTATCGAGCAACCCATGAGGCCGAAATGGAAATCCTACGCTGGGTCGGACGTCCTGGCATGGCCTTAATGAACCGAATTGGCACCGAAGATCATGCTGAAAGTTGGCGTCCGGTATTGCAGCAATTCTTCAGCGTGGTGCGCGACTTTAATGCGCACGAAGCCGATGCTGAAGCGCGGTTACGTCTACTAGCCACCTTTGGCGAACTGCACGAAGCCTGGAAGGAGCCCTTGCAAGCCGCCGTGAACTCCTTCGCGGACCGCAGCAAGCAACGCACTAGCGAAGCCTCCCACGCAATGGCGGCATTCTTGGTGGACGCTTGGAGTCATGTCGAGACGCAAAACTTTACCCCGCGCAACACTGGGCTAGATGCCAAGGATGACAGTGAAAAACTGTCTGCTCGTTATGAAAAATCCTTGCGTAAACTTGAAAACGATACGCGACGCACAGTGGAATCGATTTATGGTTTTGCGCCACTGGATCACCTGGAGCCAAACTTTAACCTCACTCCAGATGATTTATTTGATCAGGAAGGGTGGCGTTTCTTTGGACTTACTCAGACGCAACTTACCGCTCGGGCCGCTGCCGCAGGCGGGGTTGCCGGAGGCGTGCTTGATCTCTTCACGGGCGGATTGAGCTTTGGCGCCGGAGTGGCGCTTGGCTCTGGGCTTGGCGCGGCAAGTGCGTGGTTCGGGAGTCATCGCATTGCGAATCACTGGACCCCGGAACATACGCGCTTTGCACGATTATTCCCCGGGCAACATGGCCACGTTCGCGCCTTTGGCCCCATTGCCAACGACGCCTTCGCCTGGGTGTTGCTCGATCGCGCATTCGTGCACTTACGCGTGGTCCAGCATCGCTCCCATGCACGCCAGGGGCCTCTCAATCTTGAGGACACTGCGGGATTTCGCGTGACAGACATGACTCCGTCGCAGCGTAAAGTGGTGGATCAAGTCTTGCGCGCTTGCCAAAGCGCTGGAAAGCAACGGCAAACGCCAAGCTTAGACCTTGTTCGCGATCTTGCACGTTGCCTGCAATCGTTCGCGCAGGGCATCTAACTTGTTGTCGTCTGGCGCAGTGCCTTGCTCCGCATAGCGCGCCAGGACGATGGCTTGCACAGCAGAAAGCAAATCTTGAGTCAGGTCAGCCGGTAAATCTTGCGCTTGGATTTCCTGCTCAAAACTATCCATATAGATTTGCTCTCGCTTGCAAGAAAGCAACTGCGTGAGATCATCGACCAAATCGGCGGGAAGCTCCGATTTGGTGAAAGGCTCTAGTGCCATCATGGAAACTTGCCTTTGTTTACCTCGGTTGCTTCCACGAAGCCAGAATAGACCGCATAAAAGCAATAGAACTCCACCTAGCCACGGCCAACGCAACTCAGAAACTTCGTCCGCCGGCAAAGGTTCGGCTCCAACGCTTTGCGTGACGAATGATTTTTTGCCAGGATGAAAATAGCTCCACCGCAACAGCGGAAAGCTTGATTTCGATTCTGTTTCCAAGTGCAAAACGAAGCCCGATTCCACCGTTTCCAAACGTTGCCCCTGAATGGGAAAATCAAGAAGATGATCTAAATTGGGCAGGTGGTCAGGTAAAAGATGTCCCCTACCAAGAAAAGATAACTGCAGCTGACGTGGGGAAAGTTCAGGCAACTCCATGAGCGACATTTGGAAATCGCCGACAGCGCCTGAAAACTCTCGCGGCCGCCCAGCCATGGGAACGGGAAGTACATTTATCTCGAAAGGGGCCGTCGTAAAGATCTGACTTTGCCGGTCGATGGCAACCGGACCACGAACCATGTCCTCTTCAAATCCAGTTGCCCAAACTACCTTGAGTTGCGCTGGGGCAAGTTCCAAAGGACCACTTAGCACCTCAATGGCTTGCTCTAGCTGAAAGTGAACACATCCATCCCCGTGATCGGGAAGCCGTAAAGCGAAGCCGGATTCACGGTCGATGACTAAAGAAGTGCTTCCACCTTGTGCGCTTCCAAGTTTCTTATAGGCCTCCGCACTCTCAAGCCAGGGGGTGCGTAAATCGGCCTGGACATCGAATGGATAACCCCATTGCGGTAACAGCTGTTGCTCTAAAAAATCCTTCTCCATGTTGAAGCGCAAAGTCAGCAGCAAAGTTTCTCCTGCGTACACCTCGGCGCCCGTCTCTAGCGGCAATGCGGTGATCGCTCTACGCACTTCTAACTCAATTTGCACAGGAGAGGCTTGTGGCGTCTGAGTAAATCCCAGCAACAAAGCAGCGAGCGCGAACATTACCACTCCCACCCTCCACTCGGCTTAGGTTTAGGTGCAGGATGTTGCGCAGCTTTTTGCTGATCCAGACGTTGGAGTTGCTGCATCATTTGAATTCGCTTGGTTTCATTCATCATCGGCTGCGTCGCAGTGGACGATGGCGACGGCAACTTTTCTGTTTCTGAATCGCCAGAGTTCAAGGTAGATTGAAGCTCTTCCTGTAAAGCAGAGATGCGGGTTTCCACCAAAGCTAAATTCCATTTCGCCTGAAGCCAAGAGTCTCTCATTTCCAAGGCGGATTCCCAGGCATCACCTGCAGCTTCCGCTTGCGCGATAGCACGCTCTAAACAACCCGCTGGAGGAACAGGTCCATGCGCCTCCGTTTCCGCCATCATGCTACGCCGCCAAGCCAAGTTGCCTAGAAGGAAATCATGCCACGCAGGGTCGTCGCTGGCGATGGATGCAGCGGCGGTGGAAGCAAGCTTCAAATGATCCGCTTGGAAAGCTGCAAGTGCGAGGTTCTTTTGCAACAGAGTCGTTGGCAGAGCGCTCACAGCTTGTTGGAAGAGTTCGGTCGCCGCAACAAAGTCGCCGCGTTCATAAGCGGCGACGGCCGATGCGTTGAGTTCCTCCGGAGCGGAATCCATACGCCACAATCCAAAAATAATGAAGACACAAGCGGCGAGTAACTGGAAAACGGATTGTGTTTTCATCGTTGCCTCCGACCAAAGCCAGCGAGCCCAAAAAATGCTCCGAGGAGTCCGAAGAACAGCGGCAACTGGAATCGATTCGCACGGCGTAGACGGTCATCAGCAGCAAAGGCTTGTTGCGCACGCGGCAAAAGCGTTTGTTCATACCAAGGCACTAAGACCCCTGCTTGCGCTGAAAGAGAAAGCAAAGTTCCACCGGTCATCTCGGCAATCCGGGCGAGGCTGGATGAGTCCAATTTGGATACGACTTCCACTCCCTCTTCATCGGTTAAGAAAAACTCGACCCCTTGTTCATCACGAAGAGTCATTTTACTCCCAGCTTCGGTGCCAAGCCCCAATGCATAAATCACAATCCCATCCTTACTGCATAGCTTTGCCTGCTCCAGCGCCGAGCCAGAGCGATCTTCTCCATCACTGATAAGAAGTACATTCTTTTGCGTACTCGGAGCAGCATCGAATAATGCACGCGCCTTTTGCAAGGCCGACGCGAGGTTGGTGCCGCCTTGAAACACACTCTCGGGTGAAGCTAAGTCCAAAATCGCGCGAAAGCTTTGAAAATCATTGGTGAGTGGCGCGGCGCGTTGGGCTTCTCCTGCCATGAGGATGAGCCCGACTCGGTCAGCATCAAGCCGCTGCAGCAAAGCCTCGATTTCCGCCTTGGCCCGCCCCAGACGATCCGGGCTTACGTCGCGAGCTAGCATGGAGCGAGAAACATCGAGGCAGATGAGGAGATCGATGCCCTGTTCGCGGACGGCGTCCTCCTCCACTCCCCACTTCGGCTGCAGGAATGCGCCGAGAGAACCGAGTAAAAGCAAGGCGGTGGGCCAGGTGAATTTCATGTCTGCACCTCCCAGAAACGCCGACGCATCCATGCACCAAGAAGCCACAGGAATACGCCCACACCGAGGAATCGCTGAAAACGGTCGACCTGACGCCATGGCATACGCTCAAACCGAGTGCGCTCCAGCTGATCAATCGCAGCATAGACTTCTTCCAAAGCAATCGCATCCCGCGCCATAAAAGCGCTGCCACCGGTCAATGCGGCAACGGACTGTAGTGAATTCCGCGTGGCGACCGCATCGGGACCGGCTGCGATGGCGTGCACCCGCACCCCCCAGTCACGGCACAACGCGGCAGCTTCCAGCGGCTTGATTGCGCCCCCCGCTTGCTCGGTTGCGACGGTCTCCTCTCCATCGGTGAGAAGAATGACCACCTTTGAAACATGGCCAGTATCCTTCAAGAGAACGGCAGCGCGAGCCAGGGCAGTGCCGATTCCAGTTGCATCGTCTTCACGCCCCTCGGGGGTGAGCTGCAAATCCTGCAACAAGCTTTGCAAACTGCGATGGTCCAAAGTCAACGGGCACACCAAACGGGCATCCCGCGCGAATCCGAGGAGGCCAATCCGATCCTGGGTACGCGAAGAAATGAACTTACTTGCTGCTCGTCGCGCGAGATCAAATCGCGTGATTTCCTTTTGCTCAGGGTCCAAGCCAGTTGCTGCCATAGAGGAAGACAGATCCATACAGAGAAGCAAATCAATGCCTTGCTCTGCCACTGGCAATCGCTCGCGTTGTTGCGGCCTAGCCATAGCGAGCACCAACAACAAAAACCCTGCCGCTTGCAGCAGCAAGGGTAAGGCTCGGGTGTGTTGCTTATGGCTCCGTGGAAGTAACGGAACGAAACCAAAGGGCGCAAAGGCCTTCGCCGATGGGCGACGCCATATCCGCACGAGGAACGCTATTGGAAGGAGCCATCCACACCAAAGCAGCTCGGGGTCTTGCAAACTCCAGTTCATAGCACCGTACTGGCTCCCGTACCAGCATCGGCGCTAGCGTCGGCATCGGCGAAGTTCTCCATCCAAAACTCGGTTTGATCTAAGACATCTTCCCACTCTTTCAGGGTGGCTTGACCGTTAGCAAACAGGATGTGAATCGTAAAAGCCAACAAGGGAGCGAGCGCTTCACGCGAGGCCTCGCTGCAAGTAGCCAATAACTCTTGCTCGGTAGCACTCCATCGCTGACCGCATGCGTGACGCAGTAAAGCAGAAAGAGCAAGTGCTTCCAACTTTTGTGCATCAGACAAATGAGGAAGAGAGCGGCGCAACTGCTGCAGTTCTTGTAGCAAGTTCAACTGCGTCTCCGCTTCTGGTTTTTGAATCTCTGCAACGCCATTAGGGCGTGCAATCAACCAACGCGCATAAAGATGAAGCACGAGGAAGACTCCAAGCAACAAAGCCCCCCATGCCAGCAGGTCTAGCGGAAGATCCTGCACCTCGCTTGGGAGTTTCGGAATCGCCTTCTGCATTAACTCCGCCCCCGGCCTTGGCGACGTTGAAAGAAACGCAAAATCGGGCGGGCGACGGCATCCGGATCCGCAACCGCTGGAATCGGTACATCCAAAAGTGCGACGCCTGCCTGCTGCAACATTTGCCGGGTCTCCCTATCCCAACGCTCCACACGTTCCGCGTATTGCGCTTGCACCTTTGGATCGCTTCCATCCACAACCCTTCGCGCGCGCCCCTCCGCATCGCGTAGTCCCCACATTCCTGAAGGCAACTTGCGCAATTCTGGCGCCAGCAAACGTACCGCAATCACTTCGTGCCGCTTGGCGCATTCCTGCAACGCTGGCTGCCATCCATCGCCTAGAAAATCCGACACCAAAAACACCGCGCTGTGCGAGGGAAGGTTTTTCGCGGCATACTTCAAGGCTGGACCGGGGTCACTTTTTCCCGCGCTAGCCTCTAAGGCAAGAAAATCCCGCACGATGCGCAACACATGGCTCAGCCCTTTCCGTGGAGGTTCATAGCATCGCACTTCTTGGTCATAGCCTAGAAAAGCAACGCGATCATCGTATTGCACGGCCGCCAACATCAGGCATGCGCAAACCCG
>JASFYO010000074.1:0-28812 GCA_045047305.1 Planctomycetota bacterium | reverse complement strand
TGGCACCAAAAAAAACCCCCATGCCAACAACCACTCCGAGAATGGCCAGCAGCCCAAAGAGAACGTTATTAATTTTTCCGCGACGACTTAAGCGGTTGGCCAAAATGCGCCATCGCACCCACAACATGGCCTTGAATTGCCCTTGATTCAAAGCTGGCCCTCACCCAACCAACTGATTTGCGGATCGGACTCCGCATCTGTGCCCACGACCTCGAGGAAACGTTCTTCCAAAGAACCACCAGTCCCCAAATCAGACATCAAGCTTTGCTCCACCAGCACACCCTCGGAAATAATGCCAACGTGCGTACATAGCCGCTCCACGATTTCTAACACATGAGATGTCAAAAAAACGGTCGATCCACGTTCGACAAACTTCGCCAGGAGCTTACGGATGGTGCGCGATGCAACGGCGTCGACGCCTTCGAAGGGTTCATCGAGAAAAAGCAAATCTGGGTCTGGAAGCAAGGCGGCTGCAAGAGCCAGCTTCTTTTTCATGCCATGGGAATATTCGATTGCCAGCTTATTGCCATCCTTTTCCAAATCCAACAACGGAAGAAGCTCATCGCTGCGGCTACGGATAACCTTCTTCTCCATCCCGTGCATGCGACCGATAAAGGTCAAGTATTCCGCCGCCTTCAAATTATCAAACAGGGCAAGATCTTCTGGCATGACACCAATCCGGCTCTTCATAATCAAAGCCTGTTTTTGCTCGCATGGGTCCTGGCCTAACACCGAGATGGCGCCCGAAGTTGGCGCCAAAAGCCCTGTTAGCATCTTAATTGTGGTCGATTTCCCCGCACCATTGGGGCCAAGGAACCCATAAAAGGTTCCCTTTTCCACCTGCAGGTCCACCTGCTGCACAGCACAAAAGTCACCAAAGTTACGCGTGAGCGCCTTGGTTTGGATCGCGTAATCCATGAAGCTTAAGAGCTGGAGCCTTCCGTTTCCTTGCCTTCTTCCTTCTGGTTTTGGAAGAACACATAGAACGGGTTGGTTGGGTCGAACTCTTCTTTCTTCTGGCGTTTCGGGTCAGGACCAAAGTCTTCCCTACGTCCGCGACCTTTGCCGCCACCACGAGGACCGCCGCGTCCGCGGCCGCCACCTTGGCCTCCGCCTTGGCCACCACGCCCGCCGCCATCGCGATCGCCGCGAGAACTTTGGCGCTGCTTACGTTGGGCTTCGCGTTCCTTTTCTTGCTCTTCGGTGAGCAAAGACAAGCGAATCTTTCGCGCTGCCAAATCCACAGCTAACACCCGCACCTCCACAGCCTGCCCTTCGGACAAAGCTTCATTAGGATGCTTGATGTAGCCCTCTGAGCAATGACTCACGTGAACAAGCCCTTCGCGCTCGGCGCCGAACTCAATAAAGGCACCATACTCAGCTAGGTTTTTTACCTTTCCTTTGAGCATTTCGCCAACTACCAAGGTCTCGAGCTTACGTCCGCCACCGCGTTGATTGCCGTGCTGGCCACCGCTGCCTCCGGCCTGGAAGCGCAAACGAGAGCGGCGAGACTTCGACAAGCCTTCTTTCACACGTTGCACAATGCCATCGAATTGTCGCTCACCTTCAAGCGCGACGCTCCAATCCATTTGTTTGATTTTACCCGGATCCTTCACCAAATCCTGAATCTTCATCCCGGCAGATGCCATGGTTTGCTTCAGCACTTGGTAGTACATCGGATGCAGACTACGCGCGTCTAATGGTTCGTCGCCACCACGCACTCGCAACATACAACATGCCGCGCGCCACGCTTCTGCGGTGAGGCCGATGCGGTCCTGCAAATCACGCAAACTGCGAAATGGTGCGGTGGAACGCTCCAAGACAACACCTTCAGCATCGAGGCCAGGGACCAAACGCAGGGCATCGGCGCTAGCGATGTTTACATCCACACCTTTCGAGGCCAGCAAAGAGCGCAAGAAAGTGGTTTCAAAGTCATCCAGAATGCGGTGGTTGATCTCGCCGCGGAATGGGATAAATGCACGCACGATGTGCGGGGTATGGAAGGCGGCCGCACGTGGATCTGCAGCCATGGTGGCAACCAAAAAGGCTTGGCGCTCATCATGACTGAGTAGAGCGTCGGCGGGACGGCGCGCTACTTCGCGCAACATGGTTTTCACCACGGCCATCGGCACCATCACCATGCGTGGCTTCCCTCCTGGGAATGCCTTCATCAAAGTGCGGGCGCCAGCACGAGTGCTAGTATCCGCTTGTACCGCCACCAAACCAACTTGCTCCTCGCCAAGGAACTTCTTCAAGTCTGCGGCAAGAGATTCAGACTTCAAGTCCAACTCAACTGTGCGCGGCGTTTCATCTGTACCATGCCCAGCGGCCAACACCATGCGGCCTTTCTTGGCAGCACAAACGCCGATCACTAAGGACTCATTCTGGCCCCGGTCCAAAGACCGCTCGACCTGCTCCCACCCGTTTTGCAGGGAAGCCTCTTCGGCGCGCCGCTTTAAAGTTCCACGCACTTGTTGCACTAAACGCGGCAACCGCTCGCGGTGAACAAAGTCGGTAAACAAGCTACGGTAGCTCTCCTTCTCTTGCTTCGGATAAGACTCCAACGCCTCAAATAACTGAGTGATGGTTGCTGCTGGAATGCCAAATTCAACTTTTACTGCATGCGCGCGCTCAGCACGACGCAACTGCAAATAACGGTCAGGCGCACACTGCGCAATCGGCATCAAGCCTTGCGCTAAGTTATGGAAGCGCTTCTTCTCTTCCGACTCTGGATCCAAGGCGGTGACGTCCATGGTGCCTTCCAAGCGAAACTTGCGCTGTAGTTGCAGAGCCAAGTTTGCATCAGCGCGAAGCTTGGCCAGAAAATCCGCGTACTCTTCCTTTTCCGGCGCTTCAAAGTCGGCCGGTGCTGGCGAAGGATGAATCACCAAGCCAGCATCTTCCAGCTCACCTTCGTCCATCGTATTCTGCACGACTTCTAGAGCCTCTGGGAATTCTTCTTCCCGCCCTTCGAAGGTGCGCAGCAGGTTGCCGCGGCGACGCTCCAAAGATTCGGCCTGACGCAAACGTTCGAGCAAAAGCTCAAAACCAAATGCGTGCGGAAATTGTCCGGCGAGGGCAGGTGCTGCACAACGCAAGAACACGGGAAACTCCCCTGCTGCGAGACCTTCGCGCAGGGCGTTCATGACAGGGACTTTGAGTCCCAGATAGCGGGCGAGGCGAACCTCGGCGCTGGGCTGACGTGGGGAAGACATGTTGCTGAGATTCTAGCAGTTCGGCAAAAAAAGGGACCCCGGCAGTTGCCTGACGGGGTCCGTTTATTGAGTATTCGAAAAATTGCTTACTTCAAGCGCTCTTTAATCAGCTCTTCCTGAACATAAACAGGTACAGCTTCGTAGCCAGCCGGCTCCATCGAGAAGGAACCACGGCCCTGAGTTAGACCGCGAATGGTTCCAGCGTAGGAGAACATCTCCGCGATAGGCACCGTGCCATTGACTTCGCGAATCATGCCATCCATGGTCATTTGTTCAATGTTGACACGGCGGGTGTTGAGGTCACCGATGACATCGCCGAGGAATTCTTCTGGAACCTGCACGTTCAGCTTCATCACTGGCTCGAGCACAGTGAAGTTGTCTTCAAGGGCTTCACGGAATGCGCGTTGAGCAGCCAAGTTGAACGCCATTTCACTGGAGTCGACATCGTGCGACTTGCCGTAGTGGAGTTCCGCTTCAATGCTTACGAACGGCCAACCGAGCTTACCACCCGACTTGGATGCTTCCTCGATACCCTTACCTACAGCTGGAATGTACTGGTTCGGAACCACACCACCTTTGGTGCTATCGATGAAGTTGGTATTGGTCTTAACCTCCACGTCTTCCTCTGGAACCCATTTGCGGAACTTGACGTTAACTACTGCGAACTGACCAGAACCACCAGACTGCTTAATCTGACGACCTTCGATATCCACTGAATTGTTAATCGTCTGACGGTAAGCCACACGTGGCGCACCAACCATCACTGGAATGCCGTAGTCACGTCCGATGCGGGTGGTGACGATTTCGAGGTGAAGCTCACCCATGCCAGAGATGATGGTTTCATCGGTGTCCTTATCGGTAATCACGCGGAAGGACGGATCCTCGCGGTGCAACTTGCCCAGTAAATCGCCAAGCTTGTCGCGGTCGCCGGATGACTTTGGCTCAATCGACATGGAGATCACAGCCTCGGGGAAGGTCATGGATTCCAGCACGATCGGGTTCTTATCATCGCAGACGGTGTCGCCGGTGATGGTCTGCTTGAGACCAACTACAGCACAGATTTCACCTGCCTTCACTTCGTCGACGGCTTTGCGTTCATCGGCATGCATGAACATCAAACGCCCGACGCGCTCCTTCTTACGCGTACGCGGGTTCAACACTGCATCGCCACGCTTCAAGGTGCCGGAGTAAATGCGCACGAAGGTGAGGTCGCCGTTGGGGTCGGCAATGGTCTTGAATGCGAGCCCGGAAAGCGGCTCCTCGGAGTTTGCGTTACGAATCACCTGGATTTCGAGATCCTTCGGGTTGCAACCAATGATTTGCCCCTTATCTAGCGGGCTTGGCAGGTAATCAACCACGGCATCCATCAGTGGGTGCACACCCTTATCGTGCAACGCGGAACCACAGAATACCGGGACTGCATGACCTGACAAAGTTGCGCGACGGGCGACATCCTTTAGCTCTGCCTCGGTGAACTCATCACCTTCGAGGAAACGCTCGACCATGTCGTCGTCTACTTCCACAATGTTCTCAATCATCTCGGCGCGACGCATTTCTGCCTCTTCGCGCATGTCCTCTGGAATCTCCATTTCTTCCACACCAGGACCATCGCCTTCAGTGAAACGTAGAGCCCTCATGCCCACAAGGTCGATCAATCCGTAGAACTCCTTCTCGATCCCGAGTGGGAGTTGCATGCGCACTGCATTGCACTGCAGACGGTTGCCGATGGACTCGAATGCACGCTCAAAATCGGCGCCCACGCGGTCCAGCTTGTTAATGAAACAGATACGTGGCACACCATAACGGTCTGCCTGGCGCCATACCGTTTCCGACTGAGCTTCCACTCCGGCTACACCATCGAACACTGCAACCGCGCCATCTAGCACGCGCAAAGACCGCTCCACCTCAATGGTAAAGTCCACGTGCCCTGGCGTATCGATGATGTTAATCCGAGTGCCATTCCACTCGCACTGAGTTGCAGCGGAGGTAATGGTAATACCGCGGTTCCGCTCATCTTCCATGTAGTCCATGGTGGCAGCGCCATCGTGCACTTCTCCAATCTTGTGGATGTTGCCGGTGATGAAAAGGATCCGCTCGGTGACCGTGGTCTTACCAGCATCAATGTGAGCCATGATGCCGATGTTACGAAGGTTACTGAGGCGCTTTTCCTCCGACTTGGAAAGGTCGGGGTTAGGAAGGGTCTCGGTAGTCATGTTTCTGGAAGGGTGTACAGTGAGCCCGTAGGCTGAAGAAGGAACCCTGACACATGCCAAATTTGTGCTTGCCACGGTCAAGGGAAGCCGCCAATTTTAGCGAAAATCTCGCAAATGACTAGCCCCCGTCCGCTACGACTCCGCATCCCCGTTTCCACCTCCAATGTAGGGCCGGGATTTGATGCATTTAGTATTGCTCTGGATTTGTTTATCGAGGTCCAATGGAAGCCGGCCGAAAAAACCACTTTGACTCGAAAAGGGCCATTAGAGGAGTCTCCGCTGCGATTATCCCAGGACCCCATCATCCGTGGCATGCGTCGGGCGGCGATTATGGCGAACCGCAAACTGCCCCCGGGAGAGATTTCGGTCACGGCTGACGTCCCCCCAGGGCGCGGATTAGGTCTAAGCGGAGCGGGTTTAGTCGCCGGATTATTGCTCGGCGACCGCCTTTGCGGCAATCTGCGCAAGCCCACCGACCTACTAAATGAAGCCATCGACCTCGAAGGGAACCCGGAAAATGCAGTTGCATCGATGCTTGGCGGCGCACATTGGAGCCTTGGGGCCAAAGGCGTGGCGTGGATTCATCATCCGGTGCCGCTCCACCGCAACCTACGCTTCCTTCTAGTCATCCCCCCCTACCCGATGACCACCAAACGCTCGCGCGAGGCACTCCCGACCTCGGTTTCCTTTCAGCGCGCGATGCGTCAGGCGCATCGGCCGCCGATTTTGCTCGAGGGTTTACGCACCCTGAAAACGGATTACATCAAGCTGGGCATTGCCGATGACCTACATGTGGCCCCACGACTAAAACTGATGACCAGTGCGAAAGCCATGCTGGACTTTGCTTATGAGGCTGGTGCGCTTGGAGCCACCTTGTCTGGCGCTGGCTCGGCCTTGCTGGTGCTAAGCCGAACCGGGGAAGTACAGCACCTGGAAGCGCGGTTGGCAGTACGCGTAAAGCGCCTTTGGGGAGATAGCGGAAAGGTAGTCCTGGCTCGTGCGCACTCCGGCGGCGCTAAGTTTTTACGCGGCTAAGCAAGCCTTACTGCGTAATCGTGAGTGGTCGCGCAATGGAAACCTTGTCCACCAACAGCGTGGCTGGGTCAAGACTTACGGCAGCAAACCAACGGGTACTTCCAATTAGATTCGAAGCCACTAGCGGCGGTAAGTTCAGAATTGCAAGAGCATCGCCCTCTGCGTTGAGAAGACCGAAACCATCCTCGATAATCGCTGGATAATCACCCCCCAGGATACTTTGGAACAGCACATCTTGAACCAGCGGAATCGTGGCTCCGCGGAAAGTAGAAGGCCCCGTTCCGGTGTTTGAGATGAGGATTCCATAAGGGGTCCCTGCAAGGCTCACAGGGAAGTCCACTGCGATTTCGACGACCCCACCTGTAGTTGCTGAGAGAGTATTGGTACTAGTGTTTAGAAAGGGATTGAATCCCATAACGTAAACCGAACCGCCATCGTTAGGCCCCTGCAGTGTGTGTAGTGGCGCTCCAACAAGGAATTCAACAAAGCCATCACCGTTAATATCTCCAGCACTAGAAACCGAATTCCCGAATCCATCTTGGCGAGTAAAGCGCCCACTTCTTTGCTGGATCAAGGATCCGTCCTCCCCGCTATACACACGTACATAGCCACCTCCATAGGCGCCCACAATAATGTCAGGAGTGCCGTCTCCGTTTACATCACCGGAGTTCGAGACAGAATATCCAAGATAATCCGATGTGTCATCTCCGCTCCAATGGAACAACAAGGAACCATCAAATCCAGAATAAGCGTCCACTGTGCCTGCATTGCTTGTCCCAAGATCGCTTGCACCATAAGCGCCAACCAGAAAGTCAGCGTATCCATCGCTATTGAGGTCCTCGGCGCCAGACACCGCCTGACCAAAGGAGTCAGAAAAAGCCGCGCCATCCTTGCGATATAAAATGGTGCCATCGAAGCCCGAGAAAACAAAGGCCGAGCCAGCACCAGAACGCCCACCAGGAGAGGCGTCGAATGCTCCGGAAATAAAATCGTCATAGCCATCTGAGTTTACATCGCCAGTATCAGAAACAGACCAACCAAGACGATAGTCACTTCCCCCTCCCTCAACTCGATAAAGAAGGGAACCGTCAGCGCCGGAGTATGCGTAGACCGCTCCAGCATTCAGCAGGCCTGAGGATATAAATAAATCAGCACCAACGAGAAGATCTGGTACGCCATCGCTATTCAAATCCCCGCCGCCCGAAACAGAAATCCCCAGGCGCTCTCCTTGTGATGTGCCATCAAACCGGAATAGTTGAGTCCCATCGATTCCAGAGAACACATAAGCCGACCCGGCACCAACCAATCCACCTGGGTCGGCGCCATAGGCCCCCGCAATAATGTCATCAAATCCATCTCCGTTGACGTCACCAGCACCGGAAACGGAATATCCAAGGTAAATCCAAATATCTTCCCCCTCCCACTGATAAAGCAAATCTCCAGTTGAGCCCGAATACACATAGACCATGCCTGACAGCCAAAGTAAATCGGCTGCTTCAAATGCCCCAACGACAATATCATCGACCCCATCTCCATCTACATCGCCAGCATTCGATACCGAATTACCAAACCGGTCATTCACATCCTCTCCATTCCATTGGTAATAAGAATGAGAGCCACCTCCAACGATTTGCGCTGAAAGAGGGCTTATCAAAACAAAAATGGCTGTAAATAGAAGTTTCATGTTTCAGTGAAAAGATGAGCGGTTACTAGGTCGATGTGTGCGCTTCCGAACACGGGAAAGAGCATGAAGCCCAAAATGTGGCGAAAGAAACCTTACCGAATTAGAGGCAAATATTGTGCCACGCTGATGAAACTCACACTTAAATATCTCGTCATAGTTCTTGGTTAAAACGTAAGGAAACTCTGATTTAGTCTGGCGGGAGAGGCCGTGGATGGAAATCGTTTGCTCCAAGGCGCGCGCCAAAGGCGGTAGTGTTGCTACAGCCAAGATGAAGCAACGGGGTTTTGAGAGCTACGAGTTCAACCAGCTCTGCGGCATCAATGCCTTTAAATCCTCGGCGGTGCCAGCGCGGCAGGCAAGTTCTGCAACCCGTTCACAGGTATCCAAATCCATGTTATGCAGCATGCCATGGGCTTGGCGCAGAATCGATGGGCGCACCGCAAAACGGCGGACGCCTACCCCGACGAGGAGTTGCGCAAGCGCCGGTTGCGCCAAGCTCTCGCCGTAAACCCCAATCGGCTTTTGTATACCATCGGCAAGGGAGATGAGCTTGCGTACGGCACGCAAGACGACAGGATGCACCGAGCGCAAACGTTGGATCACCGCTTCTTCATGGTTGCGACGATCCGACATCAAAAGACTTTCGGCTAAGGTGTCGAGGCCGATTAATGCGAAATCAGAAACTTGCAGAAGTTCACGACCGAGCAGCGCCGATGCTGGAGTTTCAAACACCACACCGATTTCCACTGCATACGAGACATTAAGCCCTTCCAAGCGCAGCTCCTCGCGCGCGTTTTCCGCAGCACGTCGGACCGCGCGGATTTCATCGGCATCGACGACAAAGGGAACCGCGACCCGCACTTCCTTGCCTTCACTGGCACGCAACAATGCGCGCATTTGTAGATTTAAAAGCTCCGGACGATGCAGCAGTAAACGTACACCACGCAGGCCCGCGTTCGGGTTTGGTTCAGCAACCGGATAAAGGTATCCAATCTCCGAAGAAGAGGAAAGATCCGGCAGACGGAAGGTGACCTCGTCCACGGCGTTCACCACCTGAGCGTACAACACGGAAAGCGAATCTTCACGCGGACGCCCTTGCCGTTGGATAACAGGCAACTCAGTGCGGTACATACCGATGGTGCGAATGCCAAGATTACGCACCTGCTTGGCTTCACTTGGTGCGGCGACCGCTGCCTCTAACTGAATCGCGGTGCCGTCGGACAAAATCGCGGGCGGCAAAGTCTCAAAACCACCCTCCGGTGCCCTTCCTTGGGCAATTTGGACGGTTTCAGGATTCGGCTCTACCACAACCACGCCGTTATCACCATCGAGTAAAACATGTGCGCCGGCTGCAAGTACGCCCTGCACCTCACCGACTCCAATTACAGCTGGGATACCAGCAGCGCGCGTCAAAATGGCGCCGTGACTGGACAAACTTCCATGCTCGGCAATCAAACCGGTAATACCATGATCGAGCGCTTCGGTGAGATCGCTTAAGGAAAGTTCGCGCACCACCAAGATGCCACCTTTGCGGTCCTGGTCCTTCACGCGCTCACTTGGCGGCCGCGAAAAACGCAGCAAACGCAAAGCGATGTCGCGCATATCGGCTAACTTGTTGCGCAAGTTTTCGGAAGCCACCACTTCGAACAAACGCTCATAAACTTCGAGCATGTCTTTGAGCGCGGATTCAAATGTAAAACGATCATCAACGATACGACTACGCAGGTCCGCCTCGATGGTCGGATCTTCAAGCATGGTCAAATGCGTATCGAAAATCCGCCGCTGGTCCGCAGTGAAATGCTCGCCTAACTGCTTGCGTTGATGCACCAAGGAAACCCGAGCGGCGCGCGCCACCGAATCGACGCGTGCGAGTTCGGCCTCCACCTCGTCGTCGGCCAAACGCGTAGAGCTAATCTCCTCCAGACCTTCCATGCTGAGAAAAATCTGACCATAGGCCACACCGGGGCTTACGCTCTGGCCGGAAAGGGTGATGGATTCGCTCTGGGTGTCTACGGGGGACGTCATGGCTACAGACCCAGATTAACGCGGCGTACACCATGCGAGAACCTTCTCCACCAAGAGGCCGATTCCGCGGTCGACGGCGGCGATGTCTGGGCCGAGCATGTACGCCGGTGTGGAGACCAATCGATGCGGCTCATCGCACACGATTTGCTCGACTGGGCAGGCGCTGAAGGTGTTTCCGGTTTTGCTGGCCTCCAGTGCCGCTTCGCAATCCGCAGCGCCGAGGGTCATCTGCAGCTCCCGGTTGGGCAGCGCCATGGCAACAATGGCAGGTGCAATGCAGATGGCACCGATGGGCTTCTTTGCGTCGGCCATTTGGAGGAGCAAGGCTTTAAGATCGGCCTGCACGGAGCCAGCGGCACCTTTTAAGCCGAAATCACACAGGTTGACGGCCGCGCCGTTGCCTCCAGGCAGGATGAGGGCATCTAACTGGTCGGCGATTGCGCTAGAAAGCGGCTCTATTTCTCCTCGAGCGATACGCGATGCCTCCATCAACATGTTGCGCGATTCACCTTCCACCGGCTTACCTTCGAAGTGCTCACAGACGGCATACTGCGCTTCATCAGGCGCAAAACAATGAATTTGAGCACCCGCGCGGGAGAGATGTAGAAGGGTGAGGACGGATTCGTGGATTTCGGAGCCATCGAAACGTCCAGAGCCACACAAGATTACGCCGACTTGAGGTTGTTGCATGCCAAGATTCTAGTATCATTCGCCGCTGGTTCGGGGAGTAGCGCAGCCTGGTAGCGCATCTGGTTTGGGACCAGAGGGTCGCAGGTTCGAATCCTGTCTCCCCGACCATCCATAAAACATCCGGTTTCGCGCAAGCGCGACCGGTTTTTTTATGCCTGGCCTGGGACATGCGTTCTCAGGAGGTCGCAGGTGGCTGCACTTCGTTCCGCAGCTGCGCGGCGAATCCTGTCTCCCCGACCATCTTTAACACCGGAGGTTTAGGTATCAAATAAGAACACCAACGGTTTCGGGATTGTTACAATTTGCGCTCCTGGATGTCTTGAACATGGTTCCATGCAAAATCGCCGGCTAGCCCTACTTTCAACTCTCTTTCTCGGGATTGTCGCTTGTGGCAACCCTGGTGACAACGTCGAGATCTCAGACAAGCGCGTTGCAGATTGGGTGCCCCAATATTCCAAGCATGCGCTCACACCTGAGCAACGTTTTGGAACGGAGCCTCTACCTTCCGAGAAGCAACAGCAAGCCGACCCCCAAGGCGACAGTTTGCTTTATGACCTACCCGATGGCTGGACCCTAGAAACGCCTACTTCCATGCGCTTGGTCAACCTGCACCCTGGAGGCCATGCCGATGCGGATTGCTATGTTTCCGTGCTTGGCGGCAATGGTGGCGGGCTTGCTGCAAACTTCAATCGTTGGCGGAAGCAGGTTGGCCTGGATCCAATGCAGGAATCCGAGTTGATCTCCTTGCCAACCATCAAGTTGCTCGGCGGCGATGCCAGTTTGCTGCAAATCGAAGGAAATTACACTGGGATGGGCAACGACGCGCAAGCGGATTGGGGCCTCACTGGCGCCATGGTTTCCACCGATCAAGCCACCATCTTCGTAAAGATGACCGGCCCCTCTGCACTTTTACATACGGAACACGAACGTTTCCTGGCCTTCGTGAGTTCCTTGCACTTTGGCCAAGGCAGCGACGCGCAACAAGCTCCTGTCGCCGAGCCAGAAAAACCAGCTGCAAACGGTGAGAGCTTCCTTGCAAACGGATTTCGCTTCCGCTTACCGGAAGGTTGGTCTGATGCCGGGCCACGCAGCATGCGCACGCTTAATCTCCGCGTCGGCGATAACAGTGAGTGTTACTTAGTGGTCCTCGGTGGAGCCGGCGGCGGTATCGCGCCAAACATCAACCGTTGGCAAACCCAACTTGGCTTAGATCCGCTGACCAATGCGGACATCGATGCCCTCCCGCGCGTTCCCTTCCTTGGCTCGCCCTCACACTTCCTTGAGGCCAACGGGGATTTCACCGGCATGAGTGGAGAATCCTTAGGTGAGCAAACTTTGCTCGGCATTGCAAAGCTGGGAGATGGTTCTGCATTCTTCCTCAAGATGGTGGGCCCGGTCGAAGAAGTCGCCCGGCACCGCGAGGCCTTCCTTGCTTTCGCGGCCTCGCTTGAGGAGGTGCAATAATGAAAATCATTTGGAAAATACTGGGCAGCTATGGCTTGGCTTGCACTCTATTGTTATGCCTCTTTTCACTCACTATTTTGGGCACCCTGTTCCAAGTGGAGCACGGCTTATATGAAGCGAAAGAAACCTTTTTTAACTCTTGGTTTCTAACCACTGGTTCCGGCATCCCCATCTTTCCAGGCGGTGTTTTGGTGATGTCCTTACTCACGGTCAATCTCATTCTTGGTGGGTTGGTGCGTATTAAATGGCGCGCGCGCAATGTCGGGGTGCTGATCATTCACTTTGGCATCATTGCCATGCTGCTCTCCAGCTTGGTGAAGCTCACCAATTCGGAGGAAGGGCAACTACGGCTTTACATCGGGCAGCAGGCGGACAATTTCACCAGCAACAGCAAATGGCAAATTTCGATTTGGGAGTTACGAGCTAGCACAGAAAGCCCACAGTGGGTTTTGGCCGACGACCAATTCACCGACTTGGAAGGCGACAACACGCGCAGCTTTCATGCTGCAGATTTACCCTTCACCTTAAAGCTCAGTGGCTTCGTGCCCAACTGTAGTGTTCTTCCAAAAGGCCCCAACTGGAATGCTGAAGGAGAGGTCATCGACGGCTTCGGCTTCTTCCGCCGCCCATTAGCTAAGGATCTGGCCCAAAACGCTGCCGGAATTCATGCGGAAGTGATTGCCGTCGATGGCACTTCAAGCAAAGGGCTGCTGTGGTTTCCACAAGCCGGCCCCTGGAAAGTGGAGGTTGAGGGACGTCAGTTCGTAATGGACATGAGCAACGCGACTTACCCCATGCCCTTCAGCATCCGCCTTGATAAGTTCACCAAAGAGGAATACCCCGGCATGACCATGGCAAAAGCCTATCGAAGTAACGTCACCCGCACGGATGAGCGCGGCAGTCAGTCGATTTTGATTCAAATGAATGAACCCTTGCGCGACAAAGGCTTAGTCCTGTTTCAATCTGGATATGGAGAAGACCGTAATGGTGAATACTCGTGGTTTTCGGTGGTTCGCAACCCGTCAGACAAGTGGCCGGAATACAGCCTGTGGGTTATCACCCTGGGCCTAGTCATAACCTTTGGCAAACACTTATGGAAGTTCATTCAGCGCCAGAACAAACGACGCGCGATGCCTTTAATCTTGCTCTTCGCGCTCTCAAATGCAGTCTCTGCACAAGAGTTAGAAGCCCAGGCACGCTGGAGCGACGCAACAGTCGACCTCTTTAGCACCCTGCCGGTACAGGATGGTGGACGCGTCAAGCCAATGGATAGTTACGCCGGCTTGCGCTTGCTAACCCTGAACGGCAAGCGCACCTTGAAGCTAGAAGACGGCACCAAGCTCGATCAGAACCGCTGGTTGCTCGACGTGCTGTTCTTCCCCGAACTCGCCAATGACTATCCTTGCTTTCGCATTCAAGACGATGCCGTGCTCACCGTCATGGGAGTTCCATCCAAGAAAAAACGCGATTGGTATAGCTATAACGAGCTCATTCCAGGAATCACCGAGTTGCGTGAAAAGGCGGCTGTTGCGGTTGAAACCGATGCTGCATTGCGCGACAGCCTGCAACGTCAAATTCTAAAGCTTGCGACGGATCTCTCCACCTACGAATCCCTCTCCTCGCTGATGGTCATTTCGCGGTTGGACTACCCAACCGAGGCCGACCCTGTGTTAATTGATATCCTCGGTCCGAAACAGGCTGGCGTCGCCTGGATTTTGCCGCATGCTGCACAACTTCAAGAGTTGTCGCAACTCCATGCGGCAGGCTCACCAACCTTCATTGCTACGACAGCACTGTTTAACCGTCTACAAAGCGGCATGGCGATGAGTCGTCGCGCCATCACTCTGTTCCCTCCCGCGGAAATAAACGACGGTCATGACCACGCCAGCGACAACCAAACCTGGTGGAGCCCTAACGACCTCATACTGAAGTCCTTTAAGGGTGAAGGTGCCGACTCCAGCCCACAAATCTTGCTGTTCGGCATGCTTGAAAGGCTAGAGCAAGTGAAGACCGACCCCGCTGCATTTGAAATCGCGATGCAAGCCCTCCACACCGAACTCGTCGGCATGGTCACTGCGCGTGGCGAGTACAAGCACATTCCAATGGAGGTCAAACTTTATCACTGGAATTTATTCACTAACTCGCTGGTCTTCTACCTTATCGCTTTCATCTTGGCTTCGGTCGGTTTCCTTATGCCGAACGCAAACTGGATGCGCTACGCAGTCACCGGCACAGTAATCCTCGCCTTCGCCATGGCTACCACCGGCATCGTGATGCGCTGCATCATCCGCGAACGCCCACCAGTAGTCACCCTTTACGACACCATTCTGTTCATCACTTCCGTGGTGGTTTTGGTGTCCCTGCTTATGGAATGGATCACCCGACAACGCATCGCGGTTTTCCTTGCTGCATTCCTCGGAGTTGCCGGCATGTTCCTCGCTGGGCGCTATGAGCTTCATGAAGTTGCCACGGTTGGTGACACCATGGGTTCGGTAGTCGCGGTACTTGACACCAATTACTACCTAGCGATTCACGTCACCACTATTGCCATGGGATACGCCGGCGGCTTACTTGCAGCTGCGATCGCCCATGTGTGGTTGTTCGGGAAGCTGTTCGGCTTACGCAAAGGCGACAAGGAATTCTACCAAGGCATCACCCGTATGATTTACGGAACGGTTTGTTTCACCCTTTTGTTTGCCCTGTTCGGCACCATCATGGGTGGAGTTTGGGCAAACGATAGCTGGGGACGGTTCTGGGGCTGGGACCCAAAAGAAAACGGCGCTTTGCTGATTTGCTTATGGATGCTGGTGGTCTTGCACTCACGCCTAGGTGGCTTCATCCGCGCACGCGGCTTGGCCAACATGGCGGTCATCGGCGGCGCGGTAGTTTCCGCCTCATGGTGGGGCGTAAACCTACTTAATGTTGGCCTGCACAGCTACGGATTCACTAGTGGCGTAGCCATGGCCCTCTACGCTTACTGGGCCTTTGAGGCTGGAGTCATCCTGCTTTGTGGAGCCGCTCATTTGCTAAAAAGTAACGGTACAGCAAACACTCCTCCGCTTCCCCCGGCGGCATCCTAAGCACGGTCGCTCCCAATCGCACTTGCAGAATTGGGAGCGAAAGATTCGCTTTCTGCTAGGCTCTAAGCATGCTGCTTGGCTCCTTGCTGCTCATTGCTTCTCTTACTCCCCAACAAACAGCACCAGCCACAACGAGTGAGCTGATTGCGCAGTACACTGCAGACCGCAATGCCTTTGCGCGCATCTATTCGGTGCCACTAAGCGCATACGGTTTGAAGCGAAAGGGGCAGTTGAATCTTGAATGGAGCAGCAAGCTTCAAGCCATTTCTTTTGAGAACTTAAACCGAGAGTCTCAAACTGATTGGCTTCTGCTAAACAATCTCATTGCACATGATTTTGCCCTTCTTGAGTTAGAAGTCGCACGCACTTCGGAAGTGCTGCCGCTCCTCCCCTTCGCCCTGCCACTTGTGGGACTTCTGGAGCAAAAGGCCAAGCGCCATTGGGTGGAGGCAGAATCTAGCGCCCAGACAATGTCGAATGCTGCACTGGCCATCGACCAAGCGATGGAAGATTTCCGCGCCCGAATTCCGGTCGTAGCCCCTTCCCTTGCCAATCGCGCTGCGAAGCAAATGGAACGCTTGGCAGCGAAACTTTCCTTATGGCATGAGGACCGCATGGGGTATGAACCAGAATACTCCTGGTGGTGTAAAGCTCCATGGGAAACCCTGCAGCCCAAACTCGAAGCCTATGCAGAATTCCTGCGCGAAGAGCTTGGTGGCTTAGATGACAATAACACCGACGCGCTCATCGGAGATCCGATTGGGAAGCTTGCACTACTTCAAGAACTCCAGTTTGAGCGCATTGCCTATTCTCCCGCGGAGCTGATTGCGATTGCAGAACGTGAGTTTGCGTGGTGCCAAATAGAGCGCAAAAAAGCCGCTACTGAAATGGGGTTGGCCAACGATTGGCGCGCCGCGCAGGAACAAGTCAAGCTGCAGCATGTTGCGCCAGGCAAACAACCTCAACTCATTCAAGAGTTGGCAGAAGAGGCCATTGCGTTTTTAGAAGAGCGCGACCTCATCACCATCCCTGATGTGGCTAAAAAAGTTTGGCGCATGGACATGATGAGTGTGGAACGCCAAAAATACACGCCCTACTTCACCGGCGGCGAAGTGATTTCCATTGCCTACCCCACCGACTCCATGGAGCATGCTGACAAGGTTATGTCCATGCGCGGTAACAACCAGCACTATGCTCGCGCCACCGTACACCATGAGTTGATTCCGGGGCACCACTTGCAGGGATTCATGAGTCAGCGCTGGAAGCCGCACCGGCGGGCGTTTTACACCCCGTTCTTGGTCGAGGGATGGGCCCTTTACTGGGAACTTCGGTTGTGGGATTTGGGGTTTGCCCGCTCCCCAGAGGACCGAATTGGCATGCTCTTCTGGCGCAGTCATCGATGTGCACGGATTATTTTCTCACTCAAATTCCATCTCGGGGAATGGAGTGCGGAAGAGTGCGTCGATTTTTTAGTGAACGAAGTTGGGCATGAACGTCGCAATGCCACCGCGGAAGTCCGACGCAGCATTCAGGGTGGATACGGACCGCTTTATCAATGCGCTTATATGACTGGCGGCCTGCAGCTACGCGCCTTGCAAAAGGAATTGGTAGATCAGAAAGGCTGGACCGATAAGCAATTTCACGATGCAGTGATGCACTCTGGCCCCATCCCAATTGAATTGATGCGTGCTGAATTACTAGGTTTGGAAGTCAGCAAGGACTTCCCCGTCACATGGCGTTTTGACGACGGGGAATAAATCCGGCACTTAGTTCCTTAACGCATTCTCGAGGAAAGCGTGTACGTCGGCCTGCATTTTGCGCAATGACGGATGATGAATGTACATCATGTGGCCGGCTTCGTAGTAGTGAAAATGCACGCGTTGCGCAACGATACCAGCCCGATTCAAGCTGTACTCTGCAGCGAAAAATGGCGTAGCGAAATCATAATATCCCGCCGCAACAAACACCTCCAAGTCTTGATTCTCGCGCATGGCCTTACCGATCCAAGGCGCAAGGTTGAAGTAGTTGAATGGGACACCAGGGACCTTCCAGTCCCATGAACCGCCGAGTCCGCCAATAATGTTGTAGTGGCGGTCAATCTCTACATCGAGATTGTTCTGCAGGTGATGGTTGATTGCTGCAGCATAGGCGCCATCGATTCCGTAGAAAGAAGGGTCCTGATCGCTGTGTTCCCCAGCAGAATCAAAATCGACTCCGGTATAGCGGGAATCCAAACGTCCGACGGTGAGGCCTTGCTCACGCAGAAGTTCCTTTTGAAAACGTCCCGGCTGCAAACGTAAGTCGTTACGCTCGATAAAGGCCTCACTAAGACCGGTAAAGGATGACAGCCTTTTACGCACCTCGGCGCGCTCAGAGTCAGAGAGGCTATTGCCTTGCAACAAAGCATGAGCATACTCATTTAGTGCATATTGCCGCGCTTGCTCCACGAAATCTTCAAGCGAAATCCCATCCCCCGCCTTGCCGTGGTACTTCGCAGTCGCTGCCATAGTGGGTAAATGCATCATGCTGGGCAGCTCATTGCCAGCGGTATGATTCTCAATACTGAAATCTAAAATGGTGGAAATCAGCAAGATTCCGTTAAGCGCAACATCGTCAAAACCAGATTCCAACTCCCGCACCACGGCGGCGGCACGCGTGGTGCCATAACTTTCCCCGCCAATGAATTTGGGGGAATTCCAACGGCCATGCTCGGTAAGCCATAAGCGAATGAACTGCGCGATGGATTCCGCATCTTGCTTCACACCGTAAAAATCCTTGCCCTCTGCATCGCCCAACGGGCGGCTAAAACCAGTGCCGACGGGATCAATAAAAACGATATCGGATAAATCGAGGAATGTCCCTGGGTTTGCGATTAATGGATATGGCGGAGCGCCATCGTCGCGCGCATCACTTGGGATATCCACGCGCAAAGGTCCAAAGGCTCCCATGTGTAGCCACACCGATGCCGATCCCGGGCCACCATTCCACAAGAAGGTCACTGCACGGGTGGTGGGGTCCTCGACATCTTCCATGACATAAGAGGTGGAGAAAATGGAGGCGGTTGGATTGCCGTCGGTATCGCGCAAATAGGTCTCTCCCGCAATCGCTTCATAAGCGACGTCCACTCCGTGAAAACTTCCTTCATGTCCGGTGTAGAACACTTTGGGCTCTGGAATCGGCTTGGGGGAGGTGGAAGACGGAGTTTCCTGAGCCAGAAGGGTGCTGGCGAGCAGGAGTGGAGCTAAGAGGGCGAAGTGGGACATGGAAAGAAGATTGGAGTCTACCCACTTGCGCAATCCGTAGTTATTTCGTAATTTAACGAAATGAGAAATGAAAGCTCCCGCTCAGATTGCTGTGAAGAAACCGTCAACCTGAAGCTAGACGCCAAGCCACAAGAGGAATTGGAGCTCGCCCGCCTAGCCAAAGCCCTAGGGAACCCAGCGCGGGTACGCATTCTGCGCGTGCTGATTGCGCAACAAAGCTGCATTGCAGGTGATCTCCAAGCCGAAGTCGGGCTTGCCGCATCAACTGTGAGCCAGCACCTCAAACGATTAAAACAGGCGGGCTGGATCCAAGGCGAAGTGGATGGGCCAAGACGCTGTTATTGCATTAACCCCGAAACGCGGCGCTCCTTTGAATCCTTAATCGGCAATCTCCTATGACCAACGGCCGGCCGCAAACCATGTCCTTCCTTGATCGCTGGCTGACTCTATGGATTTTCCTTGCCATGGCTTGCGGCGTCGGGATGGGATACTTCTGGCCAGAAAGCACAACCCAGTTGCATCGTCTGGATATTGGAACTACCAACATTCCCTTAGCCATCGGTTTGATTCTCATGATGTGGCCGCCTCTTGCCAAAGTGCGTTATGAGGAACTCGGCCAGGTATTTCGCGACAAGCGCATTCTCGGGCTGAGCTTGATACAAAACTGGTTGGTCGGCCCCACGCTAATGTTTGCACTTGCCTTTTTGTTCTTGCGCGATCAACCGGAGTACATGATTGGGCTCATTCTGGTCGGCTTAGCGCGTTGCATTGCCATGGTTTTAGTTTGGAACGATTTGGCCGGCGGAAACCGGGAATATTGCGCAGGGCTAGTTGCATTTAACTCCATTTTCCAAGTCCTAACCTATAGTTTCTACGCCTGGTTCTTCTTGTGCGTACTGGCCCCTTGGTGTGGGCTCGAAGCCACGGCATTCAACATTTCCATGGTCGACGTTTTCCAAAGCGTGCTGCTCTATTTGGGAGTCCCGTTTGTCGCCGGATACCTCACTCGGCGTTTCTTGCGTCAAGCCAAAGGCGACACATGGTATGAACAGGTTTTCCTGCCACGCATCTCCCCCATTACGCTCATCGCGCTCCTCTTCACCATCATGGTGATGTTCAGCATGAAAGGCCAAATGATCGTGGCTATTCCGTTCGACGTACTCACGATTGCGATCCCTTTAAGTTTGTATTTTGTCATCATGTTCTTCGCTAGTTTTTGGATGGCAAAACGCGCCGGTGCCGATTATGAACGAGCTGCAACTTTGTCCTTCACGGCGACCGGAAACAATTTTGAACTTGCCATCGCGGTTGCCATCGCGGTTTTCGGTATCGATTCAGGCGTTGCCTTCGCCGCGGTTATTGGTCCGCTAGTAGAAGTACCAGTCCTAATACTGATGGTGCGCGTTTCCTTTATGCTGCGCCGTCTCTGGTTCACCCCAACACCGACCTAAACCGCTTTCCATCCAGATGCAATACCAAAACATCCTCTTCCTTTGCGTCGCCAACTCGGCGCGCAGTCAAATGGCTGAAGGCCTTGCACGCAAGCTATTCGGCGATTCAGCGAACATCCAGTCGGCGGGAAGCGCGCCGAGCCGGGTTAACCCTTTTGCGATTCAAGCCATGGCCGCCGTCGGTGTCTCGCTTGAGGACCACGTTTCCACTTCGGTGCAAGATGTGGACCCTAACAGCGTCGACTTGGTCATTACTCTGTGCGCAGAAGAAGTCTGTCCCGTATTTCTCGGAAAAGCGAAACGCCTGCACTGGCCCATCCCTGACCCGGACCGCAAAAACGAAGCTCTCAGTGAAGCCGAACGCCTGGAGCATTTCTGTATTGCACGCGAACGCATCCACAAACGCTTGGAGATTCTTGCTGCCATGCGCAATCTCCCTACATCGGGCGCTGATCCTTCCGAATTCCATCTCAGCATCCGCACCCCAGACCTCGCTGCTACCGCGCGCTTTTACAGTTGGCTATTTGCGTTAGAACCGAGTTATTGGACTGATCGTTTTGTTGTATTCGACGATGCGCGCTTGCATAACCGCCTAGTCTTCCTCGTCGACGATGGCAAAAAGCTTCATCAGGACACCATGTATCACTTAGGTATTGGCGTGAGCAGCAAAGCCGACGTCCTCGCCTGCCAGGAACGCGCCGTGGAGGCTGGGTTCACCATTGAAAAACCTGCACGCACCACGTGGCGCAATATGCCACTGCACGAATTCTGGTTACGTGACCCTGGCGGAAACCTGGTTGAGATTTATGCCATGCTCAACGCCGAAGAACTTGCGGAAATGCCGGAAGATATGGAAGCGGTGGTGATTTAGCCTCATCCACGCGCATCGCTCTTTAAAAGCACCGCCGCACAGGAATCATGCTTGCTACTCTGCCAGCATGTCCCTTGCCGTAACCCTGCTGCTATTGGCCCAAACGCCATCCAATGATGTAAGCAATCAGTTTGAATTGCTCGATGGCATGGCAGCAAGCTTGTGGGCAGAATCGCCGCTTATGTACAATCCTACGGCCATGGCCTTTGATGCCCAAGGCCGACTGTGGGTTACGGAAGCCGTGAATTACCGCCAATGGGATGGCCGTAATCCAGGCAAGCATTTCCCCCAAGGAGATCGCGTGGTGGTCCTGGAAGACACCAACGGCGATGGCAAGGCCGACACAAGCACGGTCTTCGTACAAGACATCGAGCTTACCTCTCCGCTTGGCATCTGTGTTCTGGAAGACCGAGTGCTAGTCAGTTGCTCGCCCAACCTTTATGAATACCGCGATACCGATGGCGACTTAAAGGCTGATACGCGCACCACCTTGCTCACTGGATTCGGCGGCCACGACCACGACCATGGCTTGCACTCCTTCGTTGCCATGCCAGACGGAGATTTACTTTTTGCCGTGGGCAACGCCGGCCCGCACATGGTCACCGATAAAGACGGATTCCAATTACGCAGCGGCTCTAGTTACCGCGGTGGTGGACAATTTCCCGCTGACAATCATCCGGGATTGGTTTCCGACGATGGACGCATCTGGACTGGAGGTTTGATTGGCCGCATGCATCCAGACGGCAGTGGCCTGCAAATCATCGCGCACAACTTTCGCAATGATTACGAGGCTGCGGTCGATAGTTATGGCGATGTCTTCGTTTCCGACAACGATGACGATGGCAACCGTAGTTGCCGTACAGTTTCGATTGTAGAAGGCGGGAACTATGGATACTTCAGCGCCGATGGCAGCCGTTTCTGGGGCGCTGACCGACGTCCCGGCCAAGCAACGCTCAGCGCACATTGGCACCAAATGGATCCTGGCGTGATGCCTTTGGGTACTGCAAACGGTGCTGGAGGACCCACCGGGGTCACCGTCTATGAGGAGCATGCATTTCCTCAACTATTTGGAACGATCCTGAATGCCGACGCAGGGCGCTCCCTAGTGTTCACCCATCGTCCTTCCATCCAAGGTGCGGCGCTGGAACTAGAGGAAGGCATTCTGATTCAACCGGCCTATGAAGTCACCGGCGACCGCGGCCATTGGTTTCGGCCCAGCGATGTTGCGGTGGCGCCCGATGGCTCTATTTACGTGGCCGATTGGTTCGATCCCGGAGTCGGTGGACATCAAGCTGGGGATGCGGAAGCTTATGGTCGCATTATTCGGATTCACAACGCCTCCACCGCGACGGCCTCCCCACTTGCGGCGAGCTTGGAAGCCAATCGTGCGAAACAGCTTTGGAAAAAGTCTGCCTCCGATTTTCCGCTCGAACTCTTAAAGGAATCCTTGCATGAGTCAGAAAGATTCCGCGTGGCAGCCTACCGCGCCTGGACTCGTGTCCATGGGTTTTCCATAGAAGCTGCCGAACTTTTCCGCAACGACCCTTCCCCCTATGTCCGCGCCAGAGTCGCAGCCTCGATGCGCGATGCCGAAGGCACAAAGGTGGAACAATTATGGCTTGATTTTGCTTTGCTCGGTCCGCTGGATGACCGGGTATACCTCGAATGTCTTGGCCTCGGCGCAGACGGCAAAGAAGATTCCCTATTCACCCAGATCCTTGCCGCCGACACAGAGGATGCAACCCGCCTTCCACTCTTATGGCGCTTGCATCCACCAGCATCCTTAAAGTGGCTCGTATCATTTTGCAAAGAACAACGTCACCCGATGCCATTGCGCTTACGTGCCATCGACGCCATTGCCTTTATGCCGCAACGCGAGGCCGCCGAAGCCATGTTGCTACTCGCTCTGGACGGAGCAGAGGAACTACGTGGCAGGGCTGGTTATTGGGTGCGCCATCGCCGTGAAAACGACTGGCGCAGCTTTGATCTCGGAGATGCACTTGCCGGAAACTTTGACCGTGCAGAACTGAGCTGGCAAAGCGAAGTCATGCGCGATGCCACCACCACCAGCATTGACCTCCCCCTTGAGCGCGCCGAAATTATTTGGCTGGTGGTTGATGATGCCGGCGACGGTAATTCCTGCGATTGGGGAGACTGGCTCGACCTGCGCTTTGAGGGCGCGGATGGCATCCAGTCGGTGAATGCGTCGACTTGGATTGAAGCCGAAGCAGGATGGGGCTCGGTCCATAAAAATGCGGACTGCGTAGGTGGAGCACTCGATGTTGGCGGCGTGCGATTCGACACTGGCATTGGCACTCATGCACCTTCGCGCATCGGGATTCAAGTACCTTCCGGTGCCACTCGTTTACTTGGCGCATGTGCCGCCGACGACAATGGAACCTCGCAGAACAACGCTACCTCGATTCGTTTTTCCATTCATATGGAACAAAAGCGCGATGCCATAGCCATCGCCCAACGCGAACGCGCCGCGATCCAAGGAGATGTTGCTGCTGCCAAAATTTTGGCACAAAACACTGCCGGTGCTCTCTTTCTCCTGCAGAAAGCTAAAGCAAAGCAGCTCCCCACCACGGTACTCGAAGCCATTGCACCGCTACTCAAACAACACACCGACCTTTCCATTCGAGCATTGGCGTCGGAGGTGTTCACCACCGAGTCCCATTACCCTCCTGCCGATACCTTGGCCGCCATGCCCGGTGATGCATTCCGTGGTCAGGAACTATTCCGTGGCCGCGGCACGTGCTTTGCCTGTCATACCTACAACGGTCTCGGCGGAAGTTTAGGACCAGAATTAAGCGTTATTGGGGAGAAATTCGGACGTCGAGGATTAATCGACGCGCTTCTTGCACCTAGCGCCTCCATAGCTTTTGGTTTTGATACCTGGATATTCACCCTGCAAGACGGACGCCATATTACTGGAGCCATCTTGGCCGACGGCGAACGCATTGTGCTTCGCGATTCGGCAGGAACGCGGCAAGTTTTCTCCGCCAGTGAAGTCGTAGCGCGGGAGCATCAAGCGACCTCTTCCATGCCTCCAGCTCAATCGATGGGCTTAAGTTCTCAAGACCTTGCCGACCTAGTTAGTTTTCTTACTCAGCAGCAAAATCCACAGCCGGAGTTCGGCGATGCAATCTCCTTGTTTAATGGCAAGGACCTCCAAGGCTGGAAGTTCCAGCTCCCAGAAGGCACCGACCCAACTTCCGTATGGAGTGTAAAAAATGGCGTCCTGCGCTGCGAAGGCAATCCCATCGGCTATCTTTACACGGACCAAGATTACACTGACTTTGAAATTGAGCTAGATTGGCGTGGAGATCCGGCTACAGGGCCTGGAAACTCTGGGGTTTTACTGCGCGTGCAAGAGCCGCATCAGGTCTGGCCGCGAAGTATCGAAGCACAACTGCATTCTGGCAACGCCGGCGACATTTGGAACATCGATCACTTCCCTTTGCTGGTGGATGCTGCGCGCACATCCGGTCGTCATACGGTCAAAATGCAACCGAGTAATGAGCGTCCGCTTGGAGAATGGAACCACTACCGTATCCGAGTATTTGGCAGCCGGGTGACCTTAGAGGTCAACGGCACCATTCAGAACACAGCCGATTGGGCAGCGCATTTGGCGGGCCCGATTGCGCTTCAATCCGAAGGAGCTGTGATGGAATTCAAAAACATCGTTCTGCGCCCGATTCGGAACTAGATTGCTGCGCAGCTTAGTCCAAAATGTGATTCAGCCATTCCGATAAAAACGGAGCCAAGGCAAAACCACTCACCACCATGGTGCCAGCGGTGGCGAAGGAAGTGCGGCCCTTCCAAACTTCTAGCACAGGAATGGCAAGAATCAGCGGCGCAAGGATGACACCGCCAAGCCCATCCAACACACTCCAAATAGCTAGTATCCACCCAAGAAGGGAAACCATGGCGACCCAAAGTATGGGAACGTATTCCATGAAGTGGGTCGAACCTATGTGGTATTCCAAATCTAAATAGAGCGGCACCATCACCCAAACGACTGCAGTGCCTAGGGCGATCCCCCCACTCACGCTGCGGTGGCCCTTGCTTCCAACGACCACAAGCCCAATCAGCATGGCCAAAATGGGGCCACCTAGGAAACTAGGGAAGAGTGGTGAATACCCCGGCCATTCGGTTCGTGCCGTAGCCAATTCAAAGAAAGCCAGTTCGCCAAAGAGGCACACGACCAACAGCAAAAGGAGATTATCCCAAGTGCGATCCTGCCATGCCAAACGCCGCACGCAAAAATACATCACAAGGCGCCATGCGCGTATTACCAACACCGGCAATACGACAAAAGCTGCGAGAAGCGAGATCTGCCCGAAAGCAGCAATCCATCCTGATGAGGAATCCAAAACCAGCTGGCAAAGAATGCGCAACGCGTCGCCAACGATAGTGATCCATAACAGAACTAGCAGGATTCCACGCGGAACTCCTTGCATGAGATCACGCCTTGGAAATAAAGCGAATTCATCCATAGTCGAAGCACCGTGCAAGCCTAAGTCTTTCCGTCGGCGCAAGGCAAGTGGCAGCATAGGACTCCAGCATAGCAAAGAAAACAGCCGGGTACCGCCCCCCTCCTGCAGGTTAGACTCCAGAGTCTTACTTTTTCGTAACCACGCATGAAACGTACTCCCCTTAGCATTTGTCTCTTAGCTGCTGTCCTTATCGCCGCTACCTTTTTCACCAAACCTTCTGTAGCTCAAGAGGGGCAACAAAAGGTTGTGGGATTGAATTCCCTTCTGAACTCCTCGGTGACCCTCACCTACAACTCGCATACGCAAGCAATCTTGATGGTGAAGGGCACGCTAGATGGCGTTGAAAGCAATGGAGTGCTTGTGCAAACTCCAAAATCCAAGATTTGGGTGCCGATGGTCTCCATTCTTTCCATTGAGGCTCCCTAACCTAAGTTGCGCGGGCGGGCGCGCAAGAAACAATAAGCTGCTGCTGCCGCAACTACATGCTTCAACGCATGCCCGGTCAAATCAAAAGGAAGCCAAGCCGCGATGGCATGGTCATAGTATTCAAAAATCTTGGCCAACACATAAAGCCCAAGCATGGTCCACAGCCAGGCCGGATGTTTCTGTTGCGGGGGCCAACGCAGTAACAAAACAGGAATGAGTAGCATAGGCAAGAATTGCACGATCGCGTAATAGCGCAAATCGCCATTCCCCTTCGCTTCTGAATAAGCCCAATAGAGAACGCTTCCAGCGCCGCACAATAGCGCTGCTGGCAACAAACGCTTTGCTATGACAACTTGCAAACAATCATCAACCAGGGCAAGGAAAAGGGCTAAGAAGCCTAAGGCCATCGGGAGACGATCCCAAAGTAAAGTCTGGTTGTTTGGGTTCCAATGAAAATAAGCGGAACCAAGCCCTGTCAGAAGGATCCCGATAAAGAACGTAGTTTCGGCAGGTAGCGAAAACAAAGTTCCATCGCGGCGCAAGCTGAGTAGTCCGGCACCACCGATCCAAAGAAAGGCCAAGCTGGTAACCACGTTCCAGAAGTGTGGAATGCCACAGCATGCGCCACTCTCAGCGAACAATAAGAAGGCTGGGTCCTGCGCAATTGGCGCCAAAAACTGGACCAAAATCAGAGCCATTAGCCAGGCTAAACCGAGGCAGAGCAGTGGGGAGAAACGAAAGAGATGCATGCGACTCATGGAGCGGAAGGAAAGCTTAAGCATGCGTAACCGCCTTACCTTCGGCCATATTTCGAAAAGCACGAAGGTATGAAGAAACGCTGAAATAGCGCTCTTGGCCGCTATTAGGCGATTCAAGCTCACGGGAAGGGATAAAAATAGGATTTCTTGTCTCAGACACCAAGGCCTGCTTGCTAGGGTCGAACATCAGCATCCCTAAGCTGTGTCCCCCTAACCCGAACCCTAACGGGCGATCTTTCATGCAACACATTAGCCCCCGCTATGTGCAATTCTCATGTTTGTCGTTGTTGTTTGCCGTCGTGTTCTCGACTGCAGCCACTGCGCAAATCCAATTCTCTGACCAGAGCGCGTCGGCAGGCTTGAACTTCAGCCATGCCGTCACTCTCAACCTCCCGACCATGCTTGGCGACATGAATGCAGGAGGCACCGTGGGTGACTTTAATCACGACGGCTGGCCAGATTTGTTTCTACTCGGCGGTGGCGACCGTGCGGATGCACTTTACTTGAACAACGCCGACGGAACATTTACCGACTTCGCCAATGCATGGGGTGTCGATGCCTTGCACCACGGATTTGGCGCTGCCGCCGCAGATTATGATGGCGATGGCTACGTTGATATTTTTGTCAGCAGCCTAGGTTTAGCTAGTGGCCCACCCACGCCTGGCATGCATCGTCTTTATCACAATGATGGCGGCACTGGTTTCACCGAAGTGGCAGTGAGTGCCGGCGTAGCCACAACCACAGTTTCGATCGCCACCGGAAGCAGTGCCCTCTTTGGCGATTACGATAACGATGGAGACCTCGATCTCTTCGTTTGCGCCGGACAGCAGTTTACTGGTCACTCGAATGTCTTATTTCAGAACCAGGGCGACGGCACCTTCCTCGATGTCACGGTTTCCTGTGGTGCCGACGCAGCAGGCTCGATGGGCTTCGCTGGCGGCATCGTCAACCTAGATGCCGATCTCTCCCCTGAAATCGTATGTATTGCAGACTGGGGTGGAAGCCGCCTATTTGCCAATCAAGGCGATTCCACCTTCCTTCCCATGGCAGTAGAGCCACCACAGTTTCAGATCATCAATGGCATGGGTAATGCCTTCGCTGACTTCGATAACAACTTGCTGATCGATATCTACGCCTCTGCCATCTACCCTATTCCGGGCAACGTCTTACTACATAACCAAGGCGGTTTAGTGTTCACCGACGACTCCATCAGTGCGGGCGTCGATGATGCGGATTGGGGCTGGGGCCCAGCTGCGATTGACGTGAACAACGACGGTTGGCTCGACATTGCCGCTGCCAATGGCTGGAGTGGAATCCGTGCGGCAACCCCGACGCGCCTGTTCGTGAATCAGCAAGACGGCACTTACAGCGAAGAAGCCGTTGCCGCTGGCCTCACCGATCCCGGTCAAGGGCGCACCTTGTTACGCCTCGATTATGACCGCGATGGTGATAATGATTTAGTTTTGCTCTCGAACAAAGGCCAGGTGCGGCTGTACCGCAACGATTCAGGTATTGCAGCAGGAAACTGGCTGCAACTGGAGCTTGAAACCAGCGCGAACCCTGACATCGCACCGGCTGGTATAGGAGCCATGGTTTACTTCCGCCTTGGCGATGCCTGGCGTTTGCGTCAGTTGGACAATGCCTCGAGTTATCAAGGCACGCATGAACCCTTGATTCACCTCGGCCTTGGCAGCGCCCAAAAGGTCGATGAAGTGCGCGTGGAATGGTCCGATGGCAGCCTGACCTACCTTGGGCATACCCAGGCGAATCAGCGTATCACTCTTGCTGCAGGCCCCCCTTTAGATGTCGACGTCCTTTACCGTGGGCAACCCGCAACGATGAGTATTCGCAACACACTTGCAAATCGCCCAGTTGCCTTTCTCTATGCACCACAAGGAACAGGTTTAGGGAATGCGCAAGGATTTGGGCAGCTACAGTTAGATCTAGTTGGTCCAATCACTGTTCTTGGACTCGCCATGTCCGATGCGCAAGGCAATGCTTCCTTCACCTCCGATGTCCCCCTGCTCGCACCACTCGGCGAGATCGGCTTGCAAGCTGTGACCCTGGCAGGCCCTTTTGCAGGGCATTCGATCAAGACCAATGCTTTGCTCCGTGAGGTACTTCCTTAAGCCTTC
>JASFYO010000073.1:0-50942 GCA_045047305.1 Planctomycetota bacterium | reverse complement strand
AAAATAGCGACCGGGGGCAAGCTTTTTGCTGGGTTCTCTTTTGTGCATACGATGAAACCAAGAATCCAAAGGAGTTTTTGATTTGTCGCTGAATAGGGTGAATAGGGTCCAATCTGGGCCATCCCAGAGAAGAAGGCCTGTCTCCCTGGGTTGCCAAGGCACTTGTAGTTCTAAATATTCAGCATTCCCCACGGGTATTACATCATGCTCCCAAACCGGGTATCCCTTTCCAGACACAAGGACGCGGTAGTGCATGCCCGGCAAAAGCGGATATCCATGCCTTCCATCAGGGCCGCGCACACTTTTTATTTTGATAAAGGGACTAAAATCTTTTTGTGCCTCTTGTATCAACAACACCTTCACCTCTGGACGTTCTCGCCAACTCATCGCCTCGGTTTGGGGGAACTCGGTTTCAAAGTTCAAGATGAGTTGGGTCATCGTGAGCGCCAAGCTAACTTTTTTTGCACCCGGGGTGACCGCCTCGTTGGCAAACCAGCCATGCGGCTGACCTGGGAATATGCCAGTGGAATAGCCAAGACGGTAAGTGGTATGCGCTAAGCCTTGGAGCATGAAATCCCCATGATCATTTACCACGGCTCGCGCAAAAAGCGATGGGGCTTGCTTGGGTGCAGAGGAATAGGCATCTGCGACAAGTCGCGGAGCTGGGATGGAATCCGCGAGTGCAATGACCTCCAGTCCCTGCTTTGGATAACCCTCCGGGATGTCGATATGCCCGGCAACCGTACCCAGGGACTGCATCTTGATCTCAAGCTTTTCGGGTGGAGCGTGGGCATCGATATAGATGCGGTCTAAGCAACCCACGCCAGCGGGACCCTGGACGATGACCCGATAGTTTCCGGATTCCTTGACTTGGAGGTAAGTGGTTGGAGGTTGGTTGATTTCTTGAAATCGAAAGTTGTAGCCAAAAATCGGCGCGGAATTTTTGTCCAGACGTTGGAGGGTAACCACGTAGCGCAGAGGATCGCGGCGCTTGAGTTCTTCGGGGATACCTAGGAGTTGAATCGCAATGGGAGCTCCTGGAGAAACTTCGATTGCACAGAGTTGGGAATTTAACTTGCCGGGGCGAAGCCGAATAGAGTCTGGAATGTAGCCCCATTGCGCAGAGATAGGCCTGAAATAGAGGTAACCGTTCTTCAAGTTCCCCTTCTCTGTGAGTGGGAAGCTTAGGAGGCAGGATGCATCGCCATGCTGGTCGGTGCGCACCGTAGTCATGGGGGCGGTAGCGGGGCGGATGATTTGCTCTGTGGTAGGCCGCTCGTTTGAGAAGCGCACTTCTACCTCAATCTTTGCGGCCGCAGGGGCGCGATAAAAGTGTGCCGTGCGGAGATGAATCCTCAACTCCACTTGCTTTGTCGCTGGGCCTGGGCCAGGCAATCTTTCTAGGCTTGGCGATTGCGGAATCGCAAGGCAAAGGACGGATGTGAAAAGCGAAAGGATGAGTGCAGGTAGCAAGTTCTAGTCAAGCGCAAGGAGTGGAATCGTGACTTGTGTTTGACGTCCTGCCTCGATCATCACTTCCACACTTTGGGTTTTGTAGCCCGGGATCCTGACATCTAAGTCATAAACTCCTGGCGCAAAGCACTCTCCGGCAAGTTTGGTTTCACCGCCATTGATGGCAACGGTGTGCCACATTCCCATGCCTTCGAGCTCGCTGTAAAAAGTGAGTCCGATGGGGCTGGTTGCGTTCCGGGAACGCATAATCAAGCGTGGAGGGCCACTGTTGCTATATGCTAAACGAGGTGATTCTATACCGGCTACAAACTTTAATTGTGGAATCAAGTTGCGTTGGTTACGCACTTTATCCATGGTTAAAGTGACTTCAAGCCAACCGCCAGGTGGGAAGTCAAATTCTACATGCGTAGTCTCATTCGCGACGACTTGTGCCCATTGCTCCGCGGTCGCATGCTCTGCACGGTTGATGCCGAACCCGCGGATCCGATACTTTCCAGGTGGAAGCTCGCGGCGCATGGGCCCCGGGCGGAAGCCTGGGCTTGCATCCCAAGTGTCGAGCACCAAACCAAATTCGGGACTCAGGATCTCATATTTCATATTTTCACTTGGGCCTTCCCAAGCGAGAAAACCTGATTCCGGTTTTGGGTTTGGGATTTCCAACTCCAGGATGGGAGCGGAAAAAGTTGCCGGCAATTGGATTTCGAATACTGGCAAATCCTTAGCGTAAACCAAAAGTTTAGGAGCAGCCCCTGGGAGTAGGTAATACCCCATTTTCCTATCCGGGCCTACGACGAGTTTAGGGTTAAGCATCGTGCTGGAATAGGCGCTGGAAGCGGGATAGAACTGCGTAAGCGCTACCCGGCCGGGTTTTAACTCACTGCTTGATTCTTCTCCACGGACATAGGCAAGCTCAAGAAAAGTAGCCGGTAGGTCTAGCTCGACGCTGCTGTTGCCGGTGCGAAAACTAGCTTCCGAAAACCATCCAAAACCACTCCCTGCTGGTCCGAAATCAGGGATTCCGAGTCGGTAGGCGCCTGGTGCTAAACCAGAAACGCGAAAACTGCCGTCTTCTTGAACCAATCCAGTCGCAGTGGTGGATGGATAATCCTGGCTTGCGAAACCGCTACCAAACGCAAGGGAGGTTGCGTTAGCCTCTGTTTCCACCACCGCACGCAAAACAACAGGAAAGGAAGTGGAGTAGTTTGGTGGAAGCTTGACCTTGCCTGCAATGGAGCCAAATTCCTCGAACAGAATGGTGATTTCTTGTGGCGGTGCCGCAGGGTCAAGTAAGACCGAGGGTACCAAGCCAACGCCCTCCGGGCTGCGCGCAAACAAGCGGTAGTGGCCCTTGCGGGTTATAGACAAGTTAGCCAAAGGTACGCCATTGCCGCCAGGACCGGCCGGAAAGAAAGGAATCATTTCTTCCGGTGCTTCAAAGTCAAGTGCCTGAATGGACAGAAGCGGTCCAAGGAAGCCGTGCTCGGCGCCTTGCGCAGAATAGCCAATAGGCCTTACTTGGATGGTAGCTCCACGTTTCAGCGTTAAGGGTTGGGTAATGGTGCGGTCCATCTCTGGGCTGCATTGAAACCACGCCCGGCCTGGCATTTGCCAACCACCCATTGCCGCACAAACAAAAAGTGCGCCCTCGAGCGGTAGCTTGCTCTGCGGAGAGATCGGCAGCTTTAAGCGGAAGTGGGCAGAGCCGTCAGCCTCGGTTTGAAAGGTTCCTAGTGAGGAAGCATGGCTGGAAAAAGGTAGATGCATGAGCATGCGATCTGATTCGAAGAACACCTCAAGTTCTAGGTTCGCTGCGGGAGTCACTTCCGCTCCATCTTCACTGTTGACTTGCAGATAAAGGTCAATCATGCCTTCCGTTGCAGGTTCTGCTGGACCAGATGGCTGCTTCGGCCAAAAAATCGGTCCGCCTACCACGGCAACGTCTGCGCTGCCTTCAGAATTACCGACTGCACTTGTAGCGGGGCCTTTACGGTCGAAATACCAGCCCAATGCGACCAGTAGAGCGGCGCTAAGTAATAAAAAGGTAACGGTGCGATTCATCCTAGGCCCCTACTGTGGGGGATGCGTCCATTCTGGCATAATCTGCCCATGAGTGAGTCTGAATCCACCTTCCCCATGCAGCGTAAAGGCCTCATGAAGCGTGTCCCTGGTGGTGCGATGGTTGCACAAGGTGCGATTGTGACCGGCGATGTCACGCTTGGTGAAGATGTCAGTGTTTGGTTCGGTTGTGTCATTCGCGGCGACGATGCTCCGATCCACGTCGGTGCGCGGACCAATGTGCAAGATGGCGCAATGATTCACTGCGATACAGGTTGTGCGCAAGTTATTGGGAAGGATTGCACCATTGGCCACGGCGCGATTTTGCATGGAGTTCAAATCGGTGATGGTGTCCTGATTGGCATGGGCGCCACCGTGCTCGGCGGTTCCAAGATTGGCGACGGCGCCGTGGTTGCAGCCGGTGCCTTAGTCAAAGAAAACTATGAGGTGCCTGCGCGTACGTTGGTTGCTGGCGTACCTGCACGCGTGGTACGAGAGATTAGCGATAAGGAAATCGCCTTCATGAAGCACTCGGTGCCGCATTACGTCGAGACCGCAGAAAGTTACCTCGCTTAATGCAAGATTCCTTTCATCTGCCGAGCCTGAAAGCGCAATTGTGCGACTTGCCAGGGGTGGTGGTGGCCTTTTCCGGCGGAGTGGATTCCACGGTGTTGCTTGACGTTGCACTGGCAACCTTAGGGCGCGAAAAAGTGCTTGCGGTAATTGCAGACAGCCCTTCCTTGGCACGTACCGAATTGGCCGAGGCGAAAAAAGTGGCGCAAAGTCTAGGTGCGCATCTCCGAATTTTGGCTACGCAAGAGTTAACCGATCCGCGCTATCAGGCGAATTCTGGAGACCGATGTTTTTGGTGTAAGGAGCAACTTTTTGCCTTTGCTGCGCCAATGGCGGAGGAACTCGGTTGGGCATTGGCTTATGGCGAGAATGCCGATGATGTCGGGGAGCATCGCCCTGGGGCCGCAAGCGCGCAACAACGTGGGGTACTGGCGCCATTGCGTGAGGCCGGCTGGCGCAAAGTCCATGTTCGTTCCTATGCTGCTTGGCGCGGGCTTAGTGTTGCCGAGAAGCCTGCCGCTCCGTGCTTAGCTTCTAGAGTTGCGATTGGAGTACCAGTGGACCTGGAAACTCTAGAGCGCATTGAGGCCATGGAGCAGCAACTGCGTAGTGACGGCTATCGCATCCTGCGAGCACGGCACCTTGGGCCGGAGCAAATGTGCTTTGAGTTTGGGGCAGAGGATTATCCCCGTGCGCAAACCGAGTTTGCCAAGCTCATCACTTTGGCCAAAGCCTTTGGTTACGCTGTTTGCGCTGTCATGCCATACCGCAGTGGCAGCGTGGCTTAAAGATTATTGACCGTCTGCTTTGGTCTGGTCTTGGCGGTGATATTCCACCAACCAGCGCCGATAACGTAACGGAACCTCTTCTGCCGAGGCCGTGTCGATGGCTTGCTGTAAACGCGGAGGCAACTTGCCCCATTGCCCATCTCGTGGATCGCGCAAGAAGTCGCGCAATGGTTGATCTAACAGGCTGGATTGCCCTTGATTGCTTTCTTGATGGGAGGGTTGAGGCCGACTCTGAGAAGGTTTATTGCCCGGTTTGTCAGCATTGCCATCCACTTCATCCTCACCTTCTCCCGGATCACCTTGTCCACGACCAGATGAGGCATTTTGACCCTGCCCACCCCCTTTCGGCGGAGGTGGTGCCGGCAACATTTCGAGCAGCGTATTCATTTCATCGACGAGAAGCTGCGAGGCGACTGCGGCATCGTGCAACAAAATTGGCTGCGTTTTGATTTCCACTGCGGCGTCCATGACGATGTCGTCAAACTGCGCAACCGTTTCGCGTAAGCGGGCATCGGCCTCGGCAAAGTGAGTGGCGACGTCGGCAAGTTTGGCTTGCACTTCTTGCATACTTACGCTGTCATCCTGTGGATTGGGCTTTACTTCCGCTTGAGGCGCAGGCTCCTGAAGAGCCAATAATATTAGGCTAAGTAACATTTAGAGATCCTCCACTTGATCGACTTTGTCCACGTTTTGCAAACGCTTCACCATGGATTCGAACTGCAGGTGCAATTCACCCTGGCGCTCCAGCAACATCTCTAACTCCAGAGCCTCTTCTTGACCAAACGGGATTCCCGCTTTGGAAAAGGCTTGTTGACGGTTTTCCATCAAGGCCAAACGTTCTGCTAACGATTCTTGCATGCGTTTCAGCAGGTGCAGCTCCATGGCAAAGTCGACCAAGGGACGATCTCTTTTCTCCTGATCCTGAGCTTCTTGATTCTCTCCGCCGCCTTGATCCGGTTGGTCCAAGCGCTTACGAATACGCTCTCGCTCAATCTGAATGATTTCGATGAGTTGTTGCCAATCTTCCGTAATCGAGGCTGCGAGGGGTAGGGCTTGACGATTCAGGCGGTAACGCGGTGGCCCCAGTTCCAAGGATAGAGCACCGTGATCTTGGCTCAGGCCTTGAATGTAGAGTGGGAAACTATCAGCGCCACTCTGGTCAATCGTGAGGAGTAAATTCTCTGCGGCAACCGACAACTCCTTTTGCGCCAAAGAGATCTGCCGCAAACGCGTACGCGTGCTGCGGGGTACGCGTTCGCCATCAAGGTTGAGCACAATATTGATGATCTCCTGCTCCAAATCAACATGCCGATCCAGAATGATTTGTGCTTGGCGCATCACATCCAATAAGGCTTCGCGGCGTTTCTCTTCTTCCGATCGGTCTTGCTGGTTTTCGGTTTGCTCTTGCGCTTTGTGTAGTTCTTCGAGCGCCTCTTGCTGTTTCTGGATGGCCTCGTCCAGTTGCTTGGCCGGGTCCTGCTTCTGCGTTTCCGCCGATTGCGGACGCATTTTCTTTGCCGCCTCCTCAGTGGCATCTTCAGCTTTCTTCGACGGCAGTGAGCGGCGTCCAGTTTCTTCTTCCTGCTCGCGATTGAATTTCTTCAACTCTTCTGCGAGGCGATTCTGTAGCTCAGCGAGCTCTTCGCGTTTTGCATCCAAGTCCTCTTGGGAGGCCTTGTCGACTTCTGACTCGTTTGCGGAATCTTCCTTTGCCGCGGCTTCCTCGTCGGGCTGGTCAGAGGATTCGGTGGAGTCCTTTGCTGCGCTGCTTGGGTCAGAGGCCTCTTCGTTGCTAGCAGTCTGATCTTTTTGTTCTTGTTGCTGCTGCAATTCCTGCGTTTGCTTCAGTAGTTGCTCCTGGCGGTTAGAGAAATCTTGAAGCGCCTCCGCTCGCTCGGTCATAGCCTTTTCTAGGGCCATCTCTCGCTCGCGACGTTCGCTCTCCACTAAATAGTCCAACAGGTCCTGGAGCGTCTGGATAAGCTCAGCCTGGCCATCCAGGGCGTTACCAGAATGCAAAGAGTTCAGCTCGCGAGCCACACCGTCAATTGCAGCAGCGAGGTTGCCATCGGTTTCAGCGCCACGCAGTTTTTCTCGAGCGCGGCCAAGAAGTTCTGCTCGTTCTTCACGCCCTTCTTCTAAATCTCGATTTTGGAGAAGCTCTAATAATTGGCCCAAGCGGCGCACTTGTTCCGCGACCTGGCGTTGCTCGGTTGCCAGGCGGCCAAATTCCACAGGGTCCTGCGCCATGGGCATGGGCGCAAAGTGCAAAACGGAGGCAAGGACTAGGCAAATCATTTCTTCTCTTAAGACTATCGTTCAGATGCTTCTTGAGTACGCAGATAAAGTCCGCGCTGGCGCTCTAAAAGAGAGCGTAACAGGTTGACTGCACTGTTAAAGTCTTCCCAAGAAAGCAAAATCTCCAGAATCCCATCGAGTTGAGCGCGTAATTCTGCAGCAGACTCTTGGGTCGGGCGGTCTTCGTTGGCTGCGGCCAAGAGTGCAGCACCTGGGCCACTGCGCGCTTGAAGTAAGGCACGGCTTAGGTCGAGCAGCATGGCGGAGCGATCCAGGGGGGCTGGAAGGGCAGCTGAAAGCAAGGCCTCGGTGATCAGGCCAGGAGCTGGCATGCCGTGATGCAGCTGATTTTCGACGGTTGGGTAGAGCGGAGACGTTTGCCGATCGAGGCCAGAATAAAGGCGCTCTAGCAGATAGAACTCTGCGCTCCCTAGACCAGCATCCAACTCCTTTAGTAGGCGTCGAATATGCCGCGAGGAAGGGATTACCTTGGGCTCGGCAAAGGTAGCGGTGCGGTCGCGCATGCCTTCAATCCGTTCGCGCAAGCGCACGATGCGCTCGGCAAGGCGCTGTTCTTCCACTCCAGCCGGGACAATCTCAATCCAAGGTGAATCGGATTTTGCATGATGGCTTTCAGGCCTCGCTTGGTCGGCGGCGTTGAGCTGGAAGCGGTAACGATTGTCCTCATAGGACTCGACCGAGAAGTTCTCTGCCGCATCCAAGCGTAGCACCTTGCGCACTTCGCGAGTGCCTGGTGCATAGCTCAGGGCGATTTCTTGCTCGTGGCGTCCAAGTAATTGCAGTTCCCCTAAACCAAAGTCATCTTGTACTACGAATGCGAGTGGCACCTTGCCGCCGGGAACGGTGAGCCACCGTTCATGCGGGAACAGAAAGCGCGGTTCTGGACGACGGTCTGGGGTTGCCGTCCATTTCAATACTGCAGCGCGTTCTTGGCGGAAACCATCAACGCCGGTGAGCGCGAAGGACACTTCATCGGATCCTGCAACTGGCAACTCCATGGCATAGTAGCCTTCCTCATCGGGGGCCAAAATCCCTTGGGTACCGTCGAGAAGTTTATACCGCACTTCGGAGGTGTGGCGGTCAGGCTGGAACTGGACCAAGATCGTGGATCCGCGTAGCAAACGCAATTCATGGAAGGGGCCTTTTTCGCCAGCGAGCTGGGTGTAAGCCGGGGGGGTGGTTTGCACTAGCCAATCTCCGATACCAGGTGCATCACCAGCTCGAATGGAAAGGCGGGGGAGGCCATCGGTGTCATCGCCACCACGGAAGTAAAAGTCTTGGTCCGTGCGCAATGGTGGTAATCGCAGGACGAAGTTACCACCCCCTAAATCGTGCATTGGGCGGGCCTGGCCATTGCTGATGGCTTCCAGACGGTCGGGTACTAAACCTTCAGCACGTACGCGTAGGGAAATGACCGAGCCGCGAGCAACCGCGAGGCTGTAATTCTCATGACCACGGAAATCGAATTCTACTGGTTCGGCCAATCCTTCCAGGTAGGCCGGCATGAGCACGAGGTGGGTGTCGGATGGCCATGCGGTGGCTTGACCCAATGCGCGCTGCAAGAAAATCACGGCTTCTTGCGGATAGCCCCATACCCCAATCAGCAAAACGGCGGTGGCGGCAGAACCCTGGAGGAAGCTGCGGCGTGCGCGGCCAGTGGGGACCACGGTTTTGGCTTCCAGGCCGGCGCACAAAGCCACAGCTTCTTGAGTGACTTGTTCGAGCATTTCAGCCGAAGCTTCCCGTGGGTCGTTGGCAAGCTCGACCGCAGTGGAAAGCCGGTCCTGAAAGGCTGGAGCTTTGCGCTCCCAGATAGCTGCGAGGTCGCGATTTGCCGGGCGGCGGCGTAATGGTTGCCACAGATCTTTGCGTATTTGCCACAGCCAGACCCCCAATGCGCACGCCTCCAGAATGAAACGCACCATGGTTGGTGGATCGAGAAAACGGTCGAGCAGGTAAAGCCCAAGCAGCAACCCCATAAGGTTGAGCATGGTGCGGCCCACGCCATAGACGCTGAGAACGAAAAATAGGCGTCGTTCCAATGCGCGCAATATCTGGCGCAGTGATGCGGGAAGGGAAGCGCGGCTCATCGTGTAAAGATGGGTAGGTACTCCTTCGGGATTTGCAGGATGAGGCAGGCGGTTGCGGTGCCGTAGTTTGTGCCCGGGCCAGTACTGTTTGGCCAAGAACCATCTGCGCGTTGCATTTTGAGCAATTCTCGTTGCACCACACGTAGATAGTTACGATAACTTTCTCCTCCTACAATGTGGAAGGCTTGCACCGCGTAGTAATGTCCATAGTAGAAGTAGTAGTGGCCGCCGACACGATCCCCGTAACGGTTGGTGAAGCTGCCCAGTTGGCTTTCTAAACGCTTAATGCCTTTCTCGATATCGGCATCGGCGTAAACGCCTGCTCCGTGCAAAATGGTGATGCCGGCAGCGGTGAGTGGGAATGTTGCGCGCGATTGCAGGTCTGGTTGATAACGAAATTCGCCCGGTTTGGCGCCGATATTGATGCTCCAGTCTGGATCATCTTCCCTGACTGCGCTTTTGCGTACATAACTTACCGCAGCATCAATGGTGGAGATCGGGACTTGAATGCCGATGTTGCGCGCCGAGCGTAATGCCAAGACTTGGCAAGCTGCAACCGACATATCTGCATCTGCAACGTGTGGTTGATAGCGCCAGCCGCCCTGCTCGTTCTGACTTGCCACAATCAAATCGACTGCCTTCTGTAAGGCCGGGCGTAAATCATTGCGTTGAGTCATGCCATAGACTTCCGCTAAGAATAGAGTGGAAAATGCATGCGAGTACATCCGCGTCTCATTCGAGGTGATGTAGCCATCCTGATGCACTTGCTTGAGCAGGTAGTCCACGGTTTTGTTCACGACCTCCCCATACTTGCCGCGCCCGGGGACGTGTCCTCCCGCCAAGAATGCCATGCCTGCCAAAGCGGTCACCCCGACGTGCTCGGCATCGTGATTCCAAACTCGGTAGCCTTCCTCTAACTTATAACCGACGTCGGCAGTCCAGGACCCGTCCTCTTGTTGTTGCTCCGCCAGATACTGCAAACCACGCTCTGCGGCCTCAAGGCCCGAGGTGGAGAGACCGCTTAATGGGTCCGGAGTCTGGAGTAGTATTAGGAGGGAGCAGAGAATCATTTGGTTCCAAGCAGAGTGAGGAGATCGCCGTTGCGCAATAGCACCATACCCGGCAACAAAGTTACGCTCAGGCTTCGGGCGTGACTCGAGATGGTTTGGCTGTCTTGCACAATGCCTTGATTGTTAAACAGGAGTATATGGAGACGTGAGTTTGCACGTCTTGTATCGCCTTCGCGGAGTAGTAGCACCCAGCCGCTGGCGCCCTGTTGCGGACGTGGGGTTGGTTCTTGAATGCGTGAAAACGAAATGTCCGTCACGATGCTACTCCAGGTGCTTTCCAAGGCACCCATCTCCATGCATAAAACCTCGACTTGATCTCTAGCCGCTGGTTGGAAGGAGAGGAAAGCCTTGCCATGCGCGAGGGATGGATTGCGCAGGCGATTTAAGAATTGTGGCACTCGAACCGCAGGGTCCAAGAAACGGCGTTGCCAAATCCGGCGTTCGCCAGGGCGCAGCCAATTTAAAGTGAGTGGACCTAGATTTGCGCCCAGTACGCGTTGCGGACGTGTCCACCAACCGATGCCTTCTTCGCAGCGGAAGGTGTTGAAGTCGACGCCTTCCAGCGAGACGCTCCTAGTCGGGCGGTTTGGTCGCACGATGAGAATCAGGCCATCGGAAGAGGTGCGCGCGGTTGGAATCGCGACGCCATCGCCGAAGGAGGCAACCGTTTGTAGTTCTTCCCAGCGTGGTGCGAAGGGGAGTTGAAAGGTCGTGACTGGGCTCGCGCGCCGCAGGTCTATGCGATACACGGTGGAGGAACGGTCCTGCAGAACATGCAAGTAGTGCGGGTTCACCAATAGATGCAGGTAGCGGTCGGCGGTCGCCTCGATGGTTTGCTGGAGGTAAGGCACGCCCGTTTCTAAATCAAGGACGTTGACCACGACCCGACGTCCTGGGCCATGCAGCAATAGCGCAAGGAAGTCACCGATGCGTTTGGGCGGCGAGGTGCTGATCAAAGGCAATTCGAGCAAACGCTCCTTGCGGTTGCCCTGGTAATCGATGTGAATCCACCGATTCTTGTACAGCAAGGCCATTCCGGTTTTGGTGCCAAAACAGAATTTCTCGAGGTTTGGGAGGCTGTTTGATCCTGGCAGGAATGGCAAGGTGTGCAGCAGGCGGGAACCGTTCTCGGTGATGCGCAAAATCCGGCAAAGATTGTCATCTTGCAGGAAGACATAAGCGGATCCATCCACCGACATCATGTGCAGTGGCAAGGCGCCATCAAGTTTGACACTGACTTGTGGGGTTAAGGTTGTGGGCAGCGCTGGAAGTTCATTCACTTGCTCGAGCTTTTGCGGCAAGAGGGGCCAATCGCGGTCGTCGGCACCAAAGCGGTAGATCCAAGCGAGAAGCTCTAGGCGTGCGGAAGGATCTAAGCTTTTGACACGACTCTGAGCTTCCATCCAGTCTTGTGCCGCTTCAGTATTGGCAAAGGCGCGCAGAAAAGACAGGTTCGGGAGCTCTGCTTTTAAATGAGCGCTGGCTGCAGCTTGATGGGCCGCGCCAAGTTTTGGATTGAGGATGAGCGCATCGAGCAGCGCGCGCGCCCAAGTATGCAAATCCAAATTCCCAACACCTAAGCTACCTGGGTTTTCCAGCAACAGAACTGCGACCAAAGCCTGGCGTTGCGCCTCTCCATCGTGCTGCGCGAGGCTTTGCATCGCTTGTGCACGCAGCAAAGCTGCTTGCCATGGTTCCATGTGGTTGCCGCGGGTGAGCACTCGGTCCGGCTGCGCTTTGGCCAAGACTTCAATCGCTTGGGTGAGACGTTCGGAGGTTGCATCTTCCTCCGGCTGGGCATCGAGAATTAAACCTGCGGCATGCAAGCGTAAACGATCGTTGTGACTTTCTAATAGAGAGCTCAGCTCAATCAGGCCATTGCGAGTCTCACCGACTAGTAGCAAGCTACGGCCTGCAAGGAATTCAAGTTCTTCAGCTTGGGCGGTAAAAGTATCACTTTTGGCGAGTTCACTGGCGGTACGAGCAATGCGTCGGCCGAGCCCTGGGTCGTCCTCATAATGAACGGCTTCCAAAAGCGGCAATAGTTCGCGAAGCAATTTGGGATTGAGGTCGTGCGAAACTAAAGTGTCGAGCAAAGCGCCAGGACTAGCAAAAGCAATAATGCCCTTGCTGGTCATCAATAGCACCAAGCCATGAGTCACTTGGGCTGGGCCAATGAAGCGACCTTCCAGCGCTTCCCAGGTCAGTGCATCGGTTCTTATGGCGAGCGAATCCGGGTCGAGGTCGACGACACCATTGGAGCTCATTGCCAAGATACCCTTGTAGATGATTGCACCCGCGTTGAGATTACTGGCGTTACTGCTGACGTATTCATACAGCGCTGGACTGGTGCGCGGACGCGAAGTCACAGTCTCATCTAAGGGTAAACGCACTACATGCGTGCCGGAGAACCACGCATACTTTTGGTCCATTCCGATCAAGTTGCTCAAGGTGCCATAGCGATTGTTGTTTGGTTCTGCAGCCCAACGGGCTAAGCGCTGTCCATTGTCTGCATTTAACGCCATAGCGAAGAAGCTATCGGTTGGCGCCACCACTAAACGCTTGCCATCGTAGGAAGGCGGGTTGTTATGAAAATACTGCGGACGGCTTCCAATTTGGCCATTCTGCCGTGTGTGCACCGTGGTGCGGGGATAGGTGCGGGTCCATAAGGCATTGCCGGTTGCTGCATCGACGGCACACACTGCCCCGAAGTGGGTGCATACAAAAACCCGTTCCAAATCGGCTACAGGAGGAGGGACCGCAAGTTCGGAAAGTACATTGCCGAACAAGTTAGTTTCCATGGTGCCGCTGACTAGGAATCGTTTCCACAAGGGCTTGCCAGTGTGGAGGTCCAAGGCCAGCAAGGAAAGATCCACGGTACCAGCGGCAGTATAAACCGGTAGGTAAACGCGTCCGCCCGAAACGGCTGGTGGGCCAGCGGCGAGCTCCTCCGGCTGACGGTTTTGCGGGTGCATCCAGCTGACGTCTTGTTTCCACAGAATGTCGCCGGTAGCTGCGTTGAAGGCATAAAGCCTGCGCGCGGGCAACATTTTGCGAATCGGGATGCGGCTGTAGCGGTCCGAACGGCCGATTCCAATCGGTTCTTGCACCACAGCAAGGAGTACCCCTTCCGCCAGCACTGGAGCTAACAAAGTGAGGCGCGAAGCTCCGTCGGTGATTTCATTAAGAAGCGTATTACCGAGAGAAGCCCAGCCGGGAGGTCCACGGAAGTGCCAGCGGGTTTGTCCGCTACCGAGTTCTAGAGCGACGACTTCGCGTCCGTTGGTTGCAAAGCCGAGTCCGTCGCCAAAGGCCATGCGGTGGCCAAGGTCAGCGGTGGGGGCGTCGTCATCGAAGGAAAACCGCCATACCGGTTTCAACTCACCCGGGCGTAGACGCGGCAAATCGCTGTCGCCGAGATCTTGAAACACTGGTGGAGTCAGGGCATCGGCCAACGGAGGCGGAGGAAGCATGTTTTGCCACTCCTTGCTTAAAGGGGCGGCACCTTGGGCTAATGCTAGTTCCGGGTAGCCTCGGTCGTACCATAGGTCTTGTAGCAAGACATTGGCGCGGTGGCCGACTTCGGAACCGGCATAACGCTGTGCGATTTGTTCCAGCGAGTTGATGTCGGGTGGGCTCATGGCCTCGCCTAATTCAAGTTGCGCACGAGTGCGCACCATTTGCTCACGCACCAAAGCCGCTGGAGCTGGAAGTTTTGCGAGCAAAGACTGTGCTCGTTGCACAGCACCAACGTAGAGGAAGTCGCGGTCGGCAATGAGGGCGGAAGGGTTGGCGTCGGCCACCTCTTGCAACAAACTGACCGCAGCTTCCCAGCGTTGATCGGCTAAGTAGGCTTGTGCATCCGAAAGCTTGGTCGCCAAGGAACGGTCCTCTGGCAACGAAATCCCCGCTGGCAATTCTTGTTGCGCCACGGCGCGCGCACCAAAGGTGGCGAGCAGGCAAAGGCAAGCAATGCGAAGTGAAATCAAGAGAGGTTGAGGCGTTTGCGGAGAATCCACTCTGCCGCCGCGCAAAGTAGAATCAAAGTCAAGAACGGCCACGGGTTTAGTGGCTTGCGTGAGCTGTTGAGGATGCGCGTGACGCGTTCGCGGCCATCCAAAGTATCAAGTAAAGAATCAGCGGAGGCCGCGTCAACTAGCATGCCGCCGGTACGTCCAGCCAGGGCTGTCAGCAGCGCTCGATCTTGCGAGGTGTCGGCCATTTCACGCGAAGGCAGGTTGACATGAAAGCGAGCACTGGCGACGGCTTCGCTGTCGGGGTCGCCATCGGCGGTGAGGTAGACGCGCGCAGCTCCTGGAGTGGAGGCACGAAGGCGTCCGCGATAGATGCCTGGTTGATCCGCAACCGGACGCAAATCGGCTGCGCGACCAGCCCCTTCTAAGAACAACGCGACGCCTTCTTCATCTACCACGGGTTGAAAACTGTCGTCGAGCAGGCGCACTTCCACTTGTAGGAAGGCACCAAGCTCGACTTCGGTACGGTCGAGATCCAGACGAATGCGCCCATGGTCTCCGCGCAATCGCGTAGCTGCCAAATGACGTAAGGCGGACCGCCAAAAGCGATCGACGTAACGCTCACCGCCTGGGAACCTCCAGCGCCAAGTCTCGTCGGTGCCAATCCATCCAACCCAACCTTCTGGAGCGAAAATACTCGCCGCAATTACGTGTGGCCCATACTGATTCGAGTAATCCGGATTGACCAGCCAGGCGGTGGCGCCAGGCCGAAGCCGTTCCACTGGCTGATACCACTCCAACTTGGCCGACGTAGCCCACAAGTTTTGGTTTTCAATCGGATCGCTCGAAAACAGGACTACCGGGTGCGGACGCTGCATGTCTGGCGGCATCGGCGTGATCTGCATTTTGGGCGGTAGCGGTTCTTTGCCGATGATGATCGGAAGTAGGGCTTCAATCGGAGAGCCGACGTAAGCGCGCGGATTGTGCATCGGGCCGGCCAACATCAGAAGTCCGCCACCCTTTTTCACGAACTCGGAAAGGGCACTAAGGAAGCGCTGGCCATCAAGTGGGTCAGGTGTGAGTCGCGTGGGGTCGACATCGCCGAGAATGATGAGGTCGAAGCTATCCAGCAAAGCGGCGGTATCTACTGGTAGGCGCAATAACGGCCGGGTAGCTCGCGAGTGCTCTTGCGGAAAGGAGCGGTCGGCGTCGGCAAGCCAGAGGTTGACCACGACATCGCGTTCTGCCCGAATGAGGCGGTCGCGAATGAAGCGATACTCCCAACGCGGCTTACCCTCGACGTACAGCACCCGCACTTTCACTTCTTTCACCGTGAGGCTTAATTCTAAACGGTTGTTATCGGTGGCCGTCTCGCCAGCAACGGGCAGGACTTCGGCAATTAAACGTCGTTCTCCAGGGGTTTGCAGAAGGGCCGAAAGTACCAGGTTGACCCCGTTCTCATCTAAGTCTTGCACTTCTGCTCGATCGAGCTCATTGCCCAACTCATCGAGCAAACGCACAACTGCGCGCTTTGGCAAAGGGCTGCCACCTGCACGCAAGCGAAGCGAAAATAGGCCTACATCTCCGGCTAAAACCAAGTCCGGGCTTTGAATACGTTCGAGGATGAGATCCGGCGCCTGTTCTGCTTGTCCAAAAGCCACGATATGAAGCTTCACGCCTTCGGCTCGTAAGCGGTCGGCTGCTTGCAGTGGATCACTACCAAGATTGGTGCGTCCATCGCCAAACAAAACTACATCTGGCATGCGGCGCCCGCGGTATTCCGCCAGAAGGGCTTCCAAAGCATTGCCGAGTGAAGATGCTTGGCCGGCGCCGGTGAGTTCGTCACCGTGGGTGGAGGTGGCTGCAAGGCGTTCACCAAAGCGCCAAGCTTGCAGCTGATACTTACTTTCCAATTCTTCGCGTAATGGCGAAGCGAGCAAGGCTTGCAACTCGGTGAGGCGAGAAGGAGCGCCTGGCTGATCGGCCATTCGCATCGAAGCGGAATCATCCAAAAGTAAGGCTAGTGGGGCCGCTTCCGATTCCACTCGGTCATGCTGTAGGGCAGGGCCGAAGCTTAAGAATAAAACGGTGGCAAAGAGCATGAGTCGCAATCCCATTGCAAAGCGCCGCGCAGTCCGCGAGCGTTTGCGCAGGCGGTAGGCCATTGCCGCGATGAATACTGCAATCGGAACAATGAGTAATCCCAGAACCCAGGCCGGTGGTAAGTGCGAAAAAACGAGGTGGTTCAAAGGTTTCGTCTCCGGTCGAGGAACCAAGCGAACAAGGTTTCACTCACTAGAAAAGCCAACACCAGCAAAAGTAGGCTGCGGGTTAAATCGCGTGTGGGAGAGCCCAAGGCCTGGAGTTGCACGATGTTGTCATCGGAATTACCAATAACGACGGAGGGTGGTAGAAATTTACGCAGGCTTGCAGGATCAGCAGCGCGTAAATCACTTTCTTCTACCGGCACGACCACGGCAAGCGGCTGGTCGACGGCGATTTCCTCTCCGTCCGGGAGCAGAAGGCGGGCACCGAGGTGCCAAATACCAGGTCGTGGAACTGATTCCAGCAAGTCAATGCGGGTGTGGCCGTGCTCCAGACTTTCCAGGCCAGCGAGTCCGTTCAGCAATAAACCGGCGGGGTCGCGTAGTTGTGTGTCGGTGGGTGGGTGCGCAAACTGCAAACGCAAGGCCGCGCCGACTGGGTAGGAAACCGGGAATCCAGGCTTTGGTGCCAGCGAGAAAAGTAAATCGTAAATCAGCGGCAAGGTGCCGCCTGGGATTTCTTCCATGCGATTCCAGCGCGGCAGGGGAGCACTCGAGAGTAGTGCAATATGGCCTTCTCCAAGCTTCCAGTCGACTAGAGCTGCACCGGTGTCTAGGTTTTCATCTTGTTGCAAGAAGCGTAGGCCGATGTGCAAGTCCTGCGCAAGATTCGGATCGATATTGAGTGGCCGATAAATTGCATGCGGCACTTCGGTGAGTAACGGCTTCCAGCGTGCATCACTAAAGAAACGCAATGCTGGCGTTTCCGGATCGACAATGTCGAGTCGAGCTGGGTTTTTTTCAGCATGAATCGGTGCGCCAATGTTGATGCCATTCATCTGTAACTGCAGGAATAATTCAAGCAACTCTTCCTGCCCGGTTTTCGGCCCCAACGCTAGTAGTAGGCCGCCGCCAGAGCGGACAAACTGTTGAATCGCCGTTGCGGCACGGATCGAAACGCGCCCTGGGTCGGCAAGGATGAGTAAGTCGTACTCGGCGAGAGTGTCCTCATCGAGTAAGGGCAGAGGCAGTGCTGTTGGGCGTAGCGGCGCCCATTCGCCTAGAGAAAGGTAGCGCCACATGCCGTCGAAGACATTGGGCGCATCTTGTTGCGCCGAGGCCTCCCCGGCAATCATCACTTGATAGCCATCGCCGACATCAAGGATGCCTGCGCGGGTGTCATCGTCGACTAGGGCATCGTGTTCTAAGCGCACCTCTAAGGCACGAGCGCCACTTTCGACCGGCGCCACTGCAACATTCCAATCCGCTGGTTGGCGTGCGCCAAGAACGAAACTCTTACTGGCAATGGGGGTGCCATCCATGAGTAAGGTTGCTTGGACCTTGGCTTCGTGTTCGCCAAAGTTGCGCAGGGTGACGAGGACATCACACGAATCCCCCCGGACTAAACGCGAGGAAGACAAACTCAGGGAAGTAACGCCGACGTTCTCGCGCTCAACCGCACCACAGTTGAGTATTTGGACTTCACAACCAAGGGCAACCAATGCCGCAAACGGGGCGCTTAAGCCAGCTTCCTCATTCCATGTGTTGGCCTGTAGGTCAGTCAAAATCGTCACCATAATGCGCGACGGATCCGGACCCAAATTTTCCACCGTGCGAGCGGCAGCATGCAGGGCTCCGACCAAGTCACCATGCGCTGGGTCGGCTTGCTCTAGTTCTTGCAGCACACTACGCACTTCATCTGGCTCGCCGGAAGCGACACGCTCCACGCGCAGGCCAGCGCGAATGACGGCAGCGCGATCTTCCATCTTCGGATCGAGGTCGCGCAATCGTTTTGCTGCGATCGAAAGTGCATTTGCATAGGCGCTTTGAGTTTCGCCTTGATGATTCATGGATAGAGAGGCATCCAGAATCAAGACTTCCGCGCGGGCATCGCGACCAAGCACCAACGGGAGGTCTGCACTGTTGGGGCGTGCAAGCGCAAGGATGATTAGTAAAATCGCTAAGGTGCGCAAGATGAGCAGCAAGATGTCCTCGAGCAAAACTCTGCGCCGAGTGCGCCGCACAGCTTTAAACAAAAACTCCATCGCACTAAACTCCACCCGGCGGAAGCGACGCTTCTGCAGTAAGTGAATGATGATGGGCACCAAGACCAGGGGTAGGGCCCACAGTACCGCTGGAGCTGCGAAGTTCATCGACGCCCTCCTAACTTTTGTGCGTTGCGTTGCGCCAAGAATTCCACCAGGCCAACCTCCAGCGGTTCTTCCGTTGGCATGCGACGGAAGGAACAGCCCGCACTGCGCAAACCACGACGCAACTCTGCACCATGCTTTTCAAACTCTTCTAGATAGGCTGCGCGAATCGTATTGGGGTCGGCGCGCAAGGTGGCGTCGCTTTCTAAACCTTCAAAACGGGTATTACGCAGGAAGGGGAAGTCGACCTCGGCATGATCTAAAGTGCGTAGAGCAATTATGTCGTGGCCTTTGCGTCGAATTAGGTTCACTGCCGTCGATGCTGCTTCTGGAGTCCCGAGTAGGTCACTAATCCACACCACTAGACCACGTCGGTCCATTTGACTGGCAGCCAATTGTAGACCTAGAGCTGGGTCACCGGCACCTTCTGGTTCTGCCTCGGCCAAGCGATGGCATAAGGTTTTCCAGTGCGCCTCGCCACCGCGAGCTGGCAACATGCGTTCCAATTTCTCGCCGCGCGTGAGCATGAGACCAAACTGATCGTTTTGATCACAGGAAACTCGGGCAAGTGCGGCCGCCAACCATGTGCCATATTCAAACTTGCTCCACTCGCCGCTAGTGAAGCGCATGGATGCCGAAGCATCGAGCACAATCCACAAGCGCAAATCGGTTTCTTCCTCGTACTCGCGAATAATGTTGCGGTCGGACCGCGCCATCAAGCGCCAATCCAGACGGCGTAGGTCATCGCCAGCCACGTACTCACGATGTTGCGCAAAGGTAGTACTCGACCCCTTAATCGGGGACTGATGACGTCCACCGCGGAGGCCTTCCACCGCAGTGCGGGCGCGCAACTCTAAGCGTTGCAGCCTTGCACGTAGCCTAGGATCCGATGCCTGCTGCACGGTCCCCGTCAAGAGCGCTCGGGTGAGCCTGAGTTTCCTGGATGAGCTGCTGGATGACATCGTCGGGGGTGACGTTCTCGGCTTCCGCAGCAAAGTTAGTGAGAATCCTGTGGCGCAAAACCGACGGTGCCACGGCGTCGACATCTTCTGTCGATGCATGGAAGCGGCCCTGAATGAGCGCGCGCGCCTTGGCCGCCAAAATCATGTTTTGTGATGCGCGTGGGCCAGCGCCCCAAGTGACCCATTGGCGGATAAAGGCCGGTGCTTCATCCGATGGGCGCGAGGAACGCGCAATCCGTACTGCGTAATCAATCACGCTATCAGAGACCGGCACCTCACGCACGAGGCCTTGCATTTGCACTAACTGCTCCGCATTGAGAACGATTTCGACCTCACTTTCGAGGGAGCCCGTGGTGCGGCGCAGGATTTCGGCTTCTTCCTCGGCGGAAGGGTAATCGACCTTAATTAGGAAGAGGAAGCGGTCGAGTGCGGCTTCGGGAAGGGGATAAGTGCCTTCCTGCTCAATCGGGTTTTGCGTGGCGAGCACGAAAAACGGGTCGGGTAGAGGGCGGGTGGTTCCGGCGGAGGAAACTTGGCGCTCCTGCATGGCTTCCAGCAGCGCAGCCTGAGTCTTCGGCGGGGTGCGGTTGATTTCGTCGGCGAGGACGATGTTGGAGAACACCGGGCCGTTGACGAAACGGAAGCTGCGTTCACCGGTTTCAGGGTCGGCGTGGAGTACTTCTGCCCCGGTGATATCGGCCGGCATAAGGTCAGGCGTGAACTGAATGCGGCGGAAATCTAGGTCCAAAGCACGCGAAAAAGTGCTGATAAGCAGGGTTTTTGCCAATCCAGGAACGCCCACCAAGATGGCGTGCCCGCGAGCAGCAAGGGCAATGGAAAGCTCTTCGATCACTTGCTCTTGGCCCACGATCACGCGGCCAATTTGTTCGCGAAGCTTTTGAAAGGCCTCGGCGAAAGCCTGGGCGGATGCGACATCGGTTTTAGGTTCAGTCATGCGTTTTCTCTTCTAGGTTCTGTGTACGCTCTTGTAGCTCCAGGAGTTCCTTTTTTTTTCGCGCGGCATCAGGATCTTTCGACCAAAGGTCTACCCGTTGCTGCTCTTGCTTCAACTTTTTTTCCACCGTATCGGCTTCTACGTTCTCTTTCGACTCCTGTTGGCGAGTCTGAACAAGTTCCACGGCGGCCGGAAGCAAAACATAGCCCCCGGCGAGGATGACGGCACCCCACAAAACGAATTCGATCACTCGTTGCTTTTGTGAGGGTGATTCTCGGCTCACAGAGGTAGAGCGCTGCCGTAACGGCTACTTTGCCCCAACCACTCCTCAATGCGGAGAAGCTGATTGTATTTGGCAACCCGGTCACTGCGGCATGGAGCGCCGGTCTTAATCTGACCTGCACCCACCGCAACCGCAAGGTCGGCGATGGTGGTGTCTTCGGTTTCGCCCGAGCGATGCGAAATCACCGTGGTATAGCCAGCTTCTTTAGCGATATCGATGGCCTGCAGGGTCTCGGTCAAGGTTCCAATCTGGTTGAGCTTGATCAAGATGGAGTTGCTTTGCCCACCATCGATGCCGCGTAGGAGGCGTTTCGGGTTGGTGACGAACAAATCATCGCCGACCAACTGGATGTCATCGCCCAATTCGTCGGTGAGGGTTTTCCAACCATTCCAATCTTCCTCGTCGAGACCATCCTCAATCGAAACGATGGGGTACTGGTCGCACCATGAGCGGTAAAAGGCGACCATTTCGTCGGAGTTGAGCTGTTTGCCTTCAAAGGTATAGATGCCATCCTTGTGGATTTCGGTGGCGGCTACATCGAGGGCAATCGCCATTTCCTTGTCGCCGGCCTTCAATCCTGCCTGGTCGATAGCTTGCAGCAGCAGTTCGACAGCTTCCTCATTCGAGCGCAGGTTTGGAGCAAAACCGCCTTCATCGCCGATGCCGGTGGAAAGTCCTTTGCTTTGCAACAATGCTTTAAGGGAGTGGTAGGTGGCAACGCACCATTCCAGACCTTCGCTGAAGGTTTCTGCGCCCCAAGGCTGCACCATGAATTCCTGAAAATCCACGTTGTTGTCGGCATGTTCGCCGCCGTTCAGCACGTTCATCATTGGAACCGGCAAACGGTTGGCACCCGCACCGCCGAGATAGCGGAAAAGGGGGAGGCCAGCATCGTCGGCAGCAGCATGGGCGACGGCTAGGGAAACGCCGAGCAGAGCATTGGCGCCGAGGCCGGACTTGTTCTCCGAGCCATCGAGCTCGATGAGTGCGCGGTCCACCTCTTCCTGCTCGTCGGCATCCATGCCTTCGAGTGGGGTGGAGAGGACTTCATTGACATTGGCGACGGCTTGCGAACAGCCTTTTCCGCCGTAGCGCTCTCCACCGTCGCGCAATTCCATGGCCTCAAACTGGCCGGTGGATGCGCCGGAAGGAACGGCTGCCCGACCACTCGCTCCAGTGGATAGGTCAACTTCAACTTCGAGCGTAGGATTCCCGCGAGAATCGAGGATCTCGCGGCCGTGGATGGAGATGATTTCAGACATGGTGGGATGTGCGCAAGCGCGTGGTCATCTTACAATGCGCGGTCCATGTTCAGCATCACAGGCCTTGATTACGCATACGGATCCCAAATCATCTTCGCAGAAGCGGATTTGAAGGTGGAAAGTGGCTGGAAAGTAGGTCTGATTGGCCCCAACGGTTGCGGTAAAACCACCCTTTTTCGGCTGTTAACCGGCCAAGAAAAGACGGATGTCGGGGATATCAACTACCCCAACGGAATCCGCATCGGTTACTTTGATCAGAAGGTCGGTGAGATGCATGATTGCGACGTGGTGGAGCAATCAGTGCGCTGTGCCGGGCGAGTCTCCGATTTACGTGGTGAATTGTCTGATCTGGAGCACGATTTGTCGGATCCAGACAAGCTCGATCAGATGGAATCCATCATGGCTAGGTATTCGGAGCTACAAGCCGAGTTCCAGATTCTGGGCGGCTACGACATCGAATCCCGCGCCCGCGAAGTCCTGTCTGGACTTGGCTTTTCGGATGCACGCATGGACGGTGATATCGGCGTGCTTTCTGGAGGTTGGAAGATGCGCGTTGCGCTTGCCGGCATCCTTCTGCAGCAGCCAGATATTCTCCTGCTCGACGAGCCGACCAACCACTTGGATTTGGAATCCATCATGTGGCTGGAGGGTTTTATCCGGGATTATCGCGGCACGGTAGTCATGACCTGTCACGACCATGAGTTCATGAACAAAGTGGTCACGCGCATCGTTGAAATTGACCAAGGCAAGTTGCGCATTTTCCCTGGCGATTACACCTTGTACTTGGCGCAGCGCGAGTTGGAAGATGAGCAACGTATGGCCGCCTTTGAGCGTCAACAATCCCACGTGGAGCGTGAGATGAAGTTGATTAACAAAACGCGTGCGCGGGCAAGCTCTGCGGCCCAGGCGCAAAGTCGATTGAAGCGTTTGGATAAGTTGGAGCGCTTGTCACCGCCACGGAGTCGGCGTAAAAAGTTGGTCTTCCGCATTCCGGAACCGCCGCGTTCGGGCAACGATATTTTTGTCGCAGAAGGTTTGTGCAAAAGCTTCGGCGAAAACATTGTCTACATGGATTTAGACATGCATTTGCGCCGACAGGAACGTTGGGCGGTGCTTGGTATTAACGGTGCTGGAAAGTCCACGCTGTTGAAAATCATGCTGGGTGAGATGGAGGCCGATGAAGGCGTGTGTAAACGTGGAGCTTCTCTTTCAATTGGCTATTTTGCGCAGCACACCACTGAGCTTCTGCACCCCAAAGAAACCGTTGGGCGGATTATGACGGGTGCATTTCCAGGAGAGCCTATTGGCAGCCTGCGCTCCTGTTTAGCCTGTTTTGGATTTGATGCCGATGACCTCGAAAAGCCCACTGCGGTGCTCTCTGGAGGAGAGAAGGCGCGCTTAGTCTTGGCGCGTATGCTCTACAACCCGCCAAACTTTTTGGTCTTGGACGAGCCGACCAACCACTTGGATGTCGAGTCCAAACAGGCTTTGCTCGATGCCTTGGCGGCTTACAAAGGCACCATCATCTTTGTGAGCCACGACCGTCACTTCTTGGCTGCACTTGCAACCCATGTGCTAGAAATTGACGATGCCGACGCAACCACTTATTACGGTGGCTACGCCGGCTATGTCGACAGTACTGGGCATGCAGGCCCTGGCGCTTAAGCTACTTGGTTTTCACAATCTCGACGGAATCATTCTTCCAGTCGAACCATGCGGAGTGAGTTTCTTCGCCGCGCTTCCAGGTGACTAGGCGCCGATCTTCATTGGTTTGCATGGCCTTGCGGATGTCGCGTATACCCTTGATTTCAGTCGCGCCAATCGACACCAAAACATCGCCGGCTTTGAGTCCGGCTTTGGCCGCCAAGCTGCCGTCGTTGACACTATCGAGGCTAGATTTTTCGCCTAAGAAGACACCCAAAAGCTGACGCTTTTTCGGCTTGGTAATGCTGTCGCGCGGCACCATGGGATCCATGTTCGCCAAGCGCCATGCTGCCGCTGCCACCACGCGCGCCGTGGCACGTTGATAGTCGGGGCGCACCTCATCCGTAAAGTCGTGTTGGGTGTGATGGATGTAGGTGTAGTTGGTTTCGCCAAACTGCTCCCAAAAGAATCCAGGAACGCCGCCACGGAGGTAGGCATCGTGATCACTGCCGACACCAAGTGGTAGAGTTGGTTTCTCCACCAAGCGAAAGTGTAGATTCTCATCTGCCAAGTTCTCGGTGTGGTTAATGATGGGGGCAAAGACTTCCTCGAAGAAAGGCATCATGTCGGCGGTGGTGCTGATGCCGGAACAAGCATTGGTTCCGCCGTCGTGGACGATGACAGAGGAAATGCGGTCCATTTCTTCTGGGTGCTGCTTGATATAAGCACGAGATCCGAGCAAGCCTTGCTCCTCGCCAGACCACAGCATGAAGCGGATGGTGCGTCGTGGTTGTAGGCCTTGCTCCTTCAGGATGGAGCTGAGAATGCGCGCAGCTTCCAAGGTGGTGCTAGTGCCAGTACCATTATCTTGTGCGCCACGTGCGCCATCCCAGGAATCGATGTGGCCACCAAAAATGACCATTTCGTTGGCGAGATCCGTGCCTGGAATCTCAGCAATGACGTTGTACAGCGGGATTGGACCTTCACGGAAGGTTTGTTGAATGTTGAACTCGAGCTCCACAGCTTCGCCGGCCTTCAAGGTCTCGAAAATGGTGCGAAACTGGTCGCGACGCAGGATAATGGAGGTCCGGGTGGGGAGGTTGTCCCACTCGATACGATAATTTCCACTAGTGACTACCAGTTCACCCCGTCCAGGACTAATGACGCCGGCGATGCCTTCGTCATCACAAAGCTTGGCGAAATGGTGAGTAAGGTTTTCCTCGTCGCCATCGCGTGGGGCACGGAAGTTGGGAGCAACGCTGCGTGAACTTGCCATAATCCAAGCACCAGCAAGTTTACCGCGCAAGGCCTCTAGTTCTTCCTCTGATTTGGGAGCAAGCAGGGCGTGGCCACGGACAGTGCCGTCGGTGCCAGGTGTCCACGAACGGGTGGTAAATACCAATTCCCGCTTCTGTGGCGAAACCATCCGTCCGCTCATGGAGTGGCGATCAAAGCCTACCGGGAAAGTACCCCATTCTTCGAGGCGTACGTTTTCGATGCCAAAACTGCGGAATTCGTCAGCAGCCCACTCACAAGCCTCGGTTAAGCTCGCGGAGGAGGTCAGGCGTGGGCCGATACCGTTGGAAAGCTGGTCCAAAAGATCGCTGACCTGCATGGCATCATCGGGAATCGCGTAGACCGCGTCGACCACGCTATCGGTCATCGGCAGCCCAGTGTTGGGCAAAAGACTGGCATCTTCAGCCGTCTGCGCGCTGAGGGTGCTGAGCGGCAGGGTGGCCGCTAGAAGGAAGGGAACAAGGAGGTGTTTAAGAGTCATGACAGGATTTGTACGGGCTGGGCCGCTTAAGGATAGAATCTTCCCGTGGAACAGGAGCAACGCCCACCGCCGGTTTTATCACCGCAGAATATTGTCACCCTTGGCAACCTCGCTTGTGGGGTTGGCGCCATCCTCTTGGCGGTGAATGCTGTGGTAGAGAACAACCCGCATCGCTTGTATGAGGGCGCATTGTGGCTTGTCCTCGCGACCTTTCTCGATGCCATCGATGGCAAACTCGCGCGCATTACCGGCACCGCCAGCCCCTTGGGTGCCCAGCTAGATAGTCTGGCCGATGCAGTGACCTTCGGAGTCGCGCCCGGCGTGGTGGCCGTCACCTTGGTGCGCATGCTTGGCCCGGACCTCGGCATCAATATCCACCCACGTCTACTGGTGATTGCCCCCGTGGTTTATTCCTGCTGCGCGGTGTTGCGTTTGGCGCGATTTAACGTCGACTCCGAGGATGAAGATCTGCGCAAAGACCACGCCACTTTTGTTGGCTTGCCAAGCCCTGGGGCAGCTGGTCCTCCTATTGCGTTGGTGTTGTTCTACTTTGGTATTTCGGACACGCAACTGATGACTGTGAGCGAAAACATGGTGGGGATGGTGCATGGTATTATTGTGTATTCCATCCCGGTCATGCTTTTGTTGCTGGCATTGCTCATGGTGGCTCGCGTTCCTTACCCACACTTCTTCGCATGGATGATGCGTTCGAAACGCCCGGTAAGCACACTGGCAAAGTTCGTGGTGGTGTTTGGCTTATTGTTTTTGGAGCCCGAAATCGCTCTGCTTGGCATGTCCCTGATTTACGTTTTTATCCCACTGTTGCGCGACTTGCCAGCGATGGCTCGCTCCATCAAACCCATGCTGCAAAAGAAAGCCGGATGAGTTTGGTGTTCGTTGGTCTCGGTTCGAACCTTGGAGATCGTGCCGAGCACTTACGCACTGCATTAGGCGCCATGCAGCAGCATCCCTCGATGTCGCGCCTCCACTGGAGTGATTTTCGGCGCACCGATCCAGTTGGGGGGCCCGAGCAACCAGACTATGTCAATGCGGCGGCTCGTTTTGAAACAAACCTAGATCCCTTGGTGCTATTACGTTGGCTTTTGGACGTGGAGTTGCGTGAAGGACGATTACGTGAAGTTCAAAATGGGCCACGTACTTTGGATTTAGACCTGCTTTTCTATGGCGATGTCCTTCATGAAACCCAAACTCTGCAACTTCCCCATCCGCGCATAGCGCAACGTCGTTTTGTGCTGGAACCCTTAGTGCAACTTGCACCGCGTCTGACTCTGCAGCATGGACGCACGGTCTTGGAATGTTTGCAAAGTCTAAATTGAGAAGATGAAGATTCTTGAATCCAATGCGCAGTTGCAGGCTTGGCGCGATGCCATCCCGGATACCGAAGAAGTGGTTTTAGTGCCAACCATGGGGGCGCTGCATCGTGGCCATCGAAGCTTGTTGGAGTTCGCTGCGGAATGTGCAAGCACTGTGATGGTCTCAATCTTCATCAACCCATTGCAGTTCGAGCGCAAGGATGATTTGCTCGCCTATCCCAAAACCTTGGACGCTGATTTGGCCATGCTCAAGAAAATGGGAGTGGCTGCGGTTTACCGGCCGTCGGCAAGCACCATGTATCCCAATGGATTTCAAGTGCGGATTGCAGCAGGGCCTTCGGCTTTGTGCTTTGAAGGCGCCGCACGCCCCGGTCACTTCGATGGCATGTTGACGGTGGTGCACAAACTTTTCCAGCGTTGTCGTCCACAGCATGCGGTGTTTGGGCAAAAGGATGCGCAACAGCTATTCCTGGTTCGTCGCATGGTTGAGGATCTAGACATGCCGCTGCAGATTCACGCAGCTCCAACCTGGAGGGAGCAGGATGGCCTCGCTTTTTCGAGCCGCAATGTTCATCTCGATGACATCGCACGCCAAGAAGCCCTTGTTCTGCATCGAGCCTTGATTGGCGCCAAAGCTGCTTTTGACGCCGGATGCACCGACCCTCGCGCCTTGGAGCAATCGATGCGCACTTGCTTTGAACAGTCAGCTGCCGTTCTTGCCTATGCCGATGTCATTTCCGACACTGATTTCGAATCGGCACAGCTGGGTGCTTCTGGCAACTGGCGCGCGGTGATTGCTGCACGTTTGGATGGCGTGCATTTATTGGATAATCTAGAGTTAGGCCAAGCGCCTTCCGTCTAAATGCAAATCCAAAGCCCCGCGAAACTGAACTGGACCCTTGAGATCCTCGGACGTCGCGCCGATGGCTTGCATGAGTTACGTTCCTGGTTTGTGGCCGTCGGCTTGTTCGATACCCTGCAAGCGCAACCCTGCGCGACCGCATCCACACTTTCTATCCGTGGGCCTATGGCGCAGGACATTCCTACGGACGGGCGTAATCTTGTGCTGCAGGCCGATGCTTTGTGGCGCAAAGCGGGGGGGCAGGCACCTTTTTTAGCGTGGGAGTTAGACAAACATATTCCATCCGCAGGTGGCCTTGGTGGAGGCAGTGGTAATGCGGCTGCTGCACTTCTTTTGTTGCAGAAGATCTCCGCGCAACAACCCCAGCAAAGTCTTGAATCTCTTGCCCTGGAGCTCGGCAGCGACGTTCCCTTTTTCCTGCAAGCGCAATCCGCTTGTTTGATGGGGGGCCAAGGCGAAATTCTACTCGCCAGCGCCACTGCACCAGAGCTCTATGTAGTCCTCGCGATTCCGAACATTCCGGTCCCAACGGCCGACGTCTTCCGCGTCCTGCAGGCGCCGGATTTCGATGCCCTGGCACATGAAAATGCCCCGTCGGCACTTTGCTTCCCACGCGAACCGGGCGTCAATGACTTATTGAGTGCAGCTCGGCGCACGGCTCCGGCCTTGGCGGCATTCGAAGCCGCGTTGTGTAAAGTCGCCTGCTTTCACCTAAGCGGCAGCGGCGGCACCTTTTTCTGCACCGCGGAAGATTCACAATCGGCGACGGAAATCGCTGCAAAGGTGCACAGCTTATGTCAACATGTCTGTGTGGTCCCACTATTACGGGGCCCGGCAATTGCAGAAATCTAAGCCTGGAATAAACATGAAAACCACTTTACTGATTGGCCCTGGACGCGTCGGACGCAGTCTTGCTCTTGCCCACCGCCAAGCTGGTGAAGAGGTCTATTTGCTAGGCACCGAAGCTGGGCCGTGGATGGATTGGGCCAGTGAACATGGAATCCACACCTTGGTCGATGCTGCAGGCGCACCCAAGCAAGCGCAGGTCATTATTTTCTGTGTCCCGGATAGCTTGATTCTTTCGGTCGCCCAGAAATTTGCATCGAGTTACCCCTGTAATTCAAAGCTCTTCATTCACACCAGTGGCCTACACGATATTGAGGTACTGAAGCCGATCAGTTTGGAGGGCGGTTTTGTCGCTGCCATGCACCCGGTCATGCAGTTTGTGGAGCCGCAACGTGACCTAGAAACTTTGCGTCATGCACTCGTGACGGAAACGGCGGACCCCAATGCGCGCGAAGGCGTTTTGGAAGTGGCCGAGGTCTGGGGGGCACAACCTGTGCGCTTGAAGGCTGGCGTCGATCGCCGTCGTTATCACCTGGGTTTAGCCCTGGCTTCGAATCACATTACTGCTTTGTGCGCGTGGTCGGCAGAATTATTGGAACCGGTGTTCCGCGAGCAAACTTGGAGTGTGGTCGAACGCATGGCTAGTCAAGCATTGCATGCGGCACACCAAGAGGGCGCTTCGAGTTCCCTGACTGGTGCGGTGGTGCGAGGAGATATTTCCACCGTTGAGGGCCACCTGCAAAGTTTGAGTGAACAAGAGAAACACCGTTACGCAGGCTTGCTTGATTTGGTGGTGGACTTGGCCGAGCAGGGGCAGCGTTTGCCGCATGAAACAGCCGATCGCATGCGTGCTATCGCTAAAGAAGCTCGTTAGACGGACTGCTTTTCCGTGAACGAGCCGTCGCGAATTCTGGTCTCTCTTTTTGCGCGCGAGGAATCCTCATTGCGCAGGCGGTTGGATTGGCTGCGCGGACGTATTGGCAGAGTGGAGTTACGTCTCGATGCTATGCCGGACGATTTGGATCTTGCGCGATTGAAGGGCGATTATCCGCAGTTTGAATGGATTGCAGCATGCCGCTCGGTCCCGCAAACGGAATCCCGCTTGGCTCGCCTCATGCGCGCCGCCGAAGCCGGATTTGATGCCGTAGATTTCCCTTTTGAAGAAGGCATACCGCCTAAGCTTCCGCATGGCGTGCGGCGGATTCACAGTTGGCATCAAGAGGAAGCCGCAGATGTTGATTTGCGCGCGGTGCTTGATGAGTTGCGCAGTCGCACCGCGGGCGATGACCTCGTCAAGGTGGTCGCTTGGGCAGACTTTGCGGAACAAGCTTGGCCAGTTTTAGATCTGTACAAGTCCATGCCATCCGCATCCTTGCTTGCCTTTGCTCAAGGGCCAGGCGGTGGGGCATCCAGAATTCTGGCCTTGCGTTGTGGCACGCCGTGGATTTATAGCTGCTGGCCGGGTGAAAACACGGCGCCTGGTCAATGGGATGTGTGTGCCTTGTTGGACCTCTTGCCAGAGAAACTAGATTTAGAAACGCCTGCGCTGGGTGTAATCGGCAACCCGGTACTGCATAGCTTGAGCCCACATCTTTGGACCGAAGCCATGCGTTTGAACCGCAGTCAACCATTTGGCTTGTACTTGCCGTATCCGGTAAAGGACCTCGATGCCTTTCTGCTTGGAGCCAAGCGCCATGCCGTCACCGCCTTCTCAGTCACGGCACCGCATAAACAACAGTCCTTTGCGCTGGGCCATGCCTTAGACGGTGCGCTTGGAGAAGCGGCAAAGGCATGTCGGGCGGCGAACTTGTTGCTGTCTCAAGACGGCGCTTGGTGCTGCGGCAATAGTGATGGTGTTGGAGCTATGGATGCCCTGCAGGTGGCCGATGCACCAGCAGGGTCGCAGCTGCTGATTCTTGGCGCGGGCGCTGCCGCAAGTGCAGTCAAGGTGGAGGCGGAACGTCGCGGGTGGGGGGTCACATTGGCGACGCGTTTAGAGATGCAAGATGTGCAGCCGTCTCGCTTTCAAGCTGTCATCCAAGCAACACCGGTTGGCAGTGTGGAACATCCTGGGATTCTGTGTGAAGGACGCCCGCCTAGCCCCAACACTCCCAGCCTCGACATGGTGTATCACCCACTCCAGACCGAGTGGTTGCTGCAGGCCGAGGCTGCCGGTGCGCGGCCCATTCCTGGCACGCAAATGTTGTTGCTGCAAATGCTTGCCCAGTATCGCGCGGTCATCCCTGATCAGCCTCAACCATTGTCGGCGGACTTACAACGAAGCTTGCAACAGTATTTACACGATCGGCAAGCGCTGGTGTTGATTGGCGCGCGTGGAAGCGGGAAGTCCACCTTGGGGCGTATGCTTGCGCATGCTTTGCAGTGGCGTTTCCTTGATGCCGACGAAGTGTTGGAGCAACAATCGGGTCGCAGCGTAGAGGATTGGATTGCGCACGACCTGGAAGGATTCCGCGTGCTCGAAGCGCAAGTCCTAAGCGACATGATGAGTCAACCGTTTACCGTCGTTGCTACGGGAGGCGGGGTGGTGGAGTGCGCATCCTCAGTGCAACGGCTGCAAGACCACGCCCGGGTGGTGTGGTTGGAGTGTCCGGCGGAGGAGTTGCTGCGGCGCCAACGCCTGGATCCGCGGCCGGCCCTGACCGATCTCGAACTCAGTACGGAGGTAAATCAGCTTTTAACGCAAAGGACGCCGGCCTATCACAAGGCGTCGTCGCTGGTGGTTTCTTCCAACGAAACACCCGAATCGGCCGTAGAGAAAGTACTTGTGCATTTTGATTTGAAGGGAATCGTGTCCGGATTCCGATAAATCAGAACGCTTTCTCCGTTAGACTAAATCCGTGTTCGCCCTGCTGCTTTGTGTCCCGCTACTTGCCTTCCAAGCTGGAGGGCCGGAGTTACCTGAAGCCCTCAAGCTGGACCCCGCGGTGGTGGAAGCTTGGTCTTCGCTACAAGCGCCGGACATGGAACTTGCGCAACGCAATCAAGCTAGTGATTTAGTTTTAAGCAGTTTGTCTACGTTGGCGCCTTCGGAACAATGGGCTTTCTTGCTCGCTGCCGATGGCCACGGTTATCTGCAGTTTGATTTGCGCACGCAATATCGTGCGCTTGCCAAACAGTGGCCGGCGCTAGAAGCCCGCATTTTGGAAACTTTAGCGCTTCCAAGTGGGCAGAACGATTCCTTGCTGCTTGGTGCGATTCACGCTGCTGGAAGTTTGGCCACTTCGAATCATCTTCTTCTCGAGCAGTTGGCTACCTTGTTAGAGAATCCAAAGTTCTCTAGTGAAGTACGGGTCGCGTTAGAGAATCTCACAGGAAAGGAGTTTGGTACCCAAGCTGCGTTTCTTGCTTGGTGGAAGGGAGCCAAGGACCTCGACCGCGCGGCTTGGCTGGAACGCGCTATTGAGGTTCAAAAAACTCGTGAGTTAGAAGATTGGCGTCGACGTCTTCAGGGCGCTGCCGCCTCCTTCGATGTCCTCGATGGAGTCACCCATCCACGCCAACCGATTCGGGTGCTGGCCTACGAGGCATTGAACCGCATGGACTTTCAATCCTTAGATGCTGACACCAATGCACAAGTTGCCGATGCCCTGCGTAATGCACTGAATCAAGAAAGCGATGCCGATTTACGCATTGCGTTACTGGCCTTGGTTCCGCATGTACTGAAGGCGCGCGAGGCCCTGAACCCTTTGCTCCGAGCATTGGAATTTGGCGTGGAGAAAGAACGGGTTGCAGCTGCGCGCTATCTGCAGCTGGTGCAGCCGGTTGAAGTCGCCTGGGAAGGCTTGTTGCGGGGACTCAACGGGGTGTATCCGAAGGCACTTGAGGGGCCTGCAGGCAAGGTTGCGGTGCGTCAGGCATTGTGGTCAGGACTAGCAAGCTTGGCCGAGCAAGTGAACTCTGCGGACCCAGCACAGTTGGAAGCCTTGATTCAGTCTGCGCTTGCGGTGGAGAATGACCGCTCGGTGCGTGAATCCATTCTTTCCGCCATCCGACGCCTTGGCGGGCCGAACTTTCTCGAGGTATTGCGCCCGTTGGCGGTGGATGCAGAAGGTTCCGAGGTCGATCGCGCTGCGGTTTTGGTGGCTATGACCGGGGTGGCAGAACGTCATCCAGAGATCACGATTTTGCAGGAAATCCTGCCCGCTTTACTCGCGGATCCTCAAGCACAGGTGCGCCAGCAGGCGATTGCCAGCATGCGCAAATTGAAGGTGCCCAACGCATCTCTTTTGATGGTGCATCGCTTGCGCGATGAAACCGAGGTCGTCCTGCAGAAGGATTTACTTGCCTCCTTGTCTGAGTCCAAAGTGCCCGGAGTTTTAGAAGTCCTCTTGGATTTCATTCCTGGCCCTACTTTGCGTGAGGCTTATGGCAAAGCTTTGGTAGTTCAGATTGGGAATGACTTTGCCCAAATGGAGCAGGTGCGGGCTCTCATGGTGAAGCGCTTTGACCGTGAGTTCGCGTTCCGTGTGGTGCGCAACTTCCCCCTAGACGGACTCACTCCAGAGCAACGTCTTGACCTAGACCGCAAGCATGCGACTGCGGTTTGGGATTTACTTATGATTAAAGGGGCAGGCAACGGCAATGCTAGTTATGCGGCAGATGCTGTGACCCGTTTGCGCGACTTGATGGTGCAAGAACCGGAATCCTTGGTTTGGCCGATTTACTTGGTGGAGATTGAGCTACAACGCAATGAGGTGGGAGCCATCATTCCACTGTTTACCGAGTTACTGCCAAACCCTGGCATCGACCTGAAAAAGAAATGGGAGCTTGGTTTTGCCATTTTGCTCGCCGCCGACAATGCCGACACTCCCGAGTTGCGGGTGCAGGGGAGGACCTTGTTGACCGCGATGGAGGCTCTCGGAGAGCCAGAAGCCGATTACCGGTATTTGCTGGAGCAAGTGAGAGAGAAGTTTCCGGCAGCGGAGCCAGAGGCGGTTTTACCTCCTCCAACGCCGGTGGAAGAGGCCGTGGACTCTGCTGAGGGGACTGGCGTAGATCCGGCGGTGGAGGAGCTTCCCGAGCAGGGAGCTGGCGAGGAAGAACCTACTTCTACACCTGCGCAAGAGCCGGCCGCAGGGGACTCACCGAAGGCTGTTTCCGACCCCCTTTAGGCCCGGGCTAAATACTCCGTCGATTAAGCCATAGCTTGCTTGACTCGCCCCTCAGAGGGGTTAAAATCTCCGGCCTGAATCGCGGGGTGGAGCAGCTGGCAGCTCGTCGGGCTCATAACCCGGAGGTCGCAGGTTCGAATCCTGCCCCCGCTACCAAACACAGAAAAGTCGGTTTCGCGCAAGCGCGACCGGCTTTTTTGCGTTTGCCAGCGGCCCAGTCTTCTTTGGCTACGGTTGCTACGTTCGGCTGCGCCTCTCTCCGCGCGCTTCGCGTCGAATCCTGCCCCCGCTACCAACTCTCGGAGAAGACCTAGGAATCATGCGATTTCTAGGTCTTCTCTTTTTGATTGTATCCACATGATGTTATCAGCGATGAACACAGGAATCCTGTGCTGAGAGCTCCTTGCGTCCTGAATTATGCTTGGGTGAATATATCGGTCCGCCGAGCACTCATCTTTTCCCGCCAGACCCTTGATTTTGAAGGCTAGCTCCTAAACCGGAGAGTGTAATATTGACTAGAGTTGCGAGCAGAAGCGATTCCATAGAGCTCGGCAGGATTACCGGTTAGACTTGTGTGAGTGAGTCCTATGGTTTTTCAAGAAATTAAATTCCGGAGTAGAGTTTTGCGGCCTCGGAAGGCTATTGCGAATCCAGATTTCTCATCTGAAACAGTCCTCGTTGAAGATCCATGGGACTATGTAGACTTGTGGCTCAAGCGAAAGAAGCATTTCAAAGCTCGAGAATATTGGTTGCAGGCCAGAGAATTTGCTGAAGCTGCAAGAGCTCTTCCTCCAACATCCGCTCCTCTCCCAGCCTATTATTGTTTCCTAAATGCCACGAAATGCTTACTGAAGGTCAGGGGGGAAGATGTTAGTCCCGATCATGGAGTCAGCGGCAGCAAGAAGGGGCCAAGGATTTCCTTGGATTCAGAGCGGGTGAAGTTCATGTCAGGGGGCGTTCTGGCTGGTCTCTGCCGCCTTATTGGAGAGCCTACTAGCAAAATTGAATATTCCCTTCGGCAAGCACTGTACAACTTACCCTATATCCACCGGGCCAATTCTTTGACCTTTGCTTCGATGACAGACCTCTACATTCCGATTAAGAACTTGCGATTCGTTCGAATCCCCAAGACTACCGAGGCTTGGTTGTGTGCCGATTTTGAGGAGAGGTACAACAGTAGGCATACCGCTAATAAGTTGCCTTCCACTTGGGAGTTCGATGAAGGCGTATCTGAAAAAGGAACTATTCGAATGAAAGCGAGGTTCAAGTGGGATGCAAAGGCCCCAAATTCAAAAGCGAATATGGAAAGGCTCATGCAGTATCATCGGAAAGCTCGCAAGGATATCTGCTATATCTTTGGAGTCACTCGGCTCTGGTATATCAAGCGGGGAGAAATTGGAGAGCATTATGTAAACCGATCACCCATGAGTCTCACGTTCGCTGCAATGCACCGCCTGAGTGAGTTAAGTCGTTACGATCCATTAACGCTGCGAGAACACTTAAAGCGGAGGCATAACTGGTTAGTGTCGGAGTTTATTAAAATTGCTCCTCGGCAATTCATAGATGAGGTTGCCTCCGAGATTACTGGTTGTGACTTCCTTTCTCCGGGGAGTCGAATGTAGCAGTCTAACCAACCGTTGGGGAAACGGAATTTTCCATCCACCACCTGTGTGGAATAGCCCACGGAAATCGCGGCCCCCGGCACTAAGGCCGAGGCGCTGTCATCCCAACGCGAAGGGAGCGACAGTTGTACTTGGAGCCGTTTGGGTAGCACGCCGTCCCAGAGGATGGCGCCGCTGACCGAGGCCGTGCCGGTGGCGTCGAAATCCATGCGCACGTCTTGCCCATCTTGAAGCAGGGTGCGCAAGGTCATGGAAATGGAATCCGGTAGGTTGGGGACCCGGTCTGCGCTGACGTCATAGGTTCCGTCGGCTAAATGTTCGAAACGATACTCACCATTCAGATCTGTGGTGGTGGACTTCATCAGCAGCGGAGATGCTCCTTGCGCCTGACGCATGACGCTAACCTCGGCACCTGGAACCACCATCCCATCGCGGCCACGAACCTTGCCATAGAGGCTTGCACCAGCATGCAGCAGAAGGGTCAATGGTGCGGGCGATCCGGACTCGGGCATGGAAATCGGTCCTACGGTTTGGCTCGGCCAAGATTTATGCTCGACACGAAACCATAGATCACCGGAGGGGAGGCCGTCCATCTGGAAATGCCCCTCGCTGTCGGTTTTGGCTTGTGGAAAACCCTTTCGTTTCAGATCTCTCCAGGTCTCTAAATCGTCTTTGCGCAAGGCAGTCACCGTAGCGCCGTGAATGGGAGCACCACCGGCTTGCGGCAGCACCACGCCTTCGATGCCCGCTCCTTTACGCAGCGCAAATGAAAGCGGTGATGCTGCGGGGTCTGCGGGGATAAGGACGGCATCCATGCTTTGCGAAACATAGCCTTCCGCGAAGACGCTCACGCCGATCCAGGATCCTGGTTGGAATCCTTCACCGACGGCGGACCATTTGCCATTCGCTTGGTGGAAGGTTTTTCCAGGTGCGCTCCAACTCGCCGAAAACGAATGAACCGAGGTCTGGTCAGCGCGAAGATGCGTAGGGTGCGACAACTGAATGCGGAATTTGTCGAGCGCTTTGCCAGTCACAGCATCGACCACAGTGCCAGAAATGCCGCTGCTGCTTTGCATCACCAAACGCAAATCCGAGTTCTGATAATCCTCCGCAACCGTTTTATGCTCCAGCCGCACATACCCTGGCATGTAGAGGGAAATGGTGACGTTCTCAGCAGGCAAACCAGTCAAACGGAATCGGCCTTCAGCATCTGTTTTGGGGCGTTGCGCGGTATCAGACCTGCCGATGGCAACCGAAACCCAGACCTTTTCCATGGGGTTGCCATCGGTATCCACCACTAGGCCAGTCAGGTTGAGTCCTTGTTGCAGAACAACCTGTAGCGGTTCTACGCTGGCATATCCCGCTGGGATTTCGAACTCGGTTTTATGCGGCAAGAATCCGGGTTGTTCGACCACCAAGGTGTTGCTTCCCGCGCCGACGTGAGCAAACTCGAAGACTCCTCGTGCATCGGTGTAGGCGTCGACACGGTTGTAGGCATAGGGTGAAAATCCGAGATAGACATTGGCATCTTTTACTGGAGTGCCGTCTTCGAGCATCACGCTGCCTTGCACCGTGGCGCCGCGATGCATCATCAAAACTAGGTCCGTCATGTCTTCGCCGCTGGTCTCTAAGCGAATCATGGTCTCGGCATAGTCAGCACTGCGGGCATAGACCATGACCGATCCACTGTCAGCGGCAAGAGCTCCGAGGCGGAAGCGCCCAGCTGCGTCGGAATAGACGGCTTCGGCGTTTTGGGTAAAGGTTTTCACCTCAACTCCTTGGATCGGCACATGATTGATGTCGACCACCAAGCCTGCAAGGCTCATACCGCGCAGAAGTTGAAATTCGATGTTCTTGTCTGCGAGCCCTGCGGTGGGGAAGCGTTGCTGTTGCGGCACAAAGCCAGGAGCGCGCGCAGTCACCACCGCGCTTTCGTTCGACGAGGTCGCTATTCCAGAGAACAGCCCTTGTGCGTTGATCGGGATGGTGCGGCCCAAGCTTGAAACGCTCGCATCTGGAATCGGGTTTCCATCGATATCCAGAACACTGCCGTGAAGCGGCAAGTCCCAAGTCAGGAAACGCACGCGAAGATCCTGCGGAGGACTCTGGCCCAACAAGATGCGTCGCCCGTCGCCATAGCCACTCAACTTCTCTGTTTTTTTAGGGCGAACATAGAGATAGACGGTCTGTTCTGGGGGAGTCAGCGCCCAGGAGAATTGACCCTCGGCATTTGCCTTAAGCACAGCTTCCTCGAGGATGGGTGCATCGGCATGGTGGCCGGCGTGCAGCGTGGCACGGATCTCGGCCTGCTGGACCTTGGTAGGTAGAGGTTCGGCACAAAAACCATGGACCACCCAGGTTTTGCCGTTTTCGCGAGGCGCGGGGTTGAGGCGTTCTACCGACGGCGTGTTCACCGCAACTTCCTTGCTGACGGCTTCCAGCTCTGCCGCCGCAAGTTCGGAGGCGGGGGCTGGCATGGTTTCAAGGTGCGCGGGGGCCGCCAGATCCGCAGTGGATGCCTCTTGCTTGCAAAGTAAAAAGAGGCCTATCGCGGCAAGCAGAAGGATGAGGAATACGTGGGGGGGCTTGATGCGATGTCTCATCACTTGCCACCTTAACCCGCCGCCGCAGCTGATTGGGAGCGCCTGCTCCTAGCCACCAAGGGCTGGAGGGCTGGTTTTGGGCTCGCGGCTTGGCGGAAAAAATAAGCGATTTCCTAAGAATGGCCTTGTTTTTAGGGGATAGTATTCTGAGTCAAGCGCAGCCTTGGTCCTCTCCCCCAAAACATCCCCATGAAATACCTCCTTTCCTCCTTATTCCTTGTGTGCCTTGTGGGCAGTAGTGCTCAAGCCAGTACACTCCACCCTGAAAGTGGTGCATTTATGGCTGCAAACGGCCTAAATGTGCAAAATCCCACGGATCGTAGTCACGGTGGAGGCGGTTCTGGAAATCTCAATAGCGAAGGTGGCGGCAGCGACGGTGATGGCGACAATAGTGGCCACGGTAACGGTGGCAGTGGTGGCCATAGTGGTGAAGGCGGTGGAAGCGTGCCGATGAACTCACCAGAGCCTATCACTATGATTGCGCTTCTAGGTGGAGCATCTGCCGCTGGAGCGCTCTCGCGTCGTCGCAAGAAGAAAGAGCAAAGCTAGTCGCAAAGGACCGCACGTCTCTTTTCTATGGGATTGATTTGCAGTCGCATCCGTACGACCTAGCTTTTGGGCTGGGTCGTTTTGCATTCGTCCCACGAATCTAAAAGCGGAGGCGGATTTCGGAAAAACTTTCGCGGGCATAAAGTAAGCACGCCCGGATAAAAACGATGATGCCACCCATTTCCATGCCCTCTTCTAAGGTGGCGAGAAGGCTGTAGTTCCAGTGATCGGTGCCCCAGTTCTCGGCATAGTAGCCTCCAGCGATATCCACGAAACAGGAACCGCCAACGAACAAGGCACCACCAAGCAGGAAGCGGTTTCTAGTTACGCTAGGAAGCCAGATGAGGAAGCGTAAGAAGAATAGTCCAAGGGCGGCAACTACGATCAGGCCCGGAATCACCCAGGCGAAGTAGAAGAGTCCAAATTCGTCGCCGCCTAAAAGTTCACGCACCGGCATGGTGAGATTCTCATGCACTTGAAAGCCTTCATCGTATGCCATAAAGAGCATGCCGAAGCTAAGAGTGGCCCATTTCCAAACATGTTGCAGGCCGTGCTTTTTCTGCTGCACGGTGATGGCAAGCAGAATGAGAGAGGCAAGAAATAGGAGGCACATCGAAAAGAAGGCCGGAATATTGCGCTCATAGTCGACGTAAAAGAGTGGAACGATGCCCTTCACACTCGGATGGTCTAAGAAGAACCGAGACCCCTGGCCTGCCATACTTGCGAGCAGGATCGACACCTGGGCGATCCATAAGGTCCGCACAAGGGTGGATGTTGGTATTGTCTGCTGTTCTAGGGCCATGCCAAGCTAGATGAGGCCACAGTTCAGCCCATCCTTGCTCTATCGGCAAAGCTCGTTGGATTTCAGGAGGCAATCCGCCTCTAGGCTTAGCGATCCCCGCTGCGCCGCATCGCGCCGCCTCCAGCTGGACCAGCTTGGCCAGGCCCGTTGCCAGAATCCGTAACCGTGCCGCCAACTCCCTTGGTGCCGCCATCGCCGAGAATCTCAATTACGCCTTCGTCGAGCAGCTTCTTTAACGTCTCATGTTCCGCAGCTTTAGGCGAAATCTGGCCGGTCATGCGTGGTCCAAGGCGCAAAACCTTGCCACCAGGCAGCGAAATCTTGAGTGGGCGCGGGGTCTTGTTGCGGATGTCCATGGCGCACTAAGTTTATCCAAATGTTGCGGTGGAAGCTCTGCCTACATCCATTATCCGAGCTAGGCTTAGCGGTTTTAAGCACCCAAAGTGTTATCTTGGGGTTTTCACCCATGCTTTGCGCCGCCACACTCACGCTCACCTTGCTGTGTCAGCAGGAAGAACCTCCAGTGTCCTCTTCTTTGGCACCGCCCCCGGTGTGGGAAATCTTGAAGGAGAAATACGATGCCAATCACGACGGCAAGATTTCGCCCAAGGAGCATAAACGTGGAGCTGATGCTTTCGCAAATCTTGACACTGATGGAGATGGCTTCCTAACTCAAGCCGATATCGAGGCGGCGGGCGACCGCATGAAGCCGAGACCCAAAGACCGGAAAATCCGTAACCGTTTGGTGCTTGCTCCGAAGGTGGGGGAAGTCGCGCCGGATTTTGAATTGCGCTTGCTCATCCTTAAGGATGTGGATGTGGAAAAGAAGGAGGCCGCAAAGGGCCAGGCGCATCCGCAAGCGCTTCGCCTCTCCTCCTTTATCGGCAAGAAACCAGTGGCTCTGATTTTTGGCTCGTACACCTGACCGCCCTTTCGCAATTCAGCCGGTCGGCTAAATCAATTATTTGATCGATATGGTAAGGAGGTGCAATTCGTAGTGGTTTACATCAGTGAAGCGCACGCATTCGATGGCGCTTCGCCAAACACTGCGCGTAATGCACCGTTGGTGGAGGAGCCAATCACTTTTGAAGAGCGCTTTGCCGTGGCCGGAAAGTGCATGGTGAGTCTTTCTCTCAAGCGTTTGCCGGCGGTGGTCGACGGCATCGATAACCAGGTGAATCGCAATTACCAAGCGCAACCGGATCGTATGTACCTGGTGGGTAAGGATGGGAAAATTGCTTATGCCGGTAAACGGGGCCCGCGTGGGTTTAAGCCGAAGGAATTGCAGAAAGCAATCCGTAAAGAATTGGGGCTTGAAGTGCTTAATCCCCAAGCAAAGGTCGTTGAGGCCCCTCAAACTGAACAGGAATAGCCATGTCGAATCGAATTGAGGTCAAGCAGGATACCGGTTTGCTGCAGCTTTTGGCTGAGCAGCTAGGTGGCTGGTCGCGCAATAACATCAAGCAGCGTTTGCAGAGCGGATGTGTTTTAGTTAATGGCGTTGCGGTGCGTCAAAATGCATTTCGATTGAAGGCGGAGGACGTGGTCGAGATTTTGCCAAAGGGGCATGGCATGCGCAAAAAAGCAGGAACGCTCGAAATTGTTTATGACGACGGCGCCCTCATTGCAATCGATAAACCCGTTGGCTTGCTGTCGGTGGCTTCTGCAAAGGAACCGAAGCGTCATGCCCTAGGTCTATTGCGTGAACAACTAACCCAGTTGCGTGGGGGAGCTGAGCTCTACCCTGTACACCGTTTGGACCGTGAAACATCGGGGGTGCTGTTGTTTGCTACCTCGCGCGACATCAAGGATGCAGTCTCGGCGGCGTGGGGAAGCGCAGAGAAAACTTATCTGGCGGTGGTGGAAGGACGCCCTGAGCCTGCGCATGGCACGATTGATCGTGCTTTACGCATGGATGCCAAAGGCTTCCGCACTCATGTCAGCCTACACCCTGAGGCCAAGTCTGCAGTGACTCATTTCTCAACTGAAAAATCATGCAAGGGCCGTTCCTTATTGCATGTGCAGATTGAGACCGGACGTCAGCATCAAATTCGTGCGCACCTTTCTTGGGCGGGGTATCCCGTGGTCGGCGATGTCCGCTACGGGCAGCGTGATCGGCGTCTTGGGCTTCATGCCTGGAAACTGTGCCTCGATCATCCTCTTACGGCGGCGCGATTGGAGTTAGAGGTGCCCGCCCCTGACGACTTGTTCTCCCTTTTAGGCTGATGGAAAGGTAGCGTTTCGTTCCAAATGGGAGAGGATTTGGTGTAAAAAGGCCTCAAAGTAGGCTTTTTGACCGAAAAAAGGCTGGTTTCATAGCGTTGGGCAAATTTTTGCGTTACTTTGCCAATGAAATGCCCCAACAGGGTGGAGAGGATTACCTTAGCCATTAGAATAACCATCATGTTCAACCCCCTTATTTTCTTCCCACTAGCCCTGGTTTTCTCGGGCGCAACTTTGGGGTCGATGCCTACGACCGTTGAAACCACTGCCATAGGGCCGCGCGATGATGCGCAGCACGAGGATGAAAAACTCGGTTTCAAAATGACCACGCCAAAGAAGTGGAATCAAATTCCGATTCAGAATAATGAGCGTTGGATCGTGGGGCGCTATCAATCAAACAAATCGAACCACTATACCGACGAAACTTTCGGTTGGACTTACAACCACAAGCCCGAGATGACCATGATTGCTTTCACTGGAGAAAGCATGAAGACGGACATTGATCTGGATCTCGGCGGCAAGGATAAGGGGAAAACAATTTCCACCACTTTACGTCTGGAAAACCCATATAAGGATTACGAGGAGTATTTGCGCAAAACTTACCGTGATGGTGGTTGGTATGTGGACAGTGAGGAAAGCTTAGAGATTCGTGGTGTCAAGGTGACAGCTTTCTCGATTAAGGTGGAGAAGAGCTCGCGGCTTGGCCCGAAACGCATCACCACCTGGGTTTATCACCTTGGCCACGCCGATGTCGCGGTCCAGTTTGAATGCCTGGAGGGTGCCTATGACAAATGGAAGAAAGAGTTCAGCGCACGTTTCCGATCTTTCAAGGTGATTGAAAGAACGAAGGCAAGCGACGCATCTTCGCAAAGCCTGCGTGAGTTGTTTAATGCTGGGGATACTCCAGAAGAGCGTAGGGAAGTACGGATTTCGATTGAACAAGACCAGCACCGCAAGGCTTTGGCAAACCTTCCGGAAGAATGGACTGCGGATGATAGTGGCCGGTTTTTAGTTCTCTCGCACGTTAAGAAAAAGGACACCAAGCAGGTGGTAAAGCAAGTCGATCTCATGTTCGCTTGGCTGGAGGAGAATTTCCCTTTTGTTGGAGAAGGCGAATATGTGCGCCGACCGATCATTCGAATTTGTAAGAACTCGGAAGAAATGGGCATGTTTGTGAGTGGCAGCGGTTGGAGCTTTACCAATATTGAAATCCTCACCTGTAAAGACAATAGCTCGATGGGCGATTATTATTCGGGCCAAGTCAATGACCGTTCCTTTCGTTATTGGTTCTATGAACGAGACCGCGAGTTGTACTCTCGGATTCCGGCTTGGTTCCGTTACGGCATGGACAGCATGCTTCACACTGCCGAGGTGAAAGGGAACAAGCTGATTTTTGAGCCGGACAATTGGGCAAAGACTGGTTTGCGCGATGCACTGAAGGATGAAACGATTACTTTGCCCAGTGAGATGTTCAAGATGACCAGTTCTGACTTTCGTGGCAAAGACACCATTTGGCGTGAGTTTGGGGCCTTTGTGCGTTATCTCATGGTTGGGAAAGGTGCAAAATCGAAACTGACGAAGAACTTGGCAGAGGAATATCTGGGACATCTGAAGGATATCCTGGACGAGGAAGAGGCCTTGAGTGATGCCGGGGACGATATGGAGGATGACGGTCCTACCACCGAGGAAGAAGAGGATGAGGCTTTCAAGAACAATCAAAATGTTTGGAAGGAGCGCGCCGAATCGATTGCCAATGAGGTTTACCAACGGACCTTCTCCGACTGGACGCAAAAGGATTGGGATAAACTCGATGCGGATTACCTGCGCACCATTAAGTAAGCAAATGCACACCTTTCTTTGTTCTCTCTTGCTGCTGACGTTTTCAACTTCCGCAGCAGTTGCCCAGCAAGACATTCTTATGCTCAAGGATGGCCAGATTTTTGATGGTCTCAATCTTGAGGCAGTGGAAGATGGATTTATTGCGCACTATCCTCACGGTGAGGTCACCGTGCCGATGGATTTAATCCAGGATGTGCTTTTGGTCGGGAAGGAAGCAGTCCCTTATGAAGCCAAAAATGAGGAAGAACGGCAAAAATTGGAAGATGGCTTGGTGCCTTTCGAAGGTAAGTGGGTTTCTGCGCGTAAGCGCGAGATTACCCTGCAGAAACGTGTTGCAGACCGTCGTGCGATGATTGATGACATCGATGCGCATTCGGAATGGCGTAGTCGCTACAAGGTGAAGACTAAATACTTCAATTTTGAGCACACCATTCCGCCCTATGTGTTTGATAGTTATGCGGCTCAGATGGAAGCCTACTTTGCCGCGTTTTGCAAAGAATGGAAGGTAAAGCCGTCAAAGGGATATGCACTCGACCCCAAGGACACCAGGCTCCTAGTTTGCTTTTACAGCGATGAGGAACTTTTTCACCAAGTGAGTGGTGCGCGTCGGGGTGTGCTCGGCTACTTCCGCTTTGTGAAGCCTCTGGAGCTAGACATTTATTACGATCGTCTTGATCCATCTCTCTCCCGCGAGGTGATGTTTCATGAGGCGAACCATTATTTGCAGAAGTTAGTGAATGTTGAATTCTCTTACCCTCACTGGCCGGGTGAAGCTCTTGCCGAGTACTACGGTGCAAGCGAGTGGGACCCGGTAAAGAAGAAGCTCACTTCCGGCCTTATTCTGGAAGGCCGCCTGACAGAAGTGCAGACCGACATCGCGAAAGACGAATGGATGTCATTGGAGAAAATGCTGAGCGAACGCATGTATCAGCATTACACCTGGGGTTGGACCTTCGTGCACTTTCTGATGAACGATAAACGGTACGAGAAAAAGTTCCGTAAGTTCTATGTAGGCCTTGCCAATGACAAGAAGGTAAAGCGGGATTCGATGGGAGTCGATAACTTAAAGACCGTGCCTCAGGAAGAGGTTCTCGAAGTCTTTATGCGCTTCATGAAAATTAAAGACCATGAGCAGTTGCTCGAACTTGAACGCGAATGGTATGCCTACATTGAGACCGAGCTAAAGGTCACGAGTTCGCATGGCAAGGAGAAGGCGGCGAAGAATGCCGAGCGTTATGACCGCCCTATTCGTGCACGTCGTTTGTATACCGAGGCGATTGAGACCGGGGAGGCAAGTGCCTTGGCCTATCACCACTTTGCCAAACTATTGGTGAGCCAAGCTCGGCGCGGCAAAGGAGATAAAGCCGAGCAGTGGGCTCTGGCCGAGAAACACTGGAAGACCGCTATTTCCATTTCGCCCATGACTGGTGAGTTTTACTACGCTTACGGCGAGGCTATGCGTCGCTTTGGGGACAAGGAAGAAGGTTCGCGTCTCATGTTTCTGGCGGGTGATATCGACCCAGAGAATCGCCGTAAGCTGGATTCCTTGGAGGACATCATCACTGTCAGTGAAGACGAATAGGCGGTTTTCTCGCCGGGCTATTTCACTGGCCCGGTATCTTGCGCTGCGGGTAGGATAGATTTATGTTTGCACTGCTACTTGCCGCGCCAATTTTATTTGCGGTCCAATCCCAAGGCGAGAAGGGCGTTTGGGAGTTCGAAGCCCACACCCTGCGCATTTCAGTCCCCGAGACGGTGAATCTAACCGAAAATCATGCGGGTTCCGGCAGCCAGAACCTGCACAACTGGAAGGGCCATATGGGTGATTTCCAGCTGGATATGTCTCTGTGGCTCATTCCGCGACAGGCTTGGGGCATGTTTGATCCCTTCGACGTTTCTGCGAACGTAGCATTCAATCGCCGTGAGCGTGAGGGGCAAGGCGATTTCCATTTCGAAGAGGAGTATCCCGTGTCAGGCCCTTTTGGCACTATGCCTTTCGGGGTAATCGCCAGTTGGGGCGAATACGATCACACGGAACGCACTTCGACCCAGTTTGTCTTGGCTGGGTTAACCGCCGATCGCGGCTACACCTTTCGTCTGGGTTGCACGCCGCCACCGGACAAGAAAACGCGCAAGGCGATAGAGAAGTTTCTTAAATCGGGCATAGAGTTTTATGGTGAGAGTGAGAATGCCGAATGGAGTGAGCAAGAGGCATTAGTGCGATGGGAGCGTGATCGCCCCCTGGAACTCGCAGGGAAGTTGAAGATTGTGCGCACCGACCACTACATAATTTTTACCGACTCCTCGAGTGGCAAGCTCTTCGCTAAGAAGATGGAGGAGTGCTATTCCGATATCCAAAAGACTTTTCCCTTTCCGGAAGTGAAAGGTCGCAAACTTATGCCAGTTTTCCTTTTTAGAACACGCGAGGAGTACGTCGACTACTACGCAGGGATTGCCGGTATTAGCAAGGCGCGCGCGCGTAACAGTAAAGGTCATGCTTGGCGAGATTACTATGCAACCTATTACGATTCACCTGTAGATCCAGTGCACGTTCACGAGGCCACCCATCAGATATTTTCTAATCGTCTGCGCTTGGGCGGGGGCGGCTCTTGGTTTCAAGAAGGCGTTGCGGAGTTGATGTCGACCAGCAAAAACGAGCGGAAAGGTTATGCGCGCAATGCTGCTCGGAATGACCGATTTACGCCTTTTCGTGAGTTCTTTGTGATTCCAAGCCTTCTAAATGACCAAGGGAAGTCGGCGACTGGAGAGAAGAAGTCAAGCAATCACTATGCACAAGCAGCAAGCATTATTGACTTCGTGCGCTATAGCAAGTTTGGCAAAAAGAAGTTCCCAGAATTCTTGCAGGCGGTGGGCCGTTTACCGCGTGGGGATGTGAATGCAGTCGAAGCTGCAATCCGTCGAATTTACACTGTAGACCTTGCCGGTTTTGAAGCCGAATGGGTGAAGTACTGGCGTAAGTAAACGCGAGTTAAGGCTTCACTGCCACCAGTTCGATCATCGGTGGGGCGAGGAATAAACCATCCTGATGGGATTCTCTCGTAACCAAGGCGGCGAGGAAATCCTCAGCTTCCTGGGCATCAAGGAATCCGTCTTCTGCCAGCTGGCGCATAAAGTTAGGGAAGAAGGACATGGGCCATTGCCACAATGGGTCGCCAGGAGTTGCGTAGCGCGTATTGAGATGCACATGTTCCACTACAAAGCCAGCCTCCGTCATTAAGCGCGGCAGGATGGACCCTATCCTTGGGTTTCCATCTGCGGCATACCATGCCTTTTCCACCGCTTGAATGCCGCGTCGAAATGCGGGCGTGGGGGGCAGGAGTTCCAGCGAGCTGTAGTGAAAGTAATCCATGACCACGAATTTCCCGCCAGGGCGCAAGGCCTGATAGGCAGCTTCGATCGCGTCGAGCGGACGTTTCATCCAACACAGTAGCCAGCGCGTAAATACGCCGTCGAAGGAGTTGCGCAGTTCCGGTTTGAGCTGAGGGAGGACATCGCCCTGAAGGGTTTGAACCCACGGCATGCCATTCTTCGCAGCACAGGTAGCTAAGTGCTCTAAAAAGGAGCTAGAGCGATCCCAGCCAAGCACCTGGCCAGCCATACCAACCCGTTCCGCCAAGGCCAGGGTGGAAAATCCCGGTCCACAGCCCATTTCGAGCAGAGATTGCCCTGCGGAAAAGCCAGCGCGATCCCACAGTTGTTGGGTCGAGGCGGACCACAAATCATTCTGGAGTTTTAGACGCTGCAATTCGGGGGTTGCAGTGCCAAGTAGGTAGGCATCGGATTCCATAACAGCAAGGTGCAGCGTGGGCCGCACTCACAGAAGGTGAGTTTACGTTAAGCCAGAGATTTGGGTGAGGCAACATCTTTCTTCAAGCGACAATGCTCCAACAGCAAGCCCAGTAGCGCGTTAGGCTGAAGCCCCCAGGACCCAAAAAAATTAATGCTTCCCCTTCTTCTCCTTGCACTCCCGCTAGTTGCGCAGACACCATCCGAGCCCGTTCCCGCTGGAATGTTGCGCTATCCGGACGTCAGCAGCTCCCACATTGTCTTTTCCTATGCGAATGACCTCTGGTTGGTCCCGCGGGAAGGGGGGATGGCATCGCCTTTGGCTGGTCCCGATGGCGGTGAACGTTCTGCCAAGTTCAGCCCGGATGGTCAGTCGGTTGCTTTCGTAGGTAACTACGACGGCGACACCGACCTATACACCCTCTCCATCCATGGTGGCTATGCCGAGCGCGTCACGCACCATCCGAGCCATGAAAACCTGCTTGCATGGCAGGCCGATGGCACCCTGCTGTTTTACGCCAATGGTCTCGCTGGTTTGGCGCGTCAGGCGCAGATTTTTACCGTGCCCGTGACAGGTGGAATGCCCACCGCATTGCCGGTGCCGTATGGAACCATGGGCAGTGTCAGTGAAGATGGCAAGTGGCTTGCTTACACCCCACGGACTCGTGACACCCGCACATGGAAGCGCTACCGAGGCGGCCTTGCTACCGACATTTGGTTGTTCAATCTAGAGACCCTAGCGGCGGAGAAAATCACCGATTGGGAAGGTACCGACACCCAGCCTATGTGGTTCCACGGTGTCCTTTACTACCTATCCGACGCCGGAAGCGAACAACGACTGAACCTCTGGAAGTATGACCCTGAACGGCGCAGGCATATCCAGATTACGCATTATGCGGAAGACGACATCAAATGGCCTTCGATGGGTCCGGGTAAGTCTGGCCGCGGTGAAATCGTGTTTCAACTTGGGCATGATTTAATGCTTTACGATTTTGCGAAGAAGAAAGCAAAGTCGGTCAAGGTTACGGTCCCTGGTGAACGTATCAACCTACGCCCACACATGGTGGATGCTGCAAAGTTTTTGCAGGGCATGGATGTCTCGCCCTCGGCCAAGCGCGTTGCGGTTCAAGCTCGCGGCGATATCTGGACCGTCGCTGCCGAAAATGGAGCGCCGCGCAATTTGACTCATACTGCGGGTGTCGCCGAACGCTCCCCGGCCTGGAGTCCTGATGGTCAATGGATTGCCTACTTCTCCGATGTCAGCGGCGAATACGAAATACACCTCACTCAATCCGATGGCAAGGGAGAGACTCGTGTGTTGACCAGCGCTGGTGGCGTTTTCAAAACCGGAATTACCTGGGCGCCGGACTCCAAGAGTTTGTTGTTCACCGATTGCGGCGGCACCTTATTTCACCACGTACTGGAAAGTGGTGCGACCACCTTGGTGGATGAAAGCCCATTTGGCTTTTGGCTGGGTGCGATTAGCGATATTTCCTGGTCCCATGACTCGCGTTGGATCACTTACGCGCGCGCTGCCAAAGACTCCTCACAAACCTCGATTTGGATCTACGACACCACCGAGGGTGTGAAGCATCAAGCCACTAGTGGTTTCTTTCAGGACGCAAACCCGACCTTTGACCGCTTGGGTAAGTACCTGTTCTTCACTAGCACGCGCCGTTTCTCTCCATCCTACTCCGATGTAGATTCTTCCTTTATCTATGAAGACAGCCAGATCCTTCTAGCCCTTCCCTTACAAGTCGACGCAGAGCGCTTGTGGGTCCCTGAGAACGATGAAGTGACTTGGGGGGAGGACGAGGCAGACGAGGATGATGCGGCTGCCAGCGAGGACGAAGATGGGGCTGATGGCGATCCTAAGGGCGCGGTCGCCGATGACGGCGTTTCCGGCACCTGGGAAGCGACTTTGCACGCCTCTATGTTTCCTCCAGAAGGGTTGCCGCTTACCATGGTTCTTGCCGTGGATGAAGCTGGCTCCGTTTCCGGTAGCCTGCAAATCCCCACCGGTGGCGCCACGATTTCTTCGGGCACCTACGATTCTCAAAGCGGCAAGCTTCATCTCGATGTCCTCACCGATGATGGCGGCACTGCAGTCCTCGATGCTGTTGTCAAGGATGGCAAAATCACCGGAAGCGGTACCGTTGTCCGCGAAGGGATTGAGTTCACCTTTGAGGGTAGCCGAACGGCCAGCGCCGCTTCTTCTGAGGGACAGGAAGAGGAAGCCGAGGAGGAAGCCGCCGAGGAAGTCCTAATCGATTTCGAGGGTCTAGAAGCTCGCGCCATTGCTTTGCCGGTAGCGAATGGCAGTTTCGGCACCCTTGCGGTTAACCACAAGAATCAGCTGCTCTATGCACGCCATGGTGCGGAGAGTGGCATTAAGTTGTTCGATCTAGATGACGATGCCAAGGCTGAAAAGGTTGTCGGACCTGGGTTTGGTTTTACCCTCAGCGCCGATGGCAAAAAAATGCTTGTTGGGCGCGGCTCTGGTGCATCGATTCAAGATGCCTCAGCAGGCAGCGTTGCCAAGGCGATTTCAACCAAGGGCATGCAAGTGATGGTGATTCCCTCTGAGGAATGGCCGCAACTGTTTACCGATGCATGGCGTTTGTTCCGCGATTACTTTTACGACCCGAACATGCACGGTGTGGATTGGCAGCAGGTGCACGATCACTACGCAGCGATGATTCCGTTTTGCGCTAGCCGCGAAGACGTGACCTATGTCATTGGCGAAATGATTGCAGAAGCTAATGTCGGGCATGCTTATTTGGCGAGTAATGGCGATGGTTCTGCGCGTGGTCCGAGTGTCGGCGTAGGCATGTTGGGGGTAGACTTTGTGCTAGAAAACGGTGCCTACCGCATCCAGAAAATCCTGCGTGGCGCAGCATGGGACACCGATGCCGTGAGCCCGCTCGCAGTGTTTGGTGTCGATGTTCAGGAAGGGGATTACCTGCTTGCCGTGAACGGAATCACTGTGGACACTTCCCTGGATCCATGGGCAGCCTTCCTTGGTTTGGCTGATAAAGAAGTCATGCTGACGGTGAGTGCAGAACCAATCCAAAATGAAGAGGCACGGGATGTCCTGGTCAAGACCCTCCGTAGTGAAACTGGATTGCGTTATCGCGCTTGGATTGAGGGCAATCGCAAACGCGTCGAGGAAGAGAGTGGTGGACGCCTAGGCTACATTTACGTTCCAGACACCGGCGTCAATGGACAGAACGATTTGTTCCGTCAGTTCTACGGTCAGATTCTCAAAGATGGTCTGATCATCGATGAACGTTGGAACGGTGGCGGACAGATTCCAAACCGTTTCATCGAACTACTCAATCGTCCGGCGACCAACTACTGGGCGACGCGTGGGGGGCAAGATATGCATTGGCCACCTGATTCGCATCAAGGCCCGAAGTGCATGTTGATTAACGAAGATGCCGGTTCTGGCGGCGATGCCTTCCCTGCCTACTTCCGACGTGCCGGCCTCGGCAAACTCATCGGACGTAGAACTTGGGGTGGCTTAGTCGGCATCTCGGGGAATCCACAACTCATCGATGGCGGTGCCGTCACCATTCCAACCTTTGCCTATTACGATACCGATGGTACCTGGGGCATTGAGGGTCACGGTGTCGACCCGGATATCGAAGTGATGGATGATCCATCCAAAATGCAGAATGGCGG
>JASFYO010000072.1:0-8685 GCA_045047305.1 Planctomycetota bacterium | reverse complement strand
TTGTCTGCGAAGTTCTTCTGGAACATGCCACGCAGCTTCTCAGCAGCAGCATCGTAAGCAGCTTTGTCTTCCCAAGTGTTACGTGGATTCAGGATCTCGCTTGGAACGCCAGGGCAGGATGTTGGCATGGCCAAGTTCAGCACTGGGTGCATTTCGGTTTCAACACCATCTAAGTCGCCATTCAAGGCAGCATCCAGCAAGGCGCGAGTGTGCTTAATGGAGATGCGCTTGCCCACTCCGTAAGGGCCTCCGCCCCAACCAGTGTTGAGCAAAATGCAACGCGTGTCGTGCTGCTCCATTTTTTCAGCGAGCAACTCGGCGTACTTACTTGGGAACTGCGCCATGAAAGGAGCGCCGAAACAAGCGGAGAACGCAGCCTGCGGTTCGGTGATGCCAACTTCGGTACCAGCCAACTTTGCAGTGAACCCAGAAACGAAGTGGTACATGACAGCTTTCTTATCCAGAATGGACACTGGAGGAAGTACACCAAATGCATCGGCGGTCAGTAGCACGATGGTCTTCGGGTGTGGGCCCTTGGCGCCAGGCATGACGTTGGGGTTTGCATCGAGCGGGTAGCTGAAGCGCGTGTTCTCGGTGCAGGAGTTATCAAACAAATCCAACTCTTGCGGATCCAAGTCCTCCATTTTCTTACCTGGAAGAGCGGGCACGTTCTCGATGATGGTGCCAGCCATGGACAAGGCAGCAGCAATCACTGGCTCGTCTTTCTTATCCAAGTTGATGAGCTTGGCGTAACAGCCGCCTTCCAAGTTGGAAACACCAATGCCGGTCCAAGCGTGCTCGTCGTCGCCGATGAGCTTGCGATTTGGATCTGCGGATAAAGTGGTCTTGCCGGTGCCAGAGAGGCCAAACAGAATCGCGCCATCGCCCTTTTCGCCAACGTTGGCGGAACAGTGCATGCTCATTTCACCCATTTCAGGGAGCAGGAAGTTCATCACGGTGAACATCGCCTTCTTGACCACACCGCAGTAATCGGCACGGCCAGCAACCAACACCCGACGGTTGGCAAAGTCCAAACAAACGATGCGCGTACCTGGAGTGCCATCGCGCTCGGGGTCACAGTGGAAGCTTGGCGCGTTGATCATGGTCCAACGCTTGCCATCTTCATCTTCAACGCCTTCAATCCCATGCATGAACATGTTGTGGCAGAAGAAGCTGTGGGAAGCATACTCTGAAATCAAACGGTAGGGGCGCGCATAACTTGGATCGGAACCGCAGTAGACATCCTTTACATAAAGGTGGCTTGCGTTCTCATTCAAGTGTGCAACCACGCGGTTGAAGAGTGCATCGAACTTGGTTGGATCAAACTTCTGAAAGTCTGGCTTCCACCAAATGCGATCTTCGAACTCCGGCGAGGCTACGCCAAAGGTGTCTTTGACCGGACGACCGGTGCAGGTTGGGTCGGTGTAGTAGACCAGGGGACCATTTACGCCTAACTTGGTCGGGTATGCCTTCTGCGCGTCGTCTGGGCCACCTTCTTCAATACGGCCGCGGTCATGGGCAATGGCTTCTGCAAAAAGCTCCTCTTTTGAGAAGTTAATACGGAGCTCAACGCCGCGCAAGCCAAATTGGGCCTCTAAGTCTGCAGCGTGGCGGGATTGGGTGGATTCAGTCATGTCAAGGTCCTCACGAGGGGAGGTGGGTCTGAGAAGCCACGCATTCTACCCGTAAATCCCTCAATCTCGCCCCCCCAAATATTTCTGAAATTTTCAACTACCAAAGTAGTTTCAGGCCGTAGTGTAGGGCCATGAGCAAACGTCACCGTCTTGGGGACCTTCAACTCGCGATCATGCATGTGCTGTGGTCCGAGGGCGAGGCGACCAGCAGTCAAGTCCATGCCGCCCTTTGGGAGGAACATGGCCTGGCCCCGACCACCATCGCCACTATGCTCAAAAAAATGGAGGCTAAGGGGGTCTTAGAGCACCGCAAGGACGGGCGTATTTTCGTTTACCAACCGACTGTTGCAGAGGAGGACGTCCGCCAAACCATGGTGGGGGAACTCGTCGGCCGCCTGTTTATGGGCGATACCGCGGCTTTGGTAAACCATTTGCTGACGGAGGGCGACATCGATGCGGCGGAACTCGCTGCTTTGCGGACCCGGATTGAGAAAGAGCGTCTAAAGGAAGGAGGGGACCGTGTCTGATCTCATCCTTCTCGTTGGGAGTTGGCTGCTTACCTTCCTGCTGCACAGCACTGTGTGGTTGGGCTTGGCTTGGCTCCTACTCCGTCAGTTTCCTGCCTTTACCCCAGTGGTGCGCGATTGGATTTGGAAAGGCGTCATGCTTGGAAGCTTGCTTTCGCCTACGCTTCAAGTCGGTGCAAGCAGCATGTTGGGTTGGGAAGGCTTCGGTAGCCAACTCATGCTGACTACACCGCATGCATCTTCTGCCCGTCTCGAAAATGTGGTGGTAGAGTCGGTTCCCGCAGCGCAAACAGAGGATTTGACAATGGGGCCACTCTGGCTACAAACCGTTGAGTCTGTTCCCAGGCAGGCGCCGTACACCATCATGCTGGCAGCAACCCCGTTGGTTGAGCCTGGTATTTGGCCCGAAGCTGCTGATGGCAATCTTCTCGCCACGGTTGCCCTTACCCATCAAGATCCACTTGTTATTCCGTTGTGGCTGAAATGTTTACTCGGGGTCTGGGCGCTTGGAGCACTCATCGGCCTGATTCATTGGGGAGTCGCCGTTTTGCGTTTACGCAAGCAACTTTCGAACCGTCTGCCGCTTACCACTGGCGCTCTGATTCGGAACATTCAGAAAGACCTTGCCCGTTTTAGAGCCTCGCGCCGCCGGCGAATTCGATTCTCTCTCTCGGACCGAATCCAAGTGCCGGTCGCGTTTGGTCTCTTTGGGGGTGAGGTCTGTCTGCCAATGCGTGCTTTGCAGGAACTAGATTCTGTGCAGCAGCAAACCATGTTGGGCCACGAGCTCGCGCACCTGTTGCGCCGCGACCCGCTGTGGCTAAATCTGTTCCAACTCATGCAGCGCGTGCTCTTCATGCAGCCGCTGCTCGCCCTCGGCCGTCGCGAAGCACTCCATGCTGCAGAAGAAATCTGCGATGCGTGGGCGATTGATCGCAGCGGTAACCGTGTGGCATTGGCGGAATGCCTGACCACGGTAGCGCAATGGTTGCGCCCTGGAAGCCGCAGTTTGCCGGTGGCATGTATGGCGCAACCAGGCTCCCCACTCGGGCGCCGGGTGGATCGCCTGCTTGATCAAGGAAGCCGTGTCGCTCCACGCAGTGCCGCTGTGTGTGGCAGCATAGGTGTTGGCCTGGTGGTCCTATTGACTTCTATGGCTCTCTTTGCACCAAGCGTTGCCGCACACTTTGATCGTGGGGCGACCGTAAGTGTCAGCGCTGCTGGCTCTGCATTAACCACAGAATGGAATCTTGTAGAGGACCGCATGGACTTCCTCAATCTGGAAATAGAAGCCCTTCAGAGGGAGTTATTACTAGGTTTTGTCGGAGGTGAATCTGTGATTGGCATGCAAAAAACACTCAGTCAACTGAAGTTGCAACTCCAGCGCTTGGAGCAACTCAGCCAACCCATCCGCTGGAACATTCAAACCCAAAATTAACCATGAATCGCACCTTACTCTGTTTGACCGGCCTACTCTTGGCCGCACCGCTAGCGGCACAAAGCCCAAGCGAGATGAATGCGTCGGAACTTTTGCAATTGAGCGCTCAAAAAGCGCAAGCTGGACAACAAGCTGAAGCTTCGAAACTTGCTGCTCGGGCGATGGAAATGCTTAACCAGCAAGAAAACGATTACACTGAAATCGTGGTCGAAAATATCCAAGAGGCACAACCGCACGTCATCATTGTGGATGGCAAGGATGGACGCCAAGTCATCAAGCTTGCTCCTCAGGCAGATGGCATCTTTGAGTGGACCTCGGATGCGCCAGAAGGTGGGGAATTCATAGTAAATGTGGAAGACCACGACTTTGGCAATCTGGAAACACGGCATGAGCTGCCAATCGTGCAAGGTCGGGTGATGTTGGAAGGTGGCCCTCACCATTTCGCTCCGATGCCGCATGGCGATTTACATCAGCAACTCGCAGAGATTCAACATGAGTTGGAGTCTCTGCGTCATGAGTTGAGCATGCTGCGTAACCAAATGGGTGGCGGCAATAGCTGGACCCCACGTGATCGTCGTCAGGGCAACCGCCGCATGATTCAGTTTGGAAACGGTGGTCAGTGGGCTCCAGGTCCAAATCAGTTCAATGGTGGCATGCATTTGGAATACCGCATGGCTCCGGGCCGGATTTATGGACTAGAAAACCTAGGTGAAAACCTCGCCGACGGCATTGGTGAAGAAATGAAAAATCGACTCCACGAGCATGGCATCGAATTGCATGAACGGGAGCAACTTCGTGGCTTGGGCTACATTCAAATGGAGGAGGGCCTACAAGACATGGGGTCCGAATTCGACTTCGAATTCCCAGAGGACATGCACAAGCATGAAGAGGTTGTCGTCATCATTAATGGTGAAACCTTCACTGGAGAAGCCGCAAGGAAGAAACTTGAAGAGTTAAATCTTGGTGATTCGCTCCGAGGCAAGATTCGTTTGCGTATGGACGGATCCGGCCACGGCTTTCCAGCTCCCAACCCACCCAAACCGCCGAAGGCGCCATCCCACAACGGTGGTACTTGGGAGCGGCACACCAGCGGGCAGGATCATGAAGATGCCTAGGCAATTTCGGTCGTAGGACTAGAACTGGGAGCACCTTGTCTTAGATGACAGGGTGCTCCTCTTCGATGGTGCCTACTCCTTAGAAGCACGTTATCATGGGCGGCTCGATTTCCGGGATACTCCCCGATGAGGTCGATCCGCCAAACAAGCATCTCGCTGCCATGTCTGCCCAGAAGATTGTGATCGCGTCCGCGGTCCGTACGCCTATCGGTCGCTTTAACGGCACCCTTTCCGGAATGCCTGCGGCTGAGTTAGGTGCTGCTGCTGGAAATGCTGCCCTGGAGGCCGCGAATCTCTCTCCTGAGGATGTCGACCGCGTCATCATGGGATATGCGCGTCAAGCTGGTGCTGGGCCCAATCCAGCTCGTCAGATGCAGCGCCTGATGGGGATTCCGCAAGAATCCACCGCATGGACTTTGAATCAGGCATGCGCCTCGGGTATGAAAACCTTGCAGATGGCCGCCGATGAGCTGAAGCTGGGACGCGCCAAAGTGGTTCTGGCAGGTGGCATGGAAAGCATGTCACGGGTGCCGTACATGTTGGACCGCATGCGCACGGGATATCGTCTGGGCGATGCACCTGTGATCGATGGTATGTATCGCGATGGCTTCCAGTGCCCGATCGCTAATATGATTATGGGCGAGACTGCAGAGCTTTTGGCGCAAGAGCGTGGCATCACCCGAGAGCAGCAAGATCACTTTGCTTTGGAGTCGCAGCGCAAAGCTGGCGAGGCTCGCGAGGCCGGTCGTTTCCAAGATGAAATGACTCCACTCACCATCAAGACGCGTAAAGGTGAGACCGTGCTCGATTACGATGAGCACATGCGCCCAGATGCTTCGCTAGAAAGCATGGCTAAGCTGCCGGCAGTCTTTGCGAAGGAAAATGGCACTGTGACTCCGGGCAATGCCTCGGGCATTACCGATGGTGCAGCAGCTTTGGTTTTGATGACGGCGGACGAAGCCGAACGTCGCGGGATCACTCCGATGGCGGAGTTGATGGACGTCGAAGTCGCTGGAACCGATGCCAAACGTATGGGCATGGGGCCGGTTCCTGCCACCAACCAATTGCTAGAGCGCAACGGTTGGCAGCTGTCCGACTTTGGGCTGTTTGAACTAAACGAGGCTTTTGCAGCTCAGGTGCTCGCATGCCTCCAGGAGCTTCCGATTCCCGGGGAGCTACTCAATGTCAACGGTGGCGCGATTGCATTAGGACATCCGATTGGATGTACCGGCGCGCGCATCGTTGTGACCCTTCTTCACGAGATGCGCCGACGTAAGGTCGAACGCGGTCTCGCTACCCTCTGCGTAAGCGGGGGGCTTGGCATTAGTGCCGGATTCCAACTTGTTTAGATGAAACTTCTTCACCTTTTACCCCTCATCCTCCTGGCCAGTTGCGACGCTCAGGACATTGGCGCAAACGCCGTCTCTGCTAGTTCTTCCACAGCCAAGGGCGGTTGGGAGAAATCAGAAGGCGATGCTGTCGCCTCCTCGGAATTGACGGAAGCTGGATTGCCGGCTCTCGGTGAGCAAGAGCCTCGTGCCAATAAAATTCAGGCTCCGGTTTATGCTCCAGCAAAAGAAGCCGAGTTCCATTTTGAAACTGACGCCATCTCCGATGCAGAGCTGAAAGAGTTCTACTTGGAAATGGACGTTAGCTTAGAAGGCAAGGACATTGGCACCATGACCTTCGAGGTTTGGGGCGATGAAGCTCCCATCACCGTGCGTAACTTCCTGCGCTATGCCGATGAAGGTTTCTACAACAATAAGGTGTTCCACCGTGTTTTGCGCGATTTCATGATCCAGGGCGGTAGCTCGAATAACACTGGTAGCGGTCAAGGCCCTCACCCAAAAATCAAAGCCGAGTTCTCGCGTGAGAAGAATCGTCGTCACCGCTATGGTGTGTTGTCGATGGCACGTGGTGGTGGGCAACCGGATTCGGCTTCGAGCCAGTTCTTTGTCATTACGGATAGCCGCTCCCCATCTACCAAGGGATTGGACGGCCAGTACGCTAGCTTTGGCATCATGATTCACGGTATTAGCACTTTAGAGCAAATCGCTGATATCCCAACCACCTCGAATGGACGTGAAAAATCCAAGCCGACTCAAGTTGCAATGGTGACCGAGTGTCGGGTGAAGCGCGGCGAGCCAAGCGTTGAGCGCGAAGAAATGGAGCGCCCTCCGCTTGATCTGCACGGTGAGCCAGAGCGCGTGCGTATTCAGCACGTGTTGATTTCTTTTGCAGGAACGCGCACTGCTGCAACTCGCACCAAAGAAGAGGCAGAAAAGCTCGCCAATGAGGTCCTTGCTCGGGCTAAGGCTGGCGAAGATTTTGGCGCGTTGGTGAAAGAGTTCACCGATGATCCAAGTGGCAAAACCACCACACCTCCAGGAACCTACTCCATGTTGAATCGTGGTCAATATCCTCCAGACGAGGAAGTTGAAAAGCAAATGGAGCTGCAAACCAAGATTCAGGAATTGCAGGATGGCTTGCTGGCGAAAGTGACCGCAAAAGAAATCACCATGGATGAAGCAAAGGAGCAATTCTTTGCGATGCCAGAAGTGGTGGAGTTTCAAGCTCTGCAGTCCAAGGCATGGCTCAATCGCGGCGACATGGTTGCCGCCTTCGGCAATGTCGGATTCGGCCTTGAGATTGGCGAAATCGGCATGTCTCAGTACGACCCCAAAGACAGCCCATTCGGCTGGCACATCATCCTCCGTTACGAGTAAGAAAATGACTACCCTGACTAACCCACAAGATCTCAGCGATCAAGAGCTGAAGAACGTCCTTCTCGACATCGAGGTGAGCGTTGGCGGCGATGTCGTCGGCACTGTCACTTTGGAGTTCTGGCCTGAAACCGCCCCTGCAACTGTGCGTAACTTTTTGCGCTACGCTGCAGAGGGTTTCTACAACGGCAAGACTTTCCACCGCATCATTCCAAACTTCATGATTCAGGGTGGCTGTCCCTCCGGCACCGGTACTGGCAGCGGAACCTATGGCAACATCCAAGGTGAATTCAGCGCGGACGCCCAGCATAGCCACAAGCGCGGAGTCATTTCCATGGCCCGTTCTGCGGATCCCAACTCGGCAAGCTGCCAGTTCTTCATCTGTCACGGCGATGCGGATTTCCTCGACGGCCAGTACGCAGCATTCGGTCGCATGATTGAAGGCGATAGTGCGTTGGACAAGTTGGCTGCAGTTCCAACCGGTGGTGGCGGCGAAGGTTCCACCCCGCAGAAGGACTGTCTCATCCAAAGCATGAAATTGCGTTCACGGATTTAAGCATGACTACCGAAGCACCTACAGAAGAAGTTGAGACTGAGGAGTTTCAGCACCTCAACGTCGATATCGATGAGGCTGGCATTGCATGGCTAGTCATCTCGCGCCCGAAGGCCTTGAATGCGCTTAACTCAGAAGTCATTGAGGAGCTGCGTGATGCACTCGTCGAATTGGTTTCCTACGAAGATGTGCATGCCATCGTCATCACTGGCGACGGCGACAAAGCTTTCGTTGCTGGCGCAGATATTGCCGAGTTCACCGGTCTTACTCCTCACGAAGCTCGTGGACTCAGTCAAACCGGCCAAGATGTTTTGGCGACCATCGAAGCTAGTCCAATTCCAGTGATCGCCATGATCAACGGATTTGCATTAGGCGGTGGGCTTGAGTTAGCGATGGCATGTCACCTGCGTGTAGCATCCACCGACGCCATGCTCGGCCTTCCAGAAGTCAGCCTTGGACTGATTCCTGGATTTGGTGGCACCCAGCGCCTTACACGTTTAACTTCGCCAGGAGTTGCGCGTGAGTGGATCATCACCGGCGATATGTTTAGCGCGGAAGAAGCGCACCGCGTTGGCGTGGTGACTCGTCTCAGCGCTCCAGCAGACCTCCGAGAAACCACCGCGAAGTTGGCTGCATCGATCATCAAACGTGGTCCAATAGCAGTTGCCACTGGGCTCGACGTCATCCGTCGTGGT
>JASFYO010000071.1:0-17364 GCA_045047305.1 Planctomycetota bacterium | reverse complement strand
CCCGCAACGCCGGAGCTGGAAAAGGCTATGAATGCGCTTGTCCACTGTTGCGATGGAGATTTCAAGCACCACCTTGATCGCTATAAATATGCGAATCGTTATGCAGGTGTTTGCGCGCAAGAGCATCGTAGTGCTGCATCGGCGTTTTTGCTTCATCTGGAAGAGCGTCTTCAGACAAACACTTTTCTATTGCAGGACAAGCCTTGCCTAGCTGATATGGCCCTTGCTCCATTTGTCCGTCAGTTTGCCTTTGCCGACCGAAATTGGTTCGATACCCAACCATGGCCACATCTGCGTGCTTGGTTAGATGCATTTATCGCTTCACCGCGATTCCTGAGTATCATGGAGAAGCATTCTCCATGGGTGGCCGATGCTGCTCCCATCAAGATTGACTGGTTATGAATCGAGAAGCATTACGTTGGGCCCAGGGTTGCATTTGGAGATATGGTTGGCTCCCAATCCTTTTCTTTAGTGTGCACCTTGGCGTGTCAAAGGGAATGGACGCCTACTTACATTTTCCGAGGCTCGATATCCCCATGCACTTTTTTGGTGGAGCTGTCATCGCGCAGTTTTATTGGAAGAGTTTGCATCACCCTGCGGCAGGCCCCGTAATTGGAGCTATGCCTTCTAGCGGACGTCAACTATTCACCTTGTGTGCCGTCGGAGCAACCACTGCTGTTTGGGAATTTGCTGAATGGTGGACAGATTCTATAGGCCTTACCACGGCACAACTAAGTTTGGACGATACCCTCCTGGACATGTTCCTCGGCATGCTGGGAGGTGTCCTTTTTATATGGATCGCTGCCATGCGCCAACGGTCTGCTTTGGATTGAGGGGCCAATCGGTAGGCATCATGGGTTGTTCATCGATAACACTCTTAAATCGGCATAGATCGGATAGTGGTCGGAACCGATTGAGGGTGCGCGGTGGAAGTCTGTGATGCCGATTCCATCTGAGTACAGAACGTGATCGAGCGGGACCCATAGAGGAAATAGATAAACCGGCCACGTCGGAACCCATCCGCGCGAGGCATTCCTCAATCCTCCTGCAGCCTGTATTTTCAGCAAGGAAGGGGACCATCCGGCTGAATTGAAATCGCCTGCAACAACAACTGGCAGCTTGGATGCAGCAGCAAGGCGGGCGATGGCATCCAGCTGTAAGTCTCGATTTTCGGTGGCCCGTCGGCTGATGGGTGGGATCGGGTGCGCAGCAATGAGGATGAAGGGCTCAGCTGCATGAACGGTGGCAACGATGGATGGAAGATGGGAGTCGAGAAACTTTACGCTTCCATCTAATGGGAAACGGCTCCACATGACTAGACCAAAGTTGTCGCTACGCGGATGGGTGATGCGGTAGGGGAATACGCTCTTCAGCTCTTGAATGCCATCGACCCAAGCCTCGCTAACTTCCACCAAGATCATCACATCGGGCTCGATTTCGTGGACCAAAGCAATCAGTTTGGCATGTTCGGTGTTGGAGGTTAAGACGTTACTAACCAGCAAACGTAAATCATGCGGCGTGGATTCAGCCCGAGCATGTCCAATTAGGGATGGGGCTAAAAACACCGCGTGCGCTGTGGCCGCAAGCAATAGCGCGACTGTGGCCCGTTTTCGGCGGCGAAAGAGCACTGCCAAAATCAGGCTGCAAAGCAACAGTTGAGGGTGAAAGCTGGTGAGTGGGTCTTGCCACCACAAGCCGAATGGTAATAAGGTCAAGGCTGATGCTGAAAGTAGCGCGTAAATCGAGAATGGGGATAGCTTGGACAGCACGACTTCATCCTAGCCTCCGTTTCGATGAGGTGGCGCATTTATGATGAGGCAAATGTCGGACAAGCAAAGCTGGACTTGGCAAGCGCAATCCTCCTGCGAAGGGAAAGTCTTGCATTTTACTTTGCTGCAAAAAGGGACGGTATTGAGTTTTGCTTCAGCGATTTCGGCGCTGCAAAGTGAGGAACATTTTCGCAACCTTCTCATCCAGCTCATTGCCGAGTCTCCATTCTCAGCTTTACGCTGGGAAACGCCAGAAGTCAGCAATGATTTACTCGAGCGCAAATTTGAATTCGTGCTTTTGGACAGTCCTTACCTTGATGTCCCAGCCAACCCTCGAGACTTCGCTGAGTATTTTAGGCAGGGTCCAGAAGTCGCGGCAGTGGCCTTTCCCAATTTGGGGCACGATGGAATTATGATTGCACCTTGTCCGCAGCGAGGAAATGATTGCTATGCCCACCTTGCGGCCTTCTCTCGTAATGCAGCGAAGGCTCAGCAGCATGCTTTCTGGCAGTTGGTCGGCAAGACCATGCAATCACGCGTTTCCGCAAAACCGGTTTGGCTTAGCACGGCCGGCGGCGGCGTCGATTGGTTGCACGTGCGTTTGGATGATAGGCCCAAATATTATGCACACTTACCCTTTGCAAAAGATGATGAATAGGCGCCTAACTTGAATCGTAGAATTCTCATTACGGGCGATTCCGGACTTGTGGGCTTTTTGGCCAGCCAAGTTTGAGGCTATTCTTGGTCGGGCTTGAGTGCCGATTTTAGCCGTATAAAATCACGGTCCATCCTTAGCAATGGATTCTCGCGGACGAGATCCCAAGCGCTTTTACCCTTTTTGCTGAGTTTGTTTTTGTCCGCCCCCGATTCCAGGAGGAAGAAGACCGTCTTGGCATTGGAGTTGTTGTGTGCAGCACTCAGTAAGGGGGTGAATCCGCGTGGGCTGGCGAGTTCGATATCGGCTCCAGCCGAAACTAGAAGCTTCACTATGGCTAGGCGTGACTCTCTTGGTGTTGCAAGGAGAAGGGCGGTATAGCCAGTTTCCGTTATGGCATGCACATCTGCGCCGCCACGAAGAAGAGCGCGAGTGACCTCGGGGTTGGTGTTGCTTTGTGCAGCGAAATGCAGGGCTGTGAAGCCATCGGAGGAACGCGTTGCCTCGATATCGCACCCGGCATCAAGGAAAACCTTGAGCACATCGGAACTGAGGTTTTCCGCTGCAGCGATTTGAAAGGCGGTGCGTCCAAGAGGATCTTGCAAATCAAGTTGTGCACCATAATCCAGTAGGAGTTGGACCAAGTCCGGGTCGGTGCTCGTACTTGTAATGGTCATGAGCGGAGTCAGGCCCAACCAGTTGAATACTTGAGGGCTACAGCCAGCGCTGAGTAGGAACTCAATGCGTTCGTAGTCCGGTAGAGACGCACCGGCTTCATCGTACAAGCCATCGGCGGCAAAGGTCATGGCGGTCCAGGAAGGTTTCGCTTTAGCATTCACCTCGGCCCCGGCAAAAACTAGAGCCTTGCAGATTTCAAGATTCGGATTGAACTCCACCGAGGATAGGAATGGTGTCATGTGGTCTACTCCAGTCGCTTTCAGCTTTGCACCCGCATTCAACAGCACTCGAATCACCTGTGGGTTGGGATTGTTTTGTGCAGCAAAAATCAACGCCGTTTTTCCACCACGGATTCTCTTATTTACGTTTGCGCCCGAGTCGAGCAGTAACTGATGCACCTTGGGATTCGGGTTGGAATATGCAGCTAGAGCAAGAGCCGTCCAGCGGTCCTCCTTGGTTACGGCATGCACATTGGCTCCAGCCTCAAGTAAATATTGCACGAATTCTGGTTCCTCGCGACTCTTGGCTGCATCAAGTAATGGGGTATAGCCCAGCGAATCTTGTGCCTCTAGGTTGACTCCTGCTTGGAGTATCGGGAGCAGCACATCTCCGTTTGGATTCCAGGCGATGGCCGATTCCAATACACTACTTCCATGGATATTCACGCGGTTGATGGAGGCTCCAGCCTCAAGTAGGTAGGCCAAAATAGCGGGCTCTGGATTGCTTGCAGCGGCAAGGTGAAGGGCTGTCCAGGCGTCTACATCGACTGCTTCTAAGTCAGCGCCAGCTTCAATCAGCGCGGCGAGAACTTCAGGGTTTGAGTTGCTGGAGGCAGCAAACATTAAGGGAGTCCCATTGGTGTTGGAGCGCGCGCGCAGTTTTGCGCCAGCTGTGAGCAAGTCTTGGATGAAGACAGGATTGCTATTGTCCGCTGCAGCATAGTGAAGGCTGGTCCAGCTTTTGTGGTCGACCGCCTGTACCTCGGCACCAGCGAGAATCAGAGTCGCGAAGATGTCTGGATTCACTCCCCACGAAGCTGCAGCCATCATCGGCGTCATGCCTTTCTCATTTCTCGCGTGAACTTTGGCGCCGTGGTTTAGCAGGAGCTTTGCTGCAGCGGGGTTGGGGTTCGCAACGGCGAAGAAAAGTGGGGTAGAGCGTTGAGTGCTTCTTGCCTCGATATCTGCTCCTTGCGCAATGAGCCAAGAGACGACTTCCGGATGGGGGTTGTATTGCGCGGCCAGAGCCAAGGCCGTAATCCCAATATCGTTTCTCGATTCAAGGGTAATACCTGGGGCGAAACTCTCTACCGCCGCCTTGACTTGAGCGAGGCTCCCAGCTTTATAGGTGTCCCATTCCTGCGCATAAGCCGCTGGTCCAACCATGCAAGTTAGCAGAAAGAGTGTTGCTGTTTTTACGCTCATGATTCAATGACACCCTGTAGCCAATTCTGGAATTCAATGTCGAGTAATTCCAAGTCCTCGCCGAACTTGCGATAAAATAAATCCATGGCTGGAGCACTATTGGATGCCCATGCATTTCCAAGTTCCGCGCCCAATGCACCACCGTGACATTGCGCTTCCCATTGCAAAAACTTTTGCCGTACTTGCTTATCGGCCTCTAAACGCATGAAACGCATGAAGGCCCAGGACTGTACATAAAAGCGCAGTGCTTTATCGCTGTCTTCTGCAAACAAGCTCAATGCGTCGGCGGAGAGCAAGGCGTTGAGCGTGAAGCGATCAGCGGGATTGGCCAAGGAAGCAATGCGGTGGTCGGCCATGCGTCCGCGTGTGAGAAGGGTGGTTCCATCCCATTGCATAGTGCCCTGGCCGGCGAAGTATTCCGCAAATCCCTCGGCATACCAACTTGGCATGACGGAACGGGAAACACTCATGGTGTAAAGGTGAGTGAGTTCGTGCAGGGTCACGGCATAGAGAGACTCTAGATCTAATCCTTCCATGCAAACGACAGCCGTGAAGCCGTTTCCTTGAGCAAACCCAGTGACGGCTTTGAGCGCTGGCTTTTGGATGGTGTCGATATAGGCCTCATAGGAAACGCGGTCCGGGAAAAGAAACAGATTGAGCCTCACGCCCGGTCGCGCATGCAGCGTCTCTTCCAGGTGTGGCATTAAGGCCTCGGCTAATTGAAATAGCTTTTGGGTTTCCTCAAGCGTGAGCGTGGAGCGCACGCGTAAGGCTTCCGATTCCACTTGCTGAATGGCATTGATGTCTGGAATAAGGCTGAGAAACTCATCACGTAGATACAGGACATCGTTAATTGCGACGGCGCGGTCCAGGAACTTTTGCGATAATTCATCTGGAATCGGGGTGCCAGCAACTTTGAGCTTACCTTGTTTGTCGAAGTTAAGAGGCTCAGCACGTTTGCGCAGGATGGATTCATATTCCGCTTCGGCTTCGACCGGCATCTTCTTTTTCCAAGCATACTTGGCTAAGGCCAGACGACCTTTCTCATCGTCCTGATGCATCTTTTTCGCTTTCTTGGCATAGGCAGAAAAGGTCGCCCGCTTGGCCGTGGGACGATCTTTCCAAAAGGCATCGCCATAGCCCTTCATGACGCTTAACAAGCGTTTTGCCGGGATGTATTCGCCTTGCGACGCCTCTACTGCAGCGTAGAATTGCGCCGAAGCCTGTGCATCTAGGCCTCGTTTGCGGCACCACATACCAAGTTCTAGATGGCGCTTTCCAGCCTCTGCAAAAGCATCTTGCTGTTTCTTCTCAAAGGCAGTTTGCGCATAACTGGTGGTGGAGGTTTGCGCACTAAGGCTGAATAAAAGTAGCCAGAATAGGGAGCGGTGGAGCGTAAGCATGAAATCTTCTTCAGCCTAGCATCCCGTTCAGGCTCGACGTTTTGTCCCAGCATTCGTATCATTCGCGGCGGAGAAATCTCACTCATGCAAAAAATCCTTCTCGAACGCAGTGGCGCCAAGTGTGAAATGTGCACTGGCACTGATCAACTCGCCTCCATTCCTGTGCCGCCAGACGCGGAGGGCGCCGCTGATCGCAACCTACTGGCCTGTGCAACCTGTCAAGCGCAGGTCAGCAAAGCTAGTCCCATGGATCCCAACCACTGGCGTTGCCTAAACGACTGTATGTGGAGTGAGGTTCCAGCCGTCCAAGTGATGTCCTGGCGCATGTTGAAACGCCTGAGCTCTGAAAGTTGGGCGCGTGATTTATGTGACATGCTTTACCTGGACGAAGACACTCTCCAATGGGCGCAATCGTTTTCCGATGACCTCGAAGAAGAGGCCGAGGTTAAGCATGTCGATAGCAACGGTAGCGCATTAGAATCGGGTGACACCGTTACTTTAATCAAGGACTTGGTGGTGAAGGGTGGCGGATTTACTGCCAAGCGTGGAACCGCGGTACGTGGAATCACTTTGGTTCCAGATAATGCGGAGCACATCGAAGGGCGGGTGAATGGACAAAAAATTGTGATCTTGACACAGTTTGTGAAGAAGTCTTCGTAAGCTAAGGCATGTCTGTTCTCAAACATCTCGCGTCTTCCTTTGGGCGGCGAGATGAGGTGCCCAATGTTGAGCATGCCCTTCAGTTGGTTGCTAAACGAGACACCAAAGGTAGCCAAGAATTAGTCGATACCTTTGCGCATAAAGAAAAGCCTCTGCGCCATGATGCGCTGGATCTGCTTGAGCATAAAGACAGCTGTATGGCGTGGGGGAGTTTGACCGCTTTGGGCCGTTTGGCTCCACTCTGCCAAGCCACGGCTCGGTTTCTAGAACTGGTGGATGCCAACATGCGGCGACCAAGTCTTGCTTTGACTTCCAGGGCCAACGGCTGCAGGAATTACGGGATCTTGCGGGGGCTGAGGCTTAAGCCATGAGCATTGTGTGGGGGAATAAGCTTCCGACTCTCGCTGCAGAGCGTTTGGATCTGCGTTGGCTAAGCTTTGCAGACTGCCCTGATTTGTTTGCAGTCTTTGGGAATCCAGAGGTCATGAAATATTGGAGTTCCTCAGCTTGGAGTCAGCCAAGCCAGGCCGCGGACTATGTTGCTTCGATTCAGCGAAACTTTGCAGCAAAGTCGATTCTGCAGTGGGGAATTTGCCTTCGGGAGACAAATACTATCATTGGGACTTGTTCTTTAGTCCGAGTCGACCTTAGCCAGAAGCGAAGTGAAATCGGAATTATCATGGGCGAGGTTTCTTGGGGGCAAGGATTGGCCTCGGAAGCTCTTGAAACCGTCATCCAGTTCGCCTTCCATAAACTGGAACTACTCCGTTTGGAGGCCGATGTTGACCCTAATAATCTGCGTTCCTTAGCACTCTTTGAAAAACAGGGGTTTCAGCGCGAGGGCTTGCTGCGTGAGCGCTGGCGTGTGCATGGAGAAGTCCAAGACAGTGTTTTTCTTGGCTTGCTGCAGCGTGAATGGAAAGGGCGTCGGTAGCATAGTCAGCAGAAATCCACGAGCCCCCCATGACTTCCTCAAACTCGCCTTCCTCCCAGGCGCCATCGTCCCCGGAATCCGGAGCCGCCTCCATGGTGGCACGGATAGCAGGCCTCATTGGGTTGCTATTTTTCTTCCTGGTCTCGATTAAGCTACTCGAATCTGGGATCAAAATTCTTGGTGCGGATTACACGGATAACCTGTTTCAGGGTGTTTCGAATCCGCTTGCTGGTCTGGCAGCTGGAATTTTGGCCACCGTCCTGGTGCAGTCTTCTTCGGTAACGACGTCCACCATTGTGGCTTTGGTTGGATCCGGGACTCTCACCGTGGAACTTGCGGTTCCCATGATTATGGGTGCCAACATCGGCACCACGATTACCAACACTTTGGTGTCGCTAGGCAGCATGGGCCGACGTGCCGACTTCCGCCGCGCATTCGCGGCAGCCACGGTTCATGACTTCTTCAACATACTTGCGGTGGCGATTTTCTTGCCGCTTCAAGTGATGACCGGATTCCTTTCTACCTGGGCAGGCTGGCTCGCACATATGTTGCCGGTTGGGGATGCTGGGGGCCAATTCAATAGCCCAATTAAATCAGCGGTTAAGGAAGTTTCGCATTGGGTGCAGAGTTTGTTTGAATCTACGGGGGCTTCCGGTGGCTGGTTGTCCACCATGATGCTGCTGATTGGCTTGGTCCTTATTTTCATCTCGCTTACTGCGATTACGAAACTTATGCGCAAGGTCATTGCCGATAAGGCGGAGAAAGCGGTCAACAAAGCTTTGCGGAAGGCAGGCATCCTTGGCATCGTGATTGGCATGCTGATTACCTTTGCGGTACAAAGCTCGAGTATCACCACTTCCCTTATGGTGCCGCTTTGTGCTTCTGGCGTTCTGACTTTAGATAACGCTTTCCCGGTGATGCTCGGCGCCAACATAGGCACCACCATCACCGCGTTCTTGGCTTCTCTTGCCACGGACATCAATGGCTTGCACATTGCGCTGGTTCACGTCCTGTTTAACGTGCTGGCAACCGGAATGATTTACCCTTTCCGCTTTATGCGTGGCATCCCTATCCGTATGGCGCGAGGCCTAGCCATTGCAGCCGTGCGTAACAAAGTTACTGTTTTGGTTTACATCTTCGTGATGTTCATCCTGACCCCGCTCCTCACTCTCGTCTTGCTGTAAAATCATGTTTCACTGGCTCAAAAGAATTCAAACGAGTGTCACTTCTGCCGAGGAAGTCCTCCAATACTTCGAACAGATGCTCGAAGACGGCCGTTACATGTTTGAAACTGCGTCCAACACCTTGCTTGCTGGGACGAATCCAGAGTTGGTTAAGGAAGATCTTTGGGCGACGGATAAGCGCATTAATAAACTGGAGCGCCGCATTCGACGTCGTGTAGTTACGCACCTCACCATGCACGGCACTGGCGCCATCGCTAGCGACTTGGTGTTGATGAGTATCGTCAAAGATGCGGAACGTATTGGTGATTATTGTAAGAACATCTTTGATTTATCGATGATGGGGCCAAAGATCGCGAGCGAATCGATGAGCGATTTATTGGAGTGCAAATCTTCGATCACTCGCCTGCTTGCTAAAGCGCGAAACATCTACAAGTCTGAGGACCTTGAGGATGCGAGAGCCTTTATCGCGAAAGCAGATGCGCTCGCAAAGCACTGCGATGAGCAGGCAGAAGCTATGGTGAAGCGCGCCGATCCTGACGGAAGCTCAGCGATTACTGCACTGACTTACCGCTATTACAAGCGCATTGTCGCTCACGCGCTAAACGTGATTACCTCCCTCGTCGTACCGGTCGATCAGCTCGACTACTACGATGAAGATGAGGAAGGTCGCGAGTAAAGCTTAAACCAGGCCTTGGTCCAGCATTGCGTCGGCAATCTTGCGGAAGCCTGCGATGTTGGCACCATTGACGTAGTTGCCTGGCGTGTCGAACTCTTCTGCGGAAAGGAAGCAGGCGCTGTGGATGCTCTTCATGATATTCTGCAAGCGCGTATCCACCTCCTCGCGTTCCCACGCTAGGCGAGCACTATTCTGTGCCATCTCCAGCCCAGAAACCGCAACCCCTCCGGCATTTGCGGCCTTCCCAGGGCCAAACAGCACTCCGCCTTCGATGAGGATATCGATGCCCTCTGCGGTGGTTGGCATGTTTGCTCCTTCGCACACCAGTTTCACTCCGCCAAGCAGGAGGTTTTTGGCATCTTGTCCGTTGAGTTCATTTTGGGTAGCAGAAGGGAAAGCGCAATCGGCGGGAATCGACCACAAAGGATTATGCCCCAAGCTCCGATCAGTCTCTTGGTAGGAGCTACCGGGAAACTGGGAAGGGTATTCACTGATGCGCCCACGACGCCCATTCTTGAGTTCCATGACCCAAGCGAGTTTCTCCATCGAAATGCCTTCTGGGTCATGGATGAAGCCACCGGAGTCACTCATGGTGATGGCCTTACCGCCAAGGTGAGTAATCTTTTCCACCGTATATTGCGCCACATTGCCCGACCCTGAAACCAAGCAGGTGCGCCCGTCCAAGCTACTACCGGCCTCCTTTGCCATTTCGGCTGCAAAGTAAACGGAGCCATAACCGGTTGCTTCTGGGCGGATCAAACTTCCGCCCCAGCCTAATCCCTTGCCGGTGAGCACACCAGTGAACTCATTGCGTAGACGTTTGTATTGCCCAAACATATATCCAATCTCGCGTCCGCCGACGCCAATGTCGCCTGCCGGGACATCCGTGTCTGGCCCAATGTGCCGTTGCAGCTCGGTCATAAAGCTTTGGCAGAAGCGCATGACTTCGTGGTCGGATTTTCCTTTCGGATCAAAATCAGAACCGCCTTTGCCGCCTCCCATTGGCAGAGTGGTTAGGCTGTTTTTGAAGACTTGCTCAAAGCCAAGGAACTTCAAAATCGAGAGATTTACGCTTGGGTGGAACCGCAATCCGCCTTTGTAAGGCCCAATCGCACTATTGAATTCTACGCGAAAGCCACGCTGAACTTGCACTGCGCCGGCATCGGTCATCCATGGTACGCGGAACATAATCACCCGTTCTGGCTCGACCATTCGCTCCAAAATGGCAGCATTCTGGTATTCCGGATGACGATTCAAGATTGGTGCAAGCGAGTGGGTGACTTCGCGCACTGCTTGTAGGAATTCGGCCTCATGACCATTTCGGTTTTCAACACCAGTGAGGAAGGCCTGAATGTAATCTGACATAGCTCTTGTTTAGCGTGGAACTCGGATTGATACAAGTGCATATCTTGAGGCATGGTTAGATTGGAGCTTAGGCATGCTCGCGCTCCTCGTTTTTGCCCCATGCTTTCAACTTCTCGCAGTCGCAGCATCTTGATGGTGTTTGTTGGCACTATTTGCTTCTTTTTGTTCGGCTTTCTCTCTCTTCCTCGATTCAACCGAGGGTGTGCTTTGGTTCACCAGTCATCGCAGCATCCACCCGCTGGACCCTGGCAACAGCTAAGTTACATCCCAGATTCCCGGAGCCAGGCCAGGGATAGAATTTGCATGAACTTCGCTCGGGCAACCTCGTTATCCCAACATGGCACGTCCTCACCTCTGGCTCTTCCCGCTTCTTGTGGTGGGGTGCACTGGGCCTAAGGCAGCACAGGAACTACCTGGACCCCCCACGATGGATTCCATCGCTCCAGAGTGCTTGGAGGAGACCGGCGAGCCAGACATGGTTAGGAGTTGTGATGGGTGCTGGGAAACCAACTTTGATTTCCGCCCCAGCACCTATGTTCCGCCTCCTCCGCCCTTTATGCGCGGCAAGGATTGACCAGATTTGGATGAGGGATACCCTGGAGGCATGCTTAAATCCCTCCTGATAGCAGCGGCCGCCTCCATCTTGGCACCATCTTTATTTGCCCAGAGCGGCGCAACCCTTTATCGCGTCGATGGCTTTAGCTCCTTGAATGGGAATGGCGGAGCACTCGCCAGCCTTGGCGATATCAACGGCGACGGTGTGAGTGACTTTGTCATGGGAGGGGATCAGTACATCACCTTTGGCAGCACCAGTGCGATTGTTTTTTCCGGCGCCGATGGCTCGGTGATTTACAGTTGGTCTGGATTCAACAATGCAGAAGCTGTTGCGAACGCTGGCGATGTCGACAACGATGGCGTGAATGACATCATCATTGGTTCGATTTGGACCAACTCGAGCGCCGGTCAGGCCAAAGTCTATTCTGGAGCCACAGGCACATTGCTCTATACCTTCGATGGCGTAGCAAGCTCGGCTTACTTGGGTAATGCCGTGAGCGGCGCGGGCGACATCAATGGAGATGGTTTCGATGACCTTCTCATTGGTGCCTGGGGAGAAACCGGGGCCCAGTCTTTCTCTGGTGCGGCTTACATTTATTCTGGCGCCGATGGCTCCGAATTACGTCGAATCGGGGGAAGCTTTGATTCCGGTTACTTTGGGCACAGTGTTGCTGGGGTTGGCGATGTCGATGGCGACTCCGTTCCGGACCAGTTGATTGGTGAGTTAGGCAATGCGACTTTTGGCTCCAACACTGGCGCGGCTTACCTTTACTCTGGGGCTACCGGCGCTTTGCTGCAGACATGGATCGGTCCACATGGCAACAGCCGCTTTGGGGAACGAGTGGCTGCAGTCGGGGATTTAGATGGCGACGGATTTGGCGAGTGCATCATCGGTGCACAATTTGAGGATCCGGGCACCGGTGCGGCACATGTCATTTCACTCGCAACCGGAACCACCCTCTTTGTCCTCAAGGGTTACGAGCCAACCGAAGTCTTCGCGCGCTCGGTGGCTGGCTCCCCCGACGTCGATGGCGATGGCACTCCAGACCTCTTAGTCGGCTCGGATCGTTTTTACTCTTCTGGCGGCTACACCGGTATGGTGCGCGTCTTTTCTGGCGCGGATGGTCAAGAGCTCCAGCGCTTCACCGCATCCTCTGCGACTGGACGTTTAGGCCTAGCGGTAGCTGGTCTTGGCGACGTGAATGGGGATGGATTTGGTGATTATGTTGCCGGTGCCCCTGAGGAAGGATTTGCCGGGTTCAAATCTGGATCAGCTTACGTTGTGAGTGGCGCGCTGCTTGGATTGCACCTGGCGGTTGAGAACTGGGGACCTTCCTCCACTGCAACCTTCCGCATCCGTGGCGGAACTGCCTTTGGCTCTGCCCTGATCGGCTATAGCTTGGCCGGCGCGGGGCCAACGCCAACCGCTTACGGCGATGTCGCGATGACGGCTCCAATCCAAACCTTGGCCAGCATTACTTTGGATGCGAATGGTTTCGGCGAACATCAACAATCGCTACCTGCAGCGATTGCCGGACGTACTGTATGGAGTCAGGCGCTTGATCTTGGATCCGGCACGCTGAGTAATCCCAATCCCTTATTGGTCAATTGAGCAAGAGAAGAAACGCACGGAAAGTTTTGAGCGACAACAGTCGCGATACGCCAGTGCATGCAAGTGTGCGTTTCCTTTTGGGCGATGCATCTATGTTTGCACTTTTCGGTTCTGTTTTACTCCCTGACTCAGCACCTTTTTGGGGAGCTTCTGATTACTTCTACAACGCGTTGCCTGAGATTCCAATCCGTTTCGTTTATGGAATCTCTTACGGACTGCTTTCTGCTGTTGGCGCTTACGCCGGCATTTATGTAGCCGCCCAAATTTGGCCAGGCAATAAATATCAAGCTTGGGTTTTTGTGCTTGCTGGGGCAATAGCAGCGGCATTGCGCTATGGCATGTGGCCACAGGAACGACTCTTTTACGTTTACTTGCTTCCTGCGCTTGTCGGTTGGGCGGCGACTTTTCTGCTGCGACGCTGGAAGATAACTAAGCCTAAGACTCCTTAAAGGTTAAGCCGGTTTAGGCTTACTCCAAGGTTTCCCAGTGGCACGCAACTGCCGGAAACAGAGTCGACCATGCGCCGATTAATAACGACGGCACTTCGCGGCTACTATCGGCTTCCTTTAGGCTGAGCCCATTGCCCACGATGTAAGCGGGAATGCCCTGCTCGGTGAAGGCATAGCTTTGGTGGATATGTCCATGTAGTAAAAGGTTCACGTCGAGCTTCTGAAAAGTATCGGCAAGCCAATCACGCTCGAATCGAGAGCCCAGCGCATGGCCATCTTCCTCTTTGCCGCGGCGCGGATCATTCAGTGGCCGATGGGTAAATACCACTAAGGTGCGCTTGCGGGAGTGCTCGTCTGCCTTTGACAAAAGACTTTTGAGTAATGCGCCGCGACGACCAGCATCGGCTGGATAAGTATCCGCAGCAGTATCTAGATTCAAGAACTTCACCCCACCAAGCTGAAAGCTGGAGTTGCGCGGGCCGATGAACTCGGTGAAATCACGATGCACTAAACGCAGGCCGTCGTGGAAATCATGATTGCCGATGGCCGCGTAAGTGGGGAAACTAGCCTGATTAAGAATGCTGGCAGCGTGCCGGATGCCGCCTTTTTCATACTCCATATCCCCGAGGTGGATAAGGAAGTCTACATGGAGCTCTTCTATGCGGTTGATCGCACTGCGTAATTCCTTCTCACCACCAGTATCGCCAAGTGCTGCAAAACGAAACTCAGTTTGATCCGTCGGAAAGCGCGGCATGATGAGCATGCCATTGCCGGGAGCAATCTTAAAGTTGTAGTGGCGGGTGATGCCTTCGATGGACGTAGCGGCAATCGGTCCGGGCAGTAACTTCGGCGATAGATTCTGCACTACGACTTGCGCCGTAGTGTTTTCTTTGGCGGTCACAACCAAGGTAGGCTCCGGCACAAAAGCGCGGAATACCATGGCCTCTCCCTCCTGGCGCACAAAGTAGGCTCCGTCGGCCTCCACGAAAAAGTTCTCGCTGGAAGCTTCCTGCTGGGTTGGGCGGTCGGCTGGTTCCCATTGCAGTGGGGGCAGACGCAATCCAAATGCGAACCACCCCAATCCAAGGAAGCCACCAAGGCTTACTCCAAGAACCAGCAGGATCTTGCCGCGCCAACTCCAGCGACGCCCCAGAATCATGCGATGACTGGGGTTTCTACCAGTGCCTGCATCTGTGCAATGATGCGGTCAGTGCCAGAAAGCGCCATGTCGAGCAGTGCATCGTGCGTGCTGCGGTCGAATGGTTCTCCTTCTGCGGTGCCCTGCACCTCAACTAATTGGCCGTCGGCGGTGGCGATGACATTCATGTCGACATCGGCAGTGGAATCCTCGGAGTAATCCAGGTCGAGCAGAACCTTGTCTCCGACATGGCCAACCGAGACTGCACCAATCCAACGCCGTAGCGGCCACGATTGCAGCTTGCCGCGTGTATCTAAAACTTTGAGCGCATCGTGGACTGCAACCATCGCGCCGCAAATCGAAGCGCAGCGGGTGCCGCCATCGGCCTGCAGTACATCGCAATCGATGTTCAAGGTGCTGTTGGGGAAGCCGCGCATATCCAAGGCTGCGCGTAAAGCACGACCGATCAGGCGCTGAATCTCAACGCTACGGCCATCACGCTTTTGAAACTCACGCCGCTTGCGTCCGACTACCGAACCAGGAAGCATGGCGTATTCTGCGGTGAGCCAACCTTGGCCGGAACCTTTGCGCCAGGAGGGGACGCTGTCGGTAATCGACACGGTGCATAAGACTTTGGTGTTTCCGGCACAAACTAGTACCGAGCCTTCTGCGTTGGAATGAAAGCCGCGCTGGAATTCCAGTGGGCGGAGTTGATCGGGTGTACGTCCGTCGTTGCGAGTCATGGCTGCAAGGGTTCCAGAGTTGGGATCCAGCCTAGTGGGCGGAAATCCGAATCTGGTTCCGATCCCCAGCGTAGGCCCCTGGAAGCGGAGAATTCTAACAGCGGCCCGGCCCGTTCGTCGCGCGGATCTGAAACTCCGTGTGGTGCCCAACGTTTTAGCTTGGCGAGGAAGGCCTGCTCGAAATGGGAGGGGCCTTGAAGCACAAATCGGCGTAGGCCCGTTTCAAAATTCCACAGCCAGCGCACCAAGAATTCTTCCATACTAGGGCAGGAAAGGTCCGCCGGCATGTGATCGGCGAGGCAGGTGGTGGGGTAAGGTGCAAGCTCGGCGGGCGGAGCGGCGGCAAGATTGCAGCCGAATCCAAGCACAACTGTGCCGTGGCTGGATGCTGGTTGCTCACCAAGGAAGCCGCACAGCTTGGCACCGTGGAGCAGGATGTCGTTCGGCCACTTGATGGCGACGGCCTCCGGTTGGTGTATCCAGCTTCCCACGCATTGCGCCATGGCCACTGCGCCGAGAAGCCCAAGCAGTTCTGGGCGTACACGGTCATCGCGATAAGTCAGGGTGACGGCAAGATTGGCGCCCGCAGATCCGGACCACCAATCGCGGGCGCTACGTCCACGTCCGCCACTTTGTTCCCATGCGATAAAGAGGCTGCTGGGCAACTCGGTACCTGCTTCAAGCCATGCTTTCGCCTCTTCATTGCTGCTGCGACACGATTCTAAAAGTCGAATTTCGTGCGCCAACCAACGCCGCGCGACCAGCTGTCGGTCTAGGCGGTTGGTATCGAAAGGGTGCAAGAGTTTAAGCCGGGAACTGCTCTTGATCCTTTTCCAGCCGTTGGCGTAAACGCTTAATCACGTTGGAACGGATCTGGCAAACTCGCGATTCAGTAATCGAAAGCTTGGCACCGACCTCGGCAAGGGTGAGTCCTTCGAGGTAGTACATGTGCAAAATGCTACGCTCCTTTTCGCTGAGAGTGCTGGTGAGAACGGCCACCAAATCGCTTCTATGAGCGAAATCAAGCGGGTTTTCCTCGCCGGACTCGCCGAGCGAATCCATTGGACTTTCGCCTTCCATCGTAGGTGAGGCGCGACGATCACTCAGGTTGTGCATGGCACGTGGCGCCAACTTGGCGACATCCTTCAGTGGTACGCCGAGTTCGGCGGAGATTTCTTCGTCGGTTGGATCGCGATGCTCCTTGTTCTGGAAAGCCTCACGCATCTTGATGATTTTATTCGCGCGTTGACGAGCAAGACGCGGGACCCAATCTTGATGACGCAATGAATCCAGAATCGCACCACGCACGCGCGTACTGCAATAAGTCTTGAACTTGAAGCCGCGTTCTGGCTCGAACTTTTCAATCGCGTCCATCAGGCCAAACATGCCTTCTTGGATGAGATCATCGACATCGACCGAGCGTGGCAGCTTGATTGACATATGCTCTGCCAAAAAGCGTACTAGTGGTTGATAGCGGTGAACTAGCTCTTTGCGAATCTCGAGATCCGCATTTTTCTTGTAGAGCCGCCATAGCTCCTCGGTTGGGACGGGTTCCTCTTCCGTGGAGGCGGGGGACGATTCAGCGACCATGCCCCGATTCTAGTGTCTGCCTAAGCTGCTTTCGCCACCTAGCTTGGAAGAACTAGTCGGCGAGGTCGAGCAGGCTGCGGGTTTCCAAACCATGCAGCATTTTGCGCCCGCCGAGAAAGCCCAGTTCAATCACGAACAGGCAGCCGACGACTTCCGCACCGGTGCGTCGAACCAGCTTGACCGAAGCACCAGCCGTGCCTCCCGTGGCGAGCAAATCATCGATCAAAAGCACCCGTTCACCGGCGGCGCTGGCATCGGTGTGGATTTCGAGGGTGTCCTGACCATATTCCAGGTCATAAGACTCGGTAAAAGTCTTCCACGGCAGTTTGCCTGGCTTACGGATGGGCAAAAAGCCTAGGCCCATCTTGATGGCTAGGGGGGCGCCGAAGAGAAATCCTCGCGCTTCTATACCAGCGATGTGGGTGGCGTCGAGCCCTCCCGCTAGGGCAGCGAGGTCGTCGATGCAGGTGGCGAAGGCCTTGGCATCCTGCAACAAGGGGGTGATGTCTTTGAACAGAATTCCGGGCTT
>JASFYO010000070.1:0-34127 GCA_045047305.1 Planctomycetota bacterium | reverse complement strand
TCCACCTCCGCCAAAGAAGACTCACGGGGTTGGCATCCTGTAGGCCTTTCGCACCCGTGCGAAGAAGGCCGAAAGGATGGCGTCCCCGAGAGGATTCGAACCTCTGACCTTCGCTTTAGGAAAGCGGTGCTCTATCCAGCTGAGCTACGGAGACGGTGGCGCAGATTGTAGCGTCGGGTAAAGGTCAGGACCTTCGGCGCTGGCCAGGTAGAAGTGCTTTTGCAGTCAGCCGAGTGATTGCGTTTTCCGGCAAGGAAGCGGGTTCTGCGCTTATCTTTAGATAAGTGTAGGTTCTGCTGACGAAGTCCGGGGAGCGTAAGCGCCGGATGGATGCGGAATGACTTCTGCTTGGTCAGCAGGGAAAGCGGTGCTCTATCCAGCTGAGCTACGGAGACGGTGGCGCAGATTGTAGCGTCGGGTAAAGGTCAGGACCTTCGGCTAACGCATAGAGAAAGTGCATAGGCAATGGGGCGAGAGATGGCGTTACTCCGCAAGGGGCTGGCCTCAGCTCCATTTGCCCCCTAGCACCACTAAATGGAATGATGAAAGCCACTGCGGGGTTGCGGTTTCCTGCTAATCTTAAATATACATTCCCCCGATTAACCAACATGAATCAAACCCTCCTCATCTCTACCCTCGCTCTCGTATGCCTCACCGCAAACGCCCACGGTCAAAGCGGCACACTAGATCAAGTCTCTCCCTTTGGCTCTGCTGTCCCCGGCGGCGGCGCTGCCTCGTTTAATTTCGACGCTTCCTTCCTCGTTTGGCAGGCAGAGGTTTTTGCAGGCATGGATGGCACCCTGGAAGGTTTCGAAATGGAAGTCACTGGCCCGCTTGGTGCCTCGGCCAATTTCGCCCTCCATCTCGGTAGCCCATGGCAAGTGGGTCCACCAGCCTGGTCTGGCACCGTCGCTAAGACCACTGCGGGTACCGAAATCATTTGGATCGATGTCAGCTCTGCCAACATCTCGCTTTCCACAGGAGATGCTTACACCATTGAAGCCTTTGGCAATAACAATGGCATGTGGGTCACTGGGTCTTACGAGGCTCCAGTGAATACTCTCTACACTCCGGACCTTTTCATTAACAGTAGCCTGTATGGTCCGGAATGGAAAATTGGCTTCCAAACCTACATGCTGGGCACGGTTGGCTTCACTCTTAGCATTACGGGAACTTGTCCTGGCAGCATGACGATTTCCGTTTCCGGAGCTTCCGCAAATGGATCCGTCGCTTTGGCTTATGGCAATGCTGGTAGTTGGACCATTCCCAGCGGTCCATGCGCAGGCACCATCCTCGACCTTGCTGGCGTTCCGACCCTCGCCGGCTTCTTCAACGCTGATGCCGTTGGTACTCTTACCTTGTCGCCAAACGTACCTGCGGGCCTTTGCGGCAAGACCTTGCAAGCCGTCGACATGACCACATGCACCGTAAGCAACCCGGTCATTCTTTAGGTCTCTGACCCAGGCAGAGGTGTCATTCAAGTGAGCGCATACTGCGCTCACTTCCACGGCTACCGAACTCCTCGGTCTTACCGACTAGTGCACGTGCACCCACTGCGCGAAGGATGGGACTCCTTCTGGCGAGACCGCAAACATCATGTAGTAGCCTTGCGGGGTCAACTCCTTCACCGTAGGCATGGTGAAAGACACCGTACCGGAAGTACTCAACCCCTCATGAAGGATCACCATGCGTTGATCACTATCAAAGTGGTGAGTCCTTGAACCGGGACGCATCAGCACCACGGACTCCACATCGCCAGTATGATTCAAAGTATAAGTTTGGCCATACTCCAAGTTATGTGCAGACAGGCTGACAATGATGGGACGAGCACCCCTAAACAAATAGGGTGGTTCAAAAACCTGAAAGTCGGAGAGGCGATGATCGCCCCCACCTGTGATGACTCGACCATCTGGAAGCAACATCGCGGTAGAGTGATAACCGCGTGCGGAATCCATCTTCGCAAGATGACGCCATACGCCATTTTCACGCATTTCCGGGGTCTTGCGTGGATCCACGACATTGTCGGCCTCGCCGCCATAAACGGTTACCGTTTGATCGGGAAGAATCACCATGTTGGGGAACCAGCGCTTTTCCGTCATGTCCACTGCTGCCGAATCACTCCACTTTTTATAGTTTGAATCGCCGTTGTGGAAGCTCATTTCCTCCACCATGCCAGTAGGGCCAAGTGAAACGCCCATGCCGCATTCATCGTAGATCTCGCCGTTCATCACTTGAATACGAACGTCATCGAGTGTGTCGCCAGGGTGCAAAGGCAACATTAAACTTTCGCCGTATACACGAACTTGGACATCATCGACCTCATAGGAATCATCCCAATCCGCTTCGGAACGGCGGTTCGCGCGCGTAGCAGGATTCACCGAGGCCGAGTTTTGCATAAAGCAGGAAAAGAAAATGTCTCCGTTCGGCAGCAAGTGGGTACGCGGATAGAAATACATTCCCTGACATGTGCTGATATCACCGGGAGGACCTTCCGCTACCAATGACGCAAAAGTATTAGATTTCCAGTTGTACTCGGTATAAGAATCCTGCACTTCTGAGCGACGGTTTTTTCCACCAAGAATAAGCATGGTCTCGCCGTCGGCCATGTTCAAAACGGTTGGATACCAACGACCCGTAGCAAGATCTGGCTGACGCACCCACGGGTCCAAACCTTGTGCAATCAAACTGGGATCAAAAATGTAAACCAAGCGGTTGCCGTTCTTCAAACCAGGTAAGTACATGCCGCCTGCAACCAGCAACTTCCCCTCTGGTGTCCAGCTATGCCCCGAGCAGAAAATACTACCTTCATTCACACCAGTCAGAGAACGCTCATGAATCGTACTAACAATGCCGCCGGCTAAAAACGACTGCGTCTCTGGGTCAAGCACCATCCATGCTGAGCGCCATTCATTACCGAAGGAGCGGTGATCGCCCCAGGCTAAAATCTTTCCACGCAAATTGGTGCCACCCGGCATGGGCACATCCATCGGAATGAGTGCCATGTGCACGGCCTTAAAATTATGTGCCGTTGGCCAAAACAAGGCCAAAGGGAAATCCCAAGAATCTTGCCAGCGGCCGGTGATATGCAGGGCAGCTTGCTCATCGGCCCGTTGAGCGGGAGCCGCGGAGGCTTGGTCAGGCACAACTGCAAAAGCGAGCAGAGCAACCGTTGAAAATCGAAGCATAGGGATTAGGGCAAACATCGTTTGGGGGTAGGAACGTGGAAACAAACAAGAATATCACAAATACATAGGCTATTTCTATTTTGCAATATCCTTTTTTTGCGGGAATAAATCTATTTTCGAGATATTAAGAATTCCTTCTGTCGTACCATTCCAAGCAGCCATCACCCCTCCTGAAATGCGTATGAGTTGAAGAAAACCGTCGGCCCGAGCGCCTTTGACTTCGCCGAGAACAACCGCCGGCCCAACTTTTCCATCCATTTGCAAGGTACACGCCATCCACCGAGAGGTTTCTCCTTGATGCTCTAGCCAAGTCAGGACCGCCAGATCTTCGCACAACATAGCAGTGCCAACACGCCCGAGAATTTCTCCTTCCCGTTGCAGGAGGCTTGGGAATTGAAACTTAGCTCCCCCATCCTTTGACCAAGAAAACTTTACCTGGCCTGTCCCATCTGCACCTTGGTGGTAATAGGCAAGGACGACGTTTTGCCCCATCGCCGCCAAGGATGGTCCATTCACTGGGCAGGATCGCGTAATCCAATCTTGCGGTTCAGCAAATCCCGACGGCTTCCAACTATTGGGTTTTTGAGGGTCCCCGTAAACCAGCTGAATATTGCGCACCTCAGCTTTGCTGCGATTGCGGTAGGCAATCAGAACATGGCCATCGGTGAAACTCACCGCCGATGTGCCGCAGCAATCACAGACTAAAGGGTCCAGCTCGTGCTCCTTGCCTGGCTTTCCAGTAGGACCATAAATGCAGTAGCGCAGATTCGTTGGAGGGCCATCGGCTGTGCTCTGAATCCACGTTGCAAAGAAGTTGCCCTCTGCATAAGGCAATAGCGAGACGAAGCCATGCTCCACCGCATCGCGATCGACGTGCAAAGGTTTGGGATCCGTCCATCCGGCACCTGACTCTCTGCGTTTTTGATACATCACGCCATAACCATGATGGCCATGAGCGCCTGCAAGCCAAGTCACCATGGCACCGCCATCGGCATCGATACTGAACTTGGCAAAATCTGCCCAATTCACCATCCAACCGCCGCCTTCTGCAATGGTCGTGGTGGCGCTCCAGGTTTCCCCGTCCCACTTCTTCTGCTGCAACTTGGTTTCACCCTTGGCCTCCCCGCGCGCATACCAAGTGACATAAGCATTGCCCTGTGGGTCCGCTGCAAGAGTTGGGAAACGGCCACCATGCTCGACGGCCAAAGGCATGGACGTGACCACAAGTTCGTTCGCTTGCGACGGAGTGTCTTGACCCAACAAGAGAGGCATGAGAAGCAGCAGCATCTGGCCAGTTTAAGAGACTTCGCAGCCATGCGATGCTTCCTCTGATGCACTTTGCAGTCGAATCGAGAAGGAGGTATGAAACCTTGACAAACCCAACGCACGATTGGTTTCGGAAGATGCTTTTTTTGGCATCGGACATCCTTACCATGGAATATCCTCACTTATCGGGGTTCTCCCGCCCGATGCCCCATGGCTTTCAACAGCGTCATCTTCCTGCTGTTTTTCCCCGCAATTTTTGTGGGAAATTCAATCTTGTCTCACCGACCGGTGTGGCGGAAGATTTTCCTGTTGCTCGCGAGCTACTTTTTTTACGCGCAATGGGATTACCGCTTTCTATTTTTGATTTGGGTGAGCACCGCGATCGACTGGTTTGTCGGCGCAAAAATTGGTGCGGAGGAACGCCCGAAGCAACGCAAGTGGTGGCTTTGGCTTAGCTTAGCGGTCAACTTTGGGCTGCTCGGTACTTTTAAGTACATGGGCTTCTTTGTAGAGAGCGCGAATGCATTGCTGGAAGCCATCGGCATGCACGGCAACATTCATACCTTGAAGCTGATTTTGCCGGTAGGCATTTCCTTCTACACTTTCCAAACGCTCTCCTATTCACTCGACATTTATTTTCGCAAAATCAAGCCACACGATTCGGCCTTGGACTTTGCACTCTTCGTTGGCTTCTTCCCGCAACTGGTCGCCGGGCCGATTGTGCGTGCGCGTGATTTCTTACCGCAGCTCAAAAGTAACCCAATGCCAACGACAGATGACCTCAAAATGGGCATCTATCACATTCTCTCAGGATTATTCAAGAAGGTCATTATTGCCGACGTCCTCGGCGCCGACCTCGCCCAACCTTATTACTCCGACCCTGATGGCTACGGTTTCTTCGGCGCAATGGCCGGCATTTACGGTTTCGCCTTCCAACTCTTTGGTGACTTCGCCGGCTATTCGCAAATGGCGATTGGCTGTGCCTTGTTGCTTGGATTCAAGTTGCCTAAGAACTTTGACAACCCGTTTATGGCACGCAACAACCTGGAAATCTGGCGACGCTGGCACATTACGCTTCTAACTTGGATGCGCGATTACATTTATATTCCGCTAGGCGGCAGTCGTGGCGGCAACAAGAAAACCTACCGCAACATTATGATCACCAACCTCTTTAGTGGTGTGTGGCACGGCGCGGGTGTGAATTTTGTAATTTGGGGCATCGTCGACGGCATCACCATTTGTTTTTCACGTGTATTTCAAATGGGCCGCAAAGCGCGTGGAAGAGTGGACTCTCCGGATGACGCCGTTTGGTGGATTTGGTGGCAGCGTTTCGTCACCTTTCACGTTTGGCTCATCGCGATGCCCATCTTCCGCACCCAATCTATTGATCAACTCGCGGCGGTCGGACGTTCCCTCATACGCCTTGGACCATCCGGCGAGGTTGTCGGCCCCGTCCCTATACGCGGATTAATCTTGATCGTTTTAGCCTTAGCTATGACCATTATTTCAGAATACTACGGCTCCACCATTCGGCGCCTATGGCGTCGCCTAACTCCGGAACTTCTAGGCGTCGCCTTCCTCCTTATCCTCGGACTCAGCGGCTTACTCGCAACCGAGGGCTCACCCTTTATCTACTTCCAATTCTAGTGCGACAAAACCTCATTTTTCTGACGCGCTTCTTAGTGGGGTTTTGGGCGGTATTATGCCTCACCAATTGGATTGCCGGCAGTCTGAATCTGCGCTGGAAGGATGTGCCCAACCACAGTTATCTCCAGGTCGTGCATGGATTCGCGACTTCCCCCAATCCGGTCGACGTGGTGTTCTTCGGCACCTCCTCCATGCGCAACGCCATTGCGCCGCAAGTCATCGCGCAAAACCTGGAGCAGGAACTCGGACGTCCGACGGAAGTGTGGAACCTCGCGATGCCAGGAGCCACTCCTGAAATAGCACGCTTTTACACGCGGGAGCTGTTCACCCACCAACGTCCGCGCATTTTTGTGCTCGAAGCCGCACCCTTCCTGTGGGATGCCGACCGCGAACGTCATCCCGATTCGGAAGTGTTCTGGCGTTGGTTTGCAGGAGCGGAATCGATGCTCACCGAAGGCAACCGCATGCGCAGGCGCGACATCCCGGAAGCGGTTCATGGATTATCGTGGGGCGTGGAGGCTTTATGGTTGGCATCGGGTGTGGTGGGCGAGGATTTCCCCGAGGGTGCGCATCACACCGCGAAGTATGGCGGGGTATATGAGTTAGAGGAGTTGCCGATGGCACGACGTCAGCCTCCAGTCACGGAACAAAAAGCGGTGCGCGAACGGTTGCGCGTCGGCGGTTATCACACCAGCGAAGCATGGGCTGCAGATTTGCGCGAGATTGCCAGGTTGTGTCAGCAAAACGAAGTACAACTCATTCTTGTGCATCAACCCTTCTACACCGGATTACTAGAACACTTCGAAGAGGGCGCGTATCCGAAGTACCTACAGTGGATCGAAAGGAGTGCAGACCAGCTTGGTATTCCGTTTTACAATCTGCAACAGCATTGGGATTTGCCCATGGAGCATTACCGCGACTTCATCCACTATGCACCTCGGGGTGCTGCATGGTTTTCGAAACGCATGGCGACGGAAATCCTCGCGCCATTACTGCAACAGGATTAGTGCAGAGATTGCGGACCGAAGGCGTCTGGCAAGAGTACATCTAAGGTCGTCGTGCGCTTAGCAGTGCGACCGGCAAGGATGACTTCCACACTTGCAGCATCTCCAGAGCAAAACTCATAGAGCACCTGACGACACGCACCGCATGGCGCCACCACGTCGTCGACGTCGGCCCAAACCGCAACCTTATGTATCCGACGTTGCCCCCGCCGCACACCTTCACTCACGGCACTGCGCTCGGCACAAACCGATAAGGGGTAACTCGCATTTTCGACATTCACCCCAACGCTTAACTCTCCATCACTCCATAGAATCGCAGCCCCAACCGCGAACTTGCTGTATGGGCAATAGGATTGCTGAGCCGCGGCACGTGCGGCCTCGATGAGTTGCGCTGTTTCAGTCATGGTCCTCTATGCAGAAGGATGTAAAGCTTCAGCATACAGCTCTTCATAGGCCGTAAGCGCAAGCGGATAAAGTTCCTCTAGCTGAGGTGGAAAGGGCGCGGTCTTTGCAACGTGCTTGCGCCACCCAGTGGACGTTTCCACCTTGGCATACCAAGCAGGAGCCCATACTCCGTAACTCTCGTGTCGGCCCGCAGGCCACTCCATCATGGCAGGCTCGAAATCCAGGCCCACAGCAGTACATAGGGCACGCAACATGCTTTCCGGCGCGGCAAGCAACTCGGTGCTGTCGATAACAGCGGTGCACCGACCGGCCTGCTTCAAGCGCCGAAACAACTCGACTTGGCGCCCATAGCCAATGTCCATCGGCTCTAAATGGCCTAAATCAGACAACAAAGAAGGAAGCATCTCGCGTGGATGACGAATCAAGAACAGATTGATCATCGAGGCCTCTAGGGCGAAATCGGTTTCCACTCCCCCTTCTAAGTGGTGCGCCATGTGCTTTACAAACTGCACTGGTTTTGCGCACGGCGCCAACAAGGTTTGTTGCACGACATCGCGCCAAGCATGAGGCTGGGCGGCCAACACCTCTTCGCGCATAGGGTGAATGCACCCTGTGGCGCTTAGGTAGTGCGCATAAAGAGGTTCATCGACACAAAGCGTATCCGTTCGTTGCGCAAAGCTGCGCAACAGTGCAGTAGAGACGGTTCGTGGGCACGACCACATCGCAAGACGCTTGGTGCCCACGGAATGGTCTAGTCCTCCGAAGAAGCTTTCTTTGCCGCAACTTTCTTCACAGCCTTTTTCTTAGTGGCTTTCTTCTTGGTGGCCTTTTTCTTTGCCGCCTTCTTCTTCACCACTTTCTTCTTCTTCGGGCCACCTTCACGCGGCTTAAATTCAAAGCCGTGGCGGCCGTTTGGCTTACGCACCAAACGCGCAGTAAAGTTACGGCCTTTGCGCGAAATGAAATCCTCGATCCAGTCGGTATGCCCGACTTCCAAATCGAAGAACGGGATCAAGTCCACGCGACGCATTTCTCGCTTACAAACCGTACGCGGCATTTTGATGCCTTTCGGTTCAGACGATTCAAAATGGGTTGGGGTTTCAATGATCATGCCCTTCCCTAATGGACATGCCACAAACGGCGATTCATCCACCTGATAAGAAACCAGTTCCGGAGCAACCGCGCCATCATCGTCTGAGCCCTTGAAGTCTTTCACTGGCTCAAATGCCAGCTTCATCTCTTCGTCAACCAAGATGCGGCCAGCATAGGTTTCGCCGCGCATGCTGACGAAGCCCTCAATCGGGCCGGAATCCTTTTCCACCAACAATTTGGAAGCAACCGGACGGTTAATGTAGCGACCACGGAACTCTTTCCAAATGGTGTAGCCACATGCATCGGGATCCACTGCTTCCAGCTTCAAGTCTTCCTTCAGGCTGTCGGCTGGCACTGCTTCCATTAAAGTTGGCACCAACTCAGCGACATACTCATCCACCATGCGCTCCGACTTAATCGCGAAGTTCAAGTATCCATTGGTGCGCTTGATGTCTGGCTCTACCGTGACCACATCGCTCATCTTTTCGAGCTCTTTCTGCAACAACTCCGCCATATCATTCAACGATGTTTTCGCTTCCTTGCCCAAACTCTTAATCGTGAGCTTGTACTGAGTACCCTTGGCCTTGCGCACGCAACGATACCCTTTGAGACCTTCGCGGATATCAAAACCGTCCTTCGGGCACTTTCCAATCGACTCCTCTTCAGAGTAAAGTTCATCGTAAGAGAAGGTACTCAATTTGCCGACCAACTCGGTGACCGACGCCTTGATTTCATTCATGTAGTCTTCACGGCTACGTTGACCATTCTCTACCTGGTAGAGGCGCGATTCCATTTCTGCCGTCTGCGATGCCTTGGCCAAGTCATCTGCCTGCAAACGTTCGAGAAAGTCGACTAAAGTAATTCCTTTCGCCGATGCCCGCAAAGTCTTGCCGCTGCGTAAAACATATCCCTTGGCAATCAAGGCCTCGATGATGTCGGCGCGGGTTGCTGGAGTGCCCAGACCCTTGTCTTTCATCACCCGAACAGCTTCATCGTCTTCAATCTCCTCCCAAGTATCCAAATCCAGGTCGGAAGCGGTCTCCATAGCCTTCAACAACCCAGCTTCCGTGAAGCGCTTCGGAGGGCGGGTCGAATCTTCTTCCAAGTTGAGAGCTTCCACCTTGCCGTGAGCGATTTCGCCTGGCACAACGCCTAGCTCGCCAAGTTGCTCAGAAGCCTTTGGCCGACGATCGACCAACTGCCACCCAGCCTCCACCATGCGGCTGGCTTCGGTAAAGAACTTGTAGCTCTGGCCGCCATTCTCCACTTTGCTTTCCCGCACTACCTTCTCCCAACGACTAGGGGTCATGAAGGCGCTGACGAAACGTCGGGTGACGAGCTCAAAAACGCGTGCATCATCACCGCCTAGAGGTGATGATGGAATATTGCCTGTAGGAATGATGGCAAAGTGATCACTCACTCCGGCATCATTGAAGTTGCGCTTGGTGTTGCTCAGGCCTTCCTTCAGCAGTAAAGCCGCAGCCTTATCAATCGCAGTGTGGCGTTCCGACTCGCTGAAAGCAGTAGCCATATCGCCACTGGCCAAAGTCTTTAAAACCTCATCAACGTGCCCGGTGTAATCCTGCGGCAAGCAGTTGGAATCAGTACGCGGGTAAGTCAGAACTTTATGACCTTCATAAAGCCGTTGTGCTGCCTGCAAAGTGCGGCGCGCCGACAAACCAAAGCGACTGTTGGCCTCTTTCTGCAAGGAGGTCAAGGAATGTAAAGCAGGGACCGCTCGTTTGCTCGATGTGATTTTCTCAACCACAGTGGCCGGCTGTTTTTCACAGGCTGCAACCACAGCTTTGGCATCGTCCTCCTTCCAAATCTTCTCGACATCTTTGCCACTGCGTGAAGTGCGGTACTGGCCTTCATAACTCAGACCATTTGCAGCGAAGCTTCCCTTCAACCGCCAAAACACCACGGGTACGTGAGCGAGCACTTTGGTCTCGCGGTGCACCATCAAGGCCAAGGTTGGTGTTTGCACCCGACCAGCCGACCAAACTCCGCGCTCACGACGCCCCTTAAGGCGTTTGGTAATCCCGCGCGTTGCGTTAATCCCGATGAGCCAATCAGCCTCCGCGCGACAATAAGCCGCAGCGCTAAGACCTTCAAACTCTTCTCCCGGACGCAAAGCGGCAAAGGCTTCACGAATGGAATCCGCGGTCATCGACTGCAGCCACAAACGCTTGATGGGCACATCTAGCTGCAAGTGCTCCGCAATCTCACGGAAAATGAGCTCGCCTTCTCGCGCAGCATCGCAAGCATTCACCATGCTGGCGATATCACCGCGCTTGCTTAGTTTTTTCAGCAAGCGCAACTGCGATGACTGTCCTTTACGCGGACGCCGCCGAAAAGGGTCCGGAAGCACCGGCAGGTTAGCCAGGGACCAGTTTTTCAGCTCTGGATCATAATCTTCGGGCTCGGAGAGCTCCAAGAGGTGACCCACGGCCCAGGAAATCAGGGTGTCGGGGCTTTCCCAGTAGCCATCTTGCTGCTGGAAGGTACCTGGGAGAGCGCGTGCCAGGTCAGCAGCTACGCTAGGTTTCTCGGCGATGATGAGTTGCATTTGGCTTTTTTTGCCCTTTCCGGCATTTCCGGAGACTTTTTTCGATTTTTTTTGCCTAAGGCGGCAGCCAAAGACAAAAGATTCCCGAAAGACTAACGTGCTCCGCGATTGGAGCAAGCTGCTGATACCCCCATATAAGGGCATTTCACAGTTCGTCAGCTTTTCTTTCGGCCCACGGAGCAAAGAGTTTAGAGGAAAAAGGAGAAAAAGTTGCTGTCAAGGCTTAGGTTTTCCGGTTGCATGACCAGCAAAAGTCCCATACTTCTTGCGTCAAGTTGGAAATCGGAAATGGCCGATAAGCCTCTGACCCATGAGACCATGAATCAACGTCTTCCCCTGTTCGAAACTTTCGCTGCTGTCCTTGCCATCGTCGCAGTAGCCCTCCTCACCGCTTTGCCATCCTCTGGCGATCCGGGTGAGAAGAACGTAGAGCTGCACGACAGCCTCTCAGTCCTGCGTACCGCCGTCTTCCGCTTCTCGATGGATCACGAGGTCCAAGGTAGCCCCATGATGCCCGGACGCGCGAATCTCGATTTTGAGGAGCAGCTGGTCGGCCGCAGCCGCTCCGACGGCAGCACTGCCATGCTGAACAACTTCGAAGACCGTTTTCATGGACCCTATCTTCAGACGCTTCCTTCGAACCCCGTAAATGGCCTCTCCAGCGTACGCTCGATGCCGGAAAACTACAGCACCCCGGTACTGAACGGTTCTTGTGGATGGGTCTATGTTCCTGCCACCGGAGAAATCTACGCTGACCTCGCTGGCGCCGATGAGCGCGGGGTTGCCTATCTGGAATACTAGATCCCCCTGTCAGACCTCCAGATGCGGGCCCATTCCGAAAGGATTGGGCCCGTTTTTTCAGACCACCACAATATCGGTCTTTACAGTACCGAGTATGGCACCACTGTGGTCATCGAGATATTCGATGGTTGCTTCCCAGGTTCCTGCGGCCAAACCAGTGAACAGCAAATCGTAACGCTCTCCAGGACCAAGCTCCCACTCGGTAACCGTTTGTGCAGCCAGCATGGGCCGGCCATCGGTTGCGACGACATCAAAACTTTGGCCACCCAAGCGAACCCGCGCCCATTGATAGGCTGCGCTCAAGACTCGAATGTAGGCCGATTGTCCTTGCTGTATCACAACGCGTGAAAAGGGATCCGTTTTAGAGTTGGCCGTTTCAAAACCGTTTAACAGAAAACTATTGGGCCGCATGCGGGCATTGGCTGAACTAGAAACCGAAAGGCTCATCCATGCAGTATCAATCGTTGCAAGCTGCCACAACACTTCTTCATCGAAGGATGGGCCGCCTGCCCAAGCAAGGTTTAGCTGCCCACTTGGCGGACGCACGATGATGGTTCCATTCATGCCACGAGCGTAGTGAATCACCGTATCTACATGGCAGTGGTAGTGATAAGTGCCAGCATGCGGTGCAGTGAAGAGGTAAGTTCTACTGCCCATGGGAGGGACCGATGCTGAAGTCGTCGGTACCCCATCATTGGCTTGATCCACATCCAATCCATGTAGGTGGATGGTGTGTTCCATAGGGCTCCGATTCTCCAAGCGCAGAGAAATCGCTTGCCCTTCGATGCACTCCAAGTGCGCCGACGGAAAGTCACGATCCCCCATAAATCCACGTCCGCTTATTGCCGCTCCATCGGTAAAGAACCACGAGGTATAGCTGCCTCCAGCGACGGAAAGGTTTCCAGTCATGCGCGCAGTTAGGGTGAAATTATTTCCTACGTTTTGTCCGAGTCCAGCCATAATCAATCTCTAAGTAGCTTCAATGAAGGTCCGTTGACCGTATGGGTAGATCCCGTTGGAGGTCACTGCGGTTAAAGAGTGTGAGTGCACCGGGAAAATGCCTGCTTGATTCACCGTCAAGATTAGATCCGTAGTTCCACCAGCCGCAATTTCTACCGTGTCTTTAGGCGGAAGAATCATGTTTGGCACGTTGTTCTGTGCCGCAATATCCACATGATAGCCATGGAAGTGAATGCTCTGACGTATACGCCCAGAGTTCGAGAGTCGGATCAAAACTCGCTCACCGACCAGGCAAGCAACGTGAGAATCTGGGTCGGCCGAAGTATTTGGATAGGCCAATCCGTTAATCGTGAAGTAGTTCGGCTCGTACAGCCCAAGGTTCGGCAAGTGACCTAACGCTGCTGCCTGATTCCAACGCTCATCGGAATCTTGGTAATGCAGGACATACTCCCGGTCAAAGGAAGGTCCCCCATTCCAAAGCTCTTGCGCACCGCTTGAAGGCCGCGAAACCATGACCCCAGCCAGACCGAGTGGACCAGAGACTTCGCGGTATTCCGCTTGGCTCAGTTGGTAACTACCAGCTGCTGGCATGATGAAGCGGAACCAATCCTGTTGACCAGGAGCGATCAGCGGGCCAACCGCTACCCCTACAATTTCCGGGCGAATCGCAATAGAAAGGGAGTTCCTGACTCCAACGATGATGATTGCGCCTTCCGTGGCTTCGAAATACGGCAGATTTCCGCGAGTGGCTGAACCTTGCAAGGGTTGATAACGGAAAAAGTCTACTGCAGAACCGTTGGGGAAAACCTCCTGCACTTGAATCGCTTCGACCGCCCATAGGGTGTAGGCAGGAGCTGCAGGGAAGACAGCGGCGTGTAATGCCGAAAGTCCAGTCTGCTGGCCACTTACGACGGCAACCCCGGTCACAGAAGCCATCCCTTGCAGGAACTTACGTCGCGAATAGGAGTCAGAGGGGAGGGAGGGTGATGTCACAAAAAGGAGCACTAGCGAGGGAAAAGAAGGCCTTTCAGGGATAAGCCTATTTCATTAGATGCTTATGCGCGACAAAAGTTCCCAGGATATTGCAAAAACTAAATCCTTTAGGGAGCGGAGCCTATTGCCGACTAGCTGTTATGGAATTAAATGGTGGAACTTGTTTTTCTGCGCAAATGTCACAGTTTCGTGATAACTCGCTGATAATCTGAACCTCCCTGGTTTCTCCAAAGAATCTCAATTCATGCACCTTGCTCGAAGCATCATCTCCCTCCTGGCCGTCCCTGTCTTGGCCGGCCTTGCCAGCGCCCACGTGCGCATCGACTCGCCCAATGGCGGAGAAGTCATCCCAGCCATGTCGACCTTCCCGATTGAATGGCACGACATCGTTTTTCACCACACTGGCGTCACCTATGAAATCGAGTATTCGCTCGACAGCGCGCAGACTTGGATTTTCATCGTCGACAACATCCCCTACACCGGCGGCATGACTTCCATCTACAACTGGCAAGTACCGGACTTGTATTCGCCTCACGTTAGAATCCGCGTGACCATGCATGTGGCCCCAGGAGTTGAGCACTTCGATGTCAGCAACGGAGATTCCACGATTGGTTCGCCCTACATGGCTTACGGCATGGGCATGGCAGTGAATGGGGTTACACCTACGTTACAGATGCAGAACATGCCAACCGCCGGCTCCTCCATCCTGTTGCATGTAGAGCAAGCACAAACCGGCGCAACCGCTTACCTTTTAGTGGGCGACGCTCAGGCAAGCTTCCCCTTTGCGGGAGTCACCCTGCTGAACAACCGCAACCTTGCCACCATCCAGCAAGTCGTCGACCCCAATGGAGAGGTGAATTTACCGATTAGCTTGCCGTCGTCCGCTGCAGGCATCACGGTCTATGTCCAGGTTGTCATCGACAGTACGCCAAACCTAAGCGCTACCGACGGTGTGACGTTTACCATCGAGCCCTAAAGCTTAATGATTCCGGTAATCCGCGTGGCAATCGTTACAGCTCGCGCGGAGATCCCGGTAGCCTTCTTCAAGCAAGTCTTTATCTAACGCCTCGGCGGCACGGTGAAAGCTTTCGGCAAATCGAACTACATCCTCCAACCCCCGATGTAGTTTTTTGTCCTGGATGTGCTCCGCTGGAATGTGGCCAGCACACTCTTCGAGTTGCTCCAGTAGAAGTTGAGTTTCAGGAATGAACGAAACCGATTTCCAATCCTGCTCGCGGATTTGCTTGATGCGGTCCCAAGTGCGATCAATCTCGGCCATCTTCACCACGAATGGATTCAACTTCTGCAAGGACACTAGCTCCGGAAGTTGTTTATCCGGACGCGGCGCCATCCATGCTTCCACATCGCGCCAAAGGCCTTCATATTTATGACTGGTACCAGCTGCTTCTAGGACAGCCAAGGCCGTGGCTGCATCGCATTGGGTGGAAGCTCGTAAAGCAATCGCGGCGGCGGCAGGCCCACGTTGCCGACCATGATGGCAATGAAAGTAAACCGGCAAATCCACTTCCCCCATCAGGCGGAAATAAGAGTCGCCTGCTGCTTGAGAAATGCCGTCGTAACCAATCGGTACGTGCAGATAGCGCAGGCCTTCCTTGCCAGCGGCCTCGAGATTGGGAGGCGCGGCGTCGACCGAAACAATGGTCTTAATACCTAACTCCCTGAGCGCTGCAAAGGAGGCGGCAGTGTGGGGTTGAGCCCCAGAGTAAATCGACGGGCTTATTTTGAGCAAGCGAGGCAGCGACTCGACCTCTAAGGCAACAGGAGCTGGAAAATTACTGGTCACCGTGATTTCGGCGACGGCTTGCCCCTCCTCCACCCTGACATCTGCGTGACCGCAGGCGGCAAGGGCTAAAACCGGAAGAAAAAGAAGCTTACGCATGATTCCAAGGAAGCAAATGCTGTGCCAAATGGTGGGTCAGGATAGCACTGCGTTTGGTTCCCTATCGGGAACGCAGGACTGGAGGCATCAGCTGTTCTTTAACTTCTGCAGCAAATGGGAGGCTGCCCCAGACTCGACGGCGTCGACTGCAAGTCCCATACAGGAAGCCAAGTCGTCGTTTGGGTTGGCCAAACTAATGAGCAAGGCAGCACCAAGCGAGGCCGCACAAGCTTCAGGTCCTGTAGAGGTGAGCAATGCTTGCTGTGTAGCCATAACCGCAGCCTCAATTGGATCTTCATGCATGCCACTCGGCTCGCTTTCCTCGAATAAAGCGAAATCACCAGGGCGGAGGCGCACCGGAGCCTTCACGCCATTCAGCAAACGCAACCCACGGGTAGTCTCCACCACCGAGGGATCTACCGAGCCTTCCACTCCCTGCACCACCATGCATTGGGTATGGCCGAGGCTTTCAAAGGCATCGCCAGCCATGCCGAGTACCGGCCCTGGAAGCGCGGCGGCCAAGACGGCGCAGTGTTCGGGCAACATGAGTTTGCTCACTACATCTGGAATTCCACGGATACCCGTTTCGTCCTCGATTCTTTGCATACGCTGCCAGCCATCATCAGCAAGGGTGGGTTGCCAACAAGCAAGACCGAATTCTTGTAGGTGCTCCTCGGCGTGATGCGCATCCCCCAGCAAAGGCCCAATCATTCTTTGCCAGACATCTCCAGGAGTCACGCCACCACCAATCAGGCTTGGCGCAGACTGCAAGAAGATTGGAACCCCGGCGGATGCGGCAGCAGCGGCGGCGGCAAGAACCATCGGTGGGCTGTGATGCTTGCCATGACGACTGGTGGCGACAACAACACAATTCGGCGGCAGTTTTGGGAACACGATGCGTGCACGACCGGCTCGTGCTGCCCCAACCAGCTCTTCCGAAGTCGTTCCCTTCACCCTCATGGCGGCAAGGAACATGGCGATTTGCGCATCGGTTCCCTCGCCGGCCAACAGCATACCGAACAATTTCTCTGCGGCTTCGGCGCTGAGATTATGGATGCGACCGCCGCTGACCGATCCTGAGATCCGATGAAGAAGGGGGCGGATACCGTCAGGCATAATTAACCTTGGAGCTCCTCCTCTAAGCGAGAATAAACACGTCCGACATGCCCCTTCACCCGCAGGTTATCCCAAAGATGGGCAACCTTACCGGCCGGATCAATTAAGACTGTAGTGCGCACGATTCCGAAATAGTTGCGGACGCTGGTTTTGCGTTCCCGATAGACACCATAACGAATCGCTAGTTTGGCGTCGCGGTCGTGCAATAGAGGAAAATCGAGATTGTTCTTTTGGCGGAACTCGAGATGACGGTGATGCTCGCTGGGACTGACTCCGACTACAACCGCTCCTAAATCCCAAAACTTGTCTGCCGTACTTTGAAATTCCTTCGCCTGTAAACAGCAACTAGGTGTCAGTGCTGGAGGCAGGAAAAAAAGCACCACCCAACGTCCACGATGTTCGGTCAAACGCACCCGGCCTCCACCATCGGTGGGCAAGGTAAATGCGGGGGCGCGGTTCCCGGGGGCAAGAACTGGATTAGTCAAGAAATCTGCCACTCACGACAAAGAGGGCGTGCCGATTATGGCCCGCCCTCTTGATTCTGCCAAGGCAGTTTTGGGGATGATTAATCTTCTTCCGGCGCGTCGATGTCAGAAGCAACTTCCGACGAAGATTCTTCGATGATTTCGGCTTCAGCATCGACTGCATCTTTGATTTCCTCGATGACCTCATCCAAGGAAGTCGCTTCCCGCGGGCGAATGTGAGCAAAGTAAGGTGCCTTCATCTTGTCGTACACCACAGCACCATCAACCACAGCCCATTGCACAAAAGTGCGGTAGTGGAAGACGTCGCCATCGCACAGAATAAAATCTGCGTCTTTTCCGATTTCGATGGATCCCAAACGGTGGTCGACGCCAAGAAGTTTAGCCGCATCCAAAGTAATCGCACGCAGCGCGACGTTTTGCGGCAAGCCGCCCCGAATGGCGAAGGCTGCTTCCATCGGCAAGGTAAGTAAGTCACGCCCTGCAATACCACCGGTGGAGATGAAACGTTGCGCCGGAAGGATGGCAAACTGCACGCCATGCTCCCACAGGATGCGCGCATTCTCAATCGACCAACCACTCGGGCGGTTAAGGCTGTCATCGGCCCAACTTTTTGCGCGTGGGGTAATCACCAGTTGTGCACCGACACGACCAAGACGTCCGGCGCAGGCCCATGCTTCACGACCTCCAATGATGACCGACTGCATGGGGTATTCCTCCAGCAGGTCACAGGTGGCAAGTAAATCCTTCAGCGAGTTCGCACTGAAACGCGCGACAGCTTCGCCTTTCAACAAGGCTAAGTAATCTGCTTTAAATCCTTTCGCTTGTGGCTCCTCACCTACATCTTCGCCAAGCTCCTTATCCAACGCCCAACGACGTTGCTCACGCAAGTAATCACGAACCTTTCCAAATTCTTCGCGCAACTTACGACGTCCGCTTGGAGAGGTGGTCGAGTAACTCATATTGACCCAATGGGTTTCCCCCAAAAGGATGCCATCTAGAGTTCCGTGCTTCAACTTGGCTAATGCACCGCCAGACTGAACCAAAGTAAGCCCACCGGAAAGTCCGAGGTCAATGTTGAGTGCATACGGGTCATAGGAATCGCGGATTGAAAGACCGCGACCACTTACCACGCCAGAACTATCCACAGCAATCAGCCCGGGATAAATCTGCATACCAGTGGCGTCGATACGGCGCGCACCATGCGGCTTACGCAGACTTTCGCCTAACTTGAGTACGCGGCCATCTTTGCACAAGAGATCACCCTTATGAATCACACCGTTGGTCACGGTGTGAATGTCGGCACCATGGATGTAAAGGTACGGGCTGTCGGGATCGATGAAGAGCTCCGGGTCCACCGGCTCCTCTTCCACTATTTCCTCCTCAACCGCTTCCTCTTCGACCGCATCCTCAGTGGAATCTTCCACCACCTCTTCGATGACTTCTTCTGTAGGCTCCTGCGGCTCTTCCACAATTTCGGGCGGAGGTGGCGGTGGCGTATCGACCACTTCAGGAGGAGGCTCCTGCGCCATCGGCGCTGCGGCCAAGAGTGTTCCTTGTGCACCCAAAGTGCAAAGAGAAAGAATGGCTAGCTTCCACATGGATTTCATGACTGATCCTCCGCTTCGGCTTTGGCGCGGTCATAAACCACTTCTCCTTCCGAAAGCACAAACTCGGCTTCACTCATTGGATCGAGTGGGTCGCCATTCCAGATGACAAAGGTGGCGGGTGCGCCAACTTTGAGTGCACCAAGCAATTCTTCTTGCCCCATCGAAAGCGCAGGTTCAACCGTCATGCCGCGCAATGCGACATCGCGATCCAAGCCTTCAGCAACTACTTGGGAAACGGCTAAACGATAGTTGCGCAAACCACTCAAAGAATCACTCGACGGCGAAAGGATGAGCTTAGTCACGCCCGCTGCGACGAGATCGGCAGGAAGGTTGGCGCGGGTGCGAGTGTAAGGCAAAAAGCTAATCCGTGCCGGAACATCGACACGCAACTCGGTGCTGGCGATGGCGTCGGCCACTTCAAACAAATTTTGCGTGGTGCCATGCCGCAGCACGATCTCGTAAGACAACTCGCGCTCACGTAACAAGTCCTGCCAATGTAGCCAATCCGAAGCCGTGCCTAGCCAAACCTGACCGACCCGCTCCTGACGAATCCACTCCACCAATGGCTCTACATTGGGATCGATTTTCGGAATCTCAAATTCATCGGGAGGCCCCTTGTCTTCCTTCTTATCATCGCCCTCATCTTGAGCAGCGGTTGCAGCTTCACCTTTGTCGTCCTTGTCAGCCTTCTCCTTTTCCTTAGCCTCGGCTTCCTCTTTCTGCTTAGCTTCCCACTCTTCACGCGCCTTCTTCCATTCCGCGCGGGCTTTGTCTTCGTCTTTGATTGCCTTATCGGCGGCCTTGAATCCATCGCGCACCAAACGCTTGGCGGTCGATGAAGTGGAAACCATCACCTTGAGATGAAGATCCGAAACAAGGGCATGCGGCACTCCTGTTTGCCCATCAACCAACAGCACCGATGTGCGTCCGGGCAATCCGCGCCCAGGTGGGTCCACCCCTACCAAGAGCACGCCCTCTTCAAGCAAATCTTGCTCCCAGTCTGCGTCTAACCACATGGAATCAACCGCGGTGTAACGCGTATTGCGCCCATTACCACGACGATCGCTAACCAAAAAGTTAGCGTGGCTTAAGGCGAAAGGCGGCATCGCAACTTTGCCACTGCCACGGTAATCGTGAACCTCTGCATGCTCGGGTATGACTACCGCTTGCCCCATGCGTTCAATGATTCCATCACGAACCAACATGGTGACATTGGAAAGAGATTCGCCATCCATGGTCTCGACAGTATCGAAACGATAAATGACTGCGCGGCCCACTGGGTCACGCGGCGTTTCTTGCGGCACCGCAGCGGGTAGCGCAAAAGTTAGGATTAAGGATGCAAGCATCTTGGTTGGGAATGGATTCAGTAAAGCTGGCCCGTACTTTGGTCGTATGCAACTTCGCCTTCAATGATGACGAGCTGCACCGCCGCGCGCGGGTCCAACGGCTGCCCAGTACTGACCACAATGTCGGCCTGTAGTCCGGGCAAGAGACGACCGACCTGGTCTTCTACCAGAATCTGTCGAGCGGGGTTCACGTTGATGGATTCCAGGGCTAACCAAGTGGAACAGCCCAGGCGTTCGGCCAAAGTGGCCTGGTAAATAAACTCTTCTTGTGGGATGACTCCGGCGTCGGTTTGAACCGAGATATCGGTATTACCTGCGCTTTCGAAAGCCTCCACGAGTCCACGGAATTGACTATTACGGCTCACCGTGTAATCGAAGTTACGCGGGCCTAAGTTGAGCGAAGCATGAACCTTGGCAATGGCCTCACCGACCATAAATCCGTTGAAGGAACCGTGACTCACAATCACTGGAACTCCTGCTTCAAGTTGAAACATCCGCACCGTGCCATAAGTATCGCGGGCGCCAGCAGTGTGGACCAAAAAGGGATAACGCTGTTGAAAAACACCGGCGAGACTGGCGACATCTGGATTTTCCGCCAGAGTGTCGGCAGCGGCCACTTCTTTGGCGCGGTCTAGGTACCAGCGCAACATCCACCACATGCCCATACGGGTGGAGCCGAGGTCATCGCTGCGTTCTGGGTTGTAGCCTTGCGCCACTTTCACCGAACCGGGGTAGCGGAAGACCACATCTTCCACCGAAACGCTGTTCTTGAGTTTTACCAAAGTACCAGCGCCGGAAATATTGGTGCCCGATCCGGGAATCGCATTCACCAAAGTGACTCCCCCAGCACGGCCCATGCGATGCAGGATATTATTCGGCACGATGGTATCCAGGGTGCGGAGCTCTGGATTGTCTGGATGCACCATGTCGTTGATGTCTTCCCAGCCACCAGTATGCGTATGGGAATGCAAATCAATCCCGCCTGGCCAAGCGAACGAATTGGGATAGTTCAGGTATTCCCAACCATCAGGTCGCGCGATATCTGCTTGTCGCCCCACCTCTTGAATGCGTCCATCACTTCCAATCAGGATGCGTGCATTGTGCACCACCCGACGCTCCTCCATAGTCAGGGCTACGCCCACATCCAAAACCATGCCGGGTTCCGGTTGGGCAGCCGCCTGACTCAGCGGTAGAAGCAATAGCAATCCGAGCATTAGAAGCGGCGCTTCTCCTCATCGATGTCGTAAACTTTCTCGCCGCGCACCCAAACTTTGAGAACGGAACTACGTGGGTCGACGGGATCCCCGGTCCACACCACGACGTCGGCATCGAGACCTTTCTCTAAGCGGCCGGCGATATCTTCCATCAACAAAGCCGTAGCCGCGTGTGCGGTCATGCCTTTGAGCGCGGACTCATTGGTTCCAGCGCCGAGACGTACACCCATTGCGGCTTGAAAGGGAAGCTCCTCTTGAGGCAGCACCGGAGAATCGGTGTTGTAGCCAAGGATGATGCCCTCCTCGCTAGCCCAACCAGCAGCACACCCCATGATCATGGAAGTGGAGCGGTCAAACCAAAACTGACGCGGGCCGTTCATGACCGGGACACCCAGCTCTGCTGCCAGCGGGGCATTTTTGTAGCCATCAAAAGTGCCGTGATCGATGAAGGACTTCAAGCCGAGGTCCCGCACTTGCATGGTGAGCGTTTGCATCACCACTTGATAGATCTGGGTGTGCACACTGACTGGAATGGTGCCGTTGCGCAGCCCGACGAAATATTGGTAGCGAGGATCGAATTCGGCTTCGCCTGCCTCATAAGCTTCGGCCCAGGCCAACCCCTTCTCCAAGGTGTCGCGCGTATTCCAGTTCATCATCGCACGACGCACACCCCAGGAATAACGTTCCGGGTTACCCGCTTGTGCAATCTTCAACGATCCGGGGCTGCGCACCACCATTTCATCCGGGGTTTTGCCAGAAGTTTTCACCAGCATGCCAAAGCCACCCATGTTAGAACCGGAGCCCGGAATGAACAGTGCCGTGGTAACACCACCAGCGACCGCATCCTTGAGAAACTCGTTTTGCGGTTCCAGGACTTCGTAGGTATGAAGTTCCGGATTAGTCAGGAACACGGTGTCATTCAAGTCGCGCAAGGAACCAGCAACGTGATTGTGCGGTTCGATAAGTCCTGGAACTAACCAAACATCACCGAGGTCCTGCACCCTGATACGCGCATCGACCTGCAGGTCAGATTCGGGGCCAACCCACAGCAATTTCTCGCCTTGCATGACGACCAAGCCATTGTTAATCATGCCTTGCTCCCCCGCGGTGTAAACCTTGGCGGCGCGCAAAATAATGACATCTTCCGCCACAGGCACTTGCGCCATTGCGGTCAGAGAAAAGGTAAGTAGTGCGCTAACAATCACGGTTGTGGGACCTCGCGGCCGTTGACAAAGACGTGGGTCACCCGTGATCGCAGATCAAATGGAGGCCCTTGAAAAATAACGATGTCGCCATCGAGTCCAGCTTTCACTCGGCCGACACGATCGGCAATGCCGAGCATGTCTGCGGTGGAAGAAGTGAGGCCAGCAAGTGCTTGCTCTGCACCCAAACCGTAACGAGTTGCCATGGTCAGGAGCTGCGGTAAGAAACGTGCGCCTTGGGTACGGTCCGACTGGAAGGCAATCGGGATTCCAGCGGCATGCAGTTCCGCTGCTGCCACATAATCCACGTTTTCTCGTCGGCTGGTAACATTCGGTGAAACCACAATGCCGACTCCACGTGCTCGGAGTTCGTCGGCCATGTCGAGTGCTTCTTCGGCATACATGAGTTGCACCGGAAGTTGGTATTCATCAAAGAGAGCCAACACGCTCTCGATTTCGTCACGACGCGAAGCAGCAACCACGGCACGGGCGCGTCCTTCAAACATTGCGCGTGAGCCTTCCAACCCCCAATTCATGTCTGGAGCTTGTGGACCATCGTCTGTCTTCGTCTTCTTTTTGGCAATCGGAGCCGCACCTTCTTCCTCGACCTCAGTGCGAGCCATGACAAATTCAGCCGAGCCGAAACCTGCGAGCTCGATCTTGACCGACATGGAATCTGGGGCATCGATGCTGCCGTCAATCATGAGATTCCCTACCTGGGTTGGGAACTCAAAGTGAATGGCATTGTTTTCGAAAGAGCCTTCCAGCTCCAAGGTATCGTCTGGCGCATCCGGCGTTCCAAATATACCGGTTAACTGTTTACCTTCATGATGTAAGCGGGCTTGGATTTCGATGCCCTCGTCCCCAAGCATCTCATGCTCTAAGAGGCCTTCCCACATCCCGTTAACAGGGTCCACAGGCTTGGCTTCCTCTTCGACAACCTCCACTTCTTCCACTTCTTCCACTACAACTTCTTCCACCTTAGGGGCAGACCCTTGAGCGAGCCGAATGCGCAGATCCTTTTCCTTTTCCGCACGTGCATCGGAAGTCTTCTTTCCATTCTCGACCTCCCACTCCGCGCGTTCTTTGCGGAAGGCTTCCCACTTATCAAAATAAGCTTTCCCTTTCTTAAGTTGACCGGCCAAGGCCTTGCGGCTGGCTGCGTGGTCGGAAGAACGCGCATCGAAGAATACGACAAAGCGATCTTCTAGCGAACCGGACTCAGCCCCTGCGGCGGTCTTGACTACCGCAGCGCGAGTGCCGGTGGTTGACAAATTGCGCGGGCCCATCACCACCGAGGTGATGCCAGATTGCGCTACAGGACGCCAACGGTCGGAGAAAAAGGAGCCGTCAGCAAGACGTCCGATATCGACACGATCGTTAATCCGCCGCGCTCCATTGGTGCCAATAAATCCACGGGCGTCAATGAAGCCAGGTGTGATGTGAGCATCGGCTCCAGCATCCACAATGCGTGCACCAGCAGGATGCGGCACCGTTCGCCCGGCTGCCACGATGAGCCCATCTTCAAGCAGGACTTCTACCCCGCCTTCAATTGGCGCGCCATCGCCAGTCCATAAAGTTCCAGCGCGAATGACAACGGCATCGCTAACCAGAGCTTTCACTCCTTTGCGGCTCCAAACTTTACTGCCATCCACGTAAACCTTTTGCACGCTGGCAGCCGCATCCAGCGGGCCTCCATCGAGCACAACAAAGTCGGCATCAAAGCCTTTCTCCAGGCGGCCGACGCGCTGACCAACACCGAGAATGTCGGCCGGCACGGTGGTGATTCCGCGAAGCGCATCGCTCTCACTTAAGCCATAACTGGTGGCGGAAGCAGCAGCTTCGAGCAACCAAGTCCAACGCCCATAAGGGCCTGCCTCCAGTGCGACTGGTGCCAATGGACTCATCTCAGCGAGCAAATCCGCCTCTGGGAACTGCCAATTGGCGTCGAGTTCCGGCATGGTGATAAACAGCGGAACTTCAAACAACAAGGTTGCCCTCTGCTGCTCCAACGCAGCCTTCATTTGTGCCGCATTCGCTTGGCTTAGGCCAGCCAGAACAGGACGTCGGCCCCATTCCTTGGCCAGAGCGAGCGCAGCCTCCGCCTCATCGGCGGTGTTGACGACCAAACGCAACACAGCATCGGAGCTTAAGTACTCTTGCAAACCAATCAGGTTGGGGTCAGTATCTGCACCCGCAAGAGCCGCTGCATAAGTCTGGCGCAAGGCCAACAACGCACCGGGGCGTGAGTTTGGCGCTTGTGCTTGCGCTGGAAGGATTGGGTTCTCTGCCGTTGGTGGAATCGGCGGCCGGAAGTAATCTGGAGGATTCCACGCAGCACTGGTGAGGTTGATGCGCAAATCGCCGTGCGTTTGCAACATGGAGTTTTTGCCCGCAGCTTTCACCACAGCGCCGCGTCCGCCAATCAAACGTGAACGATCGGGCGACAGGTAGTAGGTAGTAATGCCGCGCTCTAGGACCTTGGTCGTATCCATCCAAGGATCAAAGGAATCCGACGCTAAGTTGTGCGCCGCCATAGTCCGATCGGCTTGCCCAGAAACCCCAGTGACGGTGGTATCTGCTGCAACCAAACCGGGAATGATGTGTGCCTGGCCAAGTTCGACCATCGCTAGCATGGGTGGCAAATCATCTGCCGACGCTACCACGCCCGCGACCTTGCCATCTTGCACCACAAGGTAGCCGTCTTTGATAACGCCAGCGGCACCCGCAGTGTGAATCACCGCAGCGTGATACGCTTTTGCAGGGCCTTCACCATTTAAAACCAGCGCATTTGCTGCCGCCGGCTCTTGGCGATCATCGCCTTGGAGCGCGGCCGCCAACAGGCAGACACCTCCAATCGCGGAAAAGATGAGAGTATTGAGCTTCACTTGATGCGACCCTCCTCGAGGCGCTTCAGACGTGCGTCTTCACTGCGGTCGTAACTCTTCACGCCGCGAATCCAAACTTCCAGGACATGAGTGCTGATAGCGAGTGGATCGCCGTCGAACACGACAAAGGTTCCGTCGGCGCCTTGCTTGAAATCGCCGAGGTCATCTTCCAAGCCCCAGAACTTAGCTGGGTTGGTGGTGACGGCTGCCAATGCGACCTGACGCGAAACTCCTTCGCGGATGCACATGGCAGCTTGGTAGGACAAGCGGTCTGGCCCCATGCGCCCTTCGACCGAGCTGATGGCGAAGGCAATGCCTGCTTCCTCAAACTTAGCCGGTGCGAAAGTACGGATCTCTTTGTAGGTCACCGGATCCCGTTCGACATGCCAAAGGTCGCCACTGATCACAACGGGGCGGCCCATTTCAGCAAGTTGTGCTGAAGCCTTCCAAGCTGCCGAAGTGACCACGAGCACTGCATTATCGAGCATGCCGTATTCCGTTAGCCAGTTTTGTGCGGTGACTACGTCGCTTGCACTTGGTGCCCAAATCCACAACCGCTCATCGCCATTAAGGATATTCACTAATCCGCGCTGCCCATCATTGAGATCTTCTTCGGAAATCAAATCTTTGCCTGGGAAATCGTCGCCGAAACGCAGCAAACCACCCGCGTTATCCCAAGCATCGCCATCCGAAAGCTCTTCCTCTTCCTCCTCCGTCACCGAGGCAAAGTCTTCCTTCTGCTTGCCTGCTTCCTGCAATTTCAGTCCGAGTTTGCGCAAATCGCGATCCAATTTGGAAAATGTTTCGCGCAGCTCACCAAGTTGGGTGCTGCGACTCCATCCGCGCTTGGGGCCAATTGCAATCTTCATGCCCATGGCTGTATCCAAGGTCATTTGTTCGATGGTCATTCCGCTTGGCGCAACCACACGACCGTGCCCACCGATGACAGTGGCGTTACCCGGCATGATGCCAATCGCAACCGTGCCGCCACGCAGTTCATCTTCAAAGTAGAAGGAAACTGGGTCGATGGAATCTTTGACATTCAGGAAAGGAGCAACCGCAACGTTTTCGTTAGCGCGGTCCATACCCGAAGAGCTGTGCGCTTCGTAGAAACCGGGGAAGATGACCGCATCGGGGTACTCGTGGAGAATGACATCGAAGGGGACTTCGAGATCGGCACCACCGAGACTGGAGATACGACCGTTTTCGATGACCATAGTGCCGCCATCGATGACCGAGCCGTCGGCCTTCATGATTTTCCCACCGCGTACAGCAATGGAACCACCTTGCGCGAACGCAGGTGCAGAAAGAAGGACGGAAGCTAGAAAGAGGGTTGCGTTACGCATGCCTGACTATTGCTGGGGACGGTTATCGACCGCGATGCGGCCGTCGAGAATCACAAGAAGAGGACGGGAGCTGCTATCGAGCGGATTGCCCGACCACAGCACGAGGTCGGCATCAAAACCGACTGCGACTTTGCCGAGGTGATCGGCGGTGCCGCAGAGTTCTGCGGCGCGAGAAGTGATGGCTTGCAGTGCATCCGCCTCGGGCATGCCCCAGTGGACAGCATTACGTGCCTGATAAATGAGACTGGCTTCGGTGAGTGACTGGTCATGCGCTTCCGCAGACCCCATCGCAAGCGAGACACCTGCATCAAAGAGAAGAGCAGGAAGCGCCGGCGTTGCGGAACCACCTTCACTGAAACGCCCGCCGTTGAGGCCACTGGCTGCACCATAACGCGGAGCTAATGCAACCAAAAAGCTAAGTGCTTGATGGTTCAGTGCAATCACACCGTTGTCTTCGTCGCCACTATGCAGGCCTTCGACATCGTGAAGATCTTCACAACAAACTGCCGGAGGGTCAGCGAGCAAGGTCAGCTCTTCGACCGTGGGGCCAAGCGCGATGGCACGACTAAGGGCATCATAAGCAGGGCCGGTTGCAACCGAAACTCCAGCAGCCGCAAGCTCTACTGCCGCTTCTTGACCTTCCGTAGCTTCCTCAATGATGAGATTGGGCCAGCCAAACTCTTCCTGCAAACGTAATGCGGTTTGCACATCGTGACTGCGACGTGCCTGCACACGCAAAGGAATCTCGCCTTCTAGAACCTTGACTAGAACCTCGAGATCCTTGTCATAAACCTTGGCACCATCCTTCAAGGCTTTTTGATAAGCCTTAGCGCGGTAAAACTCGCGGCGGACCACCCACACTGTGCCCATCCGCGTGTTCGGACGCCGCGCATGGAAATCGCGCGTGGAGCGCCCACGTGGAGTGAAGTTGCCATTAGAAGCATCGTTGCCGAGGGTCACCTTCAGGGCACCTTCTCGTTTAATCACGCGGGCTGAACTTCCGACGTCGGCGAATAGGTTGGCAGCAACGCCGCCCCCAGTTTTCACCACGGTTCCAAGACCACCAATCACGTTAAAGCTATCCGGCGAAAGATAAGCCGAAGTCACGCCTTCTTCTAAAGCAAAGGCAAAAGAAGGTGCGTCTAGAGAAACCGTATCTGCCAAATGAATCGAGGGAGTCGATTCACGCGACTCTTCCATCGTGGCTCCACCCACTCCCATGAAGGAGAAAGCATCGACTAAGCCTGGAGAAAGCTCAGCGCCGTCAATGTGGATGGCACCTGCAGCGGAACCGCCAGCCACCACGGAAACGATTTTGCCATGATTCAGGACAACCAATGCATTTTCCAGGACCTCACCGTTGCCTACATGGAGGCGGTCGACGGAGAGGCTCAGTGATTCGGTTTGTTGCGCCAGAGGTAGCGCAAAGCACAAACTCAAAATGGTGTTCAGGATCATGTTTAGTTCTCCTCCCCGGTTGCCCGGAAAACGGTTTCACCGTGGATGAGCACTGCGCTCACGGTTGCGGTGGAATCCAATGGATGTCCGGTCCAGAGCACTAAATCGGCGCGATTTCCAACTTTTATGCTGCCCACCTCAGAACTCAAACCGAGCATCTCAGCAGGGTTCGAGGTGACACTGGCCCATGCGGCCGAGGCATCGCCGGTGAAGCGACTCAAGGCCATGGCGGAGGTGCGCAAGGAATCCCATTCACTGTTTCCAGCGCGCGTGCCGAATGCAAAACGCGTTCCGGCTTTGTGCATCAATTTCCAAGTCGCTGCGCGGCGTGCAAGTGCGCCATAACCCATGGTGGGCAAGCCCACCAATTGGCCTGCGAAGGAACCGCCATAAGTGCCAATATCCCCCATCAAGATGGAGTGATTCGAGCTTTGCTTGATATCGGCGTTCAGGGCCACAACAGCGCGTGCACTTTCAGCACTCTCGACAAAGAACCACATGTTGCTGCGATAAGCCCTGGCTTGGGGATCGGCGAATGCCGCTTGCAACAACTCCACTGCGCCAGCTAGGGAACTTGGCCCCACGCGACGGTCGTTAATCGCCGATTGGACCAAGGAACCAATCATGAGGGTCTTGGATTCAATCAAGCGCTCGGAGCCGCCGGTTGCAACCAACGCACCCCAACCAGCGACCACGTTGGTGGCGTCGGGGGTGATATGCACGGCAGTCACGCCACGCGCCATCAGGTTCTCCCACACTGGGGAGGACAACTGCAGACCATCGGCCGCGAGCAAATCGGGCGTGGTAATTTGCGATTGCTCGGTGAGCAAAAGATCAGCGCCGCGGCCACTGAAAGTGTCGATCATGCCTGGCGCAAGGACCCCAGCTAGACGCACCGAAGTTCCGGCTAGCGAAGGCTTGGCGGTGACTTCCACGATGCGTCCATCACGAATCACCACCGACATACCCTCTTGAAGGGTTCCGTCGGCAGCCACGATGGCATCAGGTTGCAAGATGACCGCATCTTGTTGCGCCATGGGTGAAGCAAGCGCAGACAAAAGTAAGGTGGTGGAAAGGAGCATCTCTACTTCGGCTTGTGGGCTTTGAAGGGCGCGGAGGCGTCGAAGGGACTGGAGCCTTCAAACAAAATCATGGTGGCGCTCATCCCGGTATGGAGAGTGCCGTAATGGGTAAGGCCAAGCAGCTTTGCCGGTACGGTAGTGAGGGAAGCCCAAACATCTTCTTCGGAACCACCTGCGGCAATGATCTCGCCGGCGCGTAAGGGGAGCATCAATTGTGCGCCATCGGACCCGCCACTGGCAATCGCGACTGTGACCTTGGCCTCGCGAAGAGCCAGATAGCGCGTGGCAAAACTACGCTCAGGGTTGGCACCAAGGTGATGATCCTGGACGACGGGCAGAATCACTGGGATTTCAGCCGCGGCCAGTTCTTCTGCGAGGAAATCGGCGTCGTAACCGCCAAGCACGACAAGATCGAGGTGGAACTCCTGCTTGAGGCGGATGAGGGCGCGGAGATCGGCAACGCGATCGGCCACAACCCGCACTTGCGTGGCTCCATCCATGGCACCCAGCAAAAGATCGCGGGCGACATTGGACTCTGGCTTTTTAGGGGGTTTCGGACGTTTGGGAGCCTTGGGGGCTTCATCGCTATCGCCTTCGCCAGCCATCGACCCCTTGGCCTCTTGCTTCTCATCCCACTCCTTCTTCTCAGTGAGGTACTTCTCGAGTTTCTCCTGATACTTCTCCAGCTTCTCGGCGTACTTTTCTACATCCTCATCGTAATCATCCCAGGACGCGCGCCAGGATTGCGCTTCCTCAAAGGCGTCCCACAACTCCTCAGACTGGTATGTGCGCTCAAAGCCAGGAACTGCTGCGGAACCAACGGCAAAGTCGAGAGCCTGATGTCCAGCCTTTAAGGGCAGGTCAAGCGCTGTGAACTCCACCGCAGTACCAACACCGCGCCGTAATCCACGTTGACCACCAGCCATATAGGTGGCAGAAACTCCAGCTTGGCGTGCAGCGATCACCGTGGCATAAAGTAGAGGATCCTCCAGAGACACCTGTAAAGGCAAAGAATCTTCCACGTTGCGGGTGGAGCCAGGGCTCCGTTCCCGCAGGAAGTCGGACGGCGTGAAGGTACTCCAAGCATCGACCATGCCAGGGGCCAAAATACCCTTCACGGTGATCATCTTGGTCTTGCCAGTGGACCGCCCGAGCATGTTTTTGCCCTCGCGCCGCTGATCGCTCTCACTGATCCAGGCGACACGGCCGTCGGAGATCTGAATAAACGCAGGTTCGAGATAAACACCCGGCCCCACCCATGCGCCATCCGCTTGGATGACGTAGGTAAGGGAATAGCCCGTTTCCTGGGCTACAGCTGGGACAGAAAAAAGAAGTAGGGTGCCGCAGAGTGCGGCGAGATGGGTTCGCAGATTCAAGGGATGTCTCCGGAGATTTCAGCGTAGGATGCGGACGTCGCTCAGAATACGCCGCACGAGCCTCTTAGTCAGGAGATTTTCTAGACTATCTGCATGAGTTCCTCCCCCGCCGAGACCGTTTTCCATCCGACGGCCGTGGTTATGCCCGGTGCCGAAATCGGTTTAGGCGTGGAAATCGGCCCTTTTAGCGTAGTGGAGCCGGGCGTGGTCATTGGCGACGGCTGCCGTATCGGCCCGCAGGTGCACCTGTTAGGACGATTAGAGTTAGGACAGGGATGTATCTTGCGCGCGGGCACCGTTTTGGGCGGCGAGCCTCAGGACGACAAATATGCTGGCGCGCGCAGCTTGGTGCGGATTGGAGAAAATTGTCAGTTTCATGAGCACACCACAGTCCATCGCGCGACCGGCGAAGGCCAGGCAACGGTTTTGGGCGCGCGCGTGCGCATGATGGCCGGCAGTCATGTCGGACACAATTGTGTGGTAGGCGATGATGTGGTGCTGGTCAACGGCAGCGCACTCGGCGGCCACGCCCAAATCGGCGAACGCTGCATTCTGTCCGGAAACGCTGCAGTGCATCAGTTCACCCGGGTCGGGCGCCTCACCATGGTTGCTGGCGGATCCATGGTCACTCGCGACGCCCCACCCTTTTCCATGGTGACCGGCGCACACCCCAATCGCTGGCGCGGTGCCAACCGTATAGGACTGCAACGCGCCGGCATTGAACCCGCTGAGTGCGATGCCATCCGTAAAGCCCTGCGTGCAATTTTTGCTCCTGGAGCTGCTGCCGGTGAGATTGCACAATCCCTATCCTCCAGTGAGTTCCCCGCCGTGCGCGAACTTGCCGACTTTGTTTTGACTTCCCCTCGTGGCGTTTGCGCCGGACTGAATCAACGATGACCGACTCCTCACCTAAAACCATCGATACTCTGCTTTCCGAGCATCGTACTTTTGTGCCGCCGGCTGAGTTTGTTGCCGCCGCCAATGTCTCCGACCCAGGCGTGTACTCCAGCGCTGACGCCGATTATGAAAGTTGGTGGGCTAGTTGGGCGGAAAAGCTGCAGTGGGATAAAAAGTGGGACAAGGTTTTAGATTGGCAGCTGCCCTATGCAAAGTGGTTCGTCGGCGGCAAGTTGAATGCTAGCGTGCAATGTTTGGACCGTCATGTCGATGCGGGAAACGGCGAGCGCGTGGCGTTCTACTTCGAAGGCGAGCCCGGTGATTGCCGCACCCTCACTTACGCCGCTATGTTGGCCGGTGTTTGTCAGGTGGCGAATGGCTTAAAGAGTCTTGGAATTGAAAAAGGTGACCGCGTAACTTTATACATGCCGATGGTGCCAGAGCTTGCCATGACGGTATTGGCTTGCGCACGCATTGGAGCTATTTTTTCGGTAGTCTTCGCAGGATTCAGCCCAACCTCCTTAAAGGACCGCGTGCAGGACCAAGAAGCCAAGTTGATCGTCTGCGCGGACGGCGCATGGCGTGGCGGTAAAACTTTAGATCTGAAGGCCGTAGTCAATGAAGCCGTTGCCGATTGCCCAAGCGTAGAAAACGTTTTAGTGTGGCCACGTGGAGGTACGTTAAAAAGCTCTGCCGAAGATTTGCATCGCGATGTGACATGGGCCGATGTGGTCCTAGGCCAAGCGACCACATGCGCGCCGGAATCGATGGATGCAGAGGATCCGCTGTTCATCCTTTACACCAGCGGCACCACCGGCAAACCAAAAGGGATTCTGCACACCACTGGCGGCTATATAACAGGCGCATTGGCGACATCGAATCTGGTGTTTGATTTGAAGCCGGAAAGCGATGTTTATTGGTGCACTGCCGACATCGGATGGATTACTGGGCACAGCTACATCGTGTTTGGACCGATGGCGAATGGTGTGACCCAAGTCATGTATGAAGGCGCACCGAACTACCCTAAGTTGGATCGCTTTTGGGAGTTAGTTGAAAAGTACAAGGTCTCGGTTTTCTATACCGCTCCGACTGCGATTCGCGCGTTTATGAAGTGGGGCGATGAACACCCCGCACAACATGATTTGAGTTCTTTACGTTTACTCGGCAGTGTGGGTGAGCCGATTAACCCAGAGGCTTGGGTTTGGTATTTGCATCATATCGGTGGCGGTAAATGCCCGATTGTCGACACTTGGTGGCAGACCGAAACCGGCGGCATCATGATTACGCCGCTGCCGGGAATCACCACCACGGTTCCTGGTTCTGCAACGACGCCATTCCCAGGAATTGAAGCGAAACTGCTGAATGAAGATGGTTCAGAAGTGATTGGCGCTGGCGGCGGATACCTTGCCCTCACTCGCCCATGGCCAAGTATGTTGCGCGGTATCTGGGGCGACAATAAGCGCTATGAGGAAACCTATTGGTCGCGATTTCCCGGCAAGTACTTTGCAGGTGATGGCGCCAAACGCGATGAAAATGGAAACCTTTGGATCCTAGGGCGCGTGGACGACGTGATGAATGTTTCCGGACACAGGCTAAGCACCATGGAGATTGAATCTTCTTTAGTTGCGCATGAAGCGGTTGCGGAAGCGGCAGTGATTGGTATCGCGCATGAATTGAAGGGGCAGGCTCCAGTAGGCTTTGTGATTTTGCGCGGTGGACATGAGGCAACTCCTGAATTAGCGGAAGAGCTTCGCGCATTCGTTGCTAAAGAGATTGGCGGACTTGCCCGTCCAGAAAAAGTCATCTTCACTCCGGAACTTCCGAAAACGCGCAGTGGAAAAATCATGCGGCGTTTACTGCGCGACGTCGCAGAAGGCAAAGCGATTGGCGATGTCACCACCTTGGCTGATCCATCGGTGCTGCAAGGCTTACAGGCGGAATACGAAGCGAAGGAAAGCTAAGTTTGGCAGTGATGATCTTCGAAGTTTGCACCGAAACTTTAGCTGGAGCGGTTGCGGCGCAAAAAGGTGGCGCAGATCGAATCGAACTTTGCTCACGCTTGGATCTGGATGGCCTCACTCCAAGCGGAGATCTGTTGCTACAAGTAAAAGAAACCGTAGACCTTCCGGTGCTGTGCATGGTGCGTCCCCACGCCGACGGTTTCTGTTACACCGAAACGGAGTTCCAAGAAGCCCTTCGACTGAAAACACGGACGGGACGCCCCTTGGGTTCCGACAACTTCCTCAGCCACCTGGAAATGGTGCTCGGACGGCGCATCCGCCCCCTCC
>JASFYO010000069.1:0-12565 GCA_045047305.1 Planctomycetota bacterium | reverse complement strand
CACCAGAGTCCGGGTGGGTGCCCGGCGAGCGTGCTTCTCGCTTGCGAGAAAAGCAAAGGGAGTGGCGCACCCGGCAGGACTCGAACCTGCGACCTTTGGTTTCGGAAACCAACACTCTATCCAGCTGAGCTACGGGTGCATTCCTATACGGCGCAACAGGATAGCCGGCCCATGGCCATCCGCCCAGAGTCCCGTCCTTAAAACCACACCTCAGGCCCAAACACAACCTTTGGGGCTGGTGAAGGGGCCTAGTCCCACATTCCCAACTTCCTAAGGAACTGGAATCTATCTCCGATAATGGGTAACGGGCCCTAAGGCCCTATCTAGAGCAATCAGGCAATTCCTTCAGAATCCCACGCTTGGATTAGGAGGGCTTGGTACTCTGAATGCCGAGTTAGCTCTACCCGTGACGACCTCATGAAGTCCCCTCTTCCAACGATCATAGTTCCCGCGACCCTTCTGGGCCTTTTGGCCTGGGCTGTGGATGGAGGTGCAGAGTCTCAATTGGAGGCATCTTCGCTTTCTGCTCCAGTGATGGTCGACACCGACGGCGACGGCATGGATGACGTGCTCGAAGACAGTTTCGGTACTTCTAGCACCACGGTGGATTCGGATGGCGACACCCTCGGTGATATGGAGGAGCTCCTGAGAGGGACCGACCCTCTGGTTTTCGACGACGTTTCCACGCTACCGCCGGTTCTTCCAACTCTCCGGATTCACGCATATTCTTCCGGCCCTGACTTGGTGCTGCAGATTTCTTCGTTGCGCCAGAGCAGCATGAATACCCTTCAGCTTTTCCGGGCTGTTCCGAACAATTTCCATCGGATTCGTATGAGCGCCTTGGCTCAGCTTCCAAGTAGTCATACCACCTATAGCGTGACTTCGTCAGGCGTAGAAATGGAGATCTACCGTCTTAAGTTGCCAGCTTCGGCATTCTTAAACCAGCCAACCATGGCGATTGCAGTGAAGGGGCTAATCGATGGCCTCGCCTACGCTGATCAAGTTCGGTTTACCGTTTACGAGGGCATCCTGATGGAGTGGCGCGGCGATTCTCCTGGCCCAACTCCACTATTGGGTGGGGGGTTGTTCCCTACCGATCCTGGTGGGCAGGTCCCAGATGAGGCACGCGCTGGAGAGGTCTGCATCCAGTCCTTGACCCAAGTCGGTTCCTTAGGTGGCGGTCAGGTCCTTTACCAGGTCTCAGATAGCTACTGTGGCACGATGCCCAGTGGAATTTGCTTCTCGAGCTGCTCTGCTGCGGTTGGGGATTCGGTAGTCGGAATCGACGTCATTGGGCTTTTGGCCAACTGAGTTGGATCGAGATTCTATCACGAAATCGAGGCTTTATTTGCCTCGATTTTTTCTTGTCGGAACTAAGCCATTCATTTATAAGGGTTTAGGCGAAAAACTTGAAAAGTCGCCGCAACAAAAGAACCTCTGGAATCCCTGTGTTTTACGGAACCAGATTCCTAGTCATTCGGTCATAACCTTGGTACCGCACCTTGTCAGATCCTGACCAAGCGCTCGTCGAGGCTTGCCAGGCTGCGAATGAGCAGGAATTTGAAGAGGCGTACCGAGAGCTTTTTGTTCTTTACCAAGACCGAGTCTTCACCATCTGTTTACGCGTCACCGGCAACCAAGAGGATGCCCTCGATGCTGCACAGGAAACCATGGTGACCCTTGCACGCAGAATCAAGGATTTTGCGTTTCGCAGCCGTTTCTCTTCCTGGGTTTATCGCATCGCAGTCAATGCCGCGATTGATACCCGAAGAAAACGTCTGGATGCTCCACGTGCTGGAGTGCAGACCACCGTCGGCAATGCCGAAGGGGAGCGTCAGCTCCAGCAGGTGGCTGCCGAAGAATCCCACGCCGATCCAGTGCAAGAGGTCAGCCGCAGTGAGAATCAAATTCTCATTCAAGACGCCCTCGCTCGCATGAATCCTAGATTCGCCGCACTGCTTGTCCTTCGTTATATCGAAGGCATGAGCTACGACGAAATCTCAGAGGTTCAAGAATGCAGTCTTGGCACCGTGAAGTCTCGCCTTAACCGCGCCCATACTGCCTTGCGTGAATTCCTTCAGCATCGCGGATTCGATCCCTCAGAACTTACTCCCTGATTCTCTCTTGCCTCAGAACTCCCACCAACCCGAGCTTCCGCAGCAAATCGCTCAAGATTTGCGCGCGTTGGGTGGTGTACGGGCTCCGAATGAGCTGTGGCAACGAGTACAAGATCAGCGCAGCTTGGAAGCCCTTGGTGGAACCTTAGCTCCGGCAGAACTGTGGTCTCAGGTCCAAGCAGAGCTCCGGCCATCCGCTGTCGTGGTGGAAAAGCGCGTGTTACGCGGCTACTTCGGTCGCAAATCTATTGCAGCGGCAGCAGCTCTGCTGGTTTTCAGCGGACTTAGTCTTTTTGGGCCTTGGAGCTCGCAACCACCAGCCACCGCCAATCTGGTGGTCCTAGCGCAGCCGATCGGTGAGGCTCAGCGTGCTTCTTTCCGGGCTAGGGTGAGCTTTAAGCGGGTGAGCGCGGAACAAATGTCATCCTTCTCGAAAGGATTGGCTGGATCCATGGGCGGCCTTATGGTGGAGGACGACGCATAATGCGCGCGATTCCCCCCTTCCTTCTCGTTGCATCGAGCCTTCTTTTAGCGGCCTGTGGCCCAAGTGGTTCGATTTCTGCACCAAGCGGGAATCAGGCGCTCACTAGCGGCTCTGCTGGTTCTACGGCTCTGGACCAAACCAGTCCCAATCTAATTGAGATTCCGAGTTTCGTTTACCCCGAGGGACAAGCGATTTCGTTGGATCGTATTTTCCATGTGCGTAATGCGTCTGGGGATTTGGAGCGAGTGCAAGAAACGTTCCTGGCCGATGGCCTCGGACAGACGCGGCTCGATGCAATTGGCTATGCGCCGAATCAAGCGCAAGCATTTGTGCCCGCGCCGAGCATGCTGCAAATGAACTATCTAAATCAAATGCGTTTCATGGTGAAGTACCGTGACCCACATCTTGGAGAACGGGTCGGTTTGTTGCGCAATTTCCGTTGGTCGGCAGACCCAGTTCCAGTGCAAGTCGCTGGCGTAAGCTGTACGAAATACACGGCAGAGTCCAAACACGAGCTAGGCGATGTCGAGTTCCTTGCCGATTCTCAGACAGGCTTGTTGTTGGGATGGACTTACTTTGACAATATTGGTCAAGTCCTTATGCGAATGGAAACCACTTCCATGAATCTCAATCCGAACTTGGGTGGGGTGGTTTGGTCGGTACCGCTGGTTTCGGATCAGGCCTTCGACATGTCCAATGATCTTGGTTTACTTGGCTTTACCCCAATGGAGCCGGAGTACCTTCCTCCTGGGTTTTACCCAGAGGCAGCGTGGTTACGTTTCTCTGCTGGAGCTGCATTCCAAAGCACATCCAACATGTTGGTGAAGATTTTCTCGGATGGAATCCACCTGGTGTTTGTTGCACAGCACACTCAGGACAACCGAGGACAAATTGGCTTGAGCCTAGCCAACAAGGTGGTTGAGGTGTATGAATCCGATTTGGGCGGAATCCGGGTGGCGGAAGGGCTCTTTGGGAAGCAGAAGCTTTACGTCGCAAGTTTGCTGGAAATGGATGAGATTGAAACGGTGTTTGGCTCCCTCTCGGCACAATAAGGGCCTCAGCCAATAGCCATGACCGCCCATGAGGCGGTTTTTTCATTTATATGGTCAGGTATCTGCAAATCGAGCCGCAAATGGGTCACCCAAACCCCGATCCCGGCTCATCATGCTTTTCTCCTTCACCGCAATACTTCTCCTTGCGGCTCTTCAAGAGCCGTCATCCGTTCCAGGTGCCTATCGAGGCCCTGAAGACGAGACTCTCCTGCAGTTCGTTTCCCATGGTGGATCCGTTGCTCAAGGACAGTTACTAAACCCATTCACAGGTGGCTGGGACCGCTGGGAGTTCTGGTTCGAAAATGAACGTGATGTTCTCTTTCGCGGCGAGCCTGATTTCCCTGCACGAGCGGTGAACGATAAGGGCAGCTACGGAGTGGAGGACTGGTCCATGAACCGCCAGGATCTCATCCTGACCTCTATTCCTCTCCTCATTGATGCACTCGATTCCGACATCCCGGCGATTCGTGAGGCCGCAGCTCTTTCCCTCGGACGCATTGGCTACACCTCTGCAGATTTTTTCCTACAGCGCGCGACTCGCGACCGCGTGGAGTCGGTACGCCAAGCGGCATACATGGGGCTCGGGCTTCTGTCCTCGGAGCAGGGCGTTGACTTCTTGGTCAAGACCTTTGAGGAAGAGACTGATTCTTCCATTCGCGCTTTTGCTGCACTTGGTCTTGGGCTTTCCGGTCGTGTCGAAGCTGGATCTGCGTTGAAGGGATACCTAAATTCCGTTTACTACGATGGGAGTTGGAAAAAGAATGAGGACCTCGCTTTGGCAGCCTTGGTTGCTGCAGGGGTGCATGGCTCCAAAGACTTCACTCCTCTGTTGATGAACATGTTGGAAGCCACTTCGGTGAAGCGCGGCAGTGATCGTTTGGTCTCGGCTGCGATTCAAGGATTAGGTGCCTTAGGTGATTCACGCGCCCGTCCGATGTTGGAAGGGTTACTGAATTCCAAATCCAGCAGTGTTCCAGAAGCTGCCGCACAAGCACTTGGACGTCTTGGGGACCGCGCTGCCGTGGGTAGCCTGGCCAAGATTTACCAGGAATCGCATGATGTGCGGTTGCGTTCTTTGTGCCTCCTCGCCATTGGTCGTTTGGGCGGACGTCAAGCAGGCATGAAGTTGAAGGAGTTGCGCCCTGAGCAAAAGGAAGAGGCCACCATTCATTCTGCATGGGCTTTGGCCGTTGGCATGAGTCGTGTGGATGGTTCCTACCCGCAACTAGTTTCGATGTTGCTGTACGGGACCGATGCTCGCGAGCATGATGAAGATGATGCTCCACGTCGGGATGAAGAAATCTTGCGTGGTGCAGCTGCAATGGGCTTAGGCCTTTACGGTGCACCCGGAGCCAAAACTCAACTCGCAATTTGCCTGGAGGCCAAGGGCGTCGACCCTTCCTTCCGCGGCTACTTGGCGATGGGCTTAGGCATGTTGGCGACGCACCCTGCCGATGAACTGCTACTTGAGTTGGCGAAAGAGCATTCCTCCTTCGTGCAAACCCGACGCGGCATCGCCGCAGGTTTAGGGTTGAGTAATTCGGAACGCACCAGCGTGGCCTTGGTCAACATGTTGATTACCGACACCGACGATAGCGTACGTTGGACCGCAGCTCGTGGACTTGCAACCTCGCGTTCGAGTGCAGCCTTGCGGCGTCTGTCAGAGCAACTTCGTGCCGAACTCAATCGCAGCAAGCACGAGGCCCAGACCGCACACCTGGTACTAGGGTTGGGTTTCCTTGGCGATGCCCACGATGGAGCCACCATCTCTAGTATGTTGGCTGGTATGGACTTCCGTCAGGAAGGGCGTCTTTTAACGGCCCTGCGAAACTACTAAGAATCGCTGCAGCGCCGCTATCTGGGGGGTAGGATTCGAATGAACCCGATCCCCCGGATGCATGACAAACCCACAACCTCCCAACTCTAGCAAACAACTCTCTGACCCAAGCTACCGGGCAGAGATGTTGAGCAAAATCGAAGCGCTTATTTCTGTGCTTCAAGTGGCTCGCACCAAAGTGATTCTGAACATGGAAACACCTGGTTCCAACTCTGCGCGTCTCGCGCGAGTGCGGTTGCAAGTCGAGAACACATTAAAGGTGTGCCGTAAAGCGCGCACCGCATTAAGCGAGGATTCTGCGATCTCGAACGAAGATATTCTTAGTACCGATATCGACGCACTTTGTTCGCAGCTTGCAGCCGTCGAGAGTTAAGCGCTAACTTCGGAAAGATAAAGCCGCACTGCATCCTCTAGGGATTCCAAGTGCTTCGCATGCGCAGCGCGAAGTGCCTCAGAGATTGACTGCTGACGGATCCCTAAGCTTGCAGCTGCATCTTGTTGCGTCCGAACCTTGCGAATGGTGCTGGACGCCGCTTGTCGTGAAGGCTTCCAGTCTTGCATGATGTCAGCATGCAGCCGCACCGAGGATTCCAGCAAAGTTTGTGAGGTCTTCGGCAAGCTGGGTAAGTGGATTGCAAACAGCAGTCCTTCTTTTTGCGCACGGTTTAAGCAAGTAAGGGCTCGTTGAAAAGCTTGGCCCTCATGTTTTCCGAGTGCGCCAGAAGCAATCGCAAGGCGACATTGTGCTGGCCAAAGCGCAAGGTTTAGCGCGACCAGGAAATCAAAGGCATGGCGCGGTGTGTGCAAAGCTGCCGAAATCCTTTGGTCCTTGTGGCTAAGGCTTGGATCTAGCAGCCAAGTCGTTGGCCAGCGTTCGGTGAGTTCCTTAACGCAAGCAGCCATCTTTGGCACCAAATCCTTATGCGGCCCGATGAGGTCGCCGACAAGTGCAAAACTGGCGGTGGATTGCATCGATTCACAATACACCCTTGCAGCATAAGAAGAAAGCAGTGCTTTTTAGGTGCCCCAGTCGCGCGCGTAGCGATAGTCCAGGTTCACCGTTCGGCTTGCAACCTTTGCGATGAGGGGCGGACGGCGCTTGTACTGATTGAGGCGTACGCGCTTTGAGATAGTCTCTACGAATGTAGCCTCAAAGCCCTCAGCCTCAAGGGTGTGAGGGGCGTAGCGTCGGTCAATCATGCGGAAGAGGAGAGAATCGATGGCATCGTAGGTGAAGCCGAGTTCCTCTTCGTCGGTTTGGCCGTCCCACAGGTCAGCGCTTGGTGGACGCTCGATGATGCCGAGGGGCACGCCAAGGTGTCGGGAGAGCGCCACTACTTGGGACTTGTACAAGTCACCAATTGGATTGATGCCGGATGCCATGTCGCCGTGTTGTGTGCCATAGCCAAGCATGAGCTCGGTTTTGTTCGAGGTGCCGATTACTAGTCCACCAAGTTTTGCCGAGCGATCATAAAGCGTGATCATGCGCAAACGCGAAAACACATTGCCTCGGCGCAAGCGAACGGCGTTGATGGAAGTGTCGCTCAAATCGTCGTTTTGCGCGAGGTAGGCGTCGGCCATGGGGGAGATATCTACCGTCTCCAACTCTACGCCTGCATGTCTTGCAGATTCGATTGCAAGTGCGAGAGAATCCGGATGACTTTCGCGGTAGGGCATCGCGACGGCCAAAATATTTTCTGCGCCCAAGGCTCGTGCAGCTAACTCCACCACTAATCCACTATCGATACCACCGCTTAATCCAAGTACAGCCTTGGTCATGCCCACGCGATGTGTTTCTTCGCGCAGAAACCCTACCAACACGCGCTCTGTTAATTTCACATTGCAGCCTGGTGGTGGCGGAAGGGTACTCATGACTCCTTGCGTTCGATGGCAAGCGCATCCGGATCATGCAGCAAGCGAGCTAGATGGGTGCGAACTAACTCCGGGCGCGCATCGCGCAGCAAGGGAGTCGCCATGCGCGCACGTTTTAAGGCATCGCTATTGATGTTATGCAGAAGCAGGGCTTCTTCCTCTGCATCGGCTTCTGCAACCTGAGCTCCGACCGGATTCACCACGCTCGAACCGCCCCAGAACATGGTTCCATCTTCAAACCCAACGCGATTGCAGCGCAACACCCAAGTCTGGAAAAACAAAGCCTGTGCCGCAGATAAAGTGCGCCATGCTTGGTGCGAACTCAGTTCCGGCTCCTCGGTATCAATTCCGCGTGCAGGCGATGCGACCGGCATAATCAAAGCATCGACACCTTGCAGGAAGTGCATCCAGCCGGCGGATAGATGCCATGCATCTTCACAAATCAACAAACCAAAACGTCCGTGCTTGGATTCAACTGGAGAGAAGGCGTCGCCCGCGGCAAAGTAACGCCCTTCTTCAAAAATACCGTAGTCCGGTAAGTGCACTTTGCGATGCACTTGCAGAACCTTGCCGTCTTCCGCAAACACCGCAGTGTTGTAGAAACGATGGTCGCGGCTTTCCTCGACGAAACCGAACACGATGCTGCACTCGGTGGATCGTTGCACTAATTCCTGCACTCGTGGATCAGAAATCTGCATGGCGATGTCCTGCGTGAGGTCACGAAGGAAATAGCCGGTAAGCGAGAGCTCCGGGAATACGGCGAGTTGGGCGCCATCCTTAATCGCGCGGTCCAACCACGCATGATGGGCCTTGAGGTTGTCATCGATGACGCCCAACTTGGGGCGCATCTGGCAAAGGGCAACGCGACAGTCCATGGTTATTGCAAGGGGTGTTGCTGCAAGACGGCTTCGAGAACCGTATCTCCGGTCACCCCGGAGGCCTGCGCTTCATAGCGCAAGAGTACGCGATGCCGCAGTGCTGGGAAGAGTGCATCACGCAAATCTTCGGGAGCTACGTGGGCGCGGCCGCGAAGCAGTGCTAAACCACGTGCGCCGGCGAGGGTGGCTAATCCACCACGCGGACTTGCGCCCCAGGCGACGGATTCACGCACGATTTGAGGCGCACTTTCATCCTTAGGATCGGTCGCGCGTAGAATCGCGGCGAGCTGATGCAGGAAAGTGTCGGCTACTGGCAGGGCTGCCGCATTGGCTTGGAGTGCGAGCAGTTGTGGACCATCCAAGACGGCAGAAACATGGTCTGCGCTGGAGCTTTCGTCCATGCGGAAGATTGCGACCAAGGTTTCTGCACTTGGGCTCTTCACCAACAGCTGGAACAGAAAGCGATCGAGTTGAGCTTCTGGAAGGGGGTAGGTGCCTTCTAGCTCGATAGGGTTTTGCGTTGCAGCCACCAAAAATGGTTTCGCAAGCAGATGACTGACGCCGCCGACGGTGATCTGTCCTTCTGCCATGGCCTCAAGTAAGGCGGCTTGGGTGCGCGGAGTGGCGCGATTGATCTCGTCGAACAGACAAATCTGGGTAAACAGGGGACCACGCTCAAAGCGAAAGCTGCCGATGCCATCAATCTGATCAAGAATGTCTCCACCGGTAAGGTCGCCGGGCATGAGGTCGGGCGTGCCCTGTACGCGTTGGAAATCTAGCTGCACCGCAGCAGCGAGGCCGCGCAGAAGCCGGGTCTTGCCTAATCCAGGAGCGCCTTCAAGCAGGACGTGGCCTTGGCCAAGTAGTGCCGCAAGCAGCAGCTCGATGAGTTGAGGATCGCCGAGGTGCTGTTGTTCGAGGCGCAGACGGAGCGTCTCGAGTGCGGAATCAGGTGCGGACGACATTCGGTTGGGCTTCGAGTAGCCGGATGAGGCCACCCAAATCTGCGATGACGGGAACGCCTTCGCAGTCATGACCACTTTCTCCGGAACGATCGAGCCAAACTGCGCGCATGCCGGCATTCAGCGCGCCGCGCACGTCGCGCTCGAAGTGGTCACCGGTGTGTACGGTTTCTTCCGCAGCCACTCCAGCGCGAAACAAGGCGCGTTCAAAAATGGCGCGGCCCGGCTTCTCGGTGCGGAGATCGGCGCTAGTCACAATGAAAGAGAAGTGCTTGGCAATGCCAAGATCCTGCAGCAAACTGGGCAGGTGCTCAGTCCAGTTGGATACAACGCCCATCTGCATGCCGTGGTTCGACAGAGTTTCGAGAACTTCCTTCACTTCGGGGAAGAGCTCGTAGTTGGCGGAGTCGGCAAATTTAGCCAAAAGGGCTTTATGCGCCTTTTCAAGCCGGTTCTCCGCCATGCCGCACTCCGTGAGCACGCGTTGATTAAAAGCCCAGAACCATGCAAGACTGTAGCGGAAGTTGCCGTCGACAGTATCCGGTAAGTCGCTGAAGGCATGCTCCATTGAGGCTTTCATGATGTCGAATTCGAGATCCTTCAAGCCATGCTTTTTAGCAACAGCGAGGTAAGTCTCGGGACGGCTCTGACGGTGTTGGAAGAGAGTACTTCCAGCGTCGAGGAAAACGGCTTTGATGTCGGTACGCAACATGGGAATGGGGCCGCGTTGATTGTAGCGATAGAATGGTGACAAATGAAATGCGTTCGCCTTAGTCTTGTGGCAAGTCTTGCCTTATTGGGTTCCTGCAGTGCCCTTTTTGGGGAGCGTGGTCCTGTTTCCGCAGGTGGTCGCAGCGTAAGCGTTAGGCATTCCCAGAAAGAGAAGTCGGCAAGTTCTGCAGCGCCGGCAGAAAACCTCTCGCACCTTCCCATTTGGATTCACCCAAGCGAGCGCGACCTTGCATCTTCGCGTGGGCTAGTTGAGGCGGTACGTTTTCTCGCTCAGGGTGAAGCTGAACGCGCCTCAGTGCAATTGCAGCAAGTGCGGAGCGCGGGGTCTTTTGATTCTGAGGTCACTGCATTGCATGCATGGGCTCTACTCGAAACCGGCGAAGTGAATGCTGCCTCGGCGGTCGCACGGGAAGGCATCGCCACATTTGGAGCCACCCCAGCGCTTGGTTACGCCATGGCGGTGATTTTCGAAGCGCAAGAGAAACCGGCCGAAGCACTTGCTCTGTATCGGGATTTATTGACTCTGGCCGACATAAACGACCTCTCCATGTTGATTGCATGCGCGCGCACCGCGGTTGGCGCTGGTCGCGGAAGCGAGGCGATGCAGTACCTGGATCGATGGTTGCTCTCGGCACCATTGGGCATCGAGGGGAAACGATTGCGCGCCAAAGCTTTGCAACTTTCTGGGCGCGATGACGAGGCGCTTGCTCTTTATCAGCAAATGGTGAACGACTGGCCGCAAGATTTTGATTTGCTCGCGGATATGGCAGAGGCTGCGTTTGCGACCTCTCAGTCTTCTCAGAAGCTAGAGCACTTGGAGCTCGCAGCAGGTCTGTTGACCCAACTCACCGAAGTCGACCCCCAGCGCAGTAGCGCATTTTGGCAGTTAGGGCGCACTCAAATATTGCTTGAGCTTCGCGGCCCGGCGGAGTCGGCTTTCAGTAGGTGTTTGGAGTTGGATCCCGGGAACGTAGCGGCTGGGCTGGCACTTGCGGAGCTGCTTTCGACCAATCCAGAAGCAAGTGGCCAAGTTTTACTCGACCTTTTGCGTCAACCGCTCTCCGCGAAGGATGTGGAGGCCGTACAGTCGGCCCTGTTGGAACTCCGCTAATACGACCGATGAACCCCCTCTACTCTTTGCTGATGTTTTTCTCCCAGGGGCCTGTGGGAGATGGAATGGAATTGCTGCAGGTGAGTCCCAAGGCCGCTACAGGCGATGAGGAAATCGGTTTCCTTACTGAAGTCCTTGGCAATTTCCTGAGCCCACTTACGGAGAACGTTTGGGCGCAAGCAGGCATTGTGATTGGAACAGCTTTGGTGCTATCCAAAATCTTTGACTGGCTATGCACCGGAGTTTTCCGGACCCTGACCCGCAAGACGCGCACCAAGTCCGACGACCTCATCCTCGAGGCCTTGCATGCGCCTGTGGTAAACACGGTGATCCTGGTTGGGCTTGCGGTTGCATCGCGCTTGCTCGGATTCGAAGAATCGATTGGCACCTTTACCAATCGCGCCCTGCTCACCATTGGTTTATTCGTGTGGGCGATTTTCATTTTCAGACTCTCTGGCATTCTGTTGCGCGCCGCTTCGCACAATTCGAATCGATTTGCGGCGGTGCAAGGCTCCACCTTCCCACTGTTTAACAATTTGGCGAAGGTCTTGTTGTTCGGGCTAATGGTTTACTTAGCTATTGGCATTTGGAATTTCGATGCCACCGGTTGGCTCGCTTCTGCTGGAGTGGTTGGTTTGGCCGTCGGCTTTGCAGCGCAAGACACCTTGTCCAACTTATTTGCTGGAGTGTTCATTCTGGCCGACCGCCCCTACCGAGTAGGCGATTACATTTGCCTAGACTCTGGAGAGCGCGGTAAAGTCACTTTTATCGGCTTACGCAGCACTCGCGTAGTCACCCGCGACGACATCGAAGTCACGGTTCCCAACGCCGTCATGGGTGGCGCCAAGATTGTCAACGAATCCAGTGGCCCGCATAAAAAGGAGCGCATTCGAGTTCCGGTCGGTGCAGCCTACGGTTCCGATGTCGACCACGTCATCGAAGTCCTTTTGTCCGCGGTTGAAGATGTCGACCCGAAATTGGTCTGCGCCAGCCCCGAGCCGCGGGTACGAATGCGCGCATTTGGCGGTTCCAGCCTTGATTTTGAGCTTCTAGTTTGGATTCCAGATCCGGAACTTCGTGGAAATGTGAAGCACCTACTGCATCGTGCAATTTATATCCGCTTCAACGCTGCGAACATCGAGATCCCGTTTGCGAAGCAGGATATTTATATTAAGGAGTTGCCTGCGGGGTTCAAGAGTTCCTAGTTTTTCTATTCCAGGGACAGGCAAGCCGCCTCCAATTGCGGAAAAGAAGAACCCTTCAAATCCGGTGAGTGGGGTGAATGAATGAAGGAAGAAGAAGATGATGAGGATTTCGATGTGCCTTGGTGGGTGCTGACCCCGTTGGCCATGTTCGCTTTTTTACCGGAAATAGGGTTTGTGCACTTTGAGTTATGGGTGGTGGATGATTGCCAGGCTCTGGGTGGTTCACGCTGGGAGTGTTGGTTAGATTACTTTGGAACATGGCCTGGACTTATCTTGTTTGGAGGCGGGCTATTCGGGTTGCTGGCCATCGCTGGC
>JASFYO010000068.1:0-33426 GCA_045047305.1 Planctomycetota bacterium | reverse complement strand
GTGCAGCTTGCCGAAGGCGTCCCTTATTTACCCGACAAGGAATATTTAGTCGAGGTTGTCATCGACCCCGACCCGCAAGCTGGCCGCAACCTTCAGCAACTTAAGGCCGCGTTTGATGATTCAGATAGCCTCGAGTTGTACAGTTTTCTCCGAGAGGGAAGCGCATCTTTGCCGTGCATCGGTTTGGGCCTTGATTTGCTCATCCATATTCGCCAACTCGATGGCCTGGATTCTACTTACCTTGCCGTTCGTGGCCCTAGCGAGCCTGGTGAACACCTTATTGTGGAAATAGCTCCCTTGCTAGAGGAGAAGCACATCTTGCTGCGCATGGAAGGCCCCGACGGACAACCCAAAGCTGATACGGAGTTTCAGTTTCATTTGGCTCGGGTGGAAGGTGGGAACTGGACTCCCCGAGCCTTGGTTTTGCGAAGTGACGCCAATGGTGATGTCGACTTTATCGATTCAGGAAGTCTCTTTCTCGGCAGCGAGAGCTTGAAGTCTCTTGCAATGGAAGCCGCTCTTTTACTTGACCCGGTGTCATCTTCGCTGACGGGGCGTTTGCTCGTGCAGCCAAAAAAACTGGAACTTTCTAATCGTATTGGAACTATGACCTTGAGTTCCGATGAGTTACTTGTCAGTGGCCGGGTTATCGGCTTGACTGCTAAGGAGCTTATGGCGTTGGAGCTAGAAGTGGAACAGCGTGTAAGCGCGGATTTAGCAGACCCTTCTTCTTGGGAGGAGTATCAGCGCGCCTTCTGCGATGACAGAGGTAACTTTATATGTCAGTTCCCCGCTAATCCAGCCATTGGGCTATTGCGCATTGCGCCCCCTCAGCATGAGGCTTATCACCGCTATGATTCGTTTGAAGTTGGCGATGAATATTTGGTTCTAGATTATGGCACGGGCTTCGAGCTAGCTGGCAGGGTACGGTTAGAACCTGATTTTGACACCAGCCTTTTGAGTGTTGAATTCCGCAGTGATACTAGTGAGGAAAACAGAGGATTACGATCCACAACCAATCTGCAAGAGGATGGAAGCTTTCGCTTGACTGGACTGCATCGAGATTTGGGAAAGGTGAAGGTCAAAAGTCGCCGTGGGTTTAGCACCCTGCATACGATTGAGGATGTCATGCCGTATCGTGTAGGCGAGGGCGCTGATTCACGCCTCCTATCGATTGACTTGGCGGGGAAGCTTAACCAAATGGAAATCTTTGTTGAGGGCGGGGCAGGGGTGCAACCCACTCATGTTTCTGTGCATATCGAAGGAGGCGGCTTTGGCCAGACTCAATGGAGACCAGATGAGCGCATCATTTTGGTGACCCCCGAGCCAAGCTTTCATGCGGTGATTGGGGCCCCAGGCTTTGCACTGAAAGAGGTCGATTTGCTTCCCGGCCGGAATTACGTCGTGCTTGATCCCGGCCTTGAAGTCGAGTTCGTATTGGATGGCATGAGGGATTTACCTTCAGAAATCACTTATAAAATAGGCCTCGTCTCCGCTCGATTCCGTGGTCCCGGATTCGAGCTCGAAGATGTAAAGGTACCGAGCGATGGCAAGTTCAAGCTCAAGGTACCTTGCCTCGGTCGCTACTCTTGGAGTGTAGAAGGAGAGGTAGATGGCCTTTATGTTTTTGGGTTCACCATGCTCGGCGAATCAAAGTTAGTGGAGGTCGCGGCTGATAAGCCGACGCACTTGCTCTTACCAGTCGATTGGATTCTCGAACGAGTAAGGGATTCGTAAAGCAGTTTCTGGGAATGGGCGGGAACTTTTATTGTGGAACGGAATACATCGCGCAGCGCCTTGCATAAACCCAGAAACCGGGTGCCGCAGGAGCTCTAACATTCCTTATGCGCAAGCTTCCGCTCCAGCCTCCGCCTACGCGTCCAAATTTGACCCCAATGGTGGATATCACCTTCCTTATGCTGGTGTTCTTTATCGGCAGCATGAAGTTTGTGACTTACGAGGGCGTGCTGGATTCGGCCTTGCCTAAAGATCGTGGGGTCATCAGCTGCGGGCCGATGGATTGCCGCGACCGCCTAGACTTTTTGCTGTTCGTTGCCGATCCCGGAGTCCTGGTTGATACTGGCGAAGGCCGAGGCTCCGCTCGCTGGCAATATCAAGGCCGTCGCATTCGTGTGGAGCTTGGCGCGCAAAAGTTTTTCTTTGATCCTTTCGCAGTCAAGGATGCGCGGTTTCCGGTTCCAGGGCTCGCTGCCATGCTGGACTACTATCAAAAGGACATGCAATACACTCCAGTCAGCATCGATGCCCGCAAAGGCGTGGTCTACGGCGACGTCATTCCACTCTTCGATTACTTAACCCGCTTGAAGCCAGGCGAAATTAGTTTTGCCGGCACCTTCGAGAACGATTGACTAGCGAATTTCTTTGCTACTTCCCTGAATCACCTTGCCGCTAACCGCAGCCACCCAACTGCGTGGCACCAGACGATTGGGGAAGCAAAGTAAGCGGTTGCGCCAACCGTGAAGGAAGGAGATTCTGCGGCCGAGGTATTTCAGACTTTGCATCACCACGTGCTCCGGGTCCGCCATGGTTCCAAAAGTAGCAATGCCACCGGCGACCGCGTGAAACTCTGTATCCGTGGGGCCAGGACAAACCGCCAGTAGGTGAACACCCGAGCTTTTCATTTCTACCGACAAGGCTTCCGATAGTAAAAGATCAAAACCCTTGGTCGCGCCGTACACCGACATATAGGGTGTTGGTTGAAAGGATGCAACGCTTGCCAAATTGATGACGCCACCTCGTTTGCGCTGGACCATGGCCGGAAGTAGCTGATGGCAAAGTAAGGTTGGTATCTCACAGTTCAACCGCACCATGTCGCGCAAACAGTCGGCCTTGGCGCTGAGGAAATCGCCTTTGAAGCCAAAGCCGGCGTTGTTGACCAATAAACCCACTTCGAGCTCGGACAGGGCGGATCGGATTTGAGTCAGGGCGTCGTCGGCTAAAAGGTCGACGGCCATGCAGCGCACTTCCACGTCATATTCTGCGCGGATGTCGTCGGCCAGGCTTTCTAATCGGTCCCCACGACGAGCAAGCAAAACCAAGTTGAGCTGCTTGGCGGCTAGTTGGCGCGCGTAGCACTTGCCGAGCCCTGCGGAGGCGCCGGTGACCAAGGCCCATGGGCCGTATTGGGTGTGAAAATCCACTTCCCCTTTTTACTTGGTCGGGGGCTTTCGCCGAAATCGTTCTGGCTATACTGCATCGGAGGCCCCATTTCCTCGTACGGACATCATGCGCTTGCTTTTCTTACCGCTCCTTCTTCTCGCTTTTCTGCCGAGTTGCAGCTCTTACTCCCTCACCACCACCAATAGCAGTGCCACAGTGACCCTGGCTTCTGGTTGGCAGGCTAAGGTCGTGAGTGATCGGTCTTCCATCAAAATGAACCATGACGACGAGCACAACCGGGCTACGTTTTATACTGCCGGCATTAAAATTCTGGTGGATGGCAATCGAATCCTGATCGATGGAGAAGAGGTGGCTTCGATTCCAGCTGGCGTCGATAGCGTGACTTATGACCGCGACGACATCCATGTGACGGTGCATGCCGCCGACTAGAAAAGGAAAGAGCGCTGCAATCCCCCCGGATTGAGCGCTCTAACCTTCAAAAGCTGTGAGGCTTGAGAAGGGTTGGGACCATCCCCCCGAATGGTCGACCAACGCCTGTATTTACGCCAGGAGCTAACTGGGGTAACTGATTTCTCTAAGAAAAACTAAAATTCCCTAAAACATGTGCCCCAAGGTGGTCCCTGAGAGGAGTTCGAAGGATCCGTTGACGGCGCTTTCGGGGGTGGGTCCCAAACGAGCCGAGGCCTTCGAAAAAGTGCTTGGAGTGCGCTTAATCGAGCAATTATTGCGTATTTTGCCGCGCCGTTATGAGGGAATTCCACTGCAATATGAGCTCTCCGAGCTCGATCAGCATGAGGGAGAAATCGTGCGCTTACGGGGTACTGTTTTAGGCTGCTCTATTTGGGGCCGCGGCCGGCGATCTGTGCTTCAAGTGAAGTTGCAGCAAGGAGATACGACAGCTCTCGCGCTATTCTTCAATCAGGCATACCGGCGCAAACAATTCGTCGAAGGAAAGGAATTATGGCTGGAAGCCAAAGTTTCCACCGAGCGTGGATTAAAGCTTATAGCGCCGAAAAATGTGGTGGCAGAAGAGGCGGAGCGCCAGGGATTACGGGCGGTGTATTCCGATTATGAAGGGCTGCCTAAAGGAGCTGTGCGCCGTGCCATGGTGGCGGCAGCAGAGTGGATGAGCGAAGTCCCAGAACCGTTGCCCGATTCCATTTTGGCTTTGGCCGACGTCCCGTCCTTGCCCCAAGCTCTACAAATCCTGCATGCTCCGGCAAGTGAAGAAGATGCTCAAGGTGCGCGTCGACGCTTGGCGTTTGGAGAGATGCTGGCGATGGAAGTGCGTCGTCAACGTGGAAGGGCGGTGCGGTTGGCTTACCCCATCGAAGAAAAAGCAGAGGTGTGGGAGCGCATTCTGTCGCGCATTCCATTTGAACTGAATCCTGAGCAAATGCAGGTTTTGGCTTTGATGCGCACGGACTTGGCATCGGGAGAAGTCATGGGCCGTTTGTTGCATGGGGAGGTAGGCAGCGGCAAGACGGCAGTCGCATTTGCTTTGGCTTTATTGATCGCGGCGGACGGAGGACAGGTCGCTCTGATGGCGCCAACCGAACTGCTTGCACGGCAACATCTAAAAACTTTTCGTGCCTGGCTGAAGGGGAGTCGTCTTCATGTGGTGGGATTACTTGGGGATGATGGAGTGGCGGCGCGGCGGCAGTGTCGGGTGGCCTTGCGTGGTGGGACCGCTCAAATTGCGATTGGAACTCATGCTCTGTTTAGCAAAGATGTGGCCTTTCGCGATTTGCGTTTGGTGGTCTTCGACGAACAGCACCGCTTTGGTGTGCGGCAGAAAGCGGCATTAGTTGCAAAAGGAGATGCCCCTCACGTACTCACCATGACTGCAACTCCTATCCCTCGGACCTTGGCTTGGGCGCAATATGGAGCCTTGGAGCCTTGTGTTTTGCGTGCACGGGCCGGCGCAGGGGCAAGCATTGTGACTCGGGTTTTGGCGGAAGCGCAATGGCGAGAAGAAGCCGAAAAAGTGCGCGTTTTGTTGGAGCAGGGGCAGCGTTGCTTTGTGGTGGTGCCGCGCATCGATGGAGAGGAAGGGCTTCACGCTTGGGCCGAGCGGTTTTTCCAAGGGCCATGGAAAGGGATTTCGCATCGCATCGTGCATGGGCGTTTGCCAGGAGCGGAAGTGGAGGCGGCAGTCGAGGATTTCCGTAAGGGGAAAAGCACAGTCCTGTGCGGGACTACGGTGGTGGAGGTTGGCATCGATGTCGCAGGCGTGGAACACATGTTTTTGCTTGGTGGAGAGCGCTTAGGGCTGGCCTCTATCCATCAGTTACGCGGGCGCTTGGCACGTGGGGCGGAGAGTGCAGATGCAGAATGTCGGATTTTTTCTGCTAGTGAGGCGTCGCAAGAACGGCTCATGGCGATGGAGTCTTGTCACGATGGATTCGCCGTTGCTGCCCTGGATTTGCGCGAAAGGGGCCCAGGCGCGCTTGTAGGCACACGTCAGCATGGCGCGAGCGGTTTCTCCGCATTCGACCCTCTCCGCGACGATGACCTGGTCCAACAATTACGTAGCCAAGAGTTGCGAAACTGGATTGCCGACCAGGAGTAGAATGGGCGGCCTTTTTGCCCGTCCTCCGGGTCATTCGATGTCGTACCGCCTCCTGCTCCCAATTCTCATCTCCCTACTTATGGGAGCCCCTGCATTTGCCCAACGCGGAGGCTTGGAGTTACCGCCGAAGCCCAAGCCCAAAGCGGAAAAGAGCGCCGAGCAGAGCAAGAAGGGAGAGCAGGATGTCAGCGCCGAGACCGGCGTGGAGCAAGATTTACTGATTCCATCTTATTGGGCCAACGACTTGACCTCCGATTTCGCAGGTCCAGCAGCCGATTTGTTCATTCGTTTCGAGCAGCAGCAGGATCATCGTGCCATCATTCGTAAGCGCTATCTGGAAGAGCTTCGCGGCCTTGGTCTAGGCACCCGCGAGACCGCGATTTTTGCGTTGGAATCTCCGTATGCGCCCTCGGTTCATCTGGCCGCAGAGATTTTGGAATGGGTGGGAGAACCCAAGGATGCCGAGGCCTTGGTGACGGCGGCAACTCGAGTGCAAGCCGTCCAAGCGGTGGGTGTCTGTTTGGAAACTGCACGCCGTTTAGGCAATGGTCAGCTGCCACGCTCAGCAGCGAAAGGATTGGATCATCCGCGTAATCCGGTACGTGGGGTTTTTGAGTCGCGCTTAGCGGATAATCCGAATCCGGAGTACATTCCAAGATTCCTGCAATACTTGCAGTATGGCCGCGACAAGGATTTGCGTTTGCGCGCCGCACGCTTGCTTGCTGATTATGCTGACAATCCTGACGCCAGGCGTGGCTTACGTGCTGCTTTGACTGCTGACTCGGTGGAGATTGCCATGGTTGCGGTTACTGCGCTTACAGGGAAAGGTGGCGCCGAGGATTTGCAATACCTAGAAACGGAAATCCTGAGTGCCGAGACATCCATCGAATCGGCATATTTGCTTTACGCTCTATTGCTGCAGCAGAACACCACCAGCGCTCTTTTAGTTGCCGACGCTTTGCAGCCACGCCTGCGCATCATGCTGGAAGAGGATGATCCCTTCATCAGTGGGGTAAGCGCCGCAACCTTGGCCGAATGCGTATTCCGTGATGCTCTGCTAAAGGAAGACCATGACCTCGATCAAGTGCTCCCATTTGCTCTGGTGCGTGCCGTCGGCGGTGTGGTTTTTTATCCGCAATATGCGCGCTTTGCCCCTTTGGCCGAATCAAGTTTGCGGCGTATTACTGGGGAGGAGTTTCCAAATCAGGCCGGATCAGCGTGGATAACTTGGCTTAGCGATAACCGTGAGTCCTTCCGAATGGTGCGCGGTCACATCGATGTGAAGCCCGAGGAACTTGAGCTGTTGCGTGTGGTTTGGTCGATTGGTGAGAATGCGCCGCATAGCCTTGCCGGACCTTTGGTCGCGCAAGGGCAAGATCGCTATTTAGGCACGCATGGTCAAGCCGCACTCTTGGAGTTAATCAACGCTGCTGGCTTGCTCGATGCCAGTCTTCTTCCAGGCACGCTTGGGCTACCGAATGCACCACGTTCCCTTAGCATCGATATTGAAGTGGGCTCGCGGCGTAAGCGTCTCAACTTCCGCGGCAGTGCAGGAAGCCCATGGGTCGGTCAGTTGTCCGACGGCCTGGAAGAGCTTTATCAACAAACTTCGTGGCAAGCCTTGGCTGCCGCAGACGCTGAAGGGCGTCGTTTCCTCAGCGAGCGCTTGGATGAATTCGATGGTGCTACCTTGCAGGGCGAAGCGCGTACCGCAGCTTTGCTCGAATTGTCTTCAGGGCGAATTTCTTCGCTAGATGCTTCCGTCCTCAGCAATTGGCTCGGTGAGTTAGAGCAGCTTCCAGCACGCGAAGCCTATTGGACCGACGCCTTGAGCGAGGAGTTCCTTTACGTTTTGCCGCGCTTTGCTTCGCAGTCGGAACTTGCACCACGCATTCTGGAAATGGCGATGACTCGCCCAACCCAGGCGTTACTCGCGCCGACCCTAGACGTGTTGTCTGGACTGGAGGAGCCAATGCGTTCCGATTTACTGTTCCAGGCGATGAGCGATTTTCCAATTCCGGAAATCACTTCTACACTTGGCGATGAGCGTCATACCGTCCGCCTTGCCGCAGTGCGTGCCTTGGGTAAATCTGGCGATGCCGGAATCACTCCATTGATTGAGGCACTCGACGACATCCACCCGATGGTCGTACGCCAAGCGATTCGCGGTTTAGGTGAAATCGCAAACCCAAGTGCGCGGGGAGCCATCACTCCTTATGCCGCGCGTGGTTTGTCACCGGAACTGCGTCGCGAAACTTTGTGGGCGCTCGGACGTATGGGTTCCCTTGAATCTCTCGACATCCTAAAGCAGGCCTGCTTTGACTCCGATGTCGCGATTCGAGTTTCTGCCGTATCTGCGATTGCAGCGATTCCGGGGCCAGAGGCCGGCGTCATTCTGCAGGAGCTTTTCCCTGCCTTCGCTGGAAGTGCGCTAGAAAGCAGCTACATCCGTGTGGTCATGGATCGTGGTGCCGGTGCAACCCGCGCGGCTTTACGTCCGTTCCTACTTCATGCAAATCCTAAAATCGCCGCTCGTGCGGCGGTGCTTGTAGGCGCCTTAGGTGATCCATCTGCAGCATTAAATCTAATGAATCTACTCGGCGGCGACCCACGTAACACCGAGTTGCAGGAATCCCTGGCTTCGACTTTTGCCGTGGACTTTCGCCTGACGCCAGACCCGGCCGGAACTTATCAAGCATGGTGGGTGGATAACCAGGCCCAAGGTCCAGGGGATTGGCTACGTAGCGCAGCAGCTGATGTTGGCTTCGACTTGGCCATAGGATTTGAGGATCCCACTAAAGTTTCGGCAGAGGAGTCGGTTGCCGTGTTGCTGGAAATCATGGATCGTGGTCCAGCCTACATGCGTCCATTGACGAGCTACTTCCTCTTCGCCCTAACCGGCATCGACGCTCCCGTCATCCTTAGCCGCACTCCGCGCCACGAAATGCAAAGGCGTTCGCAGGTGTGGAGAGATTGGCTGAAGAAGTAAACTCCTAGAGTGAAAAATCAGCGCACGTTCGGTGGTTTGCTTGCCATTCTAGGTTTAGTCTTGGTCCTCGTGGGGATTTGGACTTGGCCGCACGCGGATACGCGAGTTTTGGATTGGATGCCGCAAATCCGAAATGCTGCCGCAGCCAATGAGCTTGACCCCAATTTACTTGCAGGCTTGGTTTATTCTGAATCAAGGGGGAAGGCAGACTCTGTTTCCAGGGTTGGTGCGTTGGGGTTATGCCAGCTGATGCCGCCGACCGCCGCCGAGCTTGCCGCGCAGATGGAAATCCCGGGCCCACCTTATTCTCCTGAGGACAATCTACGCATGGGTGCGCGTTACTTGTCAAAGATGCTGAAGCGGCATGACGGCGATGTGGATCTCGCCCTGCTTAGTTATCGCTTGGGCCCGGCGCGTGTCGACCGGCAAATGAAGGCCGCTGGGGGTCGTGAGGCCTATTTCCAGAGCCTACAGGAGAAGAGTCCGAGTCCGTGGGATTACCGCAGCCAAATCTTGGAGGCCAGGCAGCGCTACGCTGCTCTTTCTGACTATGCCCAGACCTGAGAAACTGATTTTCGTTTGTACCCACGCTCGTGCTGCCGGCCATAAAGAGGCTTGTGGTAGCGTGCATCAAAGCGAGGCCATTGCCACTAGCTTCAAGCGTCTTTTGAAGCAGCGTAATTTAAATGGCCAGATTCGTGCTTGCCGCTCGAGTTGTCTCGGGGTTTGCACGGGTGGACCACATGCTGTGGTGATGCCTGATAATATTTGGTACTCCGGATTTTCGGAGGACGACGTCGAGGAGATTTTAGAATCGCATTTGGTCGGCGGTAAGCCGGTCGAACGATTGCTTGCAACTAACCTAGAGAATCACAATGGCTAAATTACGCATTCAACACGATGGCTCGGAATTCGTGATCGAGGGGGAAGGACTGTTGATGGACCTTGCTTATGATCATGATTTGCCAATTTCTTTCGGCTGTCAATCCGGCCGTTGCGGAGTTTGCCAAGTGGAGGTTCTTGAAGGGAACCTTGCCGAACCGGGAAGTCTGGAGAAGGCTATCTTGGATGGTTTCGGTTGCCCAGAGGAAGTGCGTTTAGCCTGCCAAGCATTCCACCAAACCGACGTCCTTCTGCGCGCGGTCCACGTTTAGGATGCCGATGTTCTCTTTCCTTCTCCTCGTTGCATGCAGTAGCTGTCAGCAAGACAGCCCAGCAGCAGCTTCCACGCAGGCGTCAACCGCTTTGCCTCAAAGTGCCGGCTTTCGTGGCAATGAAGCGCAAGATGCAATCGCCTATACGATTGATCTGCATGTCCTACCAGGCGGCGAGTTTGAGGGCAGTATCGCCTACCATTTTCGTGCGCTTGAGGACCTGCAAAGCATTGTTCTCGATGCCGCCACCGGCGATGAGTGGGAGCTCCAATTCTTTAATGCGTCTGGAGAGGGAATCCATATCGAGCAAAACGATTTTGCGATTCGGGTTCCGTTAGATCCAATTGCTCCAGCCGGCAGCGATATTTTCTTCTCGGCCACCTTTTCTGGGACTCCGGCGGACGGGCTCTACCGCGACCGTAACCGCTACGGTGCGACTTATCTGTTTACCGACCACTTTACGGATCACGCGCGTGGCTGGATGCCCTGCGAAGATTCTAATGCCGATCGGGCTCAATTCGATTTAACTTTGCATGTGCCACCAGGTTGGGATGCAGTGGGTAGCGGCGATTGGAAAAAACTGCCATCGGTAAAGGGCGCAGCCCCAGGCGCAAGTTTTCGGGGGGTCACGGTGAGTGATATCTCACCGAGTCTGTTTGCTTTCGCCGCAGGCCCTTTTTTGCGTGTAGTAGAAAGCGGAGACTCAAGGATTCAACCGCACTTTGTTTTCCCGGAAGATATGGAGCGGGCGGCAATCGGTTTAGTGCACCACTCCGAGTGGATGGCGACCATGGAAAAGACCTTTGGTCCTTACCAATACGCTAAATTCACTACTGTGCAAATACCCACCCGGTGGGGAGGCATGGAGTATCCCGGCAATGTGTGGTTAGCGCAAAATTTGTTTGACTACCCAGATGCTGGAGTCGGAACCTTGGCGCATGAGTTCACCCACATGTGGTTCGGAGATGGTGTGGGTTATGCCCAGTGGGAAGACGCCTGGCTTTCGGAAGGGTTTGCCAGTTACTTTGGGCCTTGGTTGCATGAGCAAGTTGGGGGGCCAAGTTTGCGCTCTGCTATGGAGGGGAATCGTGTGCGTTGGCTGCGTTCCAAGTTCGCACGAGATACGCCTGTGCGCTGGAAGGATTATCGTCGGCCCAATGATTTTTTTAGCCGAGTTGCCGCCAACACTTACCAGAAGGGTTCTTGGGTGCTACACATGTTGCGCCAAGAAATCGGAGAAGATGCGTTCTTCGCCGGTATCAAAACCTATTATCAAGACCACCTAGGTCAAGCCGTGGTTTCCTCGGCATTTATTGAGGCTATGGAATCCGCTGCCGGACGCGATTTGGATTGGTTTTTTGACCAGTGGTTGGAGCGCGCGGGCGCTCCGGTTCTGGAACTGGAAGACATAGATGGAAGCTTGGTCTTACGCCAAACTCAAGCCGGTCCACTCTTCCGTTTCAAACTTCGTGTCGGCTGGACCGATGCGGATGGGCAGCCTGCGCAAGGTGTCTTTGAAATTACGCAGCGCGAAACAACCTTGCCGCTTGGGGCGAGCACTAGGGATTGGAAATTGGATCCGCGGGTGGAGCTTCTGTTTCAGCGCGCGCGTTAAGCGTTTTAATCCGAAGGCATTAAGCGCACCCAGGACTCCATGGCCTGATGCGCTCCTTCGACACGCACGATAATTATGGTGCCAGTGAAGGCAGCGTAATCAGCGGACACCGCACCAAAGTGGCTGCCCGCGCTCCAGGCCTCCGAGTTGGTTTGCGACAAGGTGGCCGGATGCCCGCCTTCCATGGCGAGTAGAGTAAGCCGCACCGGGTAGGGGGCTAAGGCTTTGGCCTCGAGGTGGACTTTGCCGCCAGACCCGAGAACCGGAGTTACTTCCAGTTCGCGCAGCCACAAGGCCGGCTCGCGGCCGATGAGTGGATAACTTGGCTTTTCACCGGCCTCCCAAGCTGCGGCGAGGCGGCGGTAAACCGTGGCGTCGATGCTGCCGTTGGAGAATGTCGCACCACTTAATGGAATCTCAAGATTTACCGGGTTGGTGTCGATGGCATAAAAAAGCTCATGGTCCAATTGGGCTGGGCCAGGAGTACGGGAGATTGTGGTGCATGCCGGAATCACAGCAGCAAACAAGATGATGACGGGTAACTTCCTCCACATGGTGTCGACAGGGTACCATCCCCGCCGAGGCCCTCGCAGGCCTAACCCCTAATGAGTAAGCGCATGGAAGTTGAAGAAATCCGGTCAGGGTTTGACAGGGTCCAGGATTCTGATTTGCATGCACAAAGTCAGCAGACATGGGCAATGGGGTTGCAACGCAGTCCACGCCAACGGCAGGACCTACGGGAGATTCGACTCGCCGAGGCGGTGGGAGATTGCAATATTTTCTGCTTGGTACATAAACCTTTGGTAGCGCAATCTGCCTGCGATAGCGCACTCAAGCTTGCCGACTTCACGGGCGATGATAGGTTTGTGAATCAAGACACCTTGAATGCTGGAGTGTTTATGGCTGGCATCGGCCAATGCCTCGATGATAAAATAGGAAACCACGATGGCCTACAAACCATGCGTGGAACTCTACTCCGTCATCCATTCCACAGAGCCAGGTTCGCTAAGGCGGCCGATCTTTTGCCAAATGCGAATCGCTTGATTCTTGGGCTCTTGAGGAAGGGCTAAAGAGCTGATTCTTATTCCATTCGATTGTGAAGATTTGAAACCCATGATTTATCCATCATCCTCGGAGGCGTCGGCGGCGGGATCCCCGTGGTCTGGTCTCGACACTCTTTCGGACCCAGTCCTGGTCGCCGAACCAGACGGGCAGCTGCGCTTTTTCAATCGTGCTGCCAGTGCTTGGTTCGATTTGCCGTCGGATTCAAAGGTTCAATTGAATTTACGCGTACTTTTGCATGAACATGCCAGCGGCGGCGATGGGGTGCAAGATTTGTGGGTTGCCCTACACCGAGGACGTCCGTGGTCGAAAATCATTGATCTGCGTTCGCGCGATAGCGTGGAACGGAAAGTCCAGGTGTCGTTGAATCCGCACCGCGGGCCAGTGCGCGGCAAAGATTTAGTCATGGTGCAGTTGCACGATGTCTCCGAGTTATTCACGGACTTAGAAAAGCGCGAGGACAGCAACCGCGCCAACTTGGTCTTGGACCTGCTGGGCACCACTTTGAGCGACCTTGAGTACCCGCTTGGCGCACTGCGCTGGAATGCAGAGTTGCCGACAGAAGAGTTGGATCGCTTGCCAAAGGATATGCAGCGTCCATTCCGCTCGGTGCAAAAGGCTTCGCGCCATATTGTCGATATGTTTGGCAATATGAACCTACGCTTGCCAGAGTCCGGGCACGCGATGGAAGAAAACGGCATTAGCTTGGTGCGGGTCCTGGTTGCAGGAAGCACTCCGACTCGCGCGGCTCATCTTCTGGACTGCTTGCGCTCTGAAGGCATCCGTTGCGTATTCCGTGCTGCTCGGGGGCTTGAGGAATTGGTGCGCGCCGCAACTTCCGGCGAGGTCGATGCCGTGCTGTTGGATCGCCACTTGGATATGGAGAAGAGTGTGGAATGGGCCTTGGCGGTGCAGGAGCAGGCGCCGGAAATGCCGGTGATTTCCTGCGCAGCGATTTCGATTACGGATTTGGCCAAACGTTTACGTAAAGCGATGGATCGCAACCAGCAAGTTGGATCCTCCGATGAAGTTTGGCGCCGTATTGAAGAAATTGCACTACGCGATTCGTTGACCGGAGTCTTGAACCGCCGAGCTTTTGAGCGCTTTGGAAACCAAGAGTTTGATCGTGCCCGACGCTACGGTTTCCCCTTGAGCTTGGTGTTGTTCGATCTCGACCACTTCAAAAGCGTCAATGACAAACTTGGGCATCCAGCGGGCGACCGTTTGTTGCAAGTTTTCGCATCGTACCTACAGACCGCCACTCGCCAATCCGACATGGTGGCGCGGATTGGCGGAGATGAGTTTGCGCTGTTGATGTCGCACACCGATGGAGCGGGCGCGTTTGTCCTCACGCAACGTCTACGCGATGCCGTCGAACTGCACCTTCGTGAGGTTTTGCCACCCATGGATCCGATGCCGGGGGTGTCCGCTGGTTTGACCATTTATCCAGATCATGAGGTCGAACGATTCGAAGATTTAGTGGCCGCTGCTGACGAAGCGCTTTACCGCGCCAAGCGCTCTGGCAAAGGTTGTTTAGACGCTGGTCGTTAGGCAACAGATTGCATGAATCCGCGTATCATGCGGGACTCATGGAACTTTCCCGCCCCTCATGGCTACGTTTGCCGTATTTGGCTGTAGCCCTTTTGTCGGCTGGTGTTTTTACGCCATCCGCAACCGCTCAAGAGCAGACCTTTCCAGCCGCAACTGCCCGCAGTTGGGCGCACGAAGAGTCCGATCTGAAAGTCGACGCTCGTATTCATTACGGCTCATTAGCGAATGGTATGCGTTATGCGTGGGCGAATAATCCGGAGCCCAAGGATCGGGTTTACCTACGGCTGCACGTCGATGCGGGATCTTTTGGGGAGACCGATACCCAACTCGGCATGGCTCATTTCTTAGAGCACATGGCATTTAACGGTTCCGAGAACTTCGAGGCCGGTACCCTGATCGAATGGTTTCAAGGGCATGGCATGTCCTTTGGTGCAGATACCAATGCCCATACCGCGTTTTCAGAAACGGTTTACAAGCTGGATATGCCTAGCCGAGAAGAAGAAGTCCTGCGTGAAGGCATGAAAGTGATGCGCGATTTCGCGGGTGGCATGCTCATAGCTGAAGATGAGGTGCAAGCTGAAAAGGGGGTGATTGATGGCGAGCAACGTGAGCGCGATTCCGCTGGCTTTCGCTCATTCCTTCGTATGCTCGACAAAATGTATGCCGGAACGCGGTATGCAACCCGGATGCCGATTGGCGTTAAGTCTGTTCGCGATGGCTTTACTTCTGCATCGGTGACCGCTTTCTATAAGCGTTGGTATCGACCAGAAAACATGACCATTATCGTGGTCGGCGACCTGCGTGGGCTCGACCCTAGCACTGTAATTGAGGAGTTTTTTGCAGACTTCAAGGGTCCGGGGACCCCGGTTTTAAAGGAGCCAGAAGCCGGTAAGCCGTTGATGAATGATTTGGTTTTCTCCATCTACGAGCCAGAGCTGCCAAGTGTTCAAATCACGGTCGCTAATTTGAAGCCTTTTGTCGACAACAAGGACACGATTGCCCAGCGTCAGAAGGACTTGGTCTTGCAGGTGGCGAACTCGATGATGGCCTTGCGCTTTTCGGAGAAGGTGAAGCTGCCCGACACGCCTTACCTGAGCGCCTCGGTGTCGAACGCCGGCGGGTTGGAGGTCTTCGAAGGGGGAGAGCTCACCGTCAACTCGGAGTCGGAGAAATGGGAAGAGTCGATGATTTCCGCTTATGTTGAGTTGCGTATTGCACTGAACTTTGGCTTTCAAGAGGCGGAGCTAAAGGAAGTACGTGCAGATCTATTGCGCACCCTTGACGAAGCCGTTGCACGTCAAGCCACAGCCCACAGTGCTGGAATCCGCGAAGCCATCCTTGCTGAAGTGGAGTCTGGATTCATCCCTACGGATGCTGCCTATGACCTCGAGATTTACCGACCGATGCTTGAGGCGCTCACGGTAGAGGATTGTGTAAAAGCTTTGCGCAATAACTGGCGAGGCGGGAGCTTAAGTCTTACCACTAGTGGTGGGTTGGAGCTGGAAGATGCAGAGGCTGCTCTGATGGCTGCTTATGCTGCTGCGAAAGAAGTGAAAATCGCTAAAGGCGCCATCATCGAAGTAAAGCCCTTTGCTTATGCTTCCGATGCCAGCATGGCCGGCGACGTCAAGAAGCAGGTCTACATCGAGGACCTAGATTTCTGGCAGGTGGAGTACGCTAATGGTGTACGTCTCAATCTCAAGAAGACCGATTTTAAGGACAACCAAGTTTTAGTGAATGCACACGTAGGCGAAGGCAACCTCGCGATCGATGAGGAAGCTTTGGTCTCAGCAGCCTTTGCGGGATTTGGCGTATATATCGGAGGTGGGCTAGAAGAGCACGATTCTGATGAGTTGCGTCGCATTCTTGCTGGTAAGCAGGTAGGGGTCAGCATGACCATTGAAGACGACCATTTTTCCTTTGCAGGCGCAACCACACCAGAGGACCTGCTGCTGCAGTTTGAGTTGACTTGTGCATTTCTGGAGGACCCAGGCTATCGCCCGGACTTGCTGAACGTCATCCGGGCCAACGTGCCTTTGATTTTTGAACGCTTCAAGCACTTGCCAGATGGCCCAATGTTGTTCGATTTCGCTCCGGCTGTCATTCTTGGCGGTAAGCGTGCAAGCCTACTTGGGCTTTCGTATTTCCCAAGTCTAGAAGAACTGCAAGGCGTTGAAATGGAAGATATACGTTTGGCGATTGAGCCTCACTTGAAGACGGCTCCCATGGAAATCACCATCGTGGGCGATATCGACATCAACCAGGTCATTGCACTCGGCGCTCAAACTTTTGGTGTTTTAGAACCCCGTCGCGCTGTAAACCCCTACGAAGGCCGTCGCTCTGGTGTCAAAGTGGTCGCGGGAGTCAAGGTGGAACGCTCCATCGACACCCTGGATCAAAAGGCAACTCTGATGATGCTGTTTCCAACTACCGACGGCATGGTCGCAGCCAACCGGCGTAATCTTTCCTTTCTGGGCTCCATCGTGAATGATCGCCTGCGTTTGGAAGTGCGCGAGCGTTTGGGCGCTGCTTATTCTCCTGGCGCAGGCGCTGAGTCCTCGCAGATTTATCACGGGTTAGGAGGCTTGCTAATTCGGGCAAACGGTGATCCCAGCAAGGTCGATGAACTTGTGCAAGCTTGCCGCGGTGTGGCGCAAAGCTTGGCCACCGACGGGGTGACCCAGGAAGAGGTGGATCGTTTGTCTGGCCCTTTGCTCAATCAATTACGCGACGCCCAGCGCACGAACGGCTATTGGTTGTCCACTTTGGGGAATGCGCAATCACGTCCAGAATCGCTGGATGAGTTGCGCGTATTGGTGAAGTTCTACGAAAACCTTTCGGTGAAAGACCTCTCGGCTTTAGCCGCTGAATATCTATTGCCCGACCGCGCTTCCGTTTTGGTGGTTCTTCCGGAGATTGTGGAAGAGCTTATTACCGAAGACGAATAGCTAGGATTGCTTCGGTGCCCTTGGTGGTGATGACTTTCAGCGCCAAGGGTCCAAGCGGGGTAACGGGGGGCATGCTGTTGAGTACCGCTTCCCTTTTCCTAAATTTTGTTGTGGCTCGATGACCGGTTGGTTTCTATCGTTTTTTTTAGACAATCGCTCTATGATGTATTCCGTCATTTTTGACTCATACCTCCGATTCAACCCATGGCAAACATTGCAACATTAATTAAGAATGAGATCCGTAAGGAAACAGACAAGGCGGTGCGCAACAACGTGCGACCTCTTTTGAAGGACCTTCAAGCTGAGCGCATACGTGTGCGTGATCTCGAGCGTCAGGTCAATGCCCTGACAAAACAGCTGAATAAAGTGAGCTCGCAGAAATCTGCCGCGGTTCCAGAAGTGCGCTCTACCTTTCGCTCTTCCACCGTTGGACAGTTGCGTACGCAGCACCATTTATCCCAAGGTTCCTTGGCGAAGCTTCTCGGCGTCGGTTTAAATACCGTCTGGCTGTGGGAGAAAGGCCGCACTCGGCCACGGGTGAAACAGCAAGAAGGCTTGGACTCGATTGCGGCGATGAGCCCTTTACAGCTCAAACGTCGTCTCACCGCTGTGGGGCTGTCGACTGGCAAGAGTAAGCCTGGGCGCAAGCCTGGTTCGACCAAAGCGAAACTGGCGGCGAAGAAGGTTGCTGTAAAACCAGCAAAAAAAGCCGTTAAAAAGAAGGTTTTGGGCAAAAAAAAGGCGCGTAAGAAAACTTCACGAAAGAAGTAATCCGGAGCTCAGTTCTCCGCCAAAGGGCCCGCGCATGAGGTAGAATTCCGCCATGCTCGGGCCTTCTCTCCTTTGCGCTTCTCTCTTGATGGCTTTTCCGCAAGAGCCTCCACCGGAATCCAGCCTGCTTCCATCTCCTGGCATGATGGAAATGAAAGTGGATGCCTTAAGTTATTCAGACCTCCTGGATCGCCTGCACGATTACCGTTGGATGTTAGAGGCACCACGCCTAGGCGAAGGTGTTCATACGGAAGATCGGTTTGTGGAGCCTGGAGCCACTGTGCGCATAAAGATGACTGGCCCGGCCATCGTGTCGCGTCTGTGGATGTCATCCACGCTTGGCACGGTAAACTTTTATGTCGATGCCAGTGAAACACCGACCCTCACTTGGGATTTCGCAGAGTTTGCCGCAAATGGTATTCCAAGCTACTTACCAAGCCCATTAGGCATGGTGCTTGGAACCTCTTGGGATAGTCATTTACCTCTTCCCTTTAGCCAATCTATGTTGGTGGAATATACTGCGCCCAAGGATAGGGGAGTGCGCCTACAAGTGGACCGCACAGACTTAGGCGAGGGGGTTGTTTTCGAACCCATCTCGCATGCGTTAATTGAAGCCAATCTGGCTCATATCAAGCGCGTGGCAACCATTATGCAATCGGGTGAAAAGCCTGAAACCACCATGGAGCATGACCCCTTTATGGTGGGCGCCTCGCGTAAAGTTGAATGGAAGGAGGGCGATCAAATCGATTTAGGGGAATACCGCTGGACCCTTTTGGGTAGCGGCACCGTACGTTGGATGGAGTTAACCTTCATTCATAAAACTCCTCCAGCTGCGATGGAAGAAATGTTGCGCGGATTGGAATTGGTGGTCGAGACCAACTTTGAGAAGTTATCCCAGCGCAAAGGCGACTTTCTCTTTCGTGTGCCCATCGGCGATTTCTTCGGCAGCGCCCCAGGAGCCAACCCTTTCTATAGCTATGCAGTTGGGCTCAATGCCGAAACGGGGGTATTTCATTTCCGTTTACCCATGGCCTTTAAGAAGGGCATGAGCATTGTCGTACGTAGTGACTTCGATGCAGCCGCTCGATTTGGAATCCGTATTGGGCTCGATGCCTATCCATCTAGCCAGGTGCGCCCCCCTTTGACTTTGCACGCTGGTTGGACCCGCGCAGTCGAAAGTGGTACGCCTAAAGCTGCCGAGCTGCATGTGGATGGCCCTGCTCGATTGGCCGGATACGTGCTTACCACAACATCTCCCTCGTTGTTGCCTATGTCCCAGAACGGTGCATTCGCTTTTGCTGATTACGCTTCGGGTCCCGTTCCCGGCGGATTTGGGCAAGTGACCCATCGAGAAGGGCCTATGGCTTTTGGCACCATAAGCATGGTGCGGATGTATGGCCTGGAATCCCCATGCGGGGCTGATGGCCTCAACTATTCACCTGAGGTCAGCTTCCCTGATGGCGTCAAAGTGGATTACAGCGCCTTAGCTTGGTGGTATGCGGAAGAAGGCTCCAAAAGCTCCATGGATCGGGTCTATCCCCAGGAGCAACGCAAGCCAGCCCCGACTCCTGACCCTGAGTTTTTCCTTGCCGCTGGAGCTCTCGAGGGAGAGTCCGCGCAGGGGTTGCGCATGACGGAAGGGACTTCGGTCGCCATCCTTTCGGTTATGGACTTTTCTCAGCGCTGGAGCCGTCTACAACTTCTTGATTGGTCCACCGATCAGGCAGAACAAGAGTTAGTTCTGCCAATTTCAATCACGGTCTCTGGAAAGTACCGCATCCATGCGCAGTTTGCCACGGGGGAGGCTTATGGCTCTTTCATCGTCATGGTCGATGGCAAGCAATTAGGTGATCCAATTGATTGTTCCGGTGAGGGGTTCGCCCCAAGCGGTGAAATGGATTTAGGTGAGGTGCGTTTGATCGCGCGTCCGGATCACAGCATTACCATTCGTAGTCTTGATGGAAAGCATGTCGGTCTGGACTATTTCCGCATTGTGCCGGTAACTTAGGCGACGAAGCCAGCCGAAGAGAAATAGAACTCCCGTTTTCTGGGGCTCGCGGTTTATAATCATCGCCATGGCCCCAGAAGAACGATTTTTTGAGTTGTGGGGGATCCAAGCGGATCTCTCTTATGGTTCTGCGATTTTGCAGTGGGACCAAGAAACCTATATGCCGCCCCAAGGGGCTGGTGCGCGGGGGAAGATCCTCGCCACCCTGGCTGGATTGCGCCACGCGAAGTTGGTTTCATCCGAATTACGCGATGCCCTAGAGGCTGCTGCAGAAGTTGCCGAACCGGGTTCTGCCTTGGAGGCCACAGTGAGGGAGGCACGGGTAGAGATGGACCGCGCATCGAAAGTGTCTGCGGCCTTGACCAAGGCACTTGCGGAGGCGGAAAGCACCGGTTTGGTAGCTTGGCAGAATGCGCGGAAAGAATCCGATTTCAGCCTATTTCAGGATTCGTTAACCCAAACCGTGCAATTGAATCAGGAGAAGGCGTCGGCTTTATCGCCGGGCGGCAATCCCTACGATGCCATGCTCGACCTCTACGAGCGGGGGAGCACCGAGGCGCAACTCGTTCCCATGTTCGAGCAGTTGAGCTCCGTGCTGTCACCGCTTATGCATGCGGTCCAAGAGAGTGGAGTGGTGGTCGATGAAAGCCCTGCGCAGGGAAACTTTGATCCTGCAACCCAAAAAGTGTTCACTTCGATGGTTGCGGCCAAGATGGGATTCGACTTTGGCGGCGGGCGTTTAGATGAAACCACGCATCCGTTTTGCACCACCTTTGGACGCGGCGACGTCCGCATTACTTGGCGCTACCAAGAAAACGATATTCGTCCTGCGCTCTACGGAGTCATGCATGAAGCCGGCCACGGTTTGTACGAGCAAGGCATCGGCCCCGATGTGCGGACGCCCTTGGGGAACGCGACAGGGCTAGGTATGCATGAATCGCAATCGCGTTTGTGGGAGAATATGGTTGGACGCTCGGAAGCTTTTTGGGAATGGGCGATGCCTCACTTCGTGGCAGCATTTCCGGAGAAGGCTGGGCTTACTCCAGCGCAAATGCATCCAGCGCTGAATACTTGCCGCCCGAGCCTGATTCGCGTTGAGGCTGACGAGGCTACATACAATCTGCACATTGCAGCTCGTTTTGAAATCGAGCGTAAGCTGTTCGGTGGCAAGGTGACCGTGGCGGAATTGCCAGAGCTGTGGGACCAGACCTACCAGGATTTGCTTGGGATTCGTGCACCTTCGGTGGCCGATGGCGTGCTTCAGGACATCCATTGGGCGATGGGAGCATTCGGTTATTTCCCCACTTACACCCTCGGCAATTTAATTTGTGCGCAACTTTATGAAGCCGCCGGCGCGGCTTTGGGCGACCTTCCCGCCATGTTCCGCGTCGGTGAGTTTGAGCCGCTTCGAACCTGGTTACGCAGTCATATCCACCAACATGGCAAACGCTACACCACTCATGAGTTGGTGGAGCGAGCCACGGGTAAGGCACTCAGCGCCGATGCCCTCCTGAACCATCTGACGAGTACCGCGAAGAAGGTTTACGGGGTATCGCTAGGGGGTTAGCGGGCGCAGTGTTTTATTTTGCAAGGGGCATGCGCCGCGCGCTTCTTGCTAAGGTGGGACATGCTTGCACTCTTACTTTTCACGCTTCAAAGCACGGCAAGTCCCGTGGAGGTCACGACCGCCCCACAGGATTGGCAGCTGATTCCCCGTGGCGAAGATGGGCATGGAGAGATTCAAGTGGAAGGAGTGTGGCAAGTGTCATCCTCCGTCAACCGATTGCGTTTGGAAGTTCAGGGGAGTGATGGCTGGAAGCAGGAAGCCGAATTTCTGACACCCATTGCTGGCGAAGAGACGAGGCACAATTTTCAACTGTCGATTACTGCGCCGGCAGGTTTGGTGGACTATGAAGCCTTTCTCATTTTGAATAGAGATGGTGTCGACGAGATCCTGAATTCCTGGTCACACATTGCGGTAGGTGACGTCCTTATTGTGCATGGCCAGTCCAATGCCGTGGCAGCCGATTACTACAGCGAACAACTGGCAAATGTTACTGACCAATCGCCATGGATTCGCAGCTTCGGGAATTCCGGTATGGATGCCGCTTTGGTCGGGGCTGACTTGGCTTGGCACATTGCAGGTGGTGAACAACAAGATGTACCGGGCTTCATCGGTTCGTGGGGGCTTGATCTCGCACGGCAGATTGTCGATGCGGAGGGAATCCCGGTGGCAGTGCTAAATGGTGCAGTGGGTGGGACTACGGTTGCTCAGCATCAACGAAACGAAGCCAATCCAGAGGATTTAAGCACCATTTATGGGCGTTTGCTCTACCGCGCGAAGCGAGCCAATATTGCCGATTCTGTGCGCGCTATTTTTTGGTACCAAGGTGAATCCGATGGCGCATTTGCTCGCGAGTGGCGCGAAGGCTTTGAATCGATGGCCGTGGATTGGCATGAAGATTTTGCGAACCTTGAGCACTTGTGGATTGTGCAGGTCCGGCGCGGCTGCGGCTCGCCAAGTTTGCAGCTACGTGATTTCCAACGTCGCCTCACCCACCAAAGCAAGCGCATGCATGCGGCTACCGCAAATGGTATTTTTGGTCACGATGGTTGCCATTTCCATTACTCATCTTACGTTTCCTTAGGTGCTCAGCTCGGCCCCCAAGTGGCGCATCATCTTTACGGCACCCCGGCGCTTACGGATATGGAGGCTCCCGATGTTCTCTCGGCCACATGGGCGAACACGGCCCATACTTCCCTGTTCTTGGATTTCCGTAACGTAAGCGGTAGCTTCCTCATTCCGCCAGGCAGTTGGACTACCCTGGAATTAGACGACGGCACTGTGATTAGCCAGGTCACTGCTGTTGGGAATCGCTTGCGTCTGCATCTAGCAAGTAGCTCTACCGCGACTACGGTGCAGTTCAGTGGGACTTCGGGTAATCAAACGCCTTGGATCCGGAACGATCGCGGTCTTGCGATGATGAGTTTTATGGATTTGCCCATCGAGTAGGCAACTCCCAGCCGCGCAGATTTTTGCTTTCGCTTTCATTCTCTCCTGCCTAGGCCGGCCATAATTCGGTGGGATAGGAAATGTAAGTGTAGGCGCGCTTTCTCCTTCCTTTTGTATAGACTCCTCTTTAGCGTCACCATAGAGCTTTGGGATAACCTTCCGCACTTATTCCAATGACAAGCCTTCACTGACCACGAGCACTCCCCAAGCGGGCGGCTTTATGCAAATCAATGTCACCAGCCTTTCTGCTGGAGCCGAGTCCGTTCTCGTGTTGTCCTCTCTTGGCCCCGGGCCCACCGCGACCCCTTTGGGGAATATTGGGTACTGGTGAATTAAGCGCAAGCCTAAGGCTTGTTTTTCCAAGCCACGAGGTAGGCAATCCAAGTCTCCTCGTTTTCTGCGTTTTTCTTCTTTTTGAACACGCCGTCGCCTTCACCATGCTTGTCGGTGCCTTCCCAATAGGTATCCATGGTCTCAAACCCGGCTTCGAGCATGATGTCGCGCAGTTCTGTAAGCGACCAAACTCGCCAGCTGTAATCGAAGGCATTGCGGAGCTCAGTGCCATCTTCAAATTCAAAGTGAATGTGGCAGTCAATGTGACCGGTGATGGCATCCATCACCTCTTGCTCCCAAATATAAGTAAAGCCGCCTTCTTCTTCACGCGGCTCCTCACATTCCTGCTGCACTCCCGGGCCGCCCATGATGTCGACCACGAACATGCCATCCTTGTCTAAGGCCTTGTAAACCTTCTTGAAGTAGTCGAGCATGACTGCCCTTTCTTCAAAGATCCAATAGGAGAAGTTGAAGGCGGTGAGGACGTCCACCTTGGGCGTTTTCACCTTCAGCACATCTTCCTCTATCTGCACTAGGCGCTCGGCCTTTTCACCCAAAGGCTCGATATGCTTTTTCAGTCCCCAGGCCAAAGGCTCGGGGTCAAAGTCCACAGCCCAAGCTTTGCTTTCGCGATGGTTCTCTACCCACAGTGCCGACAGTTTGGAGGTTCCCGCAAAGTCCTCGCGTAAATGCAGCGGGCGCCTCTTGCGCGCGGTGCGGTAGACGCGCACTAGGAAATCATGATCGGCATCTGGATCGTAGACGGAGCCCTCATAGAGCTCATAACGATCTGCACCTTCCGCGGTGTAGCGGGGTTTCTTCTTGCTGCGATTCTTCCTAGCCATGGCCGCAAAAGGTACGTTAGCGGGGTGTTCGGTGCAAGTTTGGCAATCAAGAAAGACGCTCTTCTAGGTCCAATCCTTTACCCACGATTTTATCCATGCGTCGATCACTCAAGATGCGACGTAGAAACATCCCAATCTTGGCGTTATGACCCACGATGTAACGCGTACGCGGCCGCTTGGCTTCTAAGGCTGTGCGCACCACATCGGCGCATCGTTGTGGATCATCTCCTTCCTCGCCAGCTTTGGCAGAAGCTTTGCCCACTTGGTGAATCAGCTTGCCGTAATCCTTCAACGCCTTCGCGGACAGCTTCTCGCCAATCTCTGCAGCCTTTTTACCGGCAGTGGCCCAAATCGGTGTGTTGATGGCTCCCGGCTGTACTACCACGACCTCAATGCCATAACGCCGCAGCTCCAAGCGCAAAACGTCGCTGAGACCTTCGACAGCGTGTTTGGAAGCGTGGTAAGGGCCGGCGAGGGGGAAGGCCAAGCGTCCGGCGATGGAGGAAATGTTGACGACACGTCCGCGGGTCTTTTTTACCAGTGGCAGAAACGCCTGAGTCGTGCGTAGTAAACCTGTGAGGTTGATGTCCATTTGCAATTGGAAATCCTCAATTGGAATGTACTCCAAAGGAGCTGCAATCGCGATACCAGCGTTATTGATTAAGCCATCAAGGCCTGCATCGCCAAGTCTGCGCTGTAACTCTTCTGCAGCTGCCCAAACACTGGCTTCGTCGGTGACGTCGAGCAGAAGTGTTTGGATCGGCTTTGCGCCAGGCGGTGTGGCGGCAGTCAGGGCATCGGCATCTTCTTGCTTGCGCACGCTCCCAAATACCTGATAACCATGCTTTGCCAAATCAAGAGCAATCGTATAGCCAATCCCCGTCGAGGCTCCGGTGATAAGGATGTTGCGCGAAGTTTCCATGTGTGGGTGTCGGATTCGAGAAAGCACAGGGAGCAGCATAACCGGAATCGAAACCGCGCATCGGTCGCGCCGGCTTGGTAGATTAGCTCCATGGCCTCCACCTTGATTGCGCTCCTCGCCGCGATGCCCAGTGAAACTTCAACGGCGGACGGCCCGTTACGCACCGCTATGTGTAAAAAGCCTTTGTTGGTGCCGACCCAACTCGGACTGCGTGCGCTAGAAGGAGATGGATGCGCGGACTTGGTGCATCATGGATTAGAAGACCAAGCCGTCTGCGTGATGCCTATCCAGCATTACCTTTGGTGGCGCAAGGAACTGAACCTCGATGCTGTTCAATTTCCCTACGGTAGTTTCGGCGAGAACTTTACGGTGGAAGGGCAGTCAGAGGAAGGTGTTTTTATTGGCGATATTTATCGCATTGGAGAAGCTGAGGTCGAGGTCACCAAACCACGAGTGCCATGCTCTACCTTAAATAAAGTCTGGGGGCGCAAAGATTTTGCTGCTCTCATGGGGCGACACTCGTTGACCGGTTGGTATTTGCGCGTATTGAAACCTGGGCTAGTGGTAGCAGGGCAAACGTTTGAGTTGCTTCAGCGCCAAGCAGGAGCGATTTCGGTTTTGCACACATGGGACGCAAATCGCCGCAAAGGTAAGGCATGAGTTTTCATGCCTGGGTTTCGGTTGCCGTTCTCGGATACTCGGCGGTTCTGTTTTTGACTCGCTGGGTGCGTTTAGAAATCGTAGCTCTAGCGATTCCGGTTGCGCTTTACTTTACCGGCGCAATCCCAGATGTTTCGCAGGCCCTTTCTGGGTTCAGTAACCACGCAGTGATTGCCATCGCAGCCGTTTTTGTGCTCAGTGCGGGGATTGAGGAGAGTGGTGTTGCGGCTTGGCTTGCGCGCATGGTGCAACGTGTTGGCGGATCGGGGGAGCGTAGTTTGTTGTTGCTGATTTGCACGGTGGTTGCGGTTCTTTCCGCATTTATGAGTAATGCAGCAACCGTTGCGGTGCTCCTGCCAGTGGTGATTGCACTCGCCCGACGTTCTAAGATTCCAGCATCACGTTTGTTGATGCCGCTAGGGTTTGCAGCCATCCTTGGAGGAAACCTGACCTTAATTGGGACATCTTCTAACTTGCTGGTGGCAGATTATTATCGCCAAGCAAGCGGAAAGGAGCTTGGCGTATTTGATTTCGCATGGATTGGCGGCGCGATTTGTGTGGCCGGAATTTTGTATCTGGTCACCATCGGACGACGTTTATTGCCGGTGCGTTTGGACCAACGTCGTCCCGGAGGAGTGCCGGCGGTGAGTGCGCATCAGCTCTTGCGTCGTTACGGCATTGCACAACAAGTGGTGCGCATGCGGGTGGGGCGCAATTCGAGTTTGGCCGGCAAGAAGCTGTCAGAAAGCGGGATTGGTCACACTTATCAAGTGGCGGTGTTGCAAATCGTACGCAGTGCACCTTTGGGTGAGCGATGGTTTTCGCCGGCTCCCAACGAGGTACTACAGGAAGGAGATGAGCTTTACCTCGATGGGCCAGAACTAGAGACTTGGCGTTTAGCGGAGGATACGTTTTCGCGTATGGGATTAGCTGGTGAGGGTGCGGTCGATCGGATTTTGGATCATGGCTTCACCATGGCTGAGATTTCTGTCCCGCAACGTTCTCCGGTACTCGGGAAGACCTTGCGTGACTTAGATTTCCGTGGCAAGTTTGGGGTCAACGTGATGTCGATTTGGCGCAAAGGGGAGGCGCTGGAGGGGGAGCTAGCTAAGGTCGAGTTGGAAGCTGGCGACGCCTTGCTGCTTGCCGGATCGATTGAGCGTTTACGTCGCCTGAAGGGGGAATCGGACTTTGTGCTTCTTGCTGCACCAGCGGAAGCGCATGATTTTCAAAAGGCACCGGCGGCCCTGTTGTGCTTGGCCTTGGCCTTGGTACCGCCAATCGCTTTTGGAGTACCACTAGCTATGAGCGCCTTACTCGGTGCTTTGATGATGGTTTTGACAGGCGCTGTCCCCGCGGACCGTGCAGGCAAGTTTATCGATTGGCGGGTGCTTGCCATGATTATCGGCACGATCCCGCTTGGCCATGCTTTAGAGGCACACGGTGTTTCGCAATTGGTGGCGACGGCAATGGTGGATTTGCAACCCTTCCTCGGCACGGCAGGAGTTCTTTCCGCGCTTTATTTTGGTGCGGCCCTGATTAGCATCACCAGTAGTAATGCAGCCGCTGCGGTCATCCTTTCTCCTGTGGCATTGCTGGTCGCAGAAGCCATGGCGTTCTCTCCGCGCAACGCCTTGCTCGCGGTGGCTTTCGGCTGCAGTTGCGCCTTTGTGGTGCCGTTTGCACACCAATGCAACTTGATGGTTGCCGGTCCCGGACGTTACCGCGGACGTGATTTCTGGTTAGTGGGATCCGGTCTCAGTTTCGTCGTCGCGGTGGTCGCGATAACTTTGTTGAGCTTGCTCGGATAAGCGATCTGTTTTAGAAGCGTTCCGATCGCCCTTTCTTCACGTCGGCCCGCTTTTTCTTTGAGCTCAGTCGCCGCTGCACCGAACCCTTTGTAGGCTTGGTCGCTTTGCGTTTCCGCGGTCGATAGTTCTTTTTTTTCAATGCCGCGATGAGTCGCTCCCACGCTAGGTCGCGATTCCGAGCCTGGCTACGACGTTCGGTAGCCGTCACCGTAATCCCAGACTCCCGATGCACCAAGCGCACCGCTGTTTCGGTCTTGTTGCGATGCTGCCCACCGGGTCCACCTGCTCTATAAAAGGTACATTCCACGACCTTTTCAAGGGTTTCGCGGGTGGTCGGAAAGCGGTGGAAATCAGGCATGGAAGGCTCCAGAAGTGGACCTACAATACCCTCTCATCATGGTCCACAACGTCGCAATCATTGGTTCCGGTCCAGCGGGTTACACCGCAGCCATTTACAACTCCCGTGCAGGCCTTGAGCCGCTGCAGTTTGAAGGCATGCAGCCTGGTGGACAGCTCACCATCACCAACGATGTCGAGAACTACCCTGGGTTCCCAGATGGAATTACCGGCCCTGAGCTGATGATTCAATTCCGTAAGCAAGCGGAAAAGTTTGGCACCTCCTTTATCGAGTTTGCCAACATCAAATCGATTGATACTTCCAAGCGTCCGTTTGTTTTGGAAGATGAAATGGGGGGCAGCCATGAGGCACACAGCGTGATTATTGCCACTGGAGCCCGTGCCAAAGCTCTTGGTTTGGAGAAGGAAAAGGAACTCATGGGTTACGGGGTATCCGCATGTGCAACCTGCGATGGAGCCTTCTTCAAGGACAAGGAAGTGGTGATTGTCGGCGCAGGCGATACCGCAATGGAGGAAGCGATTTTCCTCACACGTTTCTGCACCAAGGTCACTGTCATTCACCGTCGCGATGTGTTCCGTGCATCAAAAATCATGTTGGAGCGTGCACGCGCAAATCCAAAGATTGAATGGATGTTGTGGGAGAAGGTCGTCGACATCTACCATGATGAAAAGAAAGCCGTCACTGGCGTCAAGCTGGAGAACACCCAAGATGGCACCACCCAAGACTTCAGTTGCGAAGGCATGTTTGTGGCGATTGGCCACCAGCCCAACACCGAGTTTTTGGGAAAAGAGTTCGACCGCGACGAAGTCGGTTATTTGAAGCTGAAGGGTGGCACCAAGACCAGCGTAGAAGGCGTTTTCGCTGCTGGCGACGTCCATGATCCGCTATACCGCCAAGCCATCACTGCTGCCGGTATGGGGTGCGCCGCCGCGCTTGAGGCACAGCACTACCTGACCAACGAAGGGCTGGCTTAAGGCCTTTACAAGCACGCCATGAGGCCCCGCAGAGACATCTTCTGTTGCGGCAGCTAGCGCTAAACCTTGGCCGCGCCGGAATCAAGTCTGAGCAGGTTGTTCCGCGGATCTAGTCAATCAGCGGGCGCATCAAGCGATCCCAACCGAGCGATTCTGCAGCGGGGGAGTGCTTCTGACGCACGATTTCTTCCATCTTGCGCGACTTCATCATCGCGCGTTCCGGTTCGGCCAGGATGGCGCGGAAGCGTTTGCGCAACTCAGCGTCGTCGCGGAAGCATGACTCGGCACCGGGGAATTCGCGGTGCGCTGGTATCGAGCTAGCGAGGACCGGACGCCCAACTAGCACGGCTTCAAGCAGGCCATTCGGGGGGCCGCCTTCCGACCGACTCGTGCTAAGTACGGCGGTTGCGCGACGAAAGAGTGGCAGTAGGTCTTCCCGCGGGCGTTGTTGAAGCCAATGGGCCCAATCGTGTTCTACGCATGCTGCGCGCAGAGCATCACCGGTTTCCTTTTCCAACTCGGGACCGACAAACCAAAGTTGCATATCCGGACGTTCTTTGTGGAGGGGGATGAGCGCAGTGATCGCACGCACTGGATCCTTCACTTCGCGCACTCCAGCAGGCACCAAGATGAGGGGGGCATCGGCTGGGAGTTCGGGGGCGTCGTCGGGCAGGTTGATGCCAGGGCGGTAAGGCAGAGGCATCACCGCTTGCGGAATGACATGCAAATGATTGCGGCACTCTGGGTAAATATCGCGTGCTCGGGTTGCTGGGGCATTTCCTAATGCGACCACTGCGGTGGCCTGAGCGACGGCATCGAGCGCAGGCTTTTGCGGTTGGCCGTTTAAGTCGGTACCACTGAGGAGAACGATGTACGGCACTCCCAATGCTTTCGCCAAGCTCTGCGCTGCAGGACCGCAATGCACAGCATGTAACCCAATCACTAATTGCGCACTGATTTCTGCAGTGCCTTCTAGATCTAGTTTGGTGATGTCGGCCAATGTGACCTCGTAGCCGCGGCGCCAAAGCTCATTCTTCAGACGCTTCGCCGTAGTGGCATTGCCGCGTGCTGCTTCTGGATCACAAGGGATCAGAAGCAGCACTTTCATGCGCTCTTTTTTCATCGCTATTTATCCAGCACCCAAGTTCAGCAAGAACTCGATATTGTTTTTCGATGATTCCATGCGTTGCACCAGCAACTCCATGCCCTCGACGGGATTCATCTCGTTTAACACTTTGCGCAACAAGTAAACCCGCTGCAGCTCATCCTTAGTCAGCAGCAAATCTTCCTTACGTGTGCCGGAGCGGTTGATTTCAATCGCCGGCCATACGCGACGGTCGGCCAATTGGCGGTCCAGCACTAATTCCATGTTGCCGGTACCTTTGAATTCTTCGAAGATGACTTCATCCATCTTTGAATTGGTGTCGATGAGCGCAGTTGCAAGAATCGTGAGCGAGCCACCATCTTCAATGTTTCGCGCTGCACCAAAGAAACGCTTTGGCTTGAGTAGTGCATCCGAAACCAAACCACCCGTCATGATCTTGGAGTTAGAAGGCGCAATGTTGTTGTAAGCCCTTGCGAGTCGCGTAATCGAATCGAGTAAGACAACCACATCTTCACCTTGCTCGACGCGAGCTTTGGCTTGTTCGATGACGCGTTCCGCCACCATCACGTGACGCTCTGGCGGTTCATCAAAAGTGCTTGCCGCGATTTCGCGGTTCGGACCGATGACCGAGCGCTCAAAGTCAGTGACTTCCTCAGGGCGCTCATCGACCAGTAAAATCATCAGGTGGCAATCCGGGTGATTCTTGCAGATGGCATTCGCAATCATCTGCAGCAATACGGTTTTTCCGGTACGGGGAGGCGCCACAATCAGACCGCGCTGGCCTTTGCCGATAGGGGAGATCAAATCCACAATGCGAGTTTCGATCGCTTCCTGATCGGTCTCTAAGTGGAGTCGCTCTTCTGGGTATAGAGGCACCAAATCATGGAATGGAGCCAGCGAAAACTGTTTCTCTGGATCTTCACCGAACACGGTGAGGACCTCATGCAGCACTAAAACTTCTTGCTCTTCCGGCAGGGGAAGTAATACGCCAGAAACAATTTGCCCACTTTGCAGATGATGTTTTTCAACCAAATCGCGGTGCAGCAGGGCATCGGAATCGAGATTGGGCACATAGTCATTCACTGTGTGGCGTAAAAAACCATGGCCTTCAGGCATGACTTCCAAGACACCCTTGGTGAAGAACACATCGGCATTCTCCATGGCAGAGCGGATGATGGATCGCAAAATCGGACCCTTCTGTAAAGCCAAGGCATCGTCGACCCCAGCTTTCTCAGCTAGGTCTTGAAGGTCTGGTAAAGAAAGAGAAAGGTAAGTGGAGAGATGCAGTTCGCGTTTCTTTTGCTTGGTGGCGAAGCTCTTTACGCTTTTTTTCTCCCACGCTTCTTCCGGTGGCCGCGGCAGCTGATTTGCGGCGACGCTGGTGCGGGCTTGTTGTGGACGGTTGTCTCTACGACGACGACGGCGCCGGTTGCGGCGACGAGCAGTGGTTTCAGCCATGAATTCGGATTCCGTTTAGCGGGTGTGGGGTTATGGACGATCATAGTTATCGCGCCCAAAACGTTCTCCGTTATGCAATGGGATCTTGATCCCAAGTGGGCCAGCGCTCTTGAAGAGGGCGCGGCGGCAAACGGTGGAGGGAGAGCACCAGGTCGTGAATCTGCGCTTGCAGGGAGTCACGTCCGGCTCGGTTGTCCACCATAGCATGCGCCCGACGTGCTTTCTCAGCTTCTGGCATTTGCGCCTTTTCTCGTGCTTCCCATACATCTGGACTCCAGCCATGGCGAGCGCAGGCCCGCGCACAGCGTTCGGCCGCTGGGACCGAGACGTGGATTACCCGATCGCACAGGACATCGAGGCCGCCTTCGCGCAAAAGCGGGATATCGAGCACGGCCCAACTGGCTTCCTTCGATTTGTCGAGTAAGTTCAAGCCTTCCCAGATTTTTTTTCTGACTGCAGGGTGCAACACCGCCTCGATGTCGGCGCGGGCCGCAGAGCTGGCGAAGATGATGCGACTCAGCGCGGGGCGGTCGAGCCTGCCGTGGCTGTCGCGGATGGAGGAGCCAAGCTTAACCTCAATGGCATAAAGGACTTGTGGGTTTTTATAGAGTTCTGACACGATTGCATCTGCATCAAATAGAGTTCCGGGAAGGGCGTCGGCAAGAGCTTTTGCCAGCGTGGATTTGCCTGCTCCGACCCCGCCAGTGACGCCAATCACGCGTAGTCCCGGCAAGAAAGTCTCCACATCCATGGTCGTATCCTGCTCCCTCCTTGACCCGTACGCAAGGCGCACGTAAAAAATGACTCCAAGGAAGCGGCAACCTCTGCCCTAAGCGGTGCTAGATTCCTGTCCTACGGCTGTTAGCCGACCCCTTTCCTGCCTGTCTTGAGGCTCCTAATGTCCCAAAATAACCGCGGCGCTGCGCAAGTCAGCCTGATGTGGGTGATTGCTTTGGCAGTCATCATGCTCCTTTCTGTTGGCTTCGGCTACCTGCAAAATGGTCAGTTTACCGAGAGCCAGCTCAAGCTAAACAAGGCTAAAGCCGCGTTGGAGAAGAGCCATGCTGATCTCACCGCTGAAAAAACAGCGCGTGCAGATGCTCACAATGAGCTCGGCTTCTCCGATGCAGATGGCTCCCACATTTCTCCAGAGGCCATTAAGGCTTGGACGGATGAGTTTGTGACCCGTTTATCGCTGGATGCAGCTTCCATTGCCAAGATGGAGGATCTCTCAGGCCCTGTGTTCGCAAAAGTTGATGAAATCACCGGTCAGCGCGATGCACTGCAATCGGAAGTGAATCAGCTGCGCAATGACCTTAGTGCCAAGACGGCAGCAAGTGCTACTGCGATGAGGGACAAGGATGCAACGATTTCTAGTTTGCGAAACGAGTTAGATGACACCAAAAACTCGAAGGATCAGGAGATTGTGAATCTGGAGCGTCAACGTGATTCTCTACGTGACCAATTGCGCGATCGTGACACTACCGTCACTCAGTTGCGTGCGGTTAACGATCAGCAAACTCGCGATTCCGCTGCAGCTCTCACGAACTTGAAGCAGCGCAACGACATCCTTTCCGGTAACTTGAATGAAGTTGCTCGTCGCGCAGAGAGTGCCGATGGCACCATTCTGGCAGTCAACGGTGAACTTGGTGCAGCCTGGATTGACCTCGGCTACCACGACCGCCTTACGGTTGGTATGGAGTTCGATGTCCGTAACGCCAGCAGTCATGCGCTGAAAGGTCGCTTGCAAGTAATCTCGGTTGACGCAGAGCGCGCCGAAACTCGCATCGTTTCACAGGTGGACCCCTACGATCCAGTACGCGAGAACGATTTGATTCTCAACGCTGTTTACGATCCCAACCGCAAGCCTGTCGCAGCTTTGCTCGGCAACGGCTTTGGCAAGTACAACGCCAACGATGTGCGTGCGATGCTGGCTAACGTCGGCGTGGAGGTGCGTGAAGGCGTGACTTCTGAAACCGATTATTTGCTACTCGGCACCCCATTCTTCGATGAAGAAACCGGGGACATGATTGGCTGGGACACCCAGGATGGCTACAAGGCTGCAACTTCCCTATCTGTGGAAGTCCTGCCTATGCGCGACTGGACCCAGTGGCTCGGAGAGATCCACACGCCGGG
>JASFYO010000067.1:0-16682 GCA_045047305.1 Planctomycetota bacterium | reverse complement strand
TGGCTTTTTTATTTCTTTTTAGAGCCGGGTGCTTTTTTGCGCGAAGCAATCCGTTTATTCGCATGGATCCTGGCTGCTTGCTTTTTCGCGCGGGCGATTTGGCGCTTCCACTCAGGGCGAATACCGGAACCTTCCTCCAAAGCCTTTTGAATGACCATGGCGGCCTCTTGTGGATCATCCGTTAGATAGAACATGTCGGGGTCCTCAGGAGAAATCGTTCCTTCATTCACCATGGTGCGCTTGATCCAACGCACAAGGCCACCCCAGTAATCGGTGCCCATTAAAACAATTGGGAAATCCTTCATCTTCCGTGTTTGAATGAGGGTGAGAGCTTCAAAAAACTCATCCATGGTGCCAAAGCCACCCGGCAGCACGACATACCCAAGCGCATATTTCGCAAAGCAAACTTTCCGTGCGAAAAAGTATTTAAAGTTTAACTCAACATCTTGATAAGGATTAGGATCCTGTTCCATCGGCAAATCGATATTCAATCCGATGGATTGACCGCCCGCTTCTTGCGCACCCTTATTTGCCGCTTCCATCGCACCAGGACCTCCGCCAGTGATGATGGTATAGCCGCGGCGAGCTAATGCGCCAGCAACCTCCACCCCCATTTTGTAATGAGGGTCACTTGGTTTGGTCCGTGCGGAACCAAAAATGGAGATGCCGGGCCCGACTTCGCGCATGACGTCGAAGCCTTCCACGAACTCGCCCATAATTTTGAAAACCATCCATGGATCGCTTCCGCCTCTTGACTGGAGTTCTTCCAGTGCCTTTTCGTATCGTTTGTCATTCATGTTGGCGTTAGCATAACTCCAATGGCTCCCCGACCTACAGTCTTTTTGGACCGTGATGGCACTCTACTGCGCGAGGTGCCATATCTATCGTCCGCTGCCCAGACAGAACTCTTGCCTGGGGTTGCCCAAGCATTAGCCACACTGCATCAACACGGACTCCAGCTGATTGTGGTTAGTAATCAATCCGGCATCGCTCGTGGCCTGCTGGACGTGGGGGATTTGATGGCCATTCAAGCACGAATGGACGAACTCTTAGAGCCTGTAGGCGCTCGCATCGATGCCTACTATCACTGCCCACACCATCCCTCTGTCGGTGTCGCGCCAGAGCGCCGCCGCTGCCGTTGCAGGAAGCCTCTAGCCGGCCTTTTAGACCGTGCTGCGGAGAGTTTCGAAATTGAATGGGAACGCAGTGTAGGAGTCGGCGACGACGTCCGAGACCTACAGTGTTTCGCCGCCAAGCATCTTCCTTCGGTACTAGTGGGAACTGGAAAGGGCCGGGCCATGCGTCAAAAATTGGCCGAAGCAGGTAAGCAGCCCGATTTATTCTGCGCCCACCTAGCGGAAGCAGTTCCTTGGATTTTGCGCCACACCGTGGAACGGGAACCAAGCTCTACCGCAAATGGCCAAGAAGGAAGCTCCTAGAAAAGCTGAATCCTATGCATAGTCCTGGTAGCATCGTGTTACCCGAACATGGCTAAGAACAGCATCCCCTCCACCATTTTGGTCTTCACTCCGCAATCTGATTCCGGACTCGAAGCGGTGTTGCGAGGCTTGTGCCCAGGGAGCCAAATTCGAATGCAACCGTTTCGCTTGGAGGATTGGCTAGAACAATGCCGCCAACCTTCTCTTACTGGCATCCTGGTCGATACAGACCGGCTTTCTCTGGCCGATTTGCGCATCATTGGGGCAGGCCTCAACGGAAACCGACGTCCCTGGACCCTGTTGATGGTTGGAGACCGCGGCCTAGCTGGGTTTGAAGACCTGCTGGATCATCCACGAACCGGTGTGCTGCCGAAACCCTGGACTCCAACTGGGCTCACCCAGTGCCTCGAAAGCCTGCAGCAAGGCAATACCGCAAAGGGTGCCTTTCCAGATGCTTTCATGGGTGGCATGGTGGAGGGTCTTAAAGACCCACTTACCAGCATTTCTGGCTACCTCCAGCTTCTGGAAAGCCAGGATGACGAACGCACCCTATCCCTTGTCACCCCTGCCCTAGAGGCAGCAACCCAAATTGCCGCGCAATTGGAGTTTCTCCAGTTGGCCTCTTCAGAGCTTCAGGCTCACGTAGCACCCACCAATCTACAAAACCTGGTGGAAGAACTTTCCGAGGCCTGCCTCGAGCAAGATATTTTAGTGGAAGTTGAATTCACAGCTGGACTTCAAGTCGATGCCGACGGGCGCTACCTTCGCGCCGCCATGCGCACCGGGCTTCTTTTATTGCAACGCTTTGGTCCCGGAGGCCCTTTGCGCCTCATTGCAAAAGGGCACGAAGGCAAAATCCGCTTACTTTGGCAGATGGACGCTCCTGCCGAATTAGCGAATCGCCCTTTACCGCCCCCACCGTATTTGGAAGACTTGTTCCGCCGCTTAGCCGGGCGCGTGCCAGCAGCGGTTGTCAGCGAACACGTCGAAGGAACCATTCCACAGGCCATTGGCTTGATTTGGGATTAGGGCTTCCAACCCAAAAACCTAGCGCCAGAGGAATGCTGGGGCGTGAAGGCATCGCTTAACTAATTACATTGCCGACCCAACCGTAATACAACGACATGTGATACAGCAAAAGAAGCTGGTAAAAGCAGAGGGCTATCGCAACACCAATGCGCGAGTTGCGGAAATTATTCAGGATGCAGAAAACCATAGCGCCCAAACCTACGCCAACGGCTTTAACTCCGATAAAAGTGCCCATGCCAGAGTTGAGTAGTCTCACCGCCACCGGATTCGCTTCCTCTCCACCGCGCTGCAAGTAAATCAGGGTGAAGTGCGCATCGAGCAAATTTAGCACCAAAAACAGGGTCAGCATGATCCACGCCCAAAGCGGGTATCGGTCAATAAACACTTCGCGGTTTTCACCGGGTCGACGCCCACCAGACTTGCGTTTGCCTCCAACAAAGGAGTACTTAGACAGAAAGGGTGTCGGATGTGATCGACGATCGGGACCGCGATATGGGCCGTCGGTTTTTGCTTCTTCGGTGGCAGTCACTAGTTAGTACTGGTTAAACGCAGCATGGTTACGACGGTCAGAAATGCAATGGTTACATCTAAGAAAACCGACTGATTTTCAATGTAATACAAATCGTAATCGACGTTTTCGTGAATTGGCGCCTTGCGTGCTTCTGAGACTTGCCACAATCCGGTAATCCCTGGCTTGACATCGAGGCGAAGCATCTGCGTTTCATTGTACTTCTCCACAATAAAAGGCATTTCTGGTCGCGGCCCCACAATCGACATTTGGCCGCTGAGAACATTCCACAACTGAGGGATTTCGTCGAGAGAGGATTTGCGCAAAAAACGTCCGATTCTTGTGACACGTGGATCCGCTGCAGATTGCGGGGTTACGGCATCCCCGCACATATCGGCAAACATGGTGCGAAACTTAACCATACGAAAAGAACGGTTATTCGCACCCTGGCGAATCTGGGTAAAGAAAACTGGTCCAGGTGATTCACGCTTAATCAACAAAATGACTAGCAAGGTGATCGGCAAGGTCAGTAATAAAATCGAAGCCGAAACTACAATGTCGCCGCATCGTTTCACAAAATTATAAACTGGGCGGCCGCGCAATGGGACCGGCGTGATCAAAGGAAGAGAGTCAATGGCCTCTACCGTAAAACGTCGCGAGAAGAAGTGGTAGAGCCTCGGCACCACTTGGTACAGAATACCAAAGTTATCTAGCTTCTTGCACAAACCGACAAGTCGATCCTCATCGAACTCGGGTTTCGCAATAAGAATTCTGCGCAAATCGTAGGCGTCCCGCAAATGGTCTAACTCATCTTCATTGCCTAAGACAGGGAACCCATTGACCATGCCTTCACCCACATACTCACGCGATTCCACAAAGCCGACAAAATGGTATCCCAGAGTTGGGAACAAACGAAGTTTTTGCTGGAGGCGCAAAGCCATCGGTCCGGTGCCGAAGATTACAACGTTGGTGTTTCCAATCCCACGCGCATAACACTCCGATAAGACACGGAACATAATCGCACGGCCGAGCATCGAAAAGAGGAAAATGAAGAAGAACAGAATGAGGTAAAGAACGCGCGAATAATTATCCGAGTTCTCTAATTTCAGTAGCGCGTACGGATAGCGTGCAAGGTGGTAAAGCCAATGGTCGGGGGTATGTGAGAACTCCACTTCTCTCAACAAAAAGACCGCCGTAGAAGTAATCAGGAAGGACATTAAGGTCGCCTTGAATATCCCCCGGTACTCTTCCACGTTCAGGATTGACTTCTGCCCTTGGTAAAGGCCAAATAACCAAAAGCAAGAAAGCACAACACCGGTCACCATAACGAAAAGTTGACGAAAATCATCCATCGGAGGCATGAAGACGCCCGGTGGTAAAATCATCGAAGAATAAACCCAATAGCCGGAAATGCAGGCCAAAATCGCAATCAAACCATCCACCCATACCTGTACCACAATGTACAAGATGTCGAAGTTCCGTTTCAGGTAATCCATGGATGATGGGGCGAGAGGACGCTCTGCCCTCGGTAAAAATACCCTCTAGGGAGACGTTTAGCTACGAAGGTTTCCGCCCAACTCAGCGGCGGCATGTTCGACCTTGCGTAGGAACTTTTGCTCCTCCTTCTCACCTAAGGTACGGTCAGCCGCCCGTAAGACGCAGTGAAATGCCAAACTTCGTTGCCCCTCGGCCATGCCTTCACCAGTATAGACATCAAATAGAGCCAGGGAATCAAGTAACTTGCCACCCGCTTTACGTAGCGCAAGCTCAACTTCCGCGTAGAGTTTTTCCGTAGGGAGGGCCAATGCCACATCAACCTTGATACCTGGGAAACGTGATGGTGCCACAAACCGTGGGTGCCGCTCTTCAGCACAGGCGCTAAGAGCCTGCAAATCAAGCAACATCATGGCGCAATCATGGGCTCCATAATTCAGGTCCTTCAACAATTGAGGATGCACACGACTAGTCCATCCAATCTGGACACCACCAATCCACCAGTGCAATGTTTGCACAGGGTGGGCCCAATCTGGGGCCTGGACCGACGAATCCTGCGGCTTCACTTGGATCTGATCCTCCGTGATACCGACACTGTGTAAAAGGTCCTTTGCCAATCCACGCACACGGCCAAAAAGGCTTTCTTGCCCCTGTTTCGGGAGAGTCTTCTCCCCCCACTCCACAAGACCTAGCCAGCGCCGCTCTTTGGGTTCCATGCCAGGCTGGGGCTCATACCCCTTGGCCACCTCGCACAGACGACCACGGCTCACCTCGTTCAAGTTCCCTGCAGCTTGCTCTAACAAGGACGGAATAGGATCGCGGCGGATGAGATGGACCTCAGCTAACACCGGGTTATCTATGCGCTCAAAATCCGTTTCCTTCAACCCGAGGCGTCCGGCCCAAGCAGAATCCATAAAGGAGTAGCACTGAGTTTCATGCGCGCCATGAGCCAAGACTAAACGTTGCGCCAAGGCCCTTGCTAACAAGCGCTGAGGTTGCTGTGCGGGAACTTCGATAGGCGCAGTCAGCGCTGCTGGTTCGATGCGGTCATAGCCGAACATGCGCCCCACTTCCTCGACTAAATCAATCTCTGAAGTAACGTCTTTGGTAGCACGCCAACTGGGAACCGACACAAGGAAATCTTTTCCATCGGGTTCCAAGTCAAAGCCAATGGCCTCTAGCATCGAAACCATTTCGGAAGCATGCAACGGGATACCCAGCAACTTGGAAGTATGGGCCGGGTTCCATGGCAACTTTATGCCTTCCGCAGCAGCCTCGGCATCGACAATCGGCGCGTGAAGGATCTTTGCGTTAGGGCGATCCTGCAACAGTAAGTGACAGAATCTGGCCATGGCTTCGGCCGCATAAGCAGGGTCCAAAGACTTTTCAAAACGAGAACTCGCTTCACTGCGCAAACCCAAGCGATGGGCGGTTCGACGCACCCGTGTTGGGTGGAAGGCCGCCGCCTCAAGCACGATTCGCGTAGTGGATTGGGTGACTTCGGTGGCTTGTCCTCCCATGACACCTGCCAGGGCTAAAACTCGTTGCTCATCAGCAATGACCAAGTCTTCGCTAATCAAAGAATGCTCTTCCCCATCCAGTGTGACGAGACTTTCACCACTGTTTGCCGCACGTACTTCTATCTTCTTCCCCGAAATCGTGGCCGCGTCAAAGGCATGAGTTGGTTGACCGATCTCCAACATCACATAGTTGCTTAAATCAACGACATCGTTCACCAAACGCTGATCGACAGCCAACAGGCGGCGCGAAATCAAGGCGTTTGAGACTTTGGGTACGGACCCCAAATCTATTTCAAGGGCTCCATAAACGGAACAACCTTCAGCGTCAGTACGCACTACATTCCAGTCGCCTGGATTTTTCGGCCAAGCCACTTCTGTCTGCAGAGGTTTAAGGCTACGGCCAAGCAATGCTGCCAACTCACGCGCAAAACCATAGTGCCCCCACAAGTCGGGACGGTGGGTCAAAGATTTATTATCCAGCTCAAGGATGGAATCTTTAAGTTGCAAATAATCAATCAACACAGCGCCAATAGGAGCGTCGTCTGGCAATTCCATGATGCCATCATGCTCTTCACTCATCTCCAGTTCCCGCTCGGAGCAAATCATGCCGCAGGAAACTTGTCCGCGCAATTTTGCTTTTTTAATCTTAAGGTCGCCCGGCAGACGGCTTCCAACAGGCGCAAAAGCAATCTTCAAGCCTTTGCGAACATTGGGGGCCCCACAAACGACGGCAACGGTTTCTTCTCCACCAAAATCGACTTCTGTCAGCGAGAGCTTGTCTGCATCAGGGTGCTGCCCGCAAGCAATCACATGACCCACCACGACATCCTTGATGCCGTCGCCATAAATTTCAATTCCTTCCACTTCAGCAGTGTGCAGCGAGAGAAGATCAGAAACTTTTTCGGCACTGACGCCGGAAAGATCGACGAAATCTGAAACCCAATTCAACGAAATTTTCATGCCTGAAATTGCTCGAGGAAACGAAGGTCACCGCTCATCATCCAGCGGATGTCATCAATGCCGTAGCGCAACATGGCAATACGGGAAAGGCCCAGCCCAAAAGCGAAGCCGCTGTACTCATTTGGATCAATCCCCGCAGCCCTAAGTACATTCGGATGCACTAATCCGCCAGGCATAAGTTCAATCCATGTGGATCCTTTACACACTTTGCAACCCGCTTTGCAAAACGGGCAACGTGCATCCAACTCGAAGCCTGGTTCCACAAAGGGGAAGAAACCAGGACGCAACCGGGTTTCCAATTTGCGACCAAAAACTCCCTCCAAGAGGCTGTTCATGGCATGCAACATGTGCGGCACGCCGACGCCTTTATCTACCACTAAGCCTTCCATCTGGTGAAAAGTATGGTCATGAGTCGCATCTTGTGCTTCCTGCCGAAACACCCGCCCGGGGGCAATCACACGCAGAGGAGCGCCAAATTCTTTCAAGGCGCGCACCTGCACAGGCGAAGTATGGGTGCGCAAACAACGTCGTCCGCTGCCAGCTTCAACATCCATCCAAATGGTGTCGTGGCCTTCTCGGGCAGGGTGATCTGCCGGAATATTAAGATCGTCGAAGTTATGCGCCTCGGATTCAATCTCAGGGCCATCCCAGACCACATAACCCATGGACGAGAAAAGGTCTTCCAGTTCCCGCGAAATCGCGAGCACAGGGTGGACCCCACCTTGGGGGGCGGGAGCGCCTGGAAGTGAGGGATCAAGTCCCTCTCCAGCCAAATCGGAGGCCAGTTCCAAGGCTTCAATGGCTGCCCGACGCTCATCCAATGCGGATTGCAAGGCTTGCTTAATTTCATTGGCGAGCTTCCCCACCACCGGACGCTCATCGGGCGACAACTTACCAAGCCCTTTCAGCTCGGCAGTCAAAGCTCCACCACGTCCAAGCAGACGTGATTCCACCCCATGCAGGGTGTCGAGGTCTTGGGATTCGGAAACCGCGGCGAGACCGTCACGGCGTAATGCTTCGAGACGGTCTCGCATGTGCGGGTCCGAACTAGGCTGCTAGAGCTTCTTGGGCCTTTTCCACAACAACCTTAAAGGCTGCTGGATCACAAAAGGCAAGCTCGGATAGCGCCTTACGGTCAATCTGAATATCGGCCTTTTTCATGCCATTAATCAGACGACTGTAGGTAGTTCCATTCATGCGGGCTCCAGCGTTAATGCGCTGAATCCACAACTTACGAAACTCGCGCTTCTTAACCTTGCGGTCACGATATGCGAAGTTTCCGGAGCGGAGAAGAGTCTCCTTAACCGTGCGGATTAGCCGGTGACGTGCACCCCAAAATCCTTTAGCACGACGCATAAGACGCTTACGGCGGCGTACGCGAGGGACAACACTACGTGTTCTGGTCATCTCAGATTACCTCTTGCCCATGAGCTTAGCCAGGTTCTTGGCGATACCACCAGGAACCACAGCGGTGCGACGCAAGTTACGGCGACGCTTAGGGGATTTGCCACACATGAAGTGGCCGGTCATCTGGTGACGGCGAATGACTTTGCCATTCTTGGTCAGCTTGAATCGTTTTGAGACTGCTTTTTTTGTTTTCTGCTTGGGCACAGTTTTACTCCTGTGTCTTAGGGCCAAGTGGGGAAAAATGGGCCGCATATTGTACGGCCCAGAGAGTTGAGGTCAAGCCTCAGTCGTGTCTGGGGTGTCAGATTCTGGATTTCCCTCTTCCTTAGCAGGAATCGAAGGTAAATCCTCGAAATCGTCTTCCTTGATGACTTTCAGTGCGTGAGGACCAGTTGCCGCTGCAACAGGCTGAGATGCAGCCAGTCTCTTATCCCCTTCAAGCGATGGACGAATCAACGGCGTGGTGCGTTTCCCCATCAGGAGGTTCATACGGCGCCCCTCCATGCGCGGATCACGTTCCACCCGTGCAATGTCCTCCAGCTCCTTGGCAACCTTCAGCATGACCCCACGGCCGATGCTCTGGTAAGCCATTTCGCGACCACGGAACAGACAGGTCACCTGAACCTTATGCCCAGCTTCTAGGAACTCACGGGCCTTCCGTATCTTGATTTCCAGGTCATGGACATCAATCTTCGGCCGCACACGCACCTCCTTAAGCACCGAAGAAGCGGTCTTAGCCTTGCTCTTCGATTTTTTCTTTTGTTCATACTTGAAACGCCCGTAGTCCAAAATCTTGGCTACTGGTGGGCGCGAATGCGGAGCAACTTCAACCAAATCCAATCCAGCCGCCTCTGCCATCTGCAGTGCTTTGTTGGTTGGAGTGGGACCAATCTGATTATCATCTTGGTCGATGAGAAATACTTCGCGGATTCGAATACGCCGGTTAATGCGGTATTTTTCCTTCTCCGGCGGAGCGTATCGTTTTCTTCTACGTGAGCCTATGACTATGCCTCGTTGAGGGTTGCGGGAATCTCTTGAGCAATACCCAGTTCCCGGAGCTGGGTTTCATCCACTACAGACGGGGCGCCGGTTAAAGGGCAATTCCCGGTAGCTGTTTTAGGAAACGCGATGACATCGCGAATGGTCTCTGCGTTAAACAATAACGCATAAAGACGGTCCAAGCCGATGGCGAAACCAGCATGGGGAGGGGCGCCGTAACGAAAAGCCTCCAACAAAAAGTCGAAGCGTTCTTTGGCAACCTCAGGATCAAGGCCAATCGCCTTGAAAATAGTCTCTTGCAGTTGACGTTGGTGGATCCGAACAGAACCCGAACCCAACTCAACTCCATTCAAAACCAGATCGTAAGCGCGAGAGCGGATTCCTTCCTTTTGCCCGGATTCCAAAGCTGGAATATCTTCCAGGACTGGACAGGTAAAGGGGTGGTGGGCCGGATGGAACTCGCCATCGTCGTTCACCTCGAAGAGCGGGAACTCGGTAATCCACAACAAGCGATCTGGACCTTGAACCAATCCCATAAGTGCACCAGCTTGACGGCGGATGGCATCCAGGGCGACCAATGCGCGACGTGGAGCATCGGCAATGGTGACGACTAAATCACCAGGTCGGGCGCGTAAAGCTTTAAGAAAGCTGGCTCCTCCTTCTGAAAGGCCGCCGATGTGAACCGGACACTCAACCGGGTTTTCTCCCTCCGCTGCTTTGAGGAAACGTGAAAGTGGACCGGTTGGGCCCTCTTCACTGACCTTGCACCAAGCAGCTCCACCAGCGCCTGCATCTTTAGCTGCACTTTCAATGGAATCGATCTGTTTACGCGACAAAGTTGCGCCACCAGGAACGCGAATACCGCGTACCCAACCACTGCTGCTCAGGACTTTGTCAAAAACCACAAAATTCAGTTGAGCGCCTTCTTCGGCAAGATTGACAATCTCAATCGGATTGCGCAAATCTGGCTTATCCGAAGCAAAACGCCGGATCGACTCTTCATAAGACATGCGCTGCAATGGAAGGGAAAGTTCCTCGCCTTGCACATCGCGGTAAACCGCTGCCATGACTTTTTCTACCAGGGCGTAAACATCTTCCTCGTCGACGAAGGACATCTCCATGTCCAACTGAGTGAACTCAGGTTGGCGATCAGCACGCAAGTCTTCATCGCGCATACAGCGAGCAATTTGGAAGTACTTATCCATACCCCCTACCATGCACAACTGCTTGAAAATCTGCGGTGACTGCGGCAAGGCATACCAAGACCCTTGACGCGTACGGCTAGGCACCAAGTAATCCCGGGCACCTTCCGGAGTCGATTTGGTCATCATCGGAGTTTCAATCTCTAAGAAACCCTCTTCCACAAGAGCACAGCGGAAAGAATGATTCGCTTTGGTGCGCAAAGCCATGCGTTCTTGCAATGGTGTGCGACGCATATCCAAATAGCGATAGCGCATCAGCATTTCTTCCGGAACATCGATATGGTCCGCGATTTCGAATGGCAAACGCGCTGCAGAACTCAGCTTTTCTACTGAGTGCACCAAGACTTCGACCTCGCCAGTCGGGCGATCCGTGTTCCTCTGCCCTTCAACCCGCATGCGCACCACGCCGCGCACTTGCAACACGTCTTCCGGGTGAAGTCCAGACAAGCCTTCCATGCCGGCTTCTGGCGCGTCCTCGTCCGCGACCAGTTGGATAATCCCGTAACGATCACGCAAGTCGACAAAACGCACCACGCTGTGATCGCGACGATTGGCAACCCAACCCGCCAACACCACTTCGGTGCCTACATCTTCTGCACGCAGTTCGCCGCATGCATGGGACCGCCAAAAAGCGGCGGCGCTCATGAAGGAAGACGACGGCTGAGACGTTCACGCATCAATGCTCGACGTAATGCTGCGTTTGCACGTGCACGGTCGACATGATCTTTATGCGCCTTCATGTGCTCGCGCGCACGGACGGCAGCTTTCTTCGCTCGCTCCAAATCAATCTCATCCAACTTCTCAGCCGAACGCGACAAAATGGTCACGACATTGTTTTTGACTTCGGCGAAGCCATCATGAATGATGAATTCTATGGTCTCGCCAGAGTTTGATTCAGCCCGTAACGGACCACTGTCGGTCAACGCCACCATGGCGGCGTGGCGTGGAAGCACACCAAACATGCCGTCCTCGCCGGGGACTTGCACCGATTGCACCTCCTGATCGAGAATGATGTTCTCGGGAGAGACAATGCGGAGAGTCAAAGTGGATGCGGTAGTCGCCATGGATGCTTCGCCCTAGATTACAGGGTTTTGGCTTTTTCGACAGCCTCGTCGATGCCGCCAACCATATAGAAAGCTTGCTCAGGCAGGTCATCGTGCTTGCCGGCAAGGATTTCTTGGAAGGAGCGTACCGTATCTGCACGTGGCACGAAGCGACCTTCGGCTCCGGTGAACTGCTCAGCCACGAAAAATGGCTGCGACAAGAAGCGCTGCAGGCGACGTGCGCGGTGCACAACCACCTTGTCATCATCAGAAAGCTCCTCCATTCCGAGAATCGCAATGATGTCTTTCAGGTCAGCGTAGCGTTGTAGCAGACGTTGCGACTCGGTGGCCACAGCGTAGTGCTCTTCACCCACAATCTGCGGGTCAAGCATGCGCGAGCTGGACTTCAGCGGGTGCACTGCGGGGTAGATGCCGAGCTCGGTAATCGCGCGGTCAAGAAGGATGGTCGAGTCAAGGTGCGCAAAGGAAGCCACTGGTGCTGGGTCAGTGAAGTCGTCAGCAGGGACGTAAACAGCTTGCATGGAGGTAACCGAGCCGTTCTTGGTCGAGGTGATGCGCTCTTGTAGAGCACCCATCTCAGAACCCAAGGTTGGCTGATAACCCACTGCAGATGGGATACGGCCGAGAAGTGCGGACACCTCAGAACCAGCCTGCGTAAAGCGGAAGATGTTGTCCACGAACAGCAACACGTCTTTGTTCTCAACATCGCGAAAGTATTCCGCCATGGTGAGGCCGGAAAGTGCCACGCGCAAACGGGCTCCCGGTGGCTCGTTCATCTGACCGAACACCAGAACTGCGTTATCGATCACAGCAGCCTTCTTGCCTTCGGGAGTGGTGTACTCCGCCTCGGTCATTTCGATCCAAAGGTCGGTTCCCTCACGGGTCCGCTCTCCAACACCACAGAACACCGAGAACCCACCTTTTTCAACAGCAGTGATTCGAATCAACTCCTGAATCAAAACGGTCTTGCCTACACCAGCACCACCCATGAGGCCAATCTTGCCTCCCAGAGCGAATGGACACAGAAGGTCAACCACCTTAATGCCAGTTTCGAACACCGTCGACACAGCTTCTTGCTCATCGAAACGTGGAGCCGGGCGATGGATTGGCCAACGCTCTTTGACCTCAATCGGGCCCTTTTTGACTTCGTCGAGCGGACGCCCAAGCAAGTCAAAAACGCGACCCATGGTCACATTTCCAACCGGCACCATAATCGGTGCACCAGTGCCGTGAGCATCCATACCGCGGCGCAAACCATCGGTGGAAGACATGGCAATGCAACGCACGGTGTTGTCGCCCATGTGCGAAGCGACTTCGACGACCAGGGAATCCTGGCCTTCACGGGCAACCTCGATGGCGTCGTTAATGGCGGGCAAATCGCTTTCGAAGGCGATGTCCACGACCGGACCGAGAATCTGTTTAATGGAACCTTTAGCGCTCATGATTAGCGTGGGTTGTCGGTTGACTAGAGGGCCTCAGCACCTGACACGATCTCGGAGATTTCCTGCGTGATCTTGGCTTGGCGGGCGCGGTTGTAGAGACGGGTGATGTCTTTCTTCATATCACCCGCAGCATCTGTTGCGTTCTTCATGGCGAAGCGACGCGATGCGTATTCAGAAGTGATAGCCTCGAGCAATGCATGAAAAATGCGTGTCTCAAGGTATCGTGGAATGAGTCGACCAAGCACATCTGGACCGCTTGGCTCAAGAATGGGTTCCCCACTAACCTCACCTGTCGCAGGTGCAATTGGCAGGAACGGGTCGAAACGTGGCTCGTAACGGGCCATGCTGACGAACTTGGTTGCGCAGACTGCAACGCTGGACAACTTACCGGATTTAAAATCTTTCACCAAAAGCTTGGCGATGGAGGCCGCTTCACCAAAGGTGATTTTTTCACCTTCGATGTGTTCAAGGTAGGCTTCAACTGGGTAGTTACAACGAGTTGCATCCGCCATGGCTTTACGCCCCATGACGTAGAGAGTGAAGTTACCGTTCAGCGGTTTCACCATCTCCGCCAACTTGCGTTGGATGCCCGCGTTGTAAGCGCCACAAAGACCTTTGTCGGAACCGACAAAGAGAATACCGAGTGGTTTATCCGAGGTGCCTTGCGTGAACAAGTCTGCAGAAGTTCCTGCAGCTTCAGGGTTCGAAGCTACCGCACCTGACAAACCACGCACTAGATTTTCCAGCTCTTCGCTGTAGGGCTGTGCGGCCACCGTACGACCCTGGAAGCGGCGCAACTTTGTAGTTGCAACCATTTCCATGGCGCGGGTGATCTTTTGGATGCTGCCGACGCTAGCGATGCGGTCGCGCAAGTCACGGATGTTAGCCAAGGTTTAAGCTCCGTTTAAGCAACGAACTGGGACTTAAAGGTATCGCAAGCGTCGCCGACTAGAGTTTCAAACTCGTCGTTCCACTTAGTTTTCCAACCGTTCAATGCGGTCATGGTGTCTGCGTGATTGGCCTTCATGTATTCAATGAAGCCCTCCGCGAAATCACCCACTTTTTCGGTGGCGATATCGTCAAGACGACCCGAAGTACCAGCGAAAATGCTAACGATTTGGTCAGCGTTCTCGAGCGGCATGTATTGACCTTGCTTAAGCAGCTCGACCAGACGAGCACCGCGGTTCAGCGCCTGCTGAGTTGCGGCATCCAGGTCGGAACCAAACTGAGCAAAGGCTTCCAGCTCGCGGTACTGAGCAAGGTTAATACGCAAACCACCTGCCACCTTCTTCATGGCCGGAGTTTGCGCGGCACCACCCACGCGCGACACCGAGATACCCACGTTCACTGCCGGACGCACGCCGGAGTAGAACAAGTCGGACTCGAGGAAGATCTGACCATCGGTAATCGAAATTACGTTGGTCGGAATGTAAGCCGAAACATCGCCCTCGAGAGTCTCGATAATCGGCAATGCGGTAATGGAACCGCCTCCTTTGGAGTACTTCTCAGGATTCACATCCGGGGCGTCATGAGCGACCTTCGCGGAACGCTCCAAAAGACGTGAGTGCAGGTTGAAGACGTCACCTGGGTAAGCTTCACGCCCTGGAGGACGACGCAACAACAACATCACCTGACGGTATGCATAGGCCTGCTTGGTCAAGTCATCGTAGATGATCAACACGTGACGACCAGCATCGCGATAACGTTCAGCCATGGCAGTTCCAGAATATGGCGCGATAAACTGCATGGCGGCCTCTTCAGAAGCCGATGCGTTCACGATGATGGTGTACTTCATGGCGCCCGCATTTTCCAGCTTGCGCAAAACGTCCACCACGGTCGATTGCTTCTGGCCAATCGCAACGTAAACACAAAGAACCTGCTCGTCGTTGGATGGGTCTCCCCCGCCAGTAAACTTCTGGTTGATGATGGCGTCGATGGCAATCGCAGTCTTGCCGGTTTGACGGTCACCAATCAGCAGTTCACGCTGACCCCGGCCAACCGGAATCATGGCATCGACGGCCTTAAGACCAGTAGCCATGGGCTCCGAGACTGGTTCGCGTTCCACTACCGAAGGTGCATCTTGCTCGATGGGACGCAAATCTGCGTCAGTGGTGTTGAGCGGGCCTTTGCCGTCCAGGGGGTTGCCAAGTGCATCGACCACGCGGCCGAGCAGTTGACCACCAGTTGGCACCGAGATGACGCGTCCGGTGCTCTTTACAATATCGCCTTCCTTTACGGAGGCAGCATCGCCGAGTAGCACACAACCGACATTGTCTTCTTCGAGGTTCAGGGCCATGCCCATCGCACCTCCAGAAAACTCGATCAGTTCCGACATCATGCAGTCATCAAGACCGTAGACGCGGGCGACACCATCGCCGACTTGCAGGACCTGACCAACTTTTTCAGTGGTTGAGCCAGCCTGGAAACTCTCGATCTCTTTTTTCAGGACCGAGGTGACTTCAGAGGGTTGCAGTTCCATGAGTGGAATCCGTTTGGATCAGGGAGCTTAAAGCTCCACGTTCTCGAGGTTTTGACGTAAACGATCCAGATGACCGCGCACCGAGCCGTCGTAACGGGTGCCGGCAAGCGTGACCCGAATACCACCGAGTAAATCCTCGTTGATATTGGTCTCTAACGAAACCTTATGGTCAGTTTTCTGGGAAAGCGATGCCTCAACAGCTTGACGATCAGAATCGTTAATTGCAGAGGCGGATTCGAGCACGCCGCGCTGACGCCCTTCATGGACATCTAGCAAATCGGCGAACGCGGTGGGTATCTGCACAAGCAGCACTAAGCGCTTGCGCGCCTCTAAAACACCCATGAGGTGCTTGGTGTGTTCATGAAGAAAAGAGCCAAAAGCCTTGTCCAACAAAGAACGCTTTTGACGGTCATCTATGCGCGGATCGGCCAGGGCTTGCGAGGTCTCCGGGTCGGACAGAACAGTGCCGAGCAATTTTAAGTCTGCACGAACCGAGTCCAAGGAGCCCTGTTCCAGTGCGACCTCAAAGAGAGCGCGACCGTAACGGCGGGCAGCAGGAGAAATGTGAGCCTGGGCCATGCTTTAGTTGAGGTTGGCCTCTTTTTGGAAGTCGGCGACCAATCGGGACTGGTCAGCCTCTGAGAATTCGCGACGGATCACTTGTTCCGCAACACCAACTCCGAGTTGAACCGCTTCTTTACGCAAGACTTCGCGTGCGTTGTTTAGCGATTGCTCGATATCAGCCTTGGCGCGTGCGCGCTCTTTCTCAGCTTCTTCCTTAGCCGCTGCCATGAGTTCCTTTTCGCGCTCGGCGGCCCGCGCCTTGGCGTCGGAAACTTGCTTGGCAGCTTCGTGGCGTGCAGCATCCAGGTCTTCCTGAATGGCAGTCTTTAGACGCTCGGTTTCCTCCCGAGCGGATTCAGCGGCTGCAGCAGCATTACGCGAACTATTCTCACGCTCCTCCAGCGCCTTGGTGATAGGCCCGAAGACGAACTTCCACATGAATGGAAGCGAAAGCAGGAAAATCAGTGGGGTCCAGAAAATGCTGCTGGCCCCTACTTCGAGAAGGCTACCAAGGCCATTCCCGCCGGAGATTAGAAGAGTGTGAATCATGACACAGTGCCGGGAATCCTACGCCT
>JASFYO010000066.1:0-18912 GCA_045047305.1 Planctomycetota bacterium | reverse complement strand
GCCTGCAGCATATTAGTATTCGTACCTGCCTTTTATCTCTTCTTGCCCATGCTGTTCCCTCTGGTCAAAAGAGGACCAAGCTCTGGAAGCCATAAAACGCCAGCGAAATTCTTTGGAGACTTAGCTCTCTCGTCCTTCCGCATGCGCAAAGGCCTTGTGGTCATCGGGGTCCTTATACTCGCCGGTGGTTTTTTCGCCTTCCACCATCTTGGAAGTAATACCAATGCTCTTCGCTACTTCCCGGAAAGTGATTCTCTAAAACAAGACTTTGCATCCATCGAGGCCGATGGCACCGGATTAACCACTGTAGAAATATTAGCGCGGCATGCCAACGGAGATACTTGGCGATCCCAAGATGCTGCACTAAAGACTGTAGGGGATGGCTTAGTTGATTTCCCAGGCACTCGCGGAAGCTTTGGCCCCACCGATGTCCTGCGCGATTTATCCTCCGCGCATTCCGACGCCAATTTTTTGAGCGGACTCGCTTTACGCCAGGCGGAACGCTTTGGTGAGCAAGGTGAATGGGCACGTTGGACCCTACGCTTACCAAGTGGTGGCTCTGAAACGGTTCTGACCACGGTGGATGCCTTGCGCACTCACATGGACGCCTTAGAAGACTCACTTGGGCTGGAAACCATCGTCACGGGAACGATGCCGCTCATGCTTCACATGCAAGACGATTTGATTGGCACCTTAGTCCGGTCTTTAGGCTTGACCCTCCTTGCCACCTTCCTTTTCTTCCTCTTGGTTACCCGCAGTTGGCGCCAAAGGATTGGCGTCGTCATCGTCAACTTGGTTCCTGTGGCATGCAGTTTAATTGCGGCCTTCTTACTCGGTTTTGAACTCGACGCCGCATCGGTGATGGTCGCTGCAGTGGTTCTTAGTTTAGCGGTCGACAACACCTTTCACTTACTCCATGCCTTCCACGGAACGAAGGCTGACCTGGATGGCATGCGTGCTAGCTTCCGTCGTGTTGGCCCCCCAGCGGCCATCTCAGCATGTGCCTTAGCCATTGGCTTTGCCAGCTTAGCCTTCTCAGGCTTCACTCCTACCGCGCGTTTCGGCCTCCTCACGGCAATTGGCGCCGCGGCATCCTTACCTGCAGATCTCATTCTGCTCCCTGCCTTCCTTTTGCCCTCCTCACGGGCTGATTCTTAGTATGACTTTTCATCCACGCTTGCTTTCTGTAGCGACTTCCTTTCCCGACAACCTGGTGAATGCTGAGGAAACATTAGATGCCTTGAAAGGATTGTTTCCCGACGAAGATACCGAGTTCATCGCAAGTCTTATCCAGAACTCCGGCGTGAGTCAACGTCACACGGCCTTGCCGCCAGCTGAGCTTCTTCAACTCAAAGATTTCAGTGAACGCAATTTGATGTACGCAGAACATGCGCACAAGCATGCCCTGGACGCGAGCCAAAAAGCTCTATGCAACGCGCAACTCAAAGCCAACCAAGTAGATGTCATCATCGATGTTTCTTGCACAGGCATCTGCATTCCAGCCCTCGACGTCTCCCTATCGGCTGACCTTGGCTTTCGCCCCGATGTCCTACGCCTTCCCATCACAGAATCTGGATGCGCCGCCGGTTCCTTAGCGCTTGGCATTGCGATGAACCTTGCACGCAATGGCCAAACGGTCTTGGTCATTGCAGTGGAAATGTGCACGCTGTCCTTTATTCGCGGCGACATGGAACGCTCCAATTTGATTGCGGGTGTTCTTTTTGGAGATGGAGCAGCCGCAGCTGTGGTTTCACCGGGAGTTGCGCAAGCAAAAGAAACCCAGCTGCTGGCCTCTGGCACCTATCTCTTCCCTGACACCAAGCACGCCATGGGGTTTGACATTGGAACTCATGGTTTGCGCTTGGTCCTAGATCGTTCCCTACCAGTTCTTTTACGAAAGCATTTGCGCGAGGTAGTCGACCAATTTCTTGAAAGGAACGGATCTTGTGTCGAGCAAGTCGGTTTGCATTTGGTGCACACTGGCGGACGTCGGATTCTAGATATCTATGAACAGGTTATGGATCTAGAGGACGGCGCACTCGTGACCTCCCGCAAAGCGCTCGGTCTGCGCGGCAACATTTCGTCGGTTTCAATTCTGATGGTCCTGGAACAAGCGCGCCTAGATGGGCTCCAAGCTGGTAAAGGGAAACATGCTCTTGGAGTCGCCTTCGGACCCGGTTTGTCAGTGGAAATGTTTCTCATGGATCAGTTTTAACATGCCAATCCTCCTCATCAGCCTCATTGCGGTGACCGCCGTACAACGGTTGTGTGAGCTCCGGCTCTCGCAGAAAAACCTACGCACACTGCAAGTACAAACCAAATCGAAGGGCGGGGTTTTGTGGCCCGGCGAAAAATCACTATGGTTTGGGGCCCTAGTATTTGTGCAAATTTCGTTGCTAATCGCCCCTCTAGTGGAGGCGTACTTTCTGCCCAGAGCCATTCCTCTGTTGCAATCCTTTGCTGCAATGGCACTTTGGCTAAGCGGGCAAGCCTTGCGCCTATGGTCACAAAAATCACTTGGCCCCATGTGGAATGCCCGCGGCATTGTGAGCAGTACCCAGACGGTGGTATTCACTGGCCCCTACCGTCACCTACGTCATCCCAACTATTTTGGAGTCCTGTTGGAAATGATTGCCATCCCCTTAGCTGGATCAGCTTGGTTCTCACTTATCGTGTTAAACCTAGCGCTGTTGCCATTGTTAAATCACCGCATCCGGGGAGAAGAACGCCTTCTTTCACGCCTCAACCATTTTTCAAAATTACCCGGTAGTCCTGTAAGAAAATGAAACGCCTCCTTCCTTTACTTTTGTTAGCTCAAGTAGCTGGCACCCAAGTTTTTGCTCAAGAAGTCACACAGTTTCAGCTGTGGGAGGTTGATGCCTCCCGATCCACCGTGGGATTTGATGCTACTTCCACCCTTCACGATTTCACCGGCATTTGCAAGCAAGTAGGAGGCGGTGCCCATGCAAATCTAAACGCCATCGCGCAAACGACCGGCGGTGATATTTGGTGTCAAGCCGGATCTTTAGATACCGACAACGAGGACCGCAATGAAAATATGTTTGAGAACCTGGGAGTTACGCAATTCCCTCGCATCAGCTTCTCTATTTCTTCTCTACAAGGCGATTTAATGGACGGACAAGGTGCCCTGGTTCTTTCCGGCAACTACACTATTCGTGGGATTAGCAAGGCTCGCTCGTTCCCAATTGATGTTCGCCTTCTGACTGATGGCAGCCTACATGTCACAGGTCATTCTAAGTTCTTGTTGAGTGAACACGAAGTCTTTCCCAAAAGCGTCATGGGCATTATCGGTGTCGACGATGAAGTGGAAGCATGGCTCGACCTCTATCTTACGCCTAAAACGACTGACCTGATTCAAGTAACGCACTTCCCAATCAGCATTACAGAAACGATTTCCATGCCCGGCGTGGAAGCCGAATCCAAACAACTTACGAGCCACCTTTATCGCGGCCAAGCCTCCAGTTTTTTCGATTTTGATGGGATTCGCAGCCTTTCCACAGCCGAAGGGATATGGAAGGTCCATCTAAAAAACCTGGGTGTGGACAAATCCTGGAGCTCCAATGACCAAGCTTTTGAAAGCTCCCGAAGCCGCATGCTACGCCTTCAAGCCAAACTAAAAAAACTACCCGAAAGTAAGCGAGCCAAAGCTGGAGCGAAAATCAAACAGACCGTCGATCGCATCAAAGAGACCTTGGCCTATGCACCGCCGGAGGGATTATCTGCTGAAGTCATTTTGGATGGGAACCGCACCATTGTTCGACTTGGCCAGCGTGATTGGGTAGTTTTCGAAAACTTAGCTGGCGACGCCAAAATCCCTGGACTCTTTTCAACTTTTCCAGATTTGCCAAAAGAAATCCAACGCAAACTGCAAGGTTTATCCGGAACTCCAAGCCGTGTTTTTATTCACAGCGCGACCGCATCCGGGACTCGGCAAATCACTTTTGATATTGGAAAACCCTCGGTGGAGGAAATCCCATCTTGGAACATCGCTCCAAGCACCTGGTCCCACGACCCGAACTCTGTCCATTAATCATGCACTTCTTCTTGTCGACGCTGCGCCTCTTCCAACGCTTCTCTCACTAAATCGGTCTCTTCGGCCGGGGGCGGGGAATCCGCTTGTAAAAAGGTCAACGCTTGTTCCAAAACGGGAATGGCTTTCTCATTCAATCCGTCATCGAGCAACTGCATCCCGCGAGCTTGCAAGATCTTGAACAGCAAAGGATGAGTCGGCGGCAAAAGTTGGCTTTGCACGCGAAGCAGATCTTCGAGCAAAGGACCTGCCTGTGCTGATAAACCGGCACGTAATAAAGCGCGCGCCTGATTAAGCTGTAGGGCAGCCACGGTTGGGTGAGTGGCAGCTAAATGAGACTGCGCTTCGTTAGCAGCTATCTCAAATAGTTTGGCAGCGGCAAGGAATTCATTTTGCCGATAAAGAATAAAGGCCAAATTATTCCGCGTCTTAGCAATTTCAGGATGGCCTTCCTCGAGTAGGTTTTCCCGAATAGCGAGCGCATCACGAAAGTACTTTTCTGCCGCATCCAAGTCCCCCATTTCTACCAGGACTAAGCCAAGGTTATTGCTGTGGCTTGCCGCGGCCAAGGATTCCGACTGCCTGCCAGCACGCAACCGCATCAAAATATTCTCGAGACGAACTTTGGCTTGTTCCAAATTTCCTTCACGGAAATCCAAGGCAGCAAGACTTCCTTCCACACTTAAAACGCTGGAATGGTCTGCTCCAAACTCTCTGATTCTGGGTATCAAAGCCATCTCGAGATAGACTTTGGCTTGGTTTAAGTCCCCGCGCTCCATACAAACCAATCCCAAGTGGTTTTCAGTATTCGCTGCGTCTAGGGAATCGGTTCCCCAAGTATTAATCCACATGTCCATAGCCTCCAGAAGAATAGAATTGGCTTCCTCCATGCGGCCTTGCTCCTTACGCAAGACTCCCAAAGCATCAAGAGCCTCCGCGATTTCAGGATGCGGCGGTGCATAGCCTTGCCGGCGCAAGAACACGCCTTCTTCGAGTAAGGCATCGGCCTTGTCCAAATCCCCAAGAAGGGTGAATACCCGACCAAGTGCAAGCAATAGGGTAGAACGCACCAAAGGTTCCTCGACTCCACCTTCCTCAAGCATCAACCAACCACGATTGACCAGGTCACGAGCTGAGAGTGCGTCAGGCGGCAATCCATCGACACGGGAACTTTCAAATAAGCCGATTAACAAGTCCACAACACGGTGCAGGCTTTCTGCTTCATCCTTTGCAAATTGAGCTTCACTTAGCGCAATCGAATTTTGTTTCGATACTGCATACAAAGAAACACCTGCTACCCCAATCAAAGCCAACAAAGTAAGGCTCACTCCCTTATTCCTGCGCACTAATTTTCCAAAGCGATATCGCATCGTGTCTGGCTGAGCCAGGACAGGGCGACCTTGAAGATAGTTCCCAATATCCTCTGCCATTTGCCCTGCGGAGTCATAACGCCGATCAGGCTCAAAGCGCATTGCTTTGTGCACCATGGTATCCACATCGCCACGCAAACTACGGCGTAAGCCTTCAACCCTCATTCCGCGCTTCATCGCATCCCTCTGCTCCACCAGTTGACTTGGACGCGGCATAGAAACCTCACGCAGCCCTTGCCAAAGTTCCTCGACCGACAGTCCATGCAGTCGATAGGGAAGATGCCCACAAAGTAAATCGAAAAGGACGACTCCCAGGGAATAAATATCGGAGGCGGTAGAAACGGCCTTCCCCTGCAACTGCTCTGGACTGGCAAACTGAGGTGTCAGAGGCCCAGCTTGCCCCTGCGTCAAAGTGGTTCCGACATGATTCTGATCAAGAACTTTTGCGACACCGAAATCAAGAAGGACAGGGATGCCATCGCCAGTCACCAAAATATTCTCGGGTTTCAAATCACGATGAACTACCAAACTCTTGTGCGCGAAATGCACCGCTTCGCAAACCACATGGAACAAGGCCATCCTCTCTTCCGTGCGCAAATTTCTTGCGTCGCACCAATCATCAATACGAACCCCATTGACGAATTCCATCACTAAATAGGGGCGGTCACTTTCAGTTAAGCCACCATCCACCAGTCGTGCAATATTAGGATGACTCAGAGACGAAAGGGTGGCATGTTCCAGCGCAAAACGCTTCAAGACCGATGCCGTATCCAATCCCCGACGCACAAACTTGATGGCAAATTCCTTGGTGCATTCTGGATCACTCGCACGATGGCAGCGCCATACGGACCCCATTCCTCCTGACCCGACTCGCTCCAAAAGTATATATGGGCCGACCTGCTCTCCCGGAGTGTAAGTATCGGGCTCCGCATTTGAGAAATCGGCGATAGCTTTCTCTGCGCCTTCCTCCAGAAGAGTTGGCGAACTTGAAGTCGCCGCCAATAAAGTTCGGATCTCATCGCTAAGCTCCGCATCTTTAGCGTGCAACTGTTGCAACCAGTCATCTTGTTCTTGCGCAGGCATTTTTCTCGCCCGCTCAAACAACTCCTTTATTCGTGCCCAACGTTGACTATCCATGATTTAAAACTCCAATTTCAAACATCTCCAATGCGCTCGACTTCGCGTTGCAACCAAGCTTTGCTGAAAGCCCAATCTCGTTCAACAGTAGCAGTCCCAAGATCTAGCACCTTGGCTGTTTCTTCAATCGACAGGCCTGCAAAAAACCTTAACTCCACGACCTTGGCTTGCCTTGGGTCTAACTCTGCCAGGCGCGAGAGGGCCTCATCAAGGGCAACAACATAATCATCCGCCCCCAACGACATCTCACCGAAGTCGCGTAACGTCACACGTACCATTTCTCCTCCACGCTTCATCGCGCCTCTGGACCGGGAATAATCCACCAAAATATGGCGCATTACTCGTGCTGCGATAGCAAGGAAATGGGAACGGTTTTGCAGCACGCTCCCCCCACTACTTCGTGCGGACAGACGTACAAAAGCTTCATGCACTAATGCAGTCGGTTGCAAAGTATGGCCAGTGCGTTCCCGTTGTAAAAAGTAATTTGCAAGAGATTTCAGTTCTTCATAAATCAACCCGAAATCTTCGCCAGCATCTGGCAAAGATTTTTGATGCGGCACCTTAGGGCCATCGGCAGGCGGGTCATCCATGTTTTCTATTGTGACGCCTTTAGCGTAGGTTTTGGGGGCGTATCCCAGGAACTAGTGTGGCCCCCCTTCCCCCAACTGAAACCATGACTACAAACAAAGACCACAAAGGAGCCGCGCGCGTGATTCCCACTATACGCCAAGATTAAGCCCATCCCGTTAGGAATTGGTGTTTCAATGAATTTCACACGCCTCAAAGCCAACCATCGTCCACAAGCAACCTTGGCCTTCCTTTGTCAAGAGCAACACTTCCGATCTAGGCTTTGCTAGGGATGGTTGCCTGGAATCCCCTAATCCTAGTGCCGGAATACATCATCGATAGGACCTTTCACTCCGATTCGCAGATCCATCGCTCCGATTTCTTCCGCCAAACCATTATTTTTACTACGCTTGCGCCCCAGTAGGGTGAATTCGCGTACAAACGCCAAAAATTAGATGCCACACTGGAAATCATCACCAACCATGGGGTGGTGGCTATCCTTGTGGGCATGGCACGCTTGCTGTTATTCGCCCTCCTTTTTTTCGTCACCTTTTCCTGCGTCGGCCCGAGTCCAGCACGACTTACCAACACGGAAAACTACATGGTAGTGGTGCAAAGCGTCCGCCTACCGAACCAAATGGATTGGTACACCCGCTTTGCCGAGCATGCCTGGATTGATATTAAACAAGGCGATGAGGCTTCTTGGACTCGGATTGAAATCGGCGGCCCTTCCTCTGGTATTGATGTTTTCCACACTCCAGCGGAGGATGTCCGCGCTCCGACTCGCTGGAGTAATCGAGTCTCGGTTTTGGAAACCATCACAGGAGAAAAAGCGAAACGCGCCATCCCTCGGCTTCTGGAACTCGCGGCAAAGGAGCAAGATTTTGGTAGTTGGGAAAAGGTTGTTGATGGAAAATACTCTTGGCACACCATCCATCACCCGGCACAAGCGCGCGTTTATGACGCGTGGCCGGGCCCTAACAGCAACACCTTCGCTGCAACGCTCATAGAGGGCACACCTGAGCTCCACGCTGAGCTCCACCACAACTCGGTCGGCAAGGATTACCCACGCGGCATGCGCGTCGGCAAAACCTCTAGTGGTTATGGTTTCGAAGCCGACCTTGGGTACCTCGGTGCTGGAATTGGGCTGCGACAGGGAGTGGAGTTGCACTTCATGCAATTGACCGCTGGAATCAGCTTATGGCCACCCGCACTGAAAATCCCAATACTCCCTAGGATTGGCATTCATCAGGGCTGGATTGGCGCTGCGGGCTCACTCGATGGATGGACTTCGAGGTCTGAGTCCACTCCATAAAAAAAGCGCACACCCCGAAGGATGTGCGCTTTGATGGTGAGGGCACCAGGACTTGAACCTGGGACTTATTGGTTAAAAGCCAACTACTCTACCAACTGAGTTATGCCCCCGTTCCGGCATGGAGGACCATGGCCGGAAAAAGAAAATCAGATTTCCAGAATCTCTTTCGACTTGGAGCTTAGGGCTGATTCGACCCCAGCTTCATGCTTTTTGAGGATGTCCTGGATATCCGACTTGGCGGATTTTACATCATCCTCAGTCAAAACAACATCCCCTGTCTTATCTTTTTGTGCCTGTTCTACATCGCGGATCGTATCGCGGCGAACATTTCGCAAAGAGACCTTGGTGTCCTCTGCCAAACTCTTCAAACGAGCCACCATTTTCAGGCGCTGCTCCTCCGAAAGGTGAGGTACGGTAACGCGTAGAGAACCACCATCAATGGCAGGGTTCAGGCCAAGATCCGCCGCCAAAATTGCCTTTTCGATGTCCTTCAGACCACTTGGGTCAAACGGCTTCACCATTAAGCAACGAGCTTCTGGCACCGTAATCGAAGCCATTTGGCTCAACGGAGTCATGGTGCCATAATAATCTACGCGAATGTTTTCGATAAGGCCCGTACTTGCACGACCGGTCCGAAATCCACGAGTTTCATCTGTAAAATGCTCAACCGTCTTATCCATCCGGTCTTCCGCATCATCTAGGTAGGTTTGGTAGCTGAGGCTCATGACTAATTCTTAATGAGGGTGCCGATTTTTCCGCCCCTCGCTGCACACAGTAGTCCATCGGGTGCATTCATGTCGAACACAATGATGGGTAAGTCATGCTCACGACAAAGCGTGAACGCGGTTTGATCCATCACCCGCAAGCGCTGCTCCAAGACTTCCTGAAACGTAATCTCTGGAAGATGCACCGCATCATCGTGGGTGTTGGGGTCTTTATCGTAGACGCCGTCGACCATGGTGGCCTTCAGCAAAGTAGAACAATCCAGCTCAACTGCACGTTGCGCAGCTGCCGTATCGGTGGTGAAGTAAGGGTTTCCCAATCCTCCAACCAAAACTACCACACGCCCCTTCTCTAGGTGACGCAAAGCCCGACGGCGAATGAATGGTTCGCAAACTTTGTGCACATCGATGGCTGACATGACACGAGTAGGAACCCCATTACTCTCCAGGGCATCAGACAATGCTAAACCGTTAATCACGGTTGCAAGCATGCCCATGTAGTCGCCGGTCGCTCGGTTAATACCAAGCGACTCCGACTGTTTGCCGCGAAGGATGTTCCCCCCACCAATGACGCAGGCCACCTGAACATTTTCTTCCGTGAGTTTACGCAGTTGAGCTGCAAGAGCCTTCACTAGTTCCGTATCAAGGCCAGTTTCACCCTCGCGGGCAAACCCTTCCCCACTGATTTTCAGCAGGATGCGGCGTGGATTCGACACAGCTCTTTAGGATCCGAGTTCGAAACGAGCGAACTTCACAATCTTCATGTTCTCACCGAGCTTGGCGATTGAGGCCTTGAGGCGGTCCCCGACCGTCATCGAAGGGTCTTTCACGAACTCCTGCTCAAGCAGAGCGCGTTCCTTAATAAACTTTTCGATCCGACCACCGACGATCTTTTCTTTGATCTCATCCGGCTTATTAGCCATGTCGTCCGAACCCAAAAGAATGCGACGCTCCTCTGCAATCAACTCACTTGGCACTTCCTCGGCAGAAATGGCCACAGGTGAAGGAACCGTTGCTGCGATATGCATGCAAATATCGGTGCAAAGTGCTGCGAAATCATCGCCCCGAGAAACGAAGTCGGTCTCACATGCGATTTGCACCATCACTCCGACGCGTTGGTTGTGGTGAATGTAAGAGAAAACTCGGCCTTCCGAAGTGGAGCGGTCAGCTTTCTTGTCTGCAGTTTTGAGTCCCTTTTGACGCAGAAGCTCCATAGCTTTCTGCTCATCGCCACCGGATTCGGTAAGGGCCTTTTTGCAATCCATCATGCCGGCGCCAGTTTGGGCGCGCAGAGCGAAGACGGCTTTTGCGGAAATGGTCGTTGTCATCGTGAAGGATGGTTGTGCGGTTCAGTACCGCGATTTTGCGATTTTCACCGCAGGGATTGAAGAGCCCCGGGCCGAAGCCCGGGGCGACAAAATCTACTCAGACTTCTCTGGAGTAGCTTCGGTGGCTGCTGGTGCAGCTTCCGCTGGAGCTGGAGCTGGAGTAGCTTCCACTACAGTTGGTGCTGGCGAAGCCGTATCAACTGACGTATCAGCCTTGGGGGCATCCGCAGCTGCCTTCTCTGGCTCGATTGCCTGGATTTCCACCTGACGGTTCACGCCACCTTCCATCTTTTGGCGTGGCTTGCCTTGCGGTGGTTTGCTTGCACCATCCATTTGTGGACGGCCTGGACGACGTGGGCCACCACGACGCGGACGAGGCACTGGAGCACCACCTGCTTTGGTGACCTGAGTTTCAGGCGCACGCTGTGGGTCCGCAACACCACGCTCTTTGCGCAGTTCCTTTCCAGCTTTCACGCCATCAATCAGGTGACTGATAATCAGCGCGACGGAGCGGATGGCATCGTCGTTACCTGGAATGATGAGGTCACAAACGTCTGGATCGCAGTCAGTATCGACTAAACCAATCACAGGGATGCCCATGCGTTGCGCTTCGCGAATTGCGTTGCGCTCCGTCTTAGGGTCAACCACTACCATGGCACCTGGAAGACGGAACATGTCCCGAATGCCGTGCAGGTTGCGGTAAACCTTGCGCTTCTCGCGCATGAAACGAGCACCTTCTTTCTTGGTCAGGTTAGCGAGGTGTCCTTCGGACTCCTTCTTCTCCATGTCCTCCAAGAAAGCAATGCGGCTACCAATGACTTCGTAGTTGGTGAGAGTTCCACCAATCCAACGATCTTCCACGTATGGCATACCAGCTTCGCTGTGCACCTTGGCGATTTCGCCACGGAGCTGCTGCTTGGTACCTACGAAAAGCACATCCAAACCGGATGCAACAATTTCCTTCAGGAAGTGCTTGGTGCGCAGAATGCCACGAATGGTCTGGCGCAGGTCAATGATGTGGATCTGGTTGCGAGCCTCGAGGATGTATGGTTCCATCTTCGGGTTCCAACGACCCACGCGACAACCGATATGGGTACCGGCGTCGATGAGAGATTGTACGTTCAAGTCAGACATGCTTTTTCCTTGTTAAGGTTAGGTTTTCGGGCAAAAAAGACCTTGTAGCAGGCCCTCCCGTGATGTCTTAATTCATCCTCCGCACAAAGTGCATGAGAATGAGCCGCATATTGTATCCCTCGATTCCCGCAGGTCAATCCAGCTCCGATTATTGCTCACGATTTCCAAAAGCGAACTCCTATAGGTGGTATTCTTCATAAGGAGTTCTCAGACGTGTCCCCCCTTTCCTCAACCTCCAAGCCAGAAACCAAGGTACTCGCGGTCCTAAACCACCGCGGAGAGCCTATGGACGCCCTAGTCGCTTATTTCCAAGAGCGAGGATGGGAAGTTCGAGTTTCGGCCAACTTGGGGGAAACGAAAAATCTACTACGCGGCCGGATTGATATCGCCTTGATCTACCCGCTCACGTTGTTGCGAGATGGCGTGGAATGGCAAACCATGACCCGCTACCTGTCTCCTAACCGAGAAATCCCATGGTTAATTGTGCCATGGGAAACGGCCAACCCGAATGCCGTTTCCAAATTGCTCGCAGGGCGTTCCTCATTAGCGGATTGGATGTTCACTACAACAGAATTGGGCGAAGCCGAGGCTCGGGTGATCAATCTTGTGCGCATGCACGAATTACTCGCCGCCAGCCGCGACCGCAATCAACACCTGGAAGGCCAGTTAGTCACGGACCACAAAACCGGTTTGTTCAACGACCGCCACTTTCGCGCTCGATTAAGTGAAGAGTTCGAGCGTGCACAACGTCATGGTGCTCCAGTCACTTTGGTGCTATTGGATCTAGATGATTTCAAAACACTCAATGACAGCCACTCCTATGAGTTTGGTGATACAGCCTTGCGTGCTACAGGAGAAACCATACGTCAATGCGTGCGCTCGATTGATATTCCAGCTCGCATTGGTGGAGATGAGTTCGCAATTATTCTTCCAGCGACCACCATGCCGGAAACGATTGCCGTCTCAAAGCGCATTCTTCAAGTGCTATCTCACTCCCCCATCGGCGAGGACCACGTCAAAGAAGTCCTGCATGCATCTATTGGCATTGCAAGTTTCGATGGACGCAGTGCCCGCGACCCGCGACATTTATTTCTACAAACCAATGAAGCATTAAAGGCGGCAAAAGCAGCTGGCAAGAACGACATCTTCTTCTATGACAACAACTCCCGCACAGCAGCTGGAGCAGACACAAAAGTGGTGCCTCCTGCTGCGCGGAGACATAAGCGCGAAGAAAGCTCTGGGGCTTGAATCCCAGTTTATTGCTTCTTTGACGCCTTCCACACGATATCACACCAATCAGCATGCGCACCAAAAGGCAAGACATCGGCAGGCCTGACAACCAGCTGTAGCTGACCAGCATGCGGGACGTGAACCAACATAGTTTGCGCAGTTTCACCAACGTGTTTGCGCTCACTTTCAGCCAAGAGTTCGCCGTCCAGAAGAATTTGAAACAAAACCGCTTGCGGACTACGGAAGTGCAGAACTTCTTGATCCACACCAACGGTCAACAACAAAGTCCCGGCCGAAGACGTCGTTTTACTTATAATCGTTTTTGCCAGAACGCCAATGCCTTGCGCGAAAACTTGAGCACCGCCGATTCTTAACGGGCGGCCTTCTACCGATTTTCCGGCTCGTGGGGTCCAGTCCAAAACTTCGGCCTGCGGCTGTTCCACCACCTCCCAAACTTGGGTGGACCATTCCTCCAGACCGCGGCGCTGGCGCAAACGATGAACTGCCGAAAATGGCAAATCCCAACGAGCCCCCCACGGCAACTCCAAGTGGAATACGCCCTTCTCGGCGCCCAAAATCCGAGCAGACAAAACTCCTCCGTTCACCAACTGCAACCACACCGCATCATCCTGAGCTGGCACCTCCTCTGGAAATACTGAAAGCGCATCCACTTGCTCCCATGCTATTAGGCGCTCCTTCACGGAGGTCTCAAACACGATGCCTTCAGGACTCCACTCCACCATATATCCGCGTAAGCGATCTAGGCCGCCGCTCGACGTACGTGACCACAACTGATCACGATCTTTTTCAGTGCCCGGTAGCCGAGTCCGCCCAAATGCCTGCAGCCAAAGAGTGTCGATTTCCATGGCGTCGACCTCCGGCAGGCCAGCAAGCTTCCAAGTAGGCACCTCCGCGCCCCCCACTGGCTGCCCAGGAAGCCAACTGCCATCCGACAAGGCTAGATTCCAAGCCTCGGCCTGGACCCGTGCTGGGTTGGGAAGCTGCACCGTCCACCATGCCACCACCGGCTGATCCACATCGACCAAGGGATGGCCATCCTCCCAGCCCAGGAGAGTTGCCTGAATCGGCCCAGCATCGGTGATGATGCGGACCTCGGGGCCAGCCTGCGGATTCTGGCAGGCGAGGAGCAGGGTAGTGAGAAGGAAACTCATGCCAATTCGGCAGTCTAGTGGGGTTCCGAGGGGTGGAATTCGCCGCGGAGGTTGGCACTAGAGTTGCTGTAGTAGGGTCCCGCGTCAAGCGGCTCCTTTCCTGAACCCGAATCAACCCGGGAAAAACATGCAGAAGCAACTGACTTTCCACGGCGATGCCCGTGAAGCCATCCTCAACGGCGTCGAGAAACTAGCTAAGGCTGTCGTCTCTACCCTCGGTCCTAAGGGCCGTTGCGCCGTCCTCGACAAATCTTGGGGTGGCCCGACCATCACCAAAGATGGCGTCACCGTCGCACGCGACATTGATTTGCTGGACCGTTCCGAGAATCTCGGCGCCCAGCTGGTCAAACAAGCCGCGACCAAGACCAATGACCGTGCTGGCGATGGCACCACCACAGCCACCCTGTTGGCCTGGAGCCTGTACCGCGAGGCATTACGTCACCTTGCAGTGGGTGCCAACCCAGCGGCTCTGATTCGCGGCATGCACAAGGGCACCGCGCATGTGAAGAAGCAACTCGAGAAGAGTGCGAAACCGGTCAAGGACAATGCTGCGATCCTCGACGTCGCGACCATCGCCTCCAATAACGATGTCGCCATTGGCAAGACTCTGGCCAAAGCGTTCAAAGAGGTCGGCAATGATGGTGTCATCACCATTGAAGAAGGCAAGAGTCTCGACACCGAAGTGAAGGTTGTCAAAGGTATGCAGTTTGATCGCGGCTTCTTGTCGCCAAACTTCGCCACCGATACTGAGACCTTGGAGTGCGTTTACGAGCGCCCTTTGATCCTCATCCACGAGGAAAAAATCTCCACCATCCAGAGTCTTCTTCCAGCGCTGGAGAAAGCGAAGGAAGCGGGCAAGGCCTTGGTCATCATTGCGGAAGACATCGAGGGTGAAGCGCTGGCTACTTTGGTGGTCAACAAAATGCGCGGCATCTTGGAAGTCGTCGCCATCAAAGCTCCTGGCTACGGCGATCGTCGCAAAGAAATGTTGCGCGACATCGCTGTCCTCACTGGCGCCAACGCCATCATGGCGGATGACCCGCTCGATCTCGAAAACGTTGAGTTGAGTGATTTGGGAACGGCACAAAGTGTGCGCATCGATTCCAACAACACCACCATCGTCAAAGGTGCAGGTAAAGCGAAAGACGTTGCCACTCGTGGCGATCAGATTCGCAATCAGATTGCTGAGACCACCTCCGATTACGATCGCGAGAAGCTGGAAGAGCGCCTGGCTAAGTTGGTTGGCGGCATTGCCCAAGTGCAAGTCGGCGGCGCAACCGAAGCCGAAGTGAAAGAACGTAAGCACCGTTACGAGGATGCAAAGCACGCCACCATGGCTGCGATTGAATCCGGCATTCTTGCTGGTGGCGGCGTCCCTTTATTGCGCGCATCGGCAAGCTTGAAAAAAGCCAAGCTCAACCTCGAAGGTGAGGAAAGCGTCGGTGTAGAGTTGCTCGCAGCTGCCCTAGAGCAGCCAGTGCGCATCATCGCTGAGAACGCAGGCAAAGATGGTGCAGTCATTGCGCGTCAGATTCTGCGCGAAAAAGATGCAGGTTATGGCTACAACGCTTTGACTTGCGAATACGGCGACTTGTTCGCCATGGGTATCGTCGACCCAGCTAAGGTTACTTTGACCGCTCTAGAAAACGCGGTTTCGGTCGCGGCGACTCTCATGACTACCGAATGCCTCATTGTCGAGGCAACAACCGAAGACAACGATGCAGCTGCTGCCATGGAGGGCGGCCACGCCCACTAGGCGGAAAAGAATTATGGCTAAAACCGCAAAAAAGAAGATCGCTTTCACTCCCATCGAAGACCGCGTGCTAGTGCGTCCTGCAGTCGCTGAGACGGTTAGCGCAAGTGGCATTGTGCTGCCAGATTCGGCCCAAGAAGCTCCCATGCGTGGCGATGTCGTCGCGATTGGAGCCGGCCGTTTGGACAAAGATGGCAAGCGTATGGAACTCTCCGTTGCAGTTGGCGATGTCGTCGTCTACGGCAAGTACTCCGGAAACGAGATTGAGTTTGAAGGCCAGGATTACAAGATTCTGCGCGCCGACGAAATCCTCGCCAAGATTCAAGGCTAGTCCTGAACAATAAGAGCAAAGGTAAACATCATGTCCAAGCAAATCCTGTTCGACGATAAAGCCCGCGAAAAACTGTACGCAGGCATCGAAACACTGGCACGCACTGTGTCGGTCACCCTCGGCCCTGCCGGCCGCAACGTCATCCTGGAGAAATCCTTCGGCGCACCTGTTGTCACCAAAGACGGTGTTTCAGTTGCTAAGGATGTCGAAGTGGAAGACCCGTTCGAAAACCTCGGAGTCAAGTTGATTCGTGAGGTTGCATCCAAAACCAATGACGAAGCAGGCGACGGCACCACCACCGCGACTGTTCTCGCCGCCGAAATCGTACGCCTTGGCTTACGTTACATGGCCGCTGGTGCAAGCCCAACCGCATTGCGCAATGGCATCGACATGGCTGTGAAAGCTGCAGTTGAGTCGATTGAAGCTTTGTCCAAGAAGGTCAAGGGCCGCGAAGATATCGCACGTGTTGCCACCATCTCCGCCAACCACGACCACGCAATTGGTGAGATTCTTGCCGATGCTGTAGATAAGGCCGGCAAACAAGGCGTCATCACCCTCGAAGAAGGCGATGGCATTGAGACCCAATTGGATTATGTCGATGGCATGAGCCTCGACAAGGGATTCCTCTCGCCGTACTTCGTAACCGATCTAAGCAAAATGACCGCGGAGATGGAAGATGCCATGGTGCTCATCCACGAGAAGAAAATTTCCAACTTGCAGGAGTTTCTCCCTGTGCTGGAACTCGCTTCGCAGACCGGTAAACCACTTTTCATCATCGCTGAAGATATCGAAGGTGAGGCATTAGCTGCTTTGGTGGTCAACAAGTTGCGCGGCATCATGAATGTCTGTGCGATCAAGGCTCCTGGTTTTGGCGATCGTCGCAAGGCTATGCTCGGCGACATCGCCGTGCTCACTGGTGGCACCGCCATCATGGATGAAACCGGCCAAAAGTTGTCCGAAGTGACTCTCGCGGAACTCGGTTCGGTGAAGAAAATTTCGGTGGAGAAAGACCGCACGATCTTGGTTGGTGGTGCTGGCTCGAAGAAAGCCATCAAGGAGCGCGTCTCTCAAATCGAGGCGCAAATTGAGCGCTCAACCTCCTCTTACGACACGGAAAAGTTGGAAGAGCGCTTGGCCAAGATGTCCGGCGGTGTCGCTGTCATCAAAGTTGGCGGTTCGACCGAAGCCGTATTGAAAGAGCGCAAGCACCGTGTCGAGGATGCACTCGCTGCAACCCGTGCTGCCAAGGAAGAAGGCATCGTCCCTGGTGGCGGTACTGCACTTCTTCGTTCCATCACCGCCGTCGAAGCCATCAGCAAGAAAGCGCGTGGCGACGAGAAACTCGGTGTCGAATTAGTTGCCAAAGCACTGCGCAAGCCTTGCTTTACCATCGCTGAAAACGCTGGCTTCGATGGCAGCGTGGTGGTCGAAGATGTGCTTGAACTACAGGGTTGGAAAGGTTTTGATGCACTTGCGGGCAAATGTGTCGACATGGGCAAAGCTGGCATCCTAGATCCTGCAAAAGTGGTACGCGTGGCATTGCAGAACTCAGGCTCCATTGCCGGATTGCTGCTTACCACCAACACTTTGGTCACCGACGTCAAAGACGAGCAGGAAGGCGCCATCGCTGGCGCTATTGCCTGATAATCCGTGAGTCAGCGCGATTACTACGAAATCCTCGGTGTCGGGCGCGATGCGTCCGACACCGATATCAAATCGGCGTACCGTAAGCTGGCGCTGAAATTCCACCCTGACCGCAACAAGGACGAAGGCGCATCAGATAAGTTCAAGGAAGCCACTGAGGCTTATGGGATACTTTCTGATCGTGACAAGCGGGCACAATATGACCGCTTCGGCCATGCAGGGGTTGGGAGTGGACCTGGCGGTGCAGGTGGACCGGCTGTCGATTTTGGCGACATCTTCTCCCAGTTCGGTGACATCTTCGGCGGTCGTGGTGGCGGTGGCGGTGGCAGCATTTTCGAATCACTATTCGGCATGGGCGGAGGTCGCGGGCGCAGTCAGGGCAAACCTGGTCGCAGTTTGCGCGCGGCAGTGGAAATCTCCATGCAAGAGGTACTGAACGGCACCGAACGCACCCTGGCATTGCGTCGTAATGAGACTTGCGGTTCCTGTGAAGGCAGCGGCGCCGCCCCTGGTGGGGTCAAAGAAACTTGCAGCGGCTGCGGCGGACAAGGTTCGGTTCACCAGCAGCAAGGCTTCTTTGCTGTGCGCACCGCCTGCCCACGCTGCCAAGGAGAAGGCACTGTCATATCTAAGCCGTGTGGCACCTGCAGGGGCCAAGGCTTAGCACAAAAAGAACGTGAGATTGAAGTTCGGATTCCAGCAGGAATCGAAGATGGTGCGCAAATTCGGCTAGGTGGTCAGGGCGAATCAGGCCGCGGCGGCGCCCCAGATGGAGATCTTTTTGTTGAGGTACACGTCGCCGAGCAAGAAGGCTTTCATCGCGATGGGCGCGACCTTTACACCGAGGTCGGACTAAGTTGGCCGCAAGCAGTTTTGGGTGACAAAATCATCGTGGAAACCCTCGATGGAGAGGCTCGCATGAGCATCCCTTCCGCGACCCCTAGCGGAAAGCTGTTCCGTATCAGCGGTCAAGGCCTGCCTCGCCTCCACGGCGGCGCACGTGGCGATTTATTGGTTCGAGTCTATGTCGAAGTTCCAAGCAAGCTAACGCGCGAGCAAAAAAGCTTAGTCAAAAAACTGCGCGAACTTGAAGAGAAAAAGACCAAGAAGGTAAAGAAATAGGTTTAAGTCATGGCCAAAGCCAAAAAGAAAAAAAGG
>JASFYO010000065.1:0-18338 GCA_045047305.1 Planctomycetota bacterium | reverse complement strand
CAACGCGTACTCGGTGACTTAGATTTGGAGATTGGCTTCGTCCTTCATCCCAGCCCAGCTAGCCCGATTGCGAATCGTGGTTGGGCGCCTCAAGCAGAAGCTAAGCTGAAACAGCTTGGCGCCATTTAGATTCATCATGCGCATCGTTTCTCTCAATGTTAATGGCATCCGCTCGGCCGACCGCAAAGGTTTTTTCGATTGGATTCCCAAGCACAACCCCGACATCCTGTGCCTGCAAGAAACGCGGATTCAGGATCACCAAATGACCGACGTCATGCGCACGCCGCCGGGCATGCACGCGATTTATCATCATGCGCAAAAACCTGGCTACAGTGGAGTTGCAATTTATTCCAAGACCAAACCGGATAAGGTGACTGTCGGCCTCGGTTGGGAAGAGTTTGACCGCGAAGGCCGCTTCCTGCAAGCCGACTTCGGACGTTTGAGCGTGGTGAGTTTGTATATGCCTTCAGGGTCAGCCAAAGACGAACGCCAAGCATTTAAGTATGTTTGCATGGAGCGTTTTGCCGCGTGGCTTGAAAAGATGCGCGCATCGAAACGCAACGTGGTAGTTTGCGGTGACTGGAATATTGCGCATACCAAGAAAGACATCAAAAACTGGCGTGGCAACCAAAAGCAGTCTGGATTTTTGCCCGAGGAGCGCGAGTGGATGAGCAAAGTGTTCGGCGAACTCGGTTGGACCGATGCCTACCGCAGCCTCTACCCCGAAGCGGAAGGTGAAGGCTATACCTGGTGGTCGAATCGCGGACAAGCTTATGCCAACAACACTGGATGGCGGATTGATTACCAAGTTTGCACCCCAGGTCTCGCGAAGAAGGCCACTGCGTCTTCGGTGTACAAAGACGTACGCCTCTCCGACCACGCCCCCCTGACCGTGGATTACGATTTGTAAGCGACTGCGACTGCTAGTGCTAGGATGGCACTGCACCGGATTCCCCGGAGTTCCCACTAATCCCCAACCTCAACGCCATGTCCCGCACTGCACTTTCCCTTTTCGCCTGCCTGCTCGCAGCACCGCTCGCTGCACAAACTGAACAGTTTTCGGCTGTCCTTGATCAGCCCAACAACGTGATCTCATGGAGCGTGAACACCAGCATCGGCGCGGTAAACCTTTCCCCAAGCACCTTCCGTATCGGCGGCAGCGTGGAGCTGCTCTTGGACAGCGCCAATGCGCCTTATACGTCGGGCGCACTCAATGGAGCGCTGGCTTTTACTAGCCCCACCACCTTAAGCGGTGAAATCCCCAACCCGATTCCGTTCTTTCCACCGTTGGCGACCTTCGACATTAAGAACATGGAGTTTCATCTCGCGTCTCCAACTTTCGTCATCGCACCAAACGGAGATTTCACCGCTATGGTGGTGCTCACAACCACCGCCGGAACCAACACGATGGGCGGCTTGTTTGGCAGTGGCACCGAATCGATTGCTGGTGTGGCATCGACTCCAACTCCTGTGACTGGAAACGTGAGTCAGAGTGGCACCACCATCACCTACTTCTTAGACATGGGCATTACCGTGACCCTGGTTGATCCAGGTACTGGCGTCAGCAGCGACATCACCTTCAACGGCCCTTTTACAGGATTCGCTAACAGCACGGAAAACGCAAGCTTCCACCTTGAAGTTCCGTTGCCGATGGTCCTCGGTGCCAACAGTCTTGCATTCACTGGCGCGACTCCGAATGGGGCAGTCTTCCTTGCCGGCTCACTCGCTAGTCGAGGTTCCGTTTTCATTGCCTCTCTGAATGCGACTCTTGGTCTAAGCAATCCTGTCCAAGCCGGCGCTGCCACTGCCGACGCCCTCGGCAACGGAAGTTTTCCGGTGAACGTGCCTGGAACTCTTGTCGGACGTTCAGTCTGGCTGCAAGCCGTAGAACTCAATAGTGCAAGTAACGCGGCTGGTACTTGGATTGGCTAGATAGACCGGCCATGCGCTTCGCCCTCATCCTAATTGCTCTACTCGCCTTTCCGGTTACGGGATCGGCACAGGTGGATCCAAACGATGTGGGCGACGGCTGCCAAGTTTGCCACCTAACCGGAGTCAAGGAATGCAAAAAGCATCCTTCAAACCTTAAGCAAGCCGAAAAACAGGTACTTTATTGCTCGGTTGCCACTTCATGTAAAGACTGCAAAGGAGCGCTCCTCGTGGATTGCAAGAAGTGCGCTGGCGGCCCCGGCAATGTGGAAATGGAAACGCTCCAGCTTCGCGCCCAACGCTTCCACGACAACCCAACTCCCCCCGAAAAACTATTCGACCGCAAGTTGGTACGCATTGTCACCCCGCATTTCGACATCATCATTGATAGCGAAAAAATCAAAGATGGGTCAAATCGCATGAGTGCACATGAAGTGGCGCACGCCTTAGCCACCGAAGCAGAAAAAGCTGCAAACTTGCTGGATGAACAGTTCGGTGCCAAATTGCATCATTACGCCAAGCGATCGCGATTATGGTTTTGGGGCGATCCGAAAGACCATCTTTTGGTAAATCAAAAAATACTCGGCAACAACGACCAGGGTGCGTTCAAGCTATTTGGCCCGGACCCCGCCTATTCTGCTTGGAGCAAAGAACGTGGCCTTGAAAACAAGGGCATGGCGATTGTTTCTAACGGAGTTCACGTAAGCATCCACCTTTTGCTGAGTAACCTTTTTCGCACCGAATGGATTGGCAACAAAAAGGCGGGCTGGTTTGATGTAGGTGCAGCGCATTACTACGAGAACAAACGCTTCCAACAAATCACCACCTATTGCATCGACGAGGCCGATGCGAATCTCGATTGGGAAAATGGTCGTTGGTATGTACCTGTACGTAAATACCTCACCAAGCACAACAAAAGTGTACTCCCAGAGTTGCTCAGCAAAATATCCGGCACCATGTGGGGTGAAGAGCATGCGCTTTCGTGGAGCCTTTACGACTGGGTTGCCAGCGTGCACCCAGAGGCGCTCAAACCCCTACTCCTGGGCTACAAAGATCGGAAACAGTCACGGGAGCTGTTCAAAAAGCACCTCGGCATGAGCATTCTTCAAGTAGAGACTGCCTGGCGCGCTTGGGTTTCCGATACCTATCCAGTCAAAAATCCAAAACCGCGCAAGAAGCTTTGAGCTAGCTTCCCGTCGACGACGGTTTTCTGGGACAATGCTGCACAATGTTGCTGTCCCTGCTGCTTTCATTTTCGCAGACGCCGGATGCTGATCAAGCGCCAACGCCTGCGGCCCCCCCCTTCGATCATGTCTTACTGGTCAGCGTCGACGGCTTGCGTAGCGATGCCCTCCTGGTCAACGGCGGCGAGGGACTACCCAACTTTCAACGCCTCCTATTGGGCGCACACACATTGAATGCACGCTGTGATCCGGAATATTCGGTCACTCTTCCCAATCATGCCGACATGCTGACCGGTCGCTTAGCTGGCGGTTTAGGGGGACATGGCTGGACCACCAACATAGACCCACCTGCTGAGGCCAAATTTCTAGATGCAGAGGGTGCCATCATCCCAGGCATTTACCACCAAACCTCCGCCGCCGGTATCGAGGGTGCTTTCATCGTTTCCAAAGCAAAGTTTCTCCTCTTCACCCAAAGTTGGAACGCGGACTTAGACTCCCGAGTAATGGACTTTGCTTTGGTCCAAGACGATGTCGAAGCACAGATGCAATTGGTTTTCCGCATGCTCGACACCCAATTGCACCCACGGACTTTTACCTTCCTGCATTTGCGCGGCCCCGATGACGCCGGGCATGCATCAGGTTGGGATCTCACCCCAGGCTCACCCTATTTGAATGCAGTGCAGGCAGCAGACCAACAGATTGGCCGCATCCTCCACTTCCTCGATCAAAACCCCGGTTTGCGCGCCAAGACTGCGATCGTGGTGACGTCGGACCACGGTGGTGGAGTTCCACACAGCAATCACTACGGCCCCGGAATGATGTGGATTAACACCATCATCCCCTTATTCGTAGACTTGCCGCAGGGGAAATCGGTAGAGCTTTATGAGTTGTGTGCAGACACACGTCGCAATCCCGGGATTGACCCTGTGGCAAATCAAGCAGGTCAGTTGCCGCCCATCCGCAACGCCGACGTCGCCAATCTCTGTCTAGCCTTATTGGGCTTGGACCCGATGCCTGGATCCACTGTGAATGTTGGACAGGACATCACTCATGCGCTTTTTCCATTGAGCAGTCATCCACCCCGTAACGTGCGATGAGCAGCGCGCCGCTGCTGCTCGCGATCGATCAAGGCACCACATCCACGCGTGCGATCTTGTTCGATACACAACAAAACCCCATCGCATCGGCGCAGTGTGAGCTTGCGCAATCCTTCCCGCAATCAGGGTGGGTAGAGCATGACCCCAAACAGATCTGGCAAGATTGCTTGACCACTTGTCGCGAAGTATTGCAGCGGAATCGCGGGCACCTTTCACGACTTGCCGCGATTGGGATTAGCAATCAACGCGAAACCGTGGTCTTGTGGGACCGGGTTAGCGGCAAGGCCTTACATCCAGCATTGGTTTGGCAGGATCGACGCACCGAGGATGCTTGCGCCGCCTTACGCGAGTCCGGCTTGGAGGAAGAAGTTCGTAAACGCACCGGCTTGCTGCTGGACCCCTATTTCAGCGCGAGCAAAATCAAATGGTTGCTGGATTCCATTCCTGGAGCGCGGATGGACGCGGAAAACGGAAAGCTGGCCGTTGGCACCATCGACAGTTGGCTACTGTGGCATCTCACTGGCGGCAAAACTTTCGCCACCGATGTCAGCAATGCCTCGCGCACCCTGTTATTCAACATCACCAAAATGGCTTGGGATCCATGGCTGTGTGAGCTTTTCCAAATCCCGCTGCAGCTACTTCCCGAGGTGCGCGAAACGACTGCACATTTTGGCCACACCGAAGCGCAACTTTTTGGACGTGAAATCCCGATTCACGCGGTGATTGGCGATCAACAAGCGGCCACCTTGGGGCAACATTGTTTTACCCCTGGCAGCATGAAGTGCACCTATGGCACGGGCGCCTTCGCCATGCAAAACACCGGCGAGCGCTGCTTAGTGGAAAGTCGACGCTTGCTCACTACCGTTTTATGGCAACATCAAGGCAAGATCCAATATGCCTTGGAAGGCAGCATTTTTTCTGCTGGATCCGCCATTCAATGGTTGCGCGACGGGCTTGGCTTGTTTGACCATGTAACGCAAACCGAGGAATTGGCGCGGCAAGCGCAAGAGAATTCCGGCGTGTTCCTGGTACCAGCATTTCACGGTTTGGGTGCACCATGGTGGGACCCTCACGCGCGCGCTTCCTTGCTCGGCATCACCCGCGGCACCGGACGTGCTGAGATTGTGCGCGCCGGACTAGAAGCTTCGTGCTTTCAAACTTTAGATCTGCTTGAAGCGGCGAAGGCCGACGGCACCTCCATGCCAGATGCGCTTCACGTCGATGGCGGGCTGTGCAACAACCGCTGGTTCCTGCAATGCCTCGCCGACATCTTGCAGTTGTCCATTTATTGTCCGACCAATGTAGAGACCACGGCTGCGGGCGCTGCTTTATGTGCATCCCTTGGGGCTGACCTCACCGATCAAAACACCCTGCTGCAAACGGCACCACAAAGGGCAGAACTGTTCCAGCCCAAAATGGCTTACAGCGAACGCCAGCAACGTTATGCCGATTGGCGCGACGCCGTATCGCGTACACTAAGCAGCTCATGAGCGAGATCCGCCTACGCAACGCCATCCTCACGTCGATCAAGATGACGTGGTGGTTGATTGGTGTTTTGCTGGTGCTGATGAGCGCTTTCCGCCTTCTATTCACGGTTCAGTTTGCGCACCCAGAAATCTGGAGAGACTTCCTCAGTTCGCTGCCCATGGCATTTGCATTCGGCGCCCTGCACGACCTACGCATCCTACTTCTGTTCGCACTACCTCCGACATTCTCGCTGCTATGGATGCGCGACCGCAGCCTCGCGCGGTGGAAGACCTGGCTCTCGCGCACTTCTATTTACTGGTTTCTAGGCATTTCAATCATTGTCATCGTGTTGGCTTCGGAGCAGATCTACTACTCCTACTTCCGCGCGCGCTTTAACATTCTCGCCTTTGGAGCCATCGAGGACGATGTCGGGGCCGTACTCATCAGTGCTTGGCAAACTTATCCGTTGCTGCTTTATCTCAGCGTCGGCCTAGTACTCGAGTATCTTGTCCTGCGCATCATTCGGCGCGCCTTCCACTTTTCCGGCTTCTTACACGCTGCAAAAATACCCGAAGCGCATGTGGTCGAACGAGCCTTAAACGTGCATATCGTGACCCACAGTTTGCTCACGGTTTTTCTTTGCCTGCTTCCACTCACGCCCATCTTCGTGAGTCTGGATAAAGATTATCCACAAACGGCCTTCGTGCGCATCATTCCTGAAAATGGGGTGGAGAAGCTCGCGGAAACGGTTTGGACTCGGATGAGTGAGGAGCACCTTTCCACTGCACGACGCTACGGATACGCCGATGACCCGCAATCCTCCATCGACGCCTTTACCCACGGCCACAGTATTACCGATCAAGGGCCGTTATTCCAAAGGCTACCGCTACAGCCGATGGCACCGACACCTGTGGTCGAGCATCCCCCGCATGTGGTGTTGATGGTCATGGAAAGTTTCGCAACACATTTGCTGCAGTATCAATCTCCGGATTTCGATTTACTGGGCCCGGCAAAGCCTTACTTCGATCAAGGTGTGCTTTACGAGCGCTTCCTTCCTTGCGATAATATTTCCATCGGCACGATTCTTGGAATCACATTAAACCTTCCATATCGCCCTGATACCAAGCACCTTTCGCAGTCCGATCAAAAGTCGCATAGGTATTCCAGCAGCGTGGCCAAGCTGTTTGCAGACCGCGGTTATGACACCGCCTTCTATTACGGCGGACCCTCCGAATGGCGCGATTTGGATCAATTCTTGCCACATCAAGGATTCCAGGAAATGCTTGGGATGCAGGACCTCATCGAGCGCTACGACCTTGATATAGAAGTGGATGGCGGCCCCTGGGGGGTATGGGATGAGTACTTATTCCGCGCTGTCACCGAGCGTTTAGAAAATGCAACGAAGCCGGTATTCATGGTGGTGTTTTCAACCACCAATCACTCACCACACCGTCTGCCCGCAGAGTGGAGCGCCAAAAAGCTAACTCCGCCAGCTAACCTTTTGACACGCACTGGGCCATTCAATGAAACGCAACGCGCCCAAGTGGAAACTTATCGCTACGCGCTTTACCAACTGGGCTCATGGCTTGATGGGTTAAAGGAAAAAGGGTTGGACCAACAAACCATCGTCGGCGTTACTGGTGATCACACCGCCGGCATGGGGATTCCCTTTGCGCATCAAGAAATCTTGTTGCAACGGGCGGTTCCTTTTCTGCTGTTGATGCCGGATTCCATTGCTAAGCAGTTCCAGCCAGACCCTTTGACTCCAGGATCTCATAAAGACATGGCACCTACACTATTCCATGCTGCTGGACTGGGGCCTTATGGCTACCGCGGTTTCGGCACTAGTTTGTTAGCCCCAGAGGCACCGCACGTTGGCTTCAACTCTTCTGGGTTACTGCTTACCCCCGAAGGAGCCGTGCGCATTCACCAGGATGGATTCGACTCTATGAGCTGGGTCGGGGATACCTTGGAGCTAGAGCCACGGAAAAGCAACTTGGAAGATTCCCGTGTATTAAAGAATTATGAGGCGGCTTTGTCGTTTACAGATTGGCTGGTCTATGAGGACCTACTCAGCCCTGCAAAAAACGGGCATTAAGGCAATTTCCAGATATTTTCGCCGAGGATGAGGCTTAGGCCACCTATGGTTGAAGCACTCTTTGTCTTCATGCGGCCCCACCGTCATGAAAAATTTCTTGCTCTACCTTACTTCTCTGGCAGGAGTTCTACTCCTAGCCTCCTCAGCTTCCGCAGCCGCATCACCGGCTGATCAATGTGGCGGATACGGCGGACCTCCGCCTCCACCACCTGGCCCTAGTTATCCGATCGGCGGTGGCAAGATTGCGCTTCCGGGCACACCTTCTTCACCAAGCTCACCGTCAACACCAAGCAAGCCGTCGACTCCCTCGACGCCTTCGACCCCAACCACGCCAACGACCCCTACAGGCCCTGCTACACCAAGCACGCCTGCTGGTCCGGCAGCACCAGGTGCTCCGGCATCCACCGGCGGCGGGCCACTGCCAACCGACCACGGCCGTACCGCAAAAACCTTCCTGAAAATGCGTTGGAGCTATCCAGTGCACGAGTTCTTCACTCCGGAACGCTCCAAGGCTTTCACCGTTGCTGGGCGCTACTCCACAGCCCTTCCGCGCACTGAAGCCTTCTACCGCGTTTCGGAAAATGATCGTCGTCCACTCCTCGTGTTACGCGAATGCCTCTATTGCAATGGCACCGACGACGCTTTGTTGTCCTCCACCAGTGGCAACGAGCGCACTCTCATCATGACGCGCTGGTTTCACTGTGTGAAAATGCCGATGGACGTCCTTCACAAAGACCACATTTTCCGCAACCTCTTCGAGCAGGAGCATCCGCCACATGCATTCCTTGCACGCTGGGATGGCAGCAATGTGATTGCATTCAAAGGCGATGCCAACCAGAATGATTTGTGGGAAGGCATGTACACCATGCTTGCCTCGGAGTATAAAAAGGACGCGCACAAGGCTGTGAAAGACATCGAGTTGCTGATTGCACAATACGACATGTACGACCATAAGATTTCCAAACTCGAGTATGACTATGAGTTCGAAGTCGAAGCTAGCGGTCAAAACTCACGCAAAGCTAAAAAGATTCAGAAACGTCTAGATGAGCTCAACGACGATCTCGCTGACCTACAAAAGGCCGAAGTGAAAGCCTCTAGCTTGAAACTGAAAAAGCCGAAAGATCGCCCGAATGCGCATATTGCTAGTCAGGCAATCCCGGCATCGGTCTCCGCTCACTAGTCCATTAATTTTAGAATGCGGTTGCCACTCCAGTTGGCAACCGCATTTTCCAACCTATGAATAAACTTTGGAATACCCTAGTTTGGGGGTTGCTCTTGTCGACACAGCTATTTGCCTCCGCGCAGAATGACGTTGACAAGGACGATCTGCAATACGACCCCTATACCCAGAATGACAGTGGCGCCATGGAAGCTGCTGGCTACCTCCGCATTGGAGTCATGCCTTGGGCCGATGGCCAAACCACCGCCACGATTGACCATACTCTAGGCGGCATTCCAATTTTATGGCTTGAAACAGAACACTTCCGTATCGGCTGCAGCCTTGGACCCTATATTGCAGACTCCGGCGACCGGGTTGAGCGCAAAAAATTAAAACTGGAAATCAAAGCGTTAAGCAAGCGCATTCCAAATGTGCCGCGAAAAGTAAAAACCTATGACCCGTGGTTGCGCATGCACTTAACCGCAATGCGTGCAGAAAATCTATATGCAAAAATAGAAAAATTACTGCTGATCACGCCAGATGACTTCCCCGACCCCATGCTGAGCCCCAAGGAGCGTACTTCCAAGTTGGGACCATATTTAGGGATGCAAAACAAGTTCACCATCCTTCTCACCGAGAAAAAGAGCACGCTAGAGCGCTATCAAGCAACCTTCTGCACCTATCCCTCGCATGGCGCCATGATGTACCTATTCCCCGAGGATGAAGTACTTATGTTTGGCCTTGCGGCGGAATTTGATGGCATGGCCTCGGACACTGCCATGCACTGCATGTTGCACTATGGCCTAACCATCAATCTTCTGAATGGTTTTTTGGCCTTCCGTCACAATATGCCCTCCTGGATTGGCTTGGGCCTCGCCCACGGTTATGCACGGGAGATTGACCACACTCGCAATTACTTCAACGAACAGCGTGCATTCGGCCCATCCGACAAGAAGGTGTGGGACTGGGAAGTACGAGTCCGCGGGCGGGTGAAAAACGAAGCCGACCCCTCATTCCTTGAAATGATTGCTTGGCGGGGCCACGAAACCCTCTCCTTCGCCGACGGCATGATTGCCTGGGCTCGAATCGATTTCTTGCGTCAAGAGCACCCTGCGGAACTCGCTGAGTTCCTTCGCCTTGTCAAAGCTCCCTTCGCAGCAGGGGTGCGGGCGTCACCCGAAAACCTACAACAACGACAACTCGATGCTTTCATGGCCGCCCTGGGCCTGGAACCGGAAGAATTCGACAGCATTTGGCGCGCTTGGGTGCTCAAAAACTACCGCAAGAAGTAGAAAAAGTCTGCTTTGGGCCGGGGAAAAACCGGGGAATTCCAGCCTTTTCTGCCATTTTCAGGTTATTTACCTCCAGTCACTGCTAAAGTCGTTTACCCCTGTCCCTCACATCAGGACACCTAGATTCATGAGTAAACTCTTTTCGCTGATTCTTTCTGTTGCTGCAGTTGCCGCATTCACGGCCCCTCTTGCAGCTTCACCTCAATGATGAGGTGGTTCTAGTGGCCCCCGTGGGGGTGCCGGATATGGAGGCCCAGGAGATACCACTGGTCCGGGAGCTGCTGCACCAGCAACTCCTTCTACCCCGTCGACTCCTTCGGCTCCAATAGGCGGCCCTGCCACGCCAGGTGCGGGCACTGGCCCTTCCTCTGGCGGCGGCGGAGGTGCATTGCCAACGGAGCATGGCAAGACGGCTAAGACTTTGCTCAAAATGAGGTGGGACTATCCAGTCCACAACCTGATCGATGTCAACGCTGACAACTCCTCAGGCACGGTAGCGAAGGCTATGCGTCGCGCCTTGGACGAGCAAGTTGCGTTCTACACCCTCGCCGGTGATTCACGCATGCCATTGTTGGTTCTTCGCGAATGTCGTTTGTGCAACGGCACCGATGACGCGCTCCTATCCCGTTCTGGTGGAAATGAGCGCACACTCATCATGGCGCGCTGGTTTCACTGCGTAAAGATGCCCATCGAGGTACTGGAAGAAGATCACCCCTTCACCAAGGTCTTTGCGGCAAAGCATCCTCCGCACCTATTTCTAGCTCGCTGGGATGGCAGTAATCCAATTCCTTTACGTGGCGATTTATCGCGCTCCGAACTCTGGAACAACATGTACACCATGCTGGAATCCGAGTACAAAAAGGATGCGGAAAAAGCCGTCAAGGAAATCGAAAAGATCCTTTCTCAGTACGACATTCTCGACGAAAAGATTGCGCGTTTAGAGATTGCCATCGATGACGAAATAGAGCGTCGCGGTCCAAAGTCCAAAAAACTGAAAAAGAAGCGTAAGGATTTAGAAGAGGCACAACGGGAGATTGCGAAGTGGCAAGCGAAAGAAGACAAGTTTTCCGATTTGGGACTGAAATCCATCAAAGAAGAGCCTACCTTTGACATCACTCAACCTCGCGTCGGCAAGTAACTGACGACTCATAGACGCCGTCGGGCTTCGGCTCGACGGCGTTTATTTTTTGCCATTCGCAGATATCGAGGCCTTCCGAATCGCTATAACCCAAAAGCCTGCGCCGCCAATACGCTGATGCTCAAGCACCTACTCCTTCTCTTCCTCGCCACCTCACTGCCTCTCACTCCACTTGCTGCCCAAAAGGGCAAAGACAAGGAGGAGGATAAAAAGTGGCTGGAAGACCCTTATTCCGAAAACGATAAGGACGTCCTTGCAGCCGCCGGCATTGTCAAACAAGGGCGCTTTCACTGGGCCGACAACCACAGCACGAAGGACATTGACGAGGCCCTGGGTGGCGCCCGTATCCGTTGGGTTGAAACGGCTCATTTCCGTATTGGCAGCAGTCTTGACAGCTACACCATTGACCGCGGCAACAAGATTGAAAAGGAGAAAATAAAGGCAGAGATGAAACGTTTGCGTGAACGCCTGCCTAATGTCCCGAAGAAAGTAAAAAAACTTGACCCCTGGTTACGCTTGCATCTTTACGCCATGCGTGCGGAGGATTTATACGACGAAATGTCGGACTTGCTCGGCGTAACCGATGAGAGTTTTCCGGTTTCGCCGGGCCTCGAAGTCAACGGTGAATACATGGGCGAAGGTGTTTATTTAGGCATGAAAAGCAAATACACCTTGCTTTTATTTAACCAGGAAAGCAGCCTAGGACGCTACCGCAAATCCTTCATGAATCAGCAGGGCGATAAGCCAATCCGCTATATGTTCCCACGCGACGGCACCCTCCTGTTTGGAATTGCTGCCGAAAACGATGGCATGGCATCGGACACCACCATGCATTGCTTATTCGTGTATAGCGTGTCGATGAATTTACTTAATGGCTATCGTTACTATCGTCATTCCATGCCAGAGTGGGTCAACGCAGGACTCGGCCATTGGTTCGCGCGACGCATCGATCCCACGAGAAACTATTTCACCCAAGACCGTCTGTTCGGCACCGACGACAAAAATATCTGGAAGTGGCAGCCGAAGGTGCGAGCCCGCATCGGCCATGATTATTACCCCAGCTTCGAGGAAGTCATGCACTTTCCGCAACCGGAGGAAATGAAGTACAACGAGCACATGATGGCATGGTCGCGGATCGATTTTCTCATGCAAACCAAGCGCGACGGCTTCGCTACGTTTTTCAAAATACTGAAAGACCCTTTTCCTCCAGGCGAATTCCCCACGGTGGAGGAAATGATTAGCGTGCAAAAGAAAGCCCTGATGCAAGCATTTGAACTCGATGCGAGCAGTTTCGACGAAGCTTGGGCTGCTTGGTGCCTGAAAAACTACCCGAAGAAGTAGTCTTAGACGCATGGCCTCTGCCCTGCTCCTCCCTAGCCTCGTTCTCATCACCGCTGTTGCCTGCGGCACCCCTGCCGACGCTTGGCAAGAACCAGAAGCCAACTCCACCCCCGACGCCACCCAAACCCTGGCGCTCGAGGTTGTGCGCACCGACCTAAAGTCCCCGGTATTCCTCTGCTCCGCCCCGGACGACTCTTCGCGCTTATTTATTCTGGAGCAAGCCGGGCGCCTGCGCATGCTCATCAACGGTGAGTTCGATGACCACGATCTCATCGATCTCACGGCTAAGATCAGCTCCATCTCCGAGCGCGGTTTACTTGGCATGGCTTGGCACCCGCGCTTCCCGCAAATGCCCTATGTTTACCTGCATTATTCCAACACCGAAGGCGACACCATAATTTCGCGTTTCACGGTGGATTCTGAGCAGTGGATTGCCGATCCAGAAAGTGAAAAACTCCTGCTTCAAGTAAAGCAACCCTGGTCCAATCACAATGGCGGCATGATTGCCTTTGGCCCTAACGATGGTTTCCTTTACATCGGACTTGGTGATGGCGGGGCCGCCAATGATCCCCATGACGCCGCGCAAAACGGACAAAATCTACTCGGCAAGATTCTGCGCATCGACGTCGACCAAGGTGATCCCTATGCGATTCCGAAGAGTAATCCCTTCGTCGGCAACGATCAATTCCGTGATGAAATCTGGGCCTATGGCATGCGCAATCCATGGCGCTTCTGCTTCGACCCCGTGAACGGCGATTTATACATCGGCGATGTCGGACAAAACAAGTGGGAGGAGCTGGATTGGCAATCTGGCGCCAGCAAGGGCGGTGAGAACTATGGCTGGCGCATCGAAGAAGGCACCCACGCCTTCAAGGGTTCCGATTTCGAGACCGATGCCGCCTTAGTGCAACCTATCCACGAGTACGGACATACTGGCGGCCACTGTTCGGTGACCGGCGGTTATGTGTATCGCGGTGAGCAAATCCCTTGGCTGCAAGGGCAGTACTTTTACGCTGACTACTGCAGCGGCGCGGTTGGGACTCTCAAGGTCAAAGACGGCGTCTTGCTCGAACGCACCAATCGAACCAAGCAACTCTCTGCTGATAGCAGGTTAACGACCCTGGTTTGCTTTGGCGTCGACGCGGACCAAGAGATGTACATCGTTTGCCAAGACGGCCGCATCTTCCGCATCATCGCGGGCGCTTAAACTTTGCCGCGGTAAATGGTCGGGGCGAGAAGACTTGAACTTCCGACCTCTGCACCCCCAGTGCAACGCGCTACCAAACTGCGCTACGCCCCGACTCAATTAGGCTTGGAATTCTAGCGTCGCCCAATGGTCGCACAAGCTGCCATTTATTTGAGAATTATCCTTAAGCACGAGCCCTCTGCATCCGTCATTGCCCTTGTAGGCGGCGTTCAATTAGAAGGATTGCTTAACTGCCATGATGGGTACCGGTGACCGGCAACGGTCGCCGGTTTTATCCACACCTGGGCGCTGCGAAAACCTTCAGTCAGCCGTGTAGGTCCAGCAACCGCGCTGCCCGGAAGTCTCTTCCACGCACAACCGCAGGCGTTCGACCGGCATCTCGGGGAATTCCCGCGTGATGCGGTCCAACAACTCACAGCCGACATAAGCGGCCAACTTTTCCGCAGAGATGTTGCGCAGGGGCAGAATCACGACGTCGGACTTGGGAGCGGCGTAATACAGTTCTCGGTAATGGACTTCGATGACATCGTCTCCGCGGTCCTTCCAAGTCAAGACTGGATGTTCCCCAGGGATGAGCCAGTACTCGTCTAGACGATCGACCAACTCACGGATGATGGGTTTGACCCGTTTAAAATCGAGCACCAAACCAAACTCCGAAAGTGCGCCACCAATTTCGCACGACACTTGATAGTTGTGTCCGTGCAGGCGCTCGGAGCTTCCATCCGGGAAAATAAGGAAGTGCGCGGCGGAGAACTTTAGGTACTCCTTATTGATTTCAATCGACCAGCCTTCCATGTCTAAAATTGGATTGAGGAGAGAGGGAACACCGGGCCTTCGGTGCAGGTCCGAGCATACGGCCAGCCACCAAGCGGACCATCTGGATTGGTCGGCACTGGACAGCCGTTGCAGACTCCAAAGCCACATCCCATGTAGGTTTCTAGGCTGAGCCAGGCGTCGAGCGACCGGGCACGAGCGAAATCGGCGAAACCATGAAGTAGGCCAGCGGGACCGCAAGCGAGAAACAGGGCGTCGGCGGGGAGTTGGTTGGCGTCGAGCAAAGAGCCGAGGCAAGCGACCACGTTGCCATCGAACCCAAGACTGCCATCATCGGTGGCTAGATGGAGGTCGACGTCGACCGCTTCAAAGGCTTGCCGATCGTAAAGCCGTTCTCCTGTGCGCGCGCCGAACAGCATATGGGTGTTAGCACTCGCCCCCATGCTTGCGCGTTGTTTTGCATAAAGCAAAAAGGGTGCACTACCCACTCCACCAGCGACCATCACCACCGTGCGTTCTGCAGATGCGACCTCAAATCCATTGCCGAGAGGCATCGTGCAACGCATTTTCGCGCCTATAGGCACCTGCTCAATTGCTTTGGTGCCGCGCCCTAAGGTTTGGATTAAAAATGTGAAGCCGTCAGCCCCAATCCGGTCATACACACTGAATGGGCGCGGAATCTCAGGGCCGCTGCCATCTTCTGGCGACAACATTGCGAATGCGCCTGGAGGCATGAACGCTGGCATACCGGGCATTTGCAGCTCCAACACAAAAGCGTCGGCGCCAACGGCGCGTTGCTCCACAACCCTGCCCACCACACTCAAACCGGCCTGTTCCACGGCAACCATCCCAAGATTGTACCCCCTCTCCATGAGTTAGAATCAAGGAGTGGATTCAGCCTCTCCCACCCCTCCAAACCACGGCACCGCGGAGAACCCGGTGCTCGCTGCGGGCATCGTTCTGTGGGCGGGCTCACGCGCGGAACCTCGCTTCTTGCTGCTGCAAAATGCCAAGCACGGCACCTGGAGCTTTGCCAAGGGTCACCTCGAATCAGGGGAAGATCTAATCAGCGGTGCCCTGCGCGAAGTTTTAGAGGAAACCGGGATTGCTCTGCAGGCCGACGCCCTCGATTCCGTTTTTGCAGATACTTCCATCTACCGCCCAGGCGACTCCGAGTGGAAACGCGTGGTTTACTTCCTGGCGTTAGAGCCGGTGACGGAAGGCGCGCTGCAGGTTTCTGCTGAGCACCAGGATGTTGCCTGGTTAACGGAACAAAATGCCGTGGAGCGCCTCGGCTTTTCCGATCTACGACGCACCCTCATCCGAGCAGCCAAACGCTTAAGCTTTCTTCCCAGTCCCGGCGCCGATGCCTGAATCTCGCTTGGGTCTGCACGACGCCCGGGTCTTGCTGCTGCAATTTGCATCCCCCAGGGAGGCCTGGGTGGAACATTGCCATCAGGTTGCGAAGGTTGCGCACCACATAGGGGCCGCCTTGCAACAAACCGGATCGGAGTTTGATTTAGAGCTGCTCGAAGTACGCTCTTTACTCCACGACATCGGGCGTGCCAAAACTCACGGCCCACTGCACGGATGGAGCGGCTACTGCTTGTTGAAAGGCGAGGGCTATGCCAGCGCCGGCCGCGGCTGCCTCACCCATTGGCTCAAAGGCCGCAGTCATGCTGAGGTGGCTGAAAGTCAGCTTTGGGAGCCCTCCCTAGCTGATTCCGCGTTTCAAGCGCTCGGCCCCGATTGGGACTTAGCCGACAGCGTACTCAGCGTGGCCGATTCCAGCGTGCAGCACACTAAGATTGTGCCGATGGCCGTGCGCCATGCCGACCTCGATGCGCGTTATGGCAAGTCAGTTTGGCTCACTCGCGCTCAGGAACTTGCCGAATCCCAAGCCGCAGAAATCAGCGATGCCTTAGGATTCCCGCTCGACGACTTGCTTGCCCCCCTTTACCGGGCTTCCTGAAATGCCAACTCCACTTGCTACCGCGCAGCCCAATGGGCTCGACTTCTTCGCTTCCCGCATTCGCGCCGCACTCGTTACGGCCCTGAATGTGGAGGAATCTATGCTGCAACTGGAACGTCCGCGCAATGAGACTCTGGGGCAGTTCGCCCTACCCTGCTTCCGCTTTGCAAAAGCTGCGGGCAAGAATCCTGCCGAGTTGGCGGCGGGTTTAGCCGCGGAATTTGCGGTCGATGACATCACTGCAGCAGCAGCCGGTCCATTCTTAAACTTCTCGATTACTGAGGAGCGTTTAGCCGCCGTAGTTCTAGAAAGTGCCCTACGCGACGATTTCGCATCCGGCCATGAAGACTGCACTACGGTAGTCGAGTTTTCTTCACCGAACATTGCCAAACCGATGCACGTCGGACACATGCGCACCACCGTGATTGGCGCTGCACTGGCACGTTTCTACGCCCGCCTCGGGCATCATGTGATCAAGATCAATCACATCGGCGACTGGGGTTCGCAGTTCGGCAAACTCGTCGCTGCATGGCAACGCTGGGGTTCCGAAGAAGAACTGCAAAAGGATCCAATTGCGCATTTACTTGCGCTTTACGTGCGTTATCACGAGGAGGAAAAGCAAGATGAGTCCCTCCCTGCCGAGGCTAAAATAGCATTCCAAGAACTGGAGTCCGGCGACGACAACCAAACCCGCGCCACTTGGAAGCAGTTCACCGAACTTTCCATGCGCGAATTCGAACGCGTTTATGATCGCTTCGGCATTGAGTTTGATTTCGTCCGCGGAGAGTCTTGGTACGAAGACAAACTCACCGACATCCTGACTTGGCTGGATGACTCCGGCGTACTCAAAGAGGATGATGGCGCGCAAATCATCGACCTGACCTCAGAGGGAATCAAGACTCCTTGCTTGGTCAAGACCGCGCATGGCACCACTCTGTACGCCACGCGTGATATTGCAGCGGCCAAATCACGTTGGGAGGAATTCCACTTCGACCAGATGCTTTACGTCGTGGGTGCAGAGCAAACTTTGCACTTCCAGCAATTCAAAGCCGCGCTCAAGCTTTGCGGCGCGGATTGGCAGGAGAAGATGGAGCACATTCCATTTGGCCTGATTCGCTTGGCAGAAGGCAAGTTATCGACTCGTGCCGGGCGCGTGATCTCGTTGTCAGAAGTGCTCGACCGCGCGGTGGAGTTGGCACGAGAAGCGGTAGATAAGAAGAACCCGGAGCTCGCAACCAAGGCCGAGGTCGCGGAAATGGTTGGCGTCGGCGCGGTCGTCTTCCACGATCTCAAACATCAGCGCCAAAAAGATGTGATTTTCGACTGGAAGGAGGTCCTTTCCTTCGAAGGAGACACCGGCCCGTATTTGCAATACACCCATGCACGTTGCTGCTCGATTTTGCGTAAGGCGGAGCGGGAAGTGCCGGCATGCGAAGACATCGACCCCAGACTGCTAGAAGGCGGCAAGGACTTATTTGTGGCCGTCGGGCGGTTGCCTCAAGCCCTGCGCGAAGCCGCAACCAAACGCGAGCCCATGACTGTGGCGCAATCATTGCTGAAAATCGCCGCTGCTGGCAACAGCTATTACCGCGAAAATCGCGTTCTTGGCACTGGCGATGAAGCCCTGGAAGGCGCGCGCCTTGCCGTCATCGACATGCTGCGCCGCACCATGGCTCTCGG
>JASFYO010000064.1:0-7695 GCA_045047305.1 Planctomycetota bacterium | reverse complement strand
TGGCGCAATAATGCATGATGGTTTCCAGTTTGCAATGCGTGGGTATCAAAACCGCCAAGCTTGGTCCAACAAACCGGTGGCCCGTTTTCTGCGCGCACTAGTCTTGCAGCCAAACGTAAACGATCCCCAAGTGAAGAATCGGGATACCCCTTTCCTGCTGGAACTTTTTCTGCCGCGACACGCAGCTGTGCAGCCGTTTCATAAGCCATCAGGGAAGTCTGACTAATCCGCGCCAAAGGCCCGGTGGCGAGTCGCGTGCCCGGCGTTGGAGGTTTGGAATCGATTCGTAAACTGGCAAGATTCGTAAGCGTTAGTCCATCAGAACTACGGCTCTTTAGCAACAAAGGAGATTCGGATGTGCCCACCGCAACTGGAGGCAAGCTTCCAAGTGCGCGCTGTGTTTCGAAGCACCGACCGATCCATCCATCGTGGCGTTCTTGGCTTTCACGGAGACCACTGTGCCAAATGTCGCGCGAGGTGAAGTGTGAAAGGTTTGGGCGGTCGTAACCAACGCCTTGAAGGATGCTTAACTTGCCATCATCGAAGAGAGCTTGCCATGCGCTAAGCTGAGAATTGAGCCCTACACTTTCATCCAGTGCAATAATCTTATCCGCAGATACCGCCAACTTTGGACGCGCTTTGCGGTACAAATCATCGGCGTAAGGGATAACAGTGTTGAGGCCGTCATTGCCGCCATCAAGGAAAAGTAAAACCAGACGTCGATTGTCTTTGGCCGGCTGCATGGCAGACCAAAGGAGTCCAGGCGTCAGACAAACACCGGCCCCGATCAGGGCAGAGAGCTGCAAAAATTCGCGGCGAGTGGTGCTCATGACATGTGAAACTCGGGCAAACAAAGAACCGCGTATGCCATCTCTTGAAATCGCTGGGCATCGCTGTTCGACTCGAGCTCTTCTAGAGTAACAAGCAAAGCGCGATGGCGGGCAGGAGAAAGCCCACCAGGCAGGAGGGCGCGGAGAAGATCCTCGAGCGCTGTGCGTACATTACGCCGGCGCCGCATTGGGAAAAGGCTTTCCATCGGAGCCTTGCGCAGCATTTCCCGGCGCCCCGCAGAAACGTCCGCGGCGAAACGTGTACGTGCAATCCATGAAGCCGTGTGAATCCATGCCTCGCCGCCTTCCCATCCTTGCACCCCCGGAGGTTCGAACAAAGTTTGTCCCATGCCCGAGGCCGAGCGTTCAAGTTCGCGCGGGTCTGGACGTCCGCCAAGGGCGCGCATCGCGCCAATCACGTAATCGACCGGCGACTTCACCAAGCTACCCATGGAAGTTGATTCATAAAAGGCTCGACATCCTAATACGGTTTGCAAAAACCATGTGATGTCAAGATAGTTCTCACGCCAACGCGAAACGAGTAAGTCCAGGACGTCGTCCTGAATCTCTGGTGCGACATAAAATGCCCATAACTTTTGCGCCAAGAATCTTGGACAAGATTCTTGCGCCACTACCGTGCGTACTAAGTCATCGCCATCGTGTACCGTAGTTCCCAGCACCGTTTTTGCAGCTTCATCATGGTGCAGTGAAATAAAACGGTAACGCCCCTTGTCTACGCTGCGGCCAGTCAATGCGCGGGATGCTTCTTTCACATCTCTTTCGCTGTAGTGGCCTTCGCCTAAAGAAAATAGCTCCATCAGTTCGCGCGCGAGGTTTTCATTTGCCAAGCCCCTACGATTGGAATCATTATCCAAAAACACCAACATGGCGGGGTCCTTTGCCACTGCTAGCAAAAGGTTCTCAAAAGAGCCCGCGCCCTTTTCCAAGAACAACAAGTGCTGACGGTAAATCATTTCACTATCGGCAACCTTGCTCCATGTTGTGGCAAAGTGGTTATGCCAAAACAAAACTAAACGGCTTCCGGTCACGCGATCGTCTTGCACCATCTTCATCATCCACCAGGCTGCAAGCTTGGCCCGGTCTTTATTAACCGACAAAGGCTCCCCGATTCCCATCCATGCGGCTTCGAGCATTTCCTGGTCAGGCTCAAACAAAAAGTCCATCGCCTTGGCAGGGCCAACCTTAATCAGCTCTTCAATCTGCCCAGGTTTTGCTCCACCCAGCGCCCGCGCCAACAAGTGCCCCACCTGCGCAGCCTCCCACGGTCCATGACCGCTACGCGGATCATAAATTTCAAGGGCTTGCTGAGGGTTCAACATGGGAGGGGGGTTGGATTTATGGCGTGAAGCCGAGCTCCAGCTGTAGAAGCATGCGGTCATCTTTAAGAAAGCTACGCACGCTACCACTATCTATGAGCCGAATAAGACCAAAAGCTAGGTCGACGAATTGCTCTGCCGCTTCTAAATCTCCGCCTTCTTCCAACATACGATTTGCAACAAAGTGAGCGCGGTCGCGTTCCACGATTTGCATCAAATCTTGCATTTGAAATTCGAGCCACATTCCAGATGCAGACACCAGTTTCACTGGTGCAGACGCGATTTCTTCGAGTAAACCTAGGGAGCTAGAAATCCATAACTCTCCATCCGGAAGTATCAGCAGACTTGGGGAGAAATTGTAGCGCTCAGGCTTCTTCGACTCATGGGGCCATTTCGGATAAGCAGCGGAATACATTTTGCCGCGCTCATCCATGTTCATGTTCATCTCTAGAGTCGGCTGCCCACTTTGGCCGGTATCAAAATTCGCAAAAGTAATGGCCGACAAAAATGCGTTGGCAAAAGCTTGCTCCAAATCCTTCGGTGCATCTTGCTTAAAACGAAACCCCATAGCCAGCGCTGCGTACTCCACGCTCAAGTTGGTGGCCGTGGATTCGTCGAGGGGCGCAAGAAGCCAGCGGATTTCGGGTTCCAGGTGCAAAAAGACGTCGGCGGCAGGATCGCGGCCGAAGAGAAGCTTCAGGGCGCCATCACCTTCGATCGTTTCATTGAGGCCTCGTTCAGTAAGGTAGTCGGCGCGTCCCGCCCACCAGGTGGCAAGTTCCCGGGTAAAAACACCTTCCAGAATAAGCTGGTCGAGTTGCGGCATCGGGATTTCGCCCAGGGTAGGGAAAAATGGCCTATGCGTGCTGCGCATTTCTTCACTCGCCGGAGCGGTAAATTCAAGCTGGAGGCTATGTCCATCGATATCGAAACTCATGCTGAGCCAAGGTGCGGTGCGCAGAGCCTCATGCAACTCACCTACCAAATAGGAGGCGGCGGCATTGGCGGGCTTCTCTTCAAAGCCATCTTCACGCAAGGCGTCGCCAAGAATCCAACCACGGAGATCTGGAGTGATCTCATTGTCCGTAACCAACGAGGAAGGATTCTGCAGCCAAGCATCTAGATCTGCTCGCGGGGTCGTAGATAGCTGTTTCATATAGGCGCGGTTGGAGCCAACGAGGAAGCGATTCCCCTCTCGCAAAAGGGAAATTCTCTCATCCAACATGATCTCCCAGCTTTCACCGCGAAAAGCGGCGCGTTCGATTCCCTGCATTTGCAAAGGTGGCATCAGACAATCCTGTGCAAGATCGCCATCGTGACCAAAACCAAGCAAGACCCAGTCAGCGGCTTGCTTCGCATCCCCCTCTACGCCTGGCATCGCTGCGAGGAACAATCCATCGCCGGCAAAGCTAGCTACAAAGAGTTCTGCGTTGCCACCAGCCGGCCGCAAAAGAAAGCTCCACCCAGCTTCTGCCACTGCAAATTCGGGGCGCTTTTTTGCCAGTGCCCAAATTTCCGACTGCACCACGCTTTGCTGCATCGGACCGTGTAACAACTCCCCCATCGTGGCCACTGGATCGGGCAATTCCACAACCATCATCGGCTGAGGGACTGCAGGGGCCTGAAAAAGCAGGCTGAAACATAAGGGCAGGAGGACCATGAACAAATGTGACCCGCCGACCGACCCACGGGTTGCAGGCCTTGGCGGAGAACTCACCTTAGATTATCTCCGCCCCTTCGACGCTCATGACCGGCAAGAAGGTCAAACGTACGCGATAATGCCCACATGCTTCCATCTTCCATGCCCGCTGAATTGCAAACTCTGCATGAGTTAGCACTTGAGGTTGGCTTAGAGCTGCAGGGCACCCTTCCGACCCAAAGCTTAGACCCCGAAGTCATGCAAAGGCTCAAGCGCTGGTTGGCAGAAGGCCGCGCCGGCGAGATGGGGTATCTACATAAGGTGCAAGAGGTTGGAGCGAACCTGCAGCTGTGGAAAGGGTGGGCGCGGGGTGCCGCCTTGTTTGTGCTTCCCTATCACCGCGAGGCCGGTAGCTTTCGCGGCGGCGGACGTGTGGCGCGCTATGCACTTGGCCGCGATTACCACAATGTGCTTGGTAAACGGCTCGAGCGTTTAGGCAAACGACTACGTGCTGCAGGCCTGGCTAAATCCTTCCGTGCAACGGTCGACGCCGCCCCCGTGCTCGAACGTGAGTGGGCGATCCGTGGCGGCCTTGGTTGGCGCGGCAAGAACACCTTGCTACTGCACCCAGTTCATGGCCCCTGGGTACTGCTCGGAGAACTTGTATTGGACTTCGAAGTCCCGGCATGGGCACCGCCACCTGCGCGGGAAGCCACCTGCGGCTCCTGCACCCGCTGCCTCGACGCCTGCCCCACCAACGCCTTCACTTCCGCATACGAACTTGATCCGCGTAAGTGCATTTCCTACCTCACCATTGAAACCAAGGGCGCTATTCCTTTGGAGTGGCGTCGGCCTATGGGGGAATGGGTGTTTGGTTGCGACGTCTGCCAAGAAGTTTGCCCATTCGGCGCCGCAGAGCCCGACCGCAGTGAAGATTGGCCGCCTCTCGATGCCTTCGCTCAACTCTCTCTTGAAGAACTTCTCCACCTTTCTGAGCAGAGTTTCCACAAGTTATTCACAGGCTCCCCACTCCGACGCCCCGGTTGGGCGGCCATCTTGCGCAACGTTTGTGTCGTACTCGGAAACCTCAAAAGAGGGGCTCCTGAGCTAGAACAAGCCCTTTATCACCCGGAAGCGCTAGTGCGAGGGCACGCCGCTTGGGCCTTAGGCGAAATTGGGGAACGAAAAGTTCTCCACAAGGTCTTAACAATTGAGACGGACTCCTTTGTACGCAAAGAGCTCTCCTTGGCACTTTCTTAGTAACTCCCTTCGCCGAAAAGGCTTAGGTCGAGAGCGGGAGATCTATCGCCATTTGCGACTTCCTGGATTTCCTTATATTTTCCAGGTTTTCCACGTCACTGGCGCAAAAGAGGGGCTACGGTTTCACAGAGCCTAACGGCTGATCTTTCCACCTCCCCCTCAACAACTAAATCTGTCATGCCTCAAAGCGACTTCTTCAAGGACTCCAAATACTGTCCCCGTTGTCACGACTACGTTCGATACCTGCAAAGCCTGGACGCCAGCTTTTGCATCGATTGTGGGGCGGAAGTCCGGCTGTTTAGTGCAGCCGACAAGCGCGCCTTCCTGCAAGACCTCAAGCAGGCTAAGGAAGCGCGTCGAGCTGGCAGGAATAAGTGGGTCGGCTGATCATCCCCTCGCCGACTTACGAATTCCATGTCTAGGAATGTGGTGAACGCCCTGCGTTTGGCAGGGCGTTTTTTTATTCTTCGACTTCGGAATGTGGTTCTGGAGGCGAAACAAATACCTCAATCGTGGTATGCCCCGTATTGAGAGTTAGATAACTCACTCCTTTACGAATATCCTCCCCATTTAGGCTAACAATTGGAGAAACCCGTGTGCCAGCACTTACCCACGGATAAAAAGCTTTCCCTCGCTCATCTGAAACAACTTTTGGAAAATCACGTATCCAATCCAAATCATCCACAATGGCAAGCCCGATTTCAGCCCCGCGGACTGGCCTTCCTGCCTGATCAATTACTTCCAAGTAATAGCCGGCGGGAGAAGAATCAGAATCCTGAAGTTCTAGATTGAGTTCGATTCGATCGAGTTGGCCAAAATCAATCTCTGTGGTTCTCGAAAAACCAAATGATTCATCTTTTCGCAAGGAAGCCCCATAGTATTCCCCTCTTGGAACTTTGACGGAATAAAAGCCTTCCTCATCAGTTTTTGTTCTCAATCTCGCAGTTCTCTGCATGGCGCCTGGCAAACCACCAGAAATTATTGCCACACCTCTATTGTTGTCCGCAGAACTGATATCTGGCCTTTGGTTCTCTCCAAAGCTAACGGTAATGAATAAGCGAGAATAGGGAATGGGTTCACTATTAGAATCGAAAACCTTTCCAAACACCACTGGTCGAGGCTGAAGAAGAAGCTCAAGATCAGTAACCTTCCCTGGAGAGACAAGCACCTCTCTCCATGCCTGGTTATAGCCCTCAGCAGAAGCCCAAATCAACATCACGCCTCCGCTATCCAAAACGTGGATTTGTTCAGACGATTCAAGCTCTAGGGGTATCACCTCAAATCCATCAATCCGATTTTCGCACGCACCAAGTAGTTGATCTAATGACCCCCTTGCCCAAAGTTCATCTTTGGGAGAATTCATACTTTGCAGCTTAATTTCGGCAAACTCGGCGCTATCCATAATACTGTAATGAACCGATGGAGCGGAAAGGAGGGGTCTGCCCTTCGTGTCACGCACACCAACTCTCAAGCCAGGGCGAAACCCTACAGCAAACTCCCCCCCTTCAAGTCGGGATTTCGCCAAAGAGGTTTCAATGTAAATTGAGCCACCTTTGTTGGGCGCATGCACCTCCCAGTATCCCCCACCGGAGCAATCAAGCAAGGCTTGAGGAATCGAAGCTTCTGATGCTTTTACAGTTGTGTCACCACAACGAAATGCGACTGATTCAACAGGGACCTCAAAATCCAATGCGAGCCTATCAACGAAACGAATTTTTTTCTTCGCCCAAACTTCTTCACGAGAATACCCAACACCCGAGTTTACCACAGGTGCTAGGAATATTGTCGGAGGGGAATCGATTGCGACAGCCGCATTCGCGCTGCCCAAACCGGGCCCACACTTCCAAAAGGCTGTTGCTGCTACTATTGCAACAATCAAAACCCAATGAAAACGGATTCGCATCATCTAGGAAGCTGCACCGAATCCACCTTTACTGCCATCTGCCCCTTTAGCGCCACCGGGACTTCCACCTGGGCCACCAATGCCCTCATTTCCGCCAACACCAGCAATCGCAATATGAGCTCCTAGCACTCCACTTGCCGGATCAAAGCTAGAGACTGCTTTCGCATCCCCTCCTTTCCCGCCATCGCAACCGGCACCGCCTTTTCCTCCGCCTCCTGCTGCATTAACTACCCCTCCGCTCTCTCCATACACCGCAGGTCCTCCATCACCACCTTTCCCACCGTCTCCGCCCTTGCCGGCATCTCCCCCAACTGCAACGGCCAATCCTCCTTCCGTCTTGACAGAAACCTTTCCACCGTTGCCGCCATTAGCAACGCCATCCCCACCTGGAGCTCCACTGTAGCCAGGGGCTGCTTGCCCGGAATCAGAACCCTTCCCGGCATCTGCTCCGTTGCCACCTCTCACATATAGATTACGCATCCCGCTTGCAGGTATCAGAGGCAAATCTACGCCGTCTAGGTCTGAGGCATTCCCATTGCCACCTGTAGAATCCCAATTGCTCCATCCGATCACTTGGGAATGATGAGAGGGAGCGGCGGGGTGATTGGAATTCCCGCCACAGACCCCTGGGCGCGCACCTAGATCGCAGTTTCCCTGATCGAAAGCACTGGCATAACTTGATAGGGTAAGTGAAGTAAAAAGCAAAAGTATGAATGATTTCATGAT